>NZ_JBLAVB010000002.1:0-693480 GCF_047263945.1 Rhodospirillum sp. A1_3_36 | reverse complement strand
ACTCCCTTTTTTCCGTCCCGCCCAACCCCTCTTCCGGTCCCCGAAGGAAGCGGTGGCACATCCGAAAATAATGCCAATTCAAGGAATTAAACAAAACCAGCCAGGGAGAAAACCCGGCCCCAACAAAGCAACCGCTCCGTCGGGAGAGCGGGTTCTATAGACCCAAACCCACCCCGTCAATCGGAAAAGATAAAATCCCTCCAAATTTACCGGAAACCGGAGAGGGGTACCGTTCGACGGGTTCAATTCGCAATACACGACAGTGTTTCGGTTTTTTTGGGCGAGTGCCCAAGCCCATTCAGGGGCGATGCCCCCAACCCCCCCTTTTTTTAGCCCGGGGTCTGGGCCTCACGGCCCCAGTGGGGGACGGGGCAAAGCCCCGTGACTGAAAAGGACTGACTGTCGTGTACCGTGAGTTTAATCCCTCGGCCCAACGGTTCCGCTGTCCTCCTGTCCCGCCCCGTCAACCCGCAAGGACGACCACCAAGCCTCCAACGCATCCGACGTGCAGGGGAGCAGGCTGGCCAAACCACCCGTACGCTCCAAAAAGGACTCGCGGTAATTTTCGTGAACCGTGGTCAGAACAATCAACCCCGCAGCCATAGCGGCCAGGGTTTCGTCGACCAAGCCCTCCCCCTCGCTTTCCAGGCGCCCAAACTTGTTGATCACGAGAATATCGGCGGAGACGTCCACCGCGCGCCGCAGGACAACGGACGCGGCTGCCACCCCATGAGGATCAACGACACAGGACTCCGAGCCGCTGCCCAGCTCTTGGGTGATCGGATAGGTTTGGCCACCCTCCAAGTCCACCAGATGGCAGAGCCCGTTTCCAGAATCCCGCCGTTGGACGAGGCCTGCCACAGCCCAACCCTCTGCCCGGCGCCGCGCCGCAAAGGCTTCCAGCAGGGCCCCCGCCTCGCCGTCTCCAGGCGCACCCTTGCCTTGCAACAGAGCCGCTGCACCGATCTGGGGGAGGGTGTCCGCAGGACCGATTGGCATTGCGGCACCTAGCCTGTTCTCTGTCTTGGTCATGCGCCTGCCCCATTTGCACAAAGGAAGACGCCCCCCGGGGGACAAGTAGAAGACACCCCCGGGAGGACACCTGGGAATGTCCACAAGAGGAAGAGGGAAACACCCCGGCCCGCGTCCGTCAATCGCCGATCGCGCCCCGGGGCCTCCAACGCTCTTACAGACCGCCCATGCAGAGGTATTTGATCTCCGTGAACTCTTCGATTCCATGGCGGGATCCTTCCCGCCCAATACCCGATTCCTTCACGCCGCCAAAGGGCGCCACTTCCGTGGAAATGATGCCTTCGTTAATGCCGACAATGCCGTATTCCAGCCCTTCGGCCACCCGCCAGACCCGACCGATGTCCCGGGAATAGAAGTAGGCCGCCAGCCCAAAGGGCGTATCATTGGCCATGGCAACCGCTTCGTCCTCGGTCTTGAACCGGTACAGGGGCGCGACGGGGCCGAAAATCTCTTCGTTGAACATGCGCATCTCGCCGGTGACATCGGTGAGGATCGTCGGCTCGAAGAACGTCCCCCCCAGCGCGTGGGGCTTGCCGCCGAGGACAACCTTCGCGCCCTTGGAGAGAGCGTCCTGAACCAGCCCATCCACCTTCTCAAGGGCGGCCGCATTGATCAACGGTCCCTGCTGGCTTTCCCCTTCCAGGGCCGGGCCAACGGCCATTTTGGAAACAGCCTCGGCCAGCTTCTTGGCGAAAGCGTCATAGACGCCATCCTGAACCATCAACCGGTTGGCGCAAACGCAGGTCTGCCCCGCGTTCCGATACTTCGACGCGATGGCCCCAGCCACGGCGGCATCCAGGTCGGCATCGTCGAACACAAGGAAGGGCGCATTCCCGCCCAGTTCCAAGGCCACCTTCTTCACCGTATCGGCGCATTGACCCATCAGCAGTTTGCCGACGGGAGTCGAGCCCGTGAAGGAGAGTTTCCGCACGATGGGGTTCGCCGTCATCTCACCCCCCACCACCTTGGACTCCCGCGTGGTGACGACGTTGAAAATCCCCTTCGGCAGCCCCGCCCGATCGGCCAGCTCGGCCAAAGCCAAAGCGGAAAGCGGCGTGTCCTCCGCAGGTTTGATGATGATGGGACAGCCCGCAGCCAGCGCCGGAGCAGCCTTGCGGGTGATCATCGCGTTGGGGAAGTTCCAGGGGGTGATCGCCGCCACCACACCAATGGGCTGGCGAAGGGTGACGATACGCTTATCGGCGCCATGGCTGGGAATGACCTCGCCATAAATCCGCTTCCCTTCCTCGGCGAACCATTCGATGAAGGAGGACCCGTAAGCCACCTCGCCCCGGGCCTCGGCCAAGGGCTTGCCCTGTTCGGCGCTCATCAGGATGGCCAGAGCCTCCTGGTTCTCCATGCAGAGGGTAAACCAAGTCCGCAGGATATTGGCCCGTTCCTTGGCCGTCTTGGCCCGCCAGACGGGCCAAGCGTCATTAGCGGCCTCGATGGCTCGGCGGGTTTCGTCGGCGCCCATGTCGGGCACCCGACCGATCTCCTGACCGCTGGCCGGATCGGTCACGGCGAACTCGGCGCCTGAATCCGACCCAACCCAAGCCCCATCCACATAGGCCTTGTCTTTCAGAAGCCCCGCAGCACGCGGGAGTTCAAGCTTGGCCAGAACGGCGGTTCCATCGGGCATGACATATCCTTTTCGTGGAGTGACAAATTTATATGTCATTCCATTTAGGAGGCGTAACCCGCGCCCGAAAGGGTAAATTGGATCCAATTGGATCCGACGGACGCAAGGAAGACGTTTACCCCACCCGAACCTGGCTCTGGCCCGACAGAGGGGCGAGGAAACCAAGGAATTCCTCGGTGACCTGATCCCAGGAGAATTTTTCGGCATGCGCCCGGCAGAGCGTCGGGTCGATTTCGAGCGCTTTGAGCGCCGCCGCCCGCAGATCCGCTTCGAGCACACCAACGCCGGAGGTCCCGATGACATCGCTGGGCCCCGTTACGGGAAAGGCCGCCACTGGCACGCCAGAGGCCAGGGCCTCGAGCATGACCAGCCCGAAGGTGTCGGTCAGGCTGGGAAAGACGAAACAATCCCCGGCGGCAAACAGGCGGGATAGCTCCCCATCCCCATTGGCGATGCGAAAATGGGCCTTGGGATAGCGTTTCATCAAGGCGTCCCGCTGGGGACCACTGCCCACCACCATTTTCGATCCGGGAAGGTCCAGGTCCAGAAAGGCGCTCAGGTTCTTCTCCACGGTCACCCGCCCGACATAAAGGAAGATCGGTCGGGGCAAATCCAGGACGTCCTTGCCTTGGGGGCGGAACACCTGGGTATCGACGCCATGGCTCCATTCCCGGGCGTTCTGGAACCCCCGGGCCGTCAACTCCCGATGAACCGAGGGAGAGGGGCAGAGCACCGCCGACGACGGGCCGTGGAAGCGCCTCATCACCCCGTAGAGCCAATCCAGGGGAAGAGGCGTGCGGGCCTGGATATATTCGGGAAACTTGGTGTGGTAGGCCGTGGTAAAGGGCCACCCCCGCTTGAGACACAGGGAGCGGGCCGCCCGACCCAAGGGGCCTTCCGTTGCAATATGAACGGCGTCCGGCGCGAAATCGTCCACCATCTTCCGCAGCTTGCGGCCCGGCAGAACCGCCAAGGGAATCTCCGGATAGGTCGGACAGGGCATGCAGGTGAAGGCTCCGGGCTCGATCACCTGGACCCGGTGACCAAGGCCCTCGAGACGGCTCCGCAGACTGTCCAGCACCCGGACCACCCCATTGGGCTGGGGATACCAAGCATCGGTGACGAAGGTGATACGCATGGTCATAGGCCCCGTTTCCTCCCCTATCGCCCTCTCCCGTTGACTCCCAACGGAGTCCGAGGAGGTCATGCATTCGTAAAGACCTCGCGTCACTGGCAAGGGGCTTTACAAACACAGCTGAAACCGGGGCCAGGGTATAGTCTGCGCGCCGCCCCGAAGCCATATCCGGTAGGGAGCATCACGAAACAATCATCTTGCCGTAACCAAACTGTTCACTTTTCAGAAGCTTCAGGCCATGCGACTTTGTCTTGGACTGGGGAAAGGGGAGGGAATGACATGATCTGTGGTATCCGACGGCACCGGCCCAAGCCTCTCCTCCACACCCTAAGGCCCCTCAGCCGCGCGGTGATCCTCTCCCTGTTGATGGCCTGGCCCGGAGCAAGCCTCGCGGCGTCTGTTGAACCGCCGCTTCCCCCACCTGCGGAAAAGCCGCAGCCCCCCCAACCCAGCGCCGAAGCTCTGATGGCCCGCCATGGCTTCGCCCCAGGACAGGTCGGCTTCGCCCTGCGCGATCTGGAAAGCGGCGAGTGGCTCGCCCTCCAGAACGCGGACCAGCCCTTTCTGCCCGCCTCCGTCGCCAAGGTCCCCACTACGGTGGCCGCCCTGGATTTGCTGGGACCGGCCTACCGCTGGGAAACCAAAATGGTCACCACGGGTCACGTGGTGAAGGGCGTCTTAAAGGGAGACCTCTACCTCGTGGGAACGGGAGATCCCCTGCTTGATGGGAGGCGCCTGGACGGCTTGATCTCCTCCCTGGTGACCCAGGGCATCTCGCGGGTGGAGGGCCGGTTCCTCTACGACGAAACCTTCCTGGAGCATGGGCCGGAAATCGAGCCCAACCAGCCCGACACCCTGGCTTACAACCCAGGCTATGGCGCCCTTTCGCTGGACTTCAACCGAGTTCGGTTGGCCTGGGATCCGCTCCAGGGCCCCCGAATGATCACGGCCTCCGACATCCCACCGGTCCCATCCGTACAATTTCGCAAGTCCGGCCCAAAGGATCCACCCTGGGGCAATCTGGCCGTCCGTCTGCGTCAAGAAACCAAACCCGCCACGATTGTCTCCGCCGCCTTGGCCCCCATCGCCGGTCCAGACAGAGCCCCCGAGGAACGATGGATCCTCGCCCCTGACTGGACAGGCAAGGGCGCCCTCTGGTTACCGATCAAGCACCCTGGAGCCCACACGGCCTATGTCGCCAGGGAAATGGCTCGGATAAAAGGCCTGCCCCTGCCCGAGCCGCGTCCCGCTCCAGCGCCCCGCAAGGCCAGGACCCTGGCGACCACGGCCAGCCCGCCCCTGTTCGACGTGGCTGAACGCACCCTGCGCTATTCAAACAACCTGGCTGCGGAATTGATTGGCCTGACCACCACCCGCCGCCTGACCGGTAAGGCCTTAAGCCCCGTTGACAGTGCAGACTTCCTGTCCAGCCTGTTCAAACGCACCATTCCTGGGGTGGACTGGTCCTCCTTCCACCTGTTCAACCATTCGGGATTGAGCGCCAAAAGCCGCGCCACACCGCGCCAAATCGCGGCCATTTTGGATTATGCCCAAAACCAGGCGTTCAGTGGCCTGGACTACGCCGCTCTACTGCCCCGCCGGGGCTGGCGGGACGAGGATGGCCAAATGCCCAAGGACGAGGACAAACCCGCCGTTTGGGCCAAGACAGGAACCGTCTATTACGGCAGGGGTCTGGCGGGCTATCTGGTTCCCAAATCAGGACGACTCCTCGCCTTTGTCTTCTTCGTTTCAGATCTGGAAAAACGCAATCGCTTCGACCGGGAGAATCTTCACCAAAACGGCCAGGCGATAGGCCAAGCCCGGGCTTGGCTGAGCCGGGCACGGGCTCTGGAGCATGATTTGGTCCTGTCCTGGCTGGATCGAACGGATTAAATCTGGATGAGATAGGGCCAATGGGGACTTGGAGGCATAGGCCCCCAACGGTACACGACAGTGTCTCGTGTTTTTTGGGCGATTGCCCAAGCCCATTTGGGGGCCAATGCCCCCAAACCCCCCTTTTTTTTAGCCCAGGGTCTGGGGCCTTTCGGCCCCAGACCCCCTATCGTATACCCTGGACAGACCTCATTTCATCGTGATCTAGCGTCGCCGGGATCAAACCAGCCCCTTTCCCATGGCGTCTGTAAGACGCTTGGCGAAAGTCACCGGGTCGGTGGGCAGCTCCCCTTCCAGAATCCGCGCCTGATCAAGCAGCAGATGGGCAGCATCGTCCACGCCTTCCCCATCCCCTGCGGCCCGGTCGGCCAGAGCCTTGATCACCGCATGCTTCGTGTTGATCTCCAACACCCGGTCACTGGGCATGGGGCTGTCCTGGTTGGCCTGACGCATCAGCTTCTGCAGGTGCAGGCTCATGGCGCCATCCTTGGCCACCAGACAAACGGGGCTCCCCGTCAGGCGCTTGGACACCTTCACATCGGCCACCGCATCACCCAAGGCCACCTTTAGACGGGCGATCAAACCGTCAATCTTGCCCTCTTCCGCAGGGGTGCTTTCCTCCTTGGACTCGGCCTCTTTCGCGTCGTCCTCCAAGGGCAGGGTATCGAGATCCTGACCCGCCTGGGCCACGGACTTCAGAGGCTTATCCATGAAGCTGGGAACAGCCCCCACCCAGAATTCGTCAATGGGATCGGTCAGCAGCAGAACCTCGACACCCCGGGCCACGAAGCCCTCGACCTGGGGGCTGCGAGCCAAGGCGCTGGCATCGTCACCGGTCACGTAATACAGGGCCGTCTGCCCCTCCTTCATGCGGCCAACGACGGTCTCGAGGGACACCGGCTTGTCGGAGGCCGTGGTCCGGAAGCGGGCCATCTTGAGCAGATCGTCCTTGCGTTCGAAATCCTCGTAGATACCTTCCTTCAGGACCGCACCGAAGTTCTCCCAGAAGGTCAGATAGCCCTCCTCGTCGTCCTTGGCGCGCTTGCTCAGATCATCGAGCAAGCGCTTGGTCAATCCGCCCTTGATCTTACGCAAGCGCGGATCGTCCTGAAGCATTTCCCGGCTGACGTTCAGGGGCAGGTCGGAGGAATCGACGATGCCGCGCACAAAGCGCAGGTAGGAGGGCAACAGCTCCTCGCAGTCATCGGTGATGAACACCCGGTTGACGTAGAGCTTCACCCGGGGTTTGCGCTCGGGGGTGAACAGGTCAAAGGGCTTCTGGCCGGGGACGAACATCAGGCCGGTGTATTCCAGAACCCCTTCCGCCCGATAGTGCAGAACATGCCAGGGCTCGTCAAAGCCGTGGGACACATGGTGGTAGAACTCGGTGTATTGCTCCGTCGTGATCTGGTCCCGGGGGCGGGTCCAAAGCGCGCTGGCTTCGTTCAACCGCTCTGGTCCCTTCTCCTCCTCGCCTTCCTTGGGCGGCGCAGTGAACTCGACGGGAATGGCGATGTGGTCGGAGTAGGTCTTGACGATATTGCGAAGCTTGAATTCTTCCAGGAAGTCCTTGGCGTCCTCCCGCATGTGCAGGGTGATGGACGCGCCCCGGGCAACCCCCTCCGTTTCCTCGATGGTGAAGGCCCCCTTGCCGTCGCTGACCCAGGTCCAGCCTTCGGTCTCGCCCGCCTTGCGGGTCGCAACGCTCACGGAATCGGCCACCATGAAGGCCGAGTAGAAACCCACACCGAATTGACCGATCAGCGAGACATCGCCGCTCTTCTTCTCGGTCTGGGCCTTCAGCGCCTCCGAAAAGGCCTGTGTGCCAGAGCGGGCAATTGTGCCCAGGTTATCAATCAGATCCTGGCGGTTCATGCCAATGCCGTTGTCGGCGATGGTCAGCGTTCCCGCTTCCCGATCCACAGACAGGCTAATCTTAAACTCGCCATCGCCTTCCAACAGCGCAGGTTGGGTCAACCCTTCGTAGCGGAGCTTATCGCAGGCGTCCGACGCGTTGGAAATGAGCTCGCGCAGGAAGATCTGCCGGTCCGAATACAAGGAATGGACGACGATATCGAGAAGCTTCGAGACCTCGGCCTGAAAGGACAGCGTTTCCTGGGTCATGCCCGTTTTTACCCCTAAGTTTGGTTGCATCTCTGTCAAAGGGCGCCATAGGCACCACGGCATCAAAGGGCGCCCCTGGCGCCACGGCCCGCGAACCGATGGAACGGGGCGGCGACACATATGAGTCTATTGCCCTCTGCATGCAAGCACCACGCGTGCATAGCCTTGAATTCGGACATTTTTTTTGCGCTGCAGCAGGCGAAAATAGGCGACAGGAGATCATGAACGTGAAACAATTCGATCGTCCGTCCCGTTATGTTGGGGTGGAACCCGCCTGACAGGCCCAGCCCCCAAGGGGAGTATTTCCAAGGTTTCTTGGGCCATACTCCGCAAGGTCCGGCTTCTCCTTTCGCCGTTGAAGGTTGCCCCGTTGGGGTGCCTTTCGCCTCAGTCGAAATGGGGAGGTCGCCTCGGGGCCGAATAGGGCCGCCATTCCCTCGGCGCGGGCTTTTCCTTATCGAGGAAGAGTTCGTTTTTCGACCGGGGGACTTGACCGGACCCTTTGAAATCGGCTTGGCTGGTGGCTGTCCGTCCCTAGTTGGAATTTCAGGGAGAGCTCCATGCAAATTCCCTTGCAGATCGTGTTTCACGGAATCGACCACTCCGATGCAGTGGAAGAGCGCATTAACGAAAAAGTTGCCAAGCTGGAGCAGTTTCACGGCAACATCACCGCCTGTCGCGTGGTGGTGGAAGTGCACCACAAGAACACCTCACATGTTCACAAGAAGGGGGAACCCTTCTGCATCACCGTCCACGTCAGCATTCCCGGTGAGGAACTGACCGCCACCAGCGCCCACGGCAAGGAAACCGAGCTGAAGGCGCACGAGGATGTGGGCATTGCCCTGCGGGACGCCTTCGCGTCCATGGAGCGGCAGTTGCGGGACATCTCCGACCGCAAGAAAGACGAAAAGAAAGCCGCCGCCGTCTAAGTGACGGGGCGCGACCGCCAATTCGTTCGATCATTGGGACCTTGAAACCTCAATGCCCCTTGATCTTTCGGTCGGCGCGCGGGAGGGTGTGCCTGTCATGACGGACTCAGGCACACCGAACCGCCCTCATTCTGGCTCCCCCTCATCGAACGCGCCCGGACACAGCGACCGTCCAGCGCGTGACGAGAAGTCGTATCGCAAGCCCTTTTCGGGCTTCCCGACGGAGGCATTGGACCAAACAACCCCACCGGATGATGTTTCTTTGTCCCGGCCCACCGGAGCCATGCCCACCGTGGCCCTGAGGGGGACCAGCCCAACCGTGGGCTTGAAAGGGTCCCTGGGCACCGCCTCCACCGATTTGGAAGACCGCCTGGGACCTGTGGGGATCTCTGCGGTGCTTGGGCCAACCAACACCGGCAAGACCCATCTGGCCATGGAACGCATGCTCGGCCATCCCACGGGAATGATCGGCTTCCCCCTGCGCCTGCTGGCACGGGAAAACTATGACCGTGTCGTCGCCCGGGTGGGCGTGGGCCGCGTGGCCCTGATCACCGGTGAGGAAAAAATTCTTCCCCCCCGGCCCAGTTATTACATCTGCACCGTGGAAAGTATGCCCGTGGACCAACGGGTGGATTTCCTGGCGGTGGACGAAATCCAACTCTGTGGCGACCCGGACCGGGGGCATGTCTTCACTGACCGCCTGCTACACGCCCGGGGTCGGGTGGAAACCATGTTCATGGGGGCGGAAACCATGACGCCCTTGATCCGGCGGCTGGTTCCGGGCTGCATCTTTGACACGCGCCCCCGCTTTTCCAAGCTGGCCTATGCCGGCCACCGTAAACTGACCCGCCTGCCCCGCCGATCCGCCGTGGTGGCCTTTTCGGCGGACGACGTCTATGCCATCGCCGAATTGACGCGCCGCCAGCGGGGGGGCGCCGCCGTGGTCATGGGGGCTCTCAGCCCGCGGACCCGCAACGCCCAGGTGGCTCTCTACCAATCGGGCGAGGTGGATTATCTGGTGGCGACGGACGCCATCGGCATGGGGTTGAACATGGATGTCGACCATGTGGCCTTCGCTGCCCTGACCAAATTCGACGGCCATGCGACCCGCCATCTGACGGCAGCGGAAGTCGCGCAGATCGCCGGTCGAGCCGGTCGGCACATGAATGATGGGACCTTTGGGGTCACCGCCGACGCCCGAAAAATCGCCGACGACGTGGTCGAATGCGTCGAATCCCATAGCTTCCCGAGTCAAAGACAGATCTTTTGGCGCAACACCCACTATGATTTCCACTCGGTGAACGCACTTTTATCGTCCCTGTTCCTCCCCCCCCCGGACGAGGGTCTGCGCCGCCCCCGATTCGCCAGCGACCAGCACTTTCTGGAGACCCTGTCCCGGGACCCGGAGATAGAGCCGTTAGCCAAGGGAAAGGAGCGGGTTTCCTTGCTTTGGGACGTTTGTCGGGTGCCTGATTTCCGCAAAAGACAGACCGAATCCCACGTTCGTTTACTGTCTCGAATGTACAAATTTCTGACCCAACCCGGGGGCCGTCTACCCGACGAATTCGTTGCCGCAATGACACGCGGACTCGACAGAACGGACGGCGATATACACACGCTTGTTGATCGAATAGCCGCGATCCGGGTATGGACCTACGTGTCCCACCAGGGTCGGTGGCTTTCCGACCCGGGATATTGGCGGGGAGAGACCCGGGCAATTGAAGACCGATTGTCCGATGCCCTCCACGACCGATTGACACAAAGGTTCGTCGATAGACGAACTTCGGTACTCATGCGTCGTCTGGGAGAACGCGCTATGCTCGACGCCCAAGTGGCGGCCTCAGATGGCCGCGTCACCGTGGAAGGTCACGAGGTTGGCCGGCTTGAAGGCTTGACCTTCCACCCCGAAGCAACTGGCGAAAAGGAAAGCGACAAGGCTGTCCTCAACGCCGCCCGGGAAGCTCTCCGTCCGGAGATCGGTCAACGGGTCACCCGTCTCGCCGCAGACGACGATGTTCTGTTCAAGCTCGATGAGCGGGGAACCATCTTCTGGCGCGGCGCCCCTGTGGCGCGCCTGGAGAAGGGATCGGAACCCCTGCGCCCCGGCGTGGCCCTGCCCGGCGGGGACTTCCTCGACGAGGTCTTGGCGGAAAAAGCCCGCACAAGGTTGACCACCTGGCTTGACAGTCAACTGACCAACCGCCTGAAACCCCTGATAGGCCTGCGTGATGCAGATCTGAAAGGGGCGGCCAGGGGGTTGGCCTTCCAGCTCATCGAAGCTCTGGGGACCCTGTCCCGCAGGGGCAATGACGAACAGTTGGACTCCCAGGTTCGAGCCCTGGAAGAAGACGATCGCAAGGCTCTGGCCCGCGTCGGAGTCCGTCTGGGGGTGGAAACCCTGTTCATGCCCGATCTGCTGAAGCCCGATCCCCAACGTCTCCTGGCTGTCCTCTGGCGGCTGTGGAATGACCGCGAAGGGGGGGCCGTGCCTGCGGATGGTCGGGTCTCCTTCCCCGTGGATGCCCGGGCACCTCACGCCTTCTACCGGGCCATCGGCTATCGGGTGGTGGGCAATACCGCCGTGCGGGTGGACATGATCGAACGCTTCGCCGCTGATGTGCGGCGCATGGTGCGCGAGGAAAGTCAGAACCAGAAGGACCAGAGCCAGCAGGAAAGCGCCAAGGCCGCCCTCGCCAAGACGGAAGACGCAAAAACAGAAGACGCCAAAACGGGGGACGCCAAAACGGGGGACGAAAGCGCGGCTGCTCTGGAAGCGCAAACGCCCGCTGCAGACACGCCAATCACCCAAGCGCCTGTGGACGAGACGCCTGTCCTATCTTCCCCCTCCGAGGCACCCAGCGATACACCAGACGAAACGACGGACACAACCGCTTCGGAACAGGCGGCGGAGGAGCCCCCCAAGCCCGAAAAGGTCATTCCCCAAGCACAGCCCGGGGAAGTGCGTTTACCGCCGGACATGTTACCCCCCCTGGGGATAGGCGTGGAAGACGGTGCATCCGTGCTCTCTGCCTTGGGGTATGGCACTCGCCTGGAAGAGGGCGCGCTTTTCCTCAAGCCCCGGCGACGCAAGCAAAGCCGCCAGAACCAGGGTAAGCGAGGTGGCCCCCGCAAATCTGACGATGCCCGTGGCCCCAAATCCGAGGCGGGAAGCGGAGAGACGCGGACCGAAGGCCAGGGCGAGAAGCGCACTAACTATCGGGGGGAGAAACGTACCGAGGGCCGGGGCGAGAAGCGGAGCGACAACCGGTCCGAAGGTCGGGGCAAAAGACCCGATAAGGGAAGCAAGCCCCAGGGCGGCCCCCCCAATCGCAGGCCGAAGGAGCCGGAATACAACCCGGACAGCCCCTTTGCCCGCCTGAGGGAGTTGATGAACAAGTGACCGGCGGCGAAAGCCAACGCCTGGACAAATGGCTTTGGTTCGCCAGATTTTGCAAAACGCGAAGCCTGGCCCAAAAGCTCTGCGAAGGGGGACATGTCAAGCGGGATGGTCAGTCTCTGACCAAACCCGCAACCCCCGTCAAGCCCGGTGACTGCCTGTCGGTGGTACTGGGTCCCGTGCGACGCACGGTCATCGTCCAGGCTCCCGGCCTTCGCCGAGGTCCCGCACCTGAAGCCCAAACCCTCTATACCGAACCCGAACCGCCCGAACGGTTACGGGATCCGGTGATGGAGGGGGGAGCTCTCCTGCGGCCAGCAGGACTGGGCCGTCCCACCAAAAGGGACCGGCGCGCCCTCGAACATTTCAAGGGTCAGGACTAGAGTATTTCGAGATCAAGTTGGGTCGCTTCGCGACCAAACTTGGCCTCGAAGGCACTCTAGAAAAAATGGGGACTTGGGCAATCGCCCAAAAAACATGAAACAGTCTCGTATCCCGTGGCTGTCGGGAACCTTTTGGCGTCACAGCCGTTGATTAGACTGGACAATCACCGGGAGACGCCCTTTGAGCATCATTGACTTGGACACAGACGCCCGTCTGCACCGCCTGGACACTCTGGCCCGATGGATGGACGATCGCTTCCGAGTCCCCGGAACATCCTTCCACTTCGGCTTGGACGGCTTGGTCGGCCTTATCCCCGTCATAGGCGACCTAATCGGTCTTGCGGTGTCCTTACATGTTCTGGCAAGCGCCAAGGACCTGGGAGCCCCGTCGGCCCTATTGCGCCGCATGGGCCTGACCATCGCCCTGGATACCCTGATCGGAAGCATCCCCTTGGCGGGAGACATCTTCGACTTTAGCTACAAGGCCAACAGGCGGAACGTGACCCTTTTGAAACGTCACTTGGGCCAGGATATGCGCCGGGAACGCATTGCCATAAGTGGTCTGACTGTTCGCAAAAGCGCCGCATTGGGATAAAGCCCGACACCATCACCTCCGCTCTTTCAGATCCACGACAATAAAAAATCCCGGGCTCAGAGCCAGGGATTTTTTTTATAGGTTCGATTTTTCATAGATTCAAGGTGACCGCTTGTTTGGAGGGGTCACCTTGATCCACTGTCGCCAAAAACTGCGTCGCCCGTCTGGTTTAGGCAGCGTTCAGCAGCTTCTCAACCTTCTGAGTGGCTGCCATGGCGTCGATATCCTCGATCGCAGCCAATTCGCAGGTGAGTCGCTCCAGGGCCAATTCGTAGATCTGCCGTTCGGAGTACGACTGTTCGGGCTGGGTCGCGGACCGGTAGAGGTCGCGCACCACCTCAGCGATGGACACCGGATCCCCGGAGTTGATCTTCGCTTCGTATTCCTGGGCGCGGCGACTCCACATGGTGCGCTTCACGCGAGCTTTACCCCGCAGGGTCACAAGGGCGCTTTCCATGACTTTTTTGGTAGACAGGCGGCGCAGACCCGAGCCCTTTACCTTGGGCATGGGGATCCGCAGCTTCATGCGTTCGCGCTCAAAGCAAATGACCAGAAGCTCCAAATCATGACCGCCAATGGTCTGCTTCTCAATGGCCACCACCTGACCAACGCCATGGGTCGGGTAAACAACGTAATCTTCGGGAGCGTACTGAACCTGGTTGGACATATTGTCTTATCTCTCCACATCAAGGGTCGACCCCCCCATCGTCCGCGCCGTCGCGGCATTGGGTCCGTGATCGACCTGGATCCCTGGACCCGGGGCGACGGCACTCTGTTCCACGCGGATCCCATCTGGATCCCCGAGGGGCAGCGTTCCGATCACCCGTAGTGGGTCCCGTCCTTTCCCTCCGCGCCCTGAAGCACGGCAAAGCCCTTATTAAGGGGGGACTCTTTTTTCCATGCATCACCCTTACAATGCCCTGAGCGAAGCGCTGCGGTCATCTGAGCGACCCGACCGCTTCATCAGAGTGTAAACCCGAGACCCGCCGGTCGTGACCGATCAGACCCATTCACGGGTTCCAGTGATGGACTGGACGTCCCCTTCCAAAACTCAAACCGTCGGTCCCTGCCAAGCCAGGGGAGTCGCCCTGACCTTGGACGGTCCACTGTCCTTTCCGACGGACGCACCACGTTTGCAATCAGATCGAACCCCGTCCGCTCACTCTCGGAACACGAATCGAACCAAAGCGGCACAAAAGAAATCCGTCAGCGGATTTTTTTGCGACGGACCTGTGATACCTATCACATGTTGGAGAAAAATGACAGGTCAAAGTCCAGACTGTGTCAGATTGCCCAAATAAAACGTCGCGCCCCAAGCCTTGGGGCGCGACGTTTTCCGCGAATCGGCAGGACTCCTTGGAGTCGCTCTTGGATCACGGTTATGAAATCAGGTCTATCCGACCTGATTTCATAACCGTGATCCAAATCTTATGGTTAGAGCGGAATGAGGACGGAAAACCGCTACCCACGTTTCCTCATTCCGCTCTAGAGTGAAACGGGATCAGCTTGAGTCAAGCTGGCCCCGTTTCACTCTCATTCTATAAGTTTTAGAGTATCTTCGAGGCCAAGTTTGGTCGCGAAGCGACCCAACTTGATCTCGGAATACTCTAAGCGTCCCCCTGACCGGGATTTTCGCTCAACATCGCCGCCTTGTTCGGCTTGTCCTTCCACTCGTCGGCGTCGGGCAGAGCATCGCGCTTGCGCGTAATGTTCGGCCAAGTCTCAGCAAATTTGCGGTTGGTCTCCAACCACGCCTCTGCCTGAGGCTCTGAGTCGGGGAGGATCGCTTCGGCCGGGCATTCGGGCTCGCAAACGCCGCAATCGATGCATTCATCGGGGTGGATCACCAGGAAGTTTTCCCCCTCGTAGAAGCAATCCACGGGGCAAACTTCAACACAATCCTGGTATTTGCATTTGATGCAATTTTCAGTAACGACGTAGGGCATGAGGCAGGGCTCCGTCTTTCATGCGACGTTCATTCAATACATGGCCAAGGTTGCGGTCCTGTTCGGACTCACACCGGCGGCGACCACGGTCCCGGGGGCTCCCCACCGGGCGCGACAAGGGGCCAGGGTGGGGGTCATATCATTCCAGGCCCAAATTAGCCATGGCCCGTTTGCGCGCAGCGCTGCTGTCATGGTCCTCGACATAGAGCAGCCCCGCCACTCGACGCATCATATTCGCTTCCAAATGGTCAAGCACGCCGTCGGCGTAGGCCACTTCCCAAAGCATCTCGATCATATCAACTCGCTCATCGTAGTCGAAGGCATCCTTGAGAGTCCGGGACTGTTTATACCACCCCACGGCATCCTCGTGCATGGCTTCGCCTTCCTTGATCAGCTCTTCCACGACCGACGAATTCAGGGAAAAGCGTTGAGTCAGCAGGGCACGAATGCGATCCCGCTCCACCGGATCGAAGTGGCCGTCAATGGTGCCGGCCTCCACCATCAGGAAGGCAGCGGCGCGACTGACGGCGTCGACTCGGCCCACGCTCCCTTCGTCCTTGCCTGCGGACAGCAGGGCGCGCAATTTATCGAACATTCCGTTGGTCCCCTGTTTATACGATCCTTGGAAACCTAAATCCCAAAAGGGAAACCATCAAGGCCAAGCGCTCTTCTGCAGGCCCCAATCAGGAAGAAACCATGTCCAATTCATCCCCGGCCCCCCAGACCTGGAGTCCCGACAAGGCCCCCGGCACGGACAACAAGCGCCACGCCCCCGCGACGGCCCGCAACCGCGAAGCCCTGCTGGAGGTCCTTCTCCGTGTCCTGCCCGAAGGCGACATCCTGGAAATCGCCTGTGGCAGTGGCGAGCATGCCGTCTTTCTGGCCCCTCGCCTTCCGGGCCGTCGCTGGGTCCCGACCGACGCCCATAAGGCCGCCCTGGACAGCACCCGAGCCTGGATCTCCGAGCTTCCCCCCGAAGACGCCGCATCTCTGGCTCCCCCGCAGGCCTTGGACGCCACGGCCCCGGACAGTTGGCCCCTCCCCAGGGCGGACGCCATCCTTTGCGTGAACATGATCCACATCGCCCCCTGGGCCGCCTGCGAGGGCTTGATGACAGGCGCGGGCAGGACCCTCCCGCACGGGGGCCTCCTCGCCCTCTACGGCCCCTTCCTGAGGGCCGACCACCCCACCGCCCCCAGCAACCTGGCTTTCGATGAGACCCTCCGCTCCCAAAACCCCGCCTGGGGCATCCGCTCGCTGGACGCCGTGGCCGCGGAAGCAGCCCGCCATGACTTGATCTTGGAAGAGACCATCGAGATGCCCTCCAACAACCTGACAGTCACCTTCCGGAAAAGCGAGAGTGAAACTGGATCACCTTGAGTCAAGCTGGCCCCGATTCACTTTCATTGTATAGACCTCGGAGCACTCTAGGCCCGACCGAAGACCTCCAACCTCACCGTCCCTTACGCCGCAGCGGATCGAACCCGACCCACGAGCTCAAAGACATGATCGTTCAAAGCATCACTGTCCCGTTCCATGTTCGTGGACGCGGCAAACAGGCGCGATGCCATCTCCTCCGTGTCCTCGGCCACCCGCGCCACCATGGCAATTGCGGTATTGACCGATTGTGTTGAGGCCGCAGCCTCCTGAATATTGCGGGCGATTTCACCGGTCGCAACGGTCTGTTGCTCAATCGCTGCGCCAATGGAATTGCTCGACATGTTCAAGTCTCGAATCACGTTCCCAATCGACTGAATGGCCTGGACCACACCGCCGGTCGCGCCTTGCATCTCCTGCATTTGCTCGGAAATGGATTCGGTTGCCTTCTCGGTTTGGTTGGCCAGGTTCTTCACCTCATGGGCAACAATGGCGAATCCTTTCCCGGCTTCTCCTGCGCGTGCCGCCTCGATCGTCGCGTTCAAGGCAAGCAGATTGGTTTGCTTGGCAATGTTCTGAATCAAGGCAACCACTTCACCCACGCTGTTCGCTGCGACCGACAACCCTTCGGCCTTGGCGTTGGTGGCCTTGAGCTCCTCAATGGCCCGATCGGCCGTTGACGCAGAGACGGAGACTTGCCGGGAGATCTCCATGACGGAAGCGGACAGTTCTTCAACTGCAGTCGCAACGGTCTGAACATTGGCCGAGGTTTGTTCCGAGGCAGAGGACACGCTCATCGATTGTTCCGACGCCTTTTGGGCTTCCCTATTCAAACCCTCTGCGGAGGACTTCACAGCCTCAGACAGACCGTTCATCCGATGGGCCACCAGCCCGATTTCCGCTTCGATATCCCCAGCGACCCGCTGCATCAAGGCCGTACGCTGGGCTTTCCCCTGGCGCTCCGCTTCGTCCTGGGCACTGCGCAGGGCTTTTACCTCGATGGCGTTCTGGCGGAACACCTCCAGGGCGCGGGCCATGGCCCCGATTTCATCCCCTTGCGTGGTGAAGGGAATCTCTTTTTCGGTCTTGTCCTTGGCCAAATCCCCCATGTCTCCAGTCAGAAGCGTGATGGGTTTGATGATGGAGCGCGCCACCGTCCAGGCAGCAACGGCACCAATGAGCGACCCCATCAAGGTCACGAAAATCAGAAGGAAGGCTCCCTGCACCTCAATCCGCTCGGCCCTGAAGGCGGCTGCCTTGATGAAGGCTGCCAGATCACTCTGGGTGGTGACCAGCTTTTTGATGAGAGCCCCTTGCTCTTCCTCCGCAGCGACCATCACCCGTTTGGCCTCCTCCTTGCTTGTCACCACGGGCCAGGGCCGCGAAAGCGGTCTCTCCATAGGTTTCATAGTCGTGGTGAGCACCCTGTATGGAGGTCAATACGTCGAGCAAGCCTTGGAACTTTGCTCGACCCTCCTCGGACCGGCTGCGATCAATGGCCTCGGACAATAGCTGTTCTGCCTGAACGATCTCCTCGTCCACGGTCCGCCCGAGGTCCTGGAACCGGGATCCCAAGGTCTCAATGTCCTGCGCCATCAAATGGGCCAAGCCTTTTTCCAGCAAAATCGCCTGTCGCAATTGGGCGGTCGTAATCTTGGTCACCACCGCATCCAGGGGAATATCCTGCTCGGCGATTTCAGCCACTTCGACACCTATGGAGTTCATTTTGACATATCCGACTCCACCAATAGCTGCACCAACCATCAACAGGACGCCGGCAATTCCATAAATCCGCGTGGAAATCTTCACCTGTCCAAACATTGCGCATTCTCCTGTCCATGGCGCTTTGACCAATACCGGATCGCCAAGGCAACCCAAGCGTTTACGACAGAGCAAATAACGCGCCACGACAATGCAGTGCGTGGACCAGGCCGCAGACCCTATCCATAGGGAGGGCTAACACACTGGCATAAAACAACTTATCCTGGAAAAGCGATGAGCCTTGGTTCGTTGTATCCCAGAGCGCCCAACCCGGCCCCTTCGTCAATCCTTCTCAATATGCAAACCTCAATCGCGACTTACGACGCCATCACCTGCAAAATAAAACTCCCAGTGGGATGCCTGCCACTGGGAGTTTTTCGATGGGTCCGGCCCCATAAACGCGGCGCCAGAGGATTAGGGCCGAGCGCCTACTCCGCAGCCTCCGGAACCGGCTCCTCTGGCCTCCAGCGCAGCACCGGCTTGCGCGCGGCCTGGGTCTCATCCAGACGACGGCGCGGAGTGAGCTGGGGAGCCGCCTTGAAGGCCTCGGCCCCATTCTCCCTGGCCCGGCGGGCGAGGTCCTTCAGGGTTGCCACATAAACGTCCAGGGTTTCCTTGCTCTCCGTCTCCGTCGGTTCCATCAACAGGGCACCATGGACCACCAGGGGGAAGTACATGGTCATGGGGTGATACCCCTCGTCGATCATCGCTTTGGCGAAGTCCAAGGTGCTGACCCCGGTGTCCTTGAGGAACCGGTCGTCGAACAGAGCCTCATGCATGCAAGGCCCTTCGAAGGACGGGGTCAGGGTGTCCTTCAGAGTTTCCAACAGGTAGTTGGCGTTGAGCACCGCGTCGCCACTGGCCTGCCGCAAACCGTCGGCGCCCATGCTCATAATGTAGGAGAGCGCGCGGACGAAGACGCCAAATTGCCCATGGAAGCCCTTCAACCTGCCGAAGGGCTGGGTGCCCTCCGCCTGGGCGTCCAGGTCCGTTTCCACCAGTCGGTACCCCTGATCGTCATGGACCACATAAGGCAGGGGCGCAAAGGGGGCCAAGGCGTCGGACAGGACCGTGGGACCGGCACCGGGACCGCCGCCACCATGGGGAGTGGAGAACGTCTTGTGCAGGTTAATATGCATGGCGTCGGCGCCCAGGTCGGCGATGCGCACCCGACCGACGATGGCGTTGTAGTTCGCCCCGTCCATGTAGAAGAAAGCACCGGCCTCGTGGATGGCCTTGGACAACTCGATGATGTCGGTCTCGAACAGCCCACAGGTGTTCGGGTTGGTCAGCATGACCGCAGCCACGTCCGGACCCAACCGCTCCTTGAAAGCCTTGGTGTCCACCCGGCCCCGGGCATCGCCGGGAATGGCTTCCACCTTGTAGCCGCAAGCCGCAGCCGTCGCCGGGTTGGTGCCATGGGCGCTTTCGGGCACCAGGACCACCGGACGCTTGTCACCCCGGGCCTCCAAGGCCGCGCGGATAGCCAGCATACCGCAGAGCTCGCCTTGGGCGCCCGCAGCGGGGGACATGGCGACCGCAGGCATGCCCGTCAGCTTTTTCAGCCAATCCGCCAGAGTGTCGATCAGCTCCAGCGCGCCCTGCACGGTGGAGACCGGCTGGAACGGATGGATGTCGGAGAAGCCGGGCAAGCGGGCCATGCGCTCGTTCAGGCGCGGGTTATACTTCATGGTACAGGAGCCCAGGGGGTAGAACCCGGCGTCGATGCTATAATTTTTCTGGGACAGCCGCGTGTAATGGCGGATCACCTGGGGCTCGGACAGACCCGGCAAGCCAATGGCCGTTTTCCGTTCCAGGCCGCCCAGTCGGAGCTCGTCGGTTGCCGGATCTGCGACGTCCACACCCGTGGATCCCGGGGTGTCCATTTCGAAAATCAGGGGCTCTTCAAGGCGCAGGCCCTTGTTGCCGGAGAAGGTCTCGGTCATGACAACACCTCTTTCAGGGCCGCAGCGAAAGCCTCCATCTGGGCCTCCGTATTGGTTTCCGTGGCGGTGACCAGCAGCAGGTCCGCCAATTCTTCATAGGTCGGCAGGAAGCGCGAAACGGGCACCCCACCCAGGACCCCCTTGGCAGCCAGGGCTTCCACCACCTCGGCGGCGGGCTTGGAAAGCTTCAGGGAAAACTCGTTGAAAAAGGTCCGGTTGACCACCGTGACGCCCGGAACGGCGGCCAGCTTGTCGGCCAGCAGCACCGCATTGGCATGGTTGACCCGGGCCAGACGGGTAAACCCTTCCTCCCCCAGCATGGTCATATGGATGGTGAAGGCCAGCGCGATCAGCCCGGAATTGGTGCAGATGTTCGACGTGGCCTTTTCCCGGCGGATATGCTGCTCCCGCGTCGACAGAGTCAGCACATAGCCGCGCTTGCCGTCCTCATCCACGGTCTCGCCGCAGAGCCGACCGGGCATCTGCCGCAGATATTTGTCGCGGGTGGCGAACAGGCCCACGCCTGGACCGCCGAAACTGGTCCCGGAGCCGAGCGCATGCCCCTCGGCAACGACGATATCGGCGCCCATCTCGCCCGGAGAGGCCATCAGGCCCAGGGACACCGGCTCGGCCACGGCCACCACCAACAGAGCCCCCGCCTCGTGGCAGGTCGCCGCCAGGGCAGTCAGATCCCGGGGACGGCCAAAGAAATCGGGGTTCTGAACGATGACACAAGCGGTGGTCTTGTCGATGCGACCGGACAGATCTTCGACGCCCAGGGGATCGGGGCCGAGGGTCTCGTACTCCAGACCCAGAGTCCGCATCAGGGTTTCCGTCACCGCCTTATAATGGGGGTGCAGCCCCCCGCTCAGGATCACCGACTTGCGGCGGGTGACCCGGGTCGCCATGCAGGCGGCCTCGGCGCAGGACGTGGCACCGTCGTACATGGAGGCATTGGCCACCTCCATGCCGGTCAGCAATGCCACCTGAGTCTGGAACTCGAACAGGTATTGCAGGGTTCCCTGGCTGATTTCCGGCTGATAGGGGGTGTAGGAGGTGAGGAACTCCCCCCGCTGGATCAGGTAATCTACGGCTGCAGGGACATGGTGACGATAGGCACCAGCGCCCAGGAAGCTCGGCACGGATCCCGCCGTGATGTTGCGGGCGGCCATGGCGTTCAGGCGTTGCTCCACCTCCATCTCGCCCAGTTGGTTGGGTAGATCGCCGAAAGCCTCGGTGTTATAGGCGGCGCGGGGAACGTCGCAATAGAGGTCATCGACTGCGGCAACGCCAATAGTCTTCAGCATCGCGGCGCGGTCGGCCTCGGAATGGGGCAGATAACGCATGGGGGTTCCTGGCTCGTAAGGTGCTGTCGAAGGTGCGACTGGTGTGAACACGATCGGGGGATCCAAGGATCCTCCCGATCGGAACCGAAATGGGCAACCGGACCTTAGATCACGATGGAATCAGGTCTGTTCGACCTGACTTCACAAACGTGATCTAAATCCTATGGTGAGAGCAGAATGAGGACGGAAAACCGGTGCCCACTTTTCCTCATTCCACTCTAGCTGTGGTCAGCCACGAAGGCATCATAGGCCGCCTGATCCATCAAGCCATCGAGCTCGCTGAGGTCGGTCAGTTTGACCTTGAAGAACCAGCCCTCACCCTCGGGGTCTTCGTTGACGGTGCCGGGGGAATCGGGAAGGGCTTCGTTGGACTCGACCACGTCCCCGGTCACCGGGGAGTAGACCTCGCTGGCGGCCTTGACGGATTCGACCACGGCGGCTTCACCGCCCTTCTCCAAGCTGACGCCCACCTCAGGCACCTCGACGAACACCACGTCTCCAAGCTGACTCTGGGCGAAACTGGTGATCCCCACGGTGCCCACGCCATCCTCGACGGCGATCCATTCGTGATCCTCAGTGAAATAGATCGTGCTCATAAAACCTCTCCCAACAGGGGTTGTGTAATGGGGATTTTGGAATCGAATAGGAACAAACGCCCGATCCGGCGCAATCCAGCGAACTAACCGCGGTGGTAGCGGTGGGGCTGGAAGGGCATGGGCACAATGGTCGCAGCCAGGGCCTTGCCCCGGACCATCACCGTGACCTTGGTGCCCTCAGCAGCCAGGGCGGACGGGACATAGCCCATGGCCATGGGGCCTTCCAGACTGGGACCGAAGCCGCCTGAGGTCACCTCACCCACCGCATTGCCGTCCAGGTCCTGGATTTCGGCATGGGCGCGCACGGGGGCGCGGCCTTCGGGTTTCAGGCCAACACGCAGGCGCGGAGCGCCCTCGGCCAGTTGCTTCTGGATGACGGCCGCGCCTGGGAAACCGCCTTCCTCGCGGCGGCGCTTGCCGATGATCCAAGTCAACCCGGCCTCGACCGGAGTGGTGCTGGTGTCGATATCGCTGCCATAAAGGCAAAGTCCCGCTTCCAGGCGCAGGCTGTCCCGGGCACCCAAGCCAATGGCCTCCACGGCCTCGTCAGCCAGCAGACGGCGCGCCAGGGCGTCGGCCTTGTCTGCGGGAACACTGATCTCGTAACCATCCTCCCCAGTGTAACCGGAGCGGGTGACAAAGCAGTCGACCCCATCCAAGGAAAGCCACATACCGGACATGAAGACCATGTCGGCGGCCCGGGCGTCGAGTCCGGAAAGGACCCCGACAGCCGCTGGTCCCTGCAGGGCGACCAGGGCGCGGTCCTCGAGCCGTTCCAAGCTGGCGTCGAAGCCCGCCAAATGGGCGTCGATATGGGCCAGATCGGCGTCCTTGCAGGCGGCATTGACCACCAGGAACAGGTCGTCACCCCGATTGGTGATCATCAGGTCGTCCAGGATCCCACCCGCGTCATTGGTCAGCACGGTGTAACGCTGGCGACCCTCCTTTAGCTTGACCAGTTCGCCGGGGCACAGGGCTTCCAGCGCGGCGATTCGGTCAGGGCCGACCAGCCGCGCCTGCCCCATGTGGGAGACGTCGAACAAACCGGCCTTCTCGCGGGTATGCAGATGTTCCTTGAGCACGCCCAAGGGGTACTGCACGGGCATGTCATAGCCCGCGAAGGGCACCATGCGCGCGCCAAGCTCCACATGGAGGGCGTGCAGGGGCGTAACGAGAGGGGCTGCGGGAGTGGGTGCTGTCACAGGGACGCTCCGAAACTGAACGGTTGGCGAACGCCCTCGTCCCATGGATTGGGATCCGGGTAACGAACGCCCCCCTCTGTCTCGAAACCTGAAAGAGTCACCGGACCGGGTCCGGCTTCCATCTTCGGTGAGGATGTCGCCTTGGCCGCAGAGGCAGCCTGCAACACACCTGCTTTCCAGAGTTCCCATTGCCATCGCGGTCCGGGTGCCTGAGAGTTTCCGGGGGCGGTTGCTCCTTCGGCGCCACTGCGCCCGGATCCCTACGGATGACCCAGGCCACTGGACTCTCCCGCGGTGGTGATCGGGATGTCGTCGATGACCTAGCTTAGCCGGTTGCTTCGAAGGAGGCAACCCGGGCTGGATAGGTCAATTTCTTAGGCAGCATTCACCGCATCTTGAGCGTGACTTCCTATGTAACCTTCAAATTCCGGGTGATAACGCTGACGGCTTGGCCCCGAAGGCGCTCTAATCTCCCGCCAAAGGGGGCTTCACCCGACGGCCCGGAGATGTCCCTTATTGGCCCATGGAATTCACCCTGCCCTTGGTCTGGTTGTAGCGCAATTCTTCGGGGCTGAGCTGGAAGCCCACATAGATCTCGGTCCCTGCGGCGCTCTGGTCTTTTTCCAGGGGGAGGCGAATGCTCACTTCCTCGTCACGGTAGCGCACGCGGCTGACATTAGGGGGGAATTCAGCCTGGGCAGTGTAAACCTGCTTGGCGGCAGGATCCGGGAAGAATTGGGGAATCGCCACAAAATACTGGAACTCCGCCGCACGATCGACCGCGGCTGGTCCCAGGGCCATGGAGAAGGACAGATACATGTCCACGCTCACGCCACTGTCGTCATATTGGCAGGTGCCCTGGAAACCCGCCAGCTCACCGGTTAGGGTGATATCGGTGACATCGCGCCCAGGCCCAGGGCGGAACCGGGTCATATCAGCGGTGGTTGCGTCAATGCGAATCTCGGGGCATTTCCGCTTGTCGTCCGCTTCGAAGGCCCCACAGCCAGAGAGGGTCAAAACCACGGCGGCGGCAAGTGCCGGACTGAGGCGGCGGGTAAAGGCGCGGAGGGTCATGGAAACCTGCCAGGATCGGGGACAGAGGGAGACGGCCCACGCGCAACGCACGCGCCGTGCTGGTGTGATACCCCATCAAAGGAACGGGGGCAACGCGTCGGCACCATTTCCACCCCGCTTCGGCTTCCCTTCCCTACCCTGAACCTGCTAGAGACTGGTGCCATGAACCCTTTCCCGACCTTCCCTCCGGACATCCCTTCCCATGGCCGTTTACACCGACGTTCCCAATGAAGAGCTGGAAGCCTTTCTCCGGCTTTATGACATCGGCTTTCCGAAGGCCTGCAAGGGCATCGCCGAGGGGGTGGAGAACTCCAACTTCCTGCTGGTCACAGACCGGGATACCTTCATTCTCACTCTTTATGAAAAACGAGTGAACCCGGCGGATCTGCCCTTTTTCCTGAACCTGCTGGAACATTTGACCGAGCGGGGCATCCCCTGCCCTCAGCCGGTGGCCGCCCGCGATGGGGGCTTCCTCCAGACCCTATGTGACCGGCCCGCAGCCATTGTCACCTTCCTGGACGGACGCTGGCCCAAGCGCCCGACCGTATCCCATTGTGGCCAATTGGGCGAGGCCATGGCCCTGTTGCACAAGGCTGGCGCCGACTACGACCTGTCCCGCGAAAACGCCCTTGGCGTCATGGATTGGCGCCCCCTGTTCGAAGCGGCCGCAGACCGGGCCGACGAAATCCGCCCGGGTCTGCGGGCCGAAATCGAAAGGGAACTGGACTTTCTGGAGGCCAATTGGCCCAAGGGTTTACCCAAGGGGGTCATCCACGCCGATTTGTTCCCCGACAATGTCTTCTTCCTGAAAGATAGATTGTCCGGGTTGATCGACTTCTATTTCGCCTGCAATGACTTTCTGGTCTACGACTTGGCCATTTGCCTCAATGCGTGGTGCTTCGAAGGCGAGCGGGAGTTCAATGTCACGAAGGCCCAACAAATGCTGACACTCTACCAGCGAACCCGCCCGCTGACCGACGCGGAATTCGCCGCCCTCCCCCTTCTGGCCCGGGGCGCGGCCATGCGGTTTCTGTTGACCCGCCTGTACGACTGGCTGAACACACCCAAGGGCGCCCTGGTCCGACCCAAGGATCCCTTGGAATATTTGCGGAAACTATCCTTCCACAAAAGCGTGACAACCCCCGCTGCCTATGGACTGAATCGATGAGTACACCTGTCAATCTCTTCACCGACGGCGCCTGTTCGGGCAATCCGGGACCCGGCGGCTGGGGCCTGATCCTGCGCTATGGCGAGACGGAAAAGGAAATGTGGGGAGGGGAAAAGGAAACCACCAACAACCGCATGGAGATGATGGCCGTCATTCGCGGATTGGAAACCCTCAACCGTCCCGTGTCCGTGACCATCCATACCGACAGCCGCTATGTGGCCGACGGCATCACCAAGTGGATCCACAACTGGAAGCGCAACGGCTGGAAGACGGCGGCCAAGAAGCCCGTAAAAAACGACGACCTGTGGAAGCGTCTGGACGAGGCCCTGAAACGCCATCAGGTGTCCTGGCAATGGGTCAAGGGGCACGCCGGACACCCGGAAAATGAGCGGGCCGACGAACTGGCCCGCCGGGGCACTGCGGAAGCCAAAGCGGGCGAGGCGTCGTCCTTTTAGAGGCCTCGCCCCATCAAGGTCTTCACCCTTACCCTCCTCAAGCCGCTTTGGTCACACCATTCTCACGGTACACGACAGGGGGTGTTTTTCCGTCACGGGACTTTGCCCCGTCCCCCACTGGGGCCGAAAGGCCCCAGACCCCAAGCTCCTATTTATAAAAGAAAATAGGGTTTGGGGGCACTGCCCCCCTTGAAAGAGGCCAAATGGCCATCGCGCCTTTTGGCGCGATAGAGCCCGCGTGGCGTTTGGGGCGTAGCGGCTCCGTCGACTCCACCGCAAGAAAAGCGGCGAGGGTATCAACCCGCACCGCCTCGTATAAGGACGCTTTCGCAGCGCCCAGTTCATATCGGGGTTGAAGTCAGAACCTGCGCGTCAGGCGTTGGATCTGGCCATCGCCACAGCAAGGGAACTCCGGCCTCTCCTGCCAGATAGAACCGCCTCTCCTAAATAAAACAAAAGCAGAGAGCGGGCTTCCCCTTCACTGTGACCACATCCAGCTCTAGAACTTACCCCGCGTCTCGGATTTGGAATAGTTGCTGAAGTGGCCTTCCTTAGCGGCCTGTGCCCGCCCCTTATTAATCAACCCCTTCATCTTGCCTGCGGGAGCGATCGTACCAAGCATCCGCTCAAGATCCTTGGACTGGCACTTGGGGCATGTGGGGGTATCGCCAAGCCCCACGAGCTGTTCGAATTCATTGGAGCAGGACGTACAGTGGTAGCTGTAGAGCGGCATGGCGTTCCCCCATCATGCGCGGACATTACAAGCCTTAGACCGCTCGTTTCCTGGCATCCGGACCCCTACCCAGACAATCCATGCGGTTAAAGCCCCCTTACTGTTAGCACATGCGGGAAAGAGGCTTCAACACTGATAGAAGCAAAATCCATCAACCGGCGATTGACTCCAGGGAAACTGGACTCACAGATCACCCCGGTGCATGGACTTGAAAAGGGCGATCACGGCGGACCTCATTTCATCCTCCGGCAGAGCCCAAAAGGCCTTTGCCAAATCAATGCTTTGCTCCCGCTTCATCGGATCATCCACACCGGTTTCGTCCTGCGTCACCTCGCGCAGCCCTTCGGCCAATGCTTTATCCTTGTCTGGATCCCGGTTCTCCATTTCCCGAAAGAAAAAGTCGACCGACACACCAAGAGCAGTTGCGATATCATAAAGACGACTCGCGCTAACCCTGTTTGTCCCTCGCTCGTACTTCTGAATCTGTTGAAAAGAAACGCCAACCAACCCTGCAAGGGTGTCTTGGTCCATGCCCAGCGCAATGCGCCGTTGCCGGATCTTTCTCCCAACGTGGGTATCGACCTCATGGATGCTCATGCAAATTCCTACCCCCGATTGTACCGCCGTCCATTCTTCGGGCAACGGAACCCGATACATTTGCGAGACTCATGCCCTAAACACAACCCAACATAAACGCTCCCCCTTTAGATACTCAAAAAACGGGCAAGCGTCGAGCATGTCGATTGTTTTTTCCAAATTTTTACCTATGAGAGCATACTCTACCTATTGGAACTCTCGTCTCAGAATAACGCTAAGGCGAGTAGGTGACGATGAGATCAAGGAAAAGTCGTATTCGAGCTGAGGAATCCGCAGAGACAGATCCTTGCACCAGGACCGGTTTTCCGACGATGTTTCCGGACGTGCGTCCAGGTTGGGATGCCTATACCAATGAAACCGACCAAGTAGCCCCCGCACCACCTGACGGCGTGCAAAAGCCCGCTGGCTTTTGAACGTTGAAAAAAGGGTGTGACGTTAGACGAAAGGAGGCCCCCTCACGGGGCTTTGCCCCGTTCCCCCTCTTTGGCGAGGCTGGGGCCGAAGGACCCCAGACCCCGGGCTCTTATTCGTAAAAGAAAAGGGGGGTTTGGGGGCATTAGCCCCCAAATGGGTTTGGGCTATCGCCCAAAAATGACGAGATGCCGTCGCGTTCCCTGACGGGGCGTCACAAGAGGAACTTGGGGCAGCGACAGGGAGCGGGAGAGGCCGTCCATCGACGCCCCTGCACCACACCCCAACGACAGCGGGTGCCATTTCGCCCTGCGGGGATGAACGCCCATGGACGAACATATGCGACAGAGTCCTCCGGTCGCGCTAAGGCATGCACGTCTCTTTGTGCCGCTCCGTAGTTAAATAATACGGTGTTTTGCTTCGTCATTCCCGCCTGTGCGGAAATGACAAAGTTAAAAAACCTTACAAGTCCCGTCGAAAAATCTCAGCCGCATGAAAAAGGCCCCCGTTCTTGGGAACGGGGGCCTTCGAGGAACCAGCATTCACTGGATCAAGGCAAACCATATCTATGCCAACGGACAAACGCCCGTGGAGCGGACTTCATTCAAATGGAATTGGCGACCGCCTCTAGTGAAGCTTAGAGGGTAATTCTTCGATCGCGGAGTCGATCAACGTGTTTTGCTCGGCGGCAGCCATATTGTCTTTCATCAGCTTTGTAGCCGTCTGGATCGCCACATCAACCGCCGTCGTACGAACCTCTGCCAAAGCTTGCAGCTCAGCCTGTGCGATGCGCTCCAAAGCCTGTTGTTCACGCCGTTTAATCGCCGCTTCCAGGTCCGCTTCGGCCTTGGCGCGCAGACGTGCTGCCTCTTCCTTGGCATGTCGGACGATGTCATCCGCTTCCTTCATGGCATCGCGCTGGCGCCGCTGGTAATCGGCCAGCAAGGCCTGGGCATCCTCGCGCAGCTTGCGGGCTTCGTCGATATTGGACTTGATGCCCGCTGCACGGTCATCAAGCTTGCCAATGATCGTTCCCTTGGCCTTCACCCAGACAAAGGCGACCACGATCACAAAGGCGAGACCGACCCAAAAGGCGGGATCCCCATAGAACGCCCCATGGTCTGTGGCATGTTCGGAGGTGGCGGCTAAAGCTGTCGAGATCATCGGCCTTAATCCTTCATCGCGGAGGCGACGGCGTCGCCAACCTTGGCGTCATCCAGTGACAGACCAGCCAGCTTCGCGACCATATCAGTCGCCGCAGTGGCTGCGATCTCGCGCACATGGGACAAAGCCTCGTCACGGGACTTGGCGATACGGTCCTCGCCGTCCTTGATTTGCTTAGCAACCCGCTCGGAAACCTCGGCGTTTTTCGCCTCCGCTTCCTTAGCGGCGGCTTCGGTTACGGCCTTGATTTCATCATGGGCCTTGGTCCGAGCTTCGGCCAGGGCGGCTTCGTAAGCGGCGATCGCCGCTTCGGTTTCAGCCTTAAGCTTCTCGGCCTGTTCCAGGTCGTCGTCGATCATCTTTTCCCGCTGTTCCAGCACGCTGGCCAAGCGGGGAATCGCCATGCGGGTCATCACGAAGTAAAGGGCCACGATGGTGATCGCGAGCCAGAAGAACTGCGACGGAAAGGACGACGGATCAAATTGAGGCATGGATTGGACTCCCGCGTCGGGCCATGCGAAACGCGCGTCGCAACGGACCACCGGATGAGCGGCCGAAAGCTCCGAGACGTCGCGCTAAAGAAGGAAACGCGAACCGCCCGATTGGCATGGACAGGGCACGAGGAATCGGATCATCAGGGGTCCCGCTGATCCGATTCTTGTCCCGTCCACGGGCGGCTGTGGTTACCGCGTCGGTTTAGACGAACAGCAGGATCAGCGCGACAACCAGGGCGAACAGGGCGATAGCCTCGGTCACCGCGAAGCCGATCCAGCCGTACAGCTCGACGCTGGACTTGGCGGCCGGGTTGCGGCCAACGGTGGCGATCAGATTGGCCCAGATGTTACCCACACCGATACCGGAACCGATCATGCCGATCGCGGCCAAGCCAGCGCCGATCATCTTTGCAGCTTCAGCGTCCATAAGATTACCCTTTCAGAAAAACCGATAGTTTAGTTAGACGGGATTGTACGTGAACGCCCCACCACTCATCAGTGCATGTTGATGGCGTCGTTCAGATAGATGCAGGTCAAGATCGTGAAGACATAGGCCTGCAGGGCGGCGATGAAGAACTCCAGAACGGTGATCCCCAGGACGACCGCAAACGGCAAGACACCGACGACGCCCATAAGAACCACAAACCCCGCCAGAACCTTCAGCATGATATGGCCAACGGTCATGTTCGCAAACAAACGCACAGACAGGCTGAAGGGACGGGAGAGGTAGGAGATCAACTCAATGGGGATGAGCAGGGGCGCCGTCAAGATAGGCGCTCCGTGGGGAAAGAACATCCCGAAATAGTGCGTGCCATGGCGCATGAAGCCGATGATGGTGACCGTGATAAAAATCACGACAGCCAACGCCGCCGTCACCGCAATATGGCTGGTAAAGGTGAAGGAATACGGCAGCATGCCCAGCATGTTGCCTACAAACACGAAGACAAACAGAGTGAAAATATAGGGGAAGTACTTCATCCCCGCAGTCCCCACATTGTCGCGAATCATGTTCGCGATGAACTCATACATCAGCTCGGCGACGCTCTGCAATCGCCCTGGCACCACGGACCGGTGCGCCGTAGCGAACCAGAAAAAGAGGCCAGCCAAACCAACGGCGATGCACATCAGCAGCGCCGAGTTGGTGAAGGAGACGTCCACGCCCCCAATTTCAATGGGAACGATGGACCGCACCTCGAACTGATGCATCGGCGGATGCAGGTCGAATACGCTTTCTTCCACTGCGGGGACCAGTTGTTCAGCCACGATCTTTATTCCCTTCCGCGTTTTCCTTGCGCGCTACCGCGCCACCCAAGCCAACGGACTCATCCAGGCCCTTGACGACACGATAAGCGTTCATCACCCCGGCCGCGCCCCCGAACAAAAGGAACACGATCAGAAATATCGGCATGGTCCCAAGCCAAGTATCGAGTCCATACCCCAGCGCAGTGCCAACCGCCACTGTGGTGACCAGCTCTATGCTGATTCGCATGCCAATACCCAATCCCGACGCCCTCTGGGGACCTGTGGATCCGGCATCTTCATATGCACCACGTCCTGAAGCGGGCCTTAGTTTCCCAAGGCGCTTCGAAATGTCATCCAAGGAGGGTGGGATGTCCCCTGTGGGTCCCCTGTCGGCCATGCGTTAATTCCCCCTATACCAATGGGTTGGACCCCCCGGTCCGCCCCTGGGAACCTTCGCAGGGCGCGGGTCCCTCTCCCCCCGCAGCGAACAGTCCGAAAAGCGCGGGCAAAATACGGAGAGGGGGAGAGGGTGTCAAGGAGGAAAACCCCAGGCCACCGACCGCATCCACCGCGCAAAAATCTCGAATTTCAGGTGGTTAGCACCGGGCATTCACGGCCTTGATCCACACCATGGCGGAAAAGGGACGGCACGACAACCTGTTACACGGTCGCCCCATCACCATCGCGCAGTTCCTCGGCCTGACGCAGATCAACGGAGACGAGGGTCGAAACGCCGCGCTCGGCCATGGTCACGCCGAACAGACGATCCATGCGCGCCATGGTCATGCGGTGATGGGTGACGACCAGGAATCGGGTCTTGCTGATATCGGTCAGGTCCCGCAGCATGCCGCAGAATCGGTCCACGTTGGCATCATCCAGGGGCGCGTCCACCTCATCCAAAACGCAAATTGGCGCCGGATTGGTCAGAAAGACCGCGAACAACAGGGCCGTCGCTGTCAGGGCCTGCTCTCCACCGGACAGCAAACCAAGGCTCTGCAGGCGCTTCCCTGGCGGACTGGCCATGATCTCCAGACCCGCTTCCAAGGGATCGTCAGATTCGATCAAGGTCAAATGGGCCTTGCCGCCACCAAACAGGCGGGAGAACAACACCTGAAAATGCTGATCGACCTTTTTGAAGGACTCCAGCAAGCGCGCCCGTCCCTCTCGGTTCAATTCGTTGATGCCCTGGCGCAGACGCGCAATGGCGGCGGTCAAATCATCGCGCTCCAGGCAGAGACCCGAAATCTGTTCCTCCAACTCCCGGGTCTCCTGTTCGGCGCGCAGATTGACCGGCCCCATGGCGTCTCGCTCCCGGACCAATCGGGTCAAGCGGGCTTCGGCTTCGTCGATGGGAGGAAGGGTGGAGTCGTCCTCAAGCCCGGCGACTTCGGGAAGCTTTTCGGGCGTGCAGTCGAGTTTCTCGGCGATCGATTCCGCGACCGTCCGGCAAGTCGTCCGACATTGCTCGACAGCACCTTCCATCCGCACCCGGGATTCGCGGGTCTGGGCCTCGGCCTTTTCCGCCTCTCTCAGGGTACGGTCCGCTTCACTCAGACGGCGCTCGGCCTGGACAAGGGCATCCGCAGCGGTCCGACGTCCTTCCTCGGCCAGGGCGATCTCGTCCACCAGAAAAGCGCGCTTTTCGGCGATTTCCTCCGGCCGCCCTTCGATCGCCTCCAGTTCATCCAGGGCCGCTTCCGCCCGCTCGGCCAATTCGGCTTCCTGGTCCGCCGCCCGGTCCCGGCGGATGCCCCAAGAGGCCACCTCCTCGCCAATGGTGGACAGGCGGCGGAGACGGTCCTCCGCCTCCCGGGCGATCCGATCATAAGCGGAGCGGGCCTCCACCAGAACGCCCCGCCGGTCCGCCAGATCTCCCTTGAGCTGGGCCACTTGCTCCCGCAGGTCCAGGCCATCACCCATTTCCTCCAAGGCAAGGCGAGATTCGGCCAAGCGTTCACCAACCTCGTCCCAATCGACCCGGGCCTGTTCCAGGGATTGTTCCAGGGACACCAGCCGGGATTCGGCAGCCGCAGCCTCCCGCTCCAACCGTGCACGGTGGTCCCGGGCCTGAGAGAGGGACCGCTCCGCAATTCGGGCGGCCTCCCGAGCCCGGCGCTCCCCTTCTGCGGCCTGAAGTCCGGCAGCACGGGCGGCCTCTGCCGCCTCCTGGGCGACCAGACTGCGTTCCTCCGCCTCGGCGATCTCCTCGCGCAGGGACTCCAGCCGATTCCGCGTTTCCAGGCGGACTGCGGCGGCACCTGCCGTATCCTGCGCCCCGGCGCGACGATACAAGCCATCCCAGCGCCATAGCGCCCCTTCCGAATCCACCAACCGTTGTCCCGGCGCCAGCTTTTCCATCAAACTGTCCGCAAGCGCACCATCGCCAACCAGCCCCACTTGGGACAGGCGACGCGCCAGGGCGGGGGGAGCCTCGACCAGATCAGAGAGGGGTTGGGCACCCTCTGGCAGTTGGGGCGTGACCGGTAACGGTGGCAACGCCTTCCAACGACTGGGAGCGCCACTATCCAGGGAGGCCAGCAGATCATCTCCAAGGGCTCCGGCCAGGGCCTTCTCCCCCCCTTCCCGGACGGTCAAGGCATCGAGGACCGGCGGCCAGTCCCCCTTGGGCGCGGCGCGGGTCAGGGTGGCTTCCAGACCCCGGGCCTCGGCGGAAAGCCGGGTCGCCTCCCCCTCCGCAGCGCGGCGCGCCTCCTCGGCGAGGTCCCGCGCAGCCTGACTTTCGGCCCGGGCCAATTCTCCGGCCTCCAGATCGGCACGACTATCGGCCAGCGCCGCTTCGGCTTCCATTTCCGCCGCCTCGGCCAGCTCCAGGTCCTCCGGCGCGACGGCGGTTCCCTGGGCGGCCTCCCTTTGGCGCTCCAGATCGAGCAACCGTTGCTCAAGGCGGCGCGCCCGCTCTTCGGCCTCGCGCACGGCCCGCTCCTGGGCGGCGCGGGAGGCTTGGAGAGCGGCCAGAACCTCCGTCGCCTTGGTCAACTCGCTTTCTAGGGTATTGGTGGCCTCGGTGGCCAGATAGAGCGCTTCCTGGGCGTCTTCCTTGGCGGCCTCCTCCCCATCCTGGTCGGCTTCCAGACTTTCCCGCTCCGCGTCCAAGCGCGCAATGGCGTCAACGGCGTCCTTGGCCTGTTCGCGCACCCGGTCCATGTCCGCCTTGGCCTGGGCCAACCGGGTGCGATTTTCCTCCCGTGTCTGAGCGAGTTGGCGGTCCTCCGCCTCCAATTGCTCCCGGGCAACGGCCAGACGCTGCACCCGGGCTGCGGCCTCCGCCTCGGCGTCGCGCATGGGGGCCACGGCCGCCGCAGCCTCGGCTTGCTCCCGAGTGATTTGGGCACTGAGAGCCGCCCGGTCGCCCACCAGCCGCTCTGCCTCCTCGAAGGCCCGGCGGGCCTCCTCCAGGGCGCGGATGGCAGTCAGCCACCTTTGGCGCAACAGTTGGGCTTCGGTCAGTCGGACGCGATTGGATAACTCCCGGTAGCGGCTCGCTTGTTTGGACTGGCGTTTCAGTCCGCCCAGTTGGCCATCCAGGGCAACCAGCACATCTTCCAGGCGGGAGAGGTTTCCCTCGGCGGCACGCAGACGCAGTTCCGCCTCGTGACGACGGCTGTACAAACCGCCAATCCCTGCGGCTTCTTCCAACAGGGCACGCCGCTGGCTGGGTTTGGCGTTGATCAGCGCCCCCACCCGTCCCTGACTGACCATCGCCGTGGAGCGCGCACCCGTTGCGGCATCGGCAAAGAGCAATTGGACATCCCGGGCCCGCACGTCCTTGCCATTGACCCGATAGACCGAGCCCCCGCCCCGGGTAATCCGGCGGGTCACCTCCAATTCCTCGGAGTTGTTGAACATGGCCGGGGCCGTGCGTGACCGGTTATCCAGGGACACGGTCACCTCGGCGACGTTGCGGGCCGGGCGGTTGGACGTACCACCAAAAATGACATCGTCCATTTCTCCGCCACGCAATTGCTTGGCGGAGGTTTCACCCATCACCCAACGCAGGGCTTCCACGACATTGGATTTGCCGCAGCCATTTGGCCCGACCACGCCGGTCAGCCCCGGTTCGATCAGCAGTTCGGACGACTCGACAAACGATTTGAAGCCGACAACCCGAAGGCGTGTGAACTGGATCAAAGGGGCGGTCTTCCCTTACTGGCCGAGCAGCGGATCAATGACCTTGCGGAAAGCCTCGATAGACTGACTGCCCACAATCACCGGCTTGCCATTGATGACAAAACTGGGGGTGGAGTTGACACCCAAGGCTTCAGCCTGAGCCTCACCCTCGCGGATCCCGTTGAAGATCGATTCGCTTTCCAGACAGGCCTGCACATCCTCTTTGGACATGCCCACCAGAGCTGTATAGCCCTGAATCGCCGCAAGCGGATCCTTGGCCCGTGCCCAAGTCATCTGGTTCTCGAACAGGGTGTTGATCAGGGGAAAATACTGCTCCTGCGGGGCGCAGCGGGCAATCATCTCGGCACCCAGGGCCAGGGGCTGTCCCAGGGTGTGGTCCTTGAAGACCAGCCGAACCTTACCGGTGTCGATGTATTCCTTCTTCAACTCAGGCAGGGTTTCCTTATGGAAATCCGCGCAGTGGGGGCAAAGCAGCGAGGAATATTCAACAATGGTCACGGGCGCATCGGGGGACCCAATGGACCGTTCCGAATAGACCGGCGCGTCCTGGGCAGCGACAGCGGCGCCGACACCTCCAAGGGTGAAAACGGCCAGGGCGAACGCAAAGCGGCGAATGGTCGGGAACACACTCTTTCTCCTTCGGGGTCGGGAACCGCCATGGGGGCAGTCCGGGACACGGTGCCGCAACACTATAAATGCCCTCACCCCGGCGGCAAGCGTGGGAAGAGCACTCTTCGCCCTGTTTTTCAAGGAATTGGAGCGAAAAAAAGGCATTCGGGTCCATGCGGCCAAAGACAAGCATCGGGTGGATCGGAAAACCGGTCCCCACTTTTCCGCCCGATCAAGCCAAAGACAAGCATCGGGTGGATCGGAAAACCGGTCCCCACTTTTCCGCCCGATCCAGCCAAAGAAAGCATCGGGTGGGTCGGAAAACCGGTCCCCACTTTTCCGCCCGATGCTCTATCCGCGCAATCGCCCGACAGCCTCGCCCAGCCGGGCCAAAGCAGCCCGCAAATCCGGGTCGTCGACCTCGGCCAGTTCAGCCTCCAGAGCGCTCCGCCGTTCGGAGGAGAGGGGGGGAGGGTCCTTAAACTTGCGCCGATTCGGTCGGTGGAGTCGCCCTTGGTGCAGGGTGATCCGGCCAACGGCAGGCCAGCCCAGGTATCCGTTCACGCGCTCGATGATCTGCGGCATACGGTGTTGGATCTCCATGGCAACCGCCCCACCCTCCACTTTCAGATGGAGCACGCAGCCGCCCCCGCCATCCGGCGCATTGCCCTTGCGCGGCCGCTGAAGCCTCTGGGGATGGGAGCGGGAAGCGAGCATGGGGCCGACGATCGCCGCCCAATTGGACAGCAGGGATTCCTCGGCCAATCCCCGGCGGGACAGGACCGGCAAAGCCGCCTTGAAGGTCACCGCCGACAGGGCTTGGGTCTTGCGGCTCCGGCGTGGCGGCGCTGGCGCTATGGTTCCTTTCGCAGCCGTCTCTCCTCCTGGGGGTTTTTTTTCCATGCTCTTCCCGATTCCTGGATATTCGTGCACTAGATGATATGACCGCCTCCCGCCTTCGGGCCAACCCCCAAAACCCCGGCGATTCGTCCATGACCGATTCCCTACCGTCCATCGACCCCGCCCACCTGTCCGCCCGCTTGCTGGAGTGGTATGCCCGAGACGGCCGGACCCTCCCTTGGCGGGCGCCCATGGGCCAGTTGAACGACCCCTACAAGGTCTGGCTTTCGGAGATCATGCTGCAACAAACCACCGTGCGGGCCGTGATTCCCTATTTCGAGGGGTTTCTGGCCCGCTGGCCAACGGTGGTCGACTTGGCCCAGGCCCCCCTGGATGATGTTCTGACCGCTTGGGCCGGCCTCGGGTATTATGCCCGGGCGCGGAACCTCCATGCCTGCGCCCAAACCATAGCGCAATGGCGGGAGGGACGCTTCCCGGAAACCGAAGCGGAACTGCTGGAGCTGCCCGGCGTGGGTGCCTATACCGCCGCCGCCATCGTGGCCATTGCCTTTGGCAAGCGGGCGGTGGTGATGGATGGCAATATCGAACGGGTCATGGCCCGCCTGTTTGCCGAAACCGATCCCTTGCCAGGGGTCAAAAAGACCCTGCGTGCCAGGGCCGAAACCATGACCCCAACGCACTCCTTTGGCGACCATGCCCAAGCCCTGATGGATTTGGGAGCCTCCCTCTGCACCCCCCGCTCCCCGGCCTGCGGATTGTGCCCCTGGCGCGACCCCTGCAGGGGCCGACGCCAGGGAATCGCAGAGTCCCTTCCCGCCAAAGCCCCCAAGAAGGAAAAACCGACCCGCCTGGGAATCGCCTTTTGGGTGGAACGTCCCGATGGGGCCATTCTGCTTCGCCGTCGACCGGAGTCGGGGCTTTTGGGCGGCATGATGGAAGTCCCCTCCACCCCCTGGCGGGAGGATCCCTGGACCCTGGAAGAAGCCCGGGCCGAAGCCCCCCTAACCGCGAATTGGACCCCTTTGAGCGAGGGGATTCGCCATACCTTCACCCACTTTCATCTGGAGCTTTCCGTCGCGCGGGCCAGGGTTTCCACAAGGGATCAAGCCCGGGGACTCTGGGTCAAACCGGCGGACTTCCATGCTCACGCTTTGCCCACAGTCATGCGCAAGATTATCAAATTGGCGCTCCGTTCGAAAATGATGTAACCTTATTATTTATGAGGATATAGAGGTGAAAAAAGCGCGAAACTGGTTTCCCCCGGTTCCGCGCTTTCCTTTCTCGATCTAGCCCTTAAGAGGCTGGCTGCGAGCCAACGACCAAGTCGGCCTCCGTTGACCCCCTACTCTCTTGGAGAAAAGTCCACGTGGAAGCTCTGCCCGAGCTGAGAGGGATTCTCCATCCGCACCTCAAAAGGCACTTTGTCGCCCGGTGCCAGCACCGTCTGGGGCGGCGGTTGAACCACTTGGCTCAACTCCCTGTCATTTTTATCGACCACCACCAATCGAATATTGGGAACTTCCCGCGTCTCTTTCGTGTCATTGGTCAAAAGCCCCCGGACAATCAGAACACGGTCATCCCCTTTTGCCTCTATCGAGCTGACCACGTTCTGGAAGGTCAAATCACTTCGGATCCCCTCCACTTCAATGTTCAAGCTGTCGTATAACGGCGCCGCAACAGGCAGATAGGTAACGATATAATTCCGACCGAAATAGGCACCGGCTCCCAGGATCAACACCACCAACTGCACGATGATAATGCCCTTGAGCACTCCGCCACCCCGTTTTTGGCGACGGGGCCGGGGGCCGGTGAAAACCCGGGGAATGGGATCGGCATCCCCCCCCATCAGATCATCAAATTCGTCTAGGGAATCGTCATCGTCGTCGTTATCGTCTCCACCCATCCCCCGGGACCGGAGGAAATCGCGCAACTCGTCGTCGTCGTCCTCGAAACTGTCGGCCTCGTCCGGCAACGGTTTTTCGTCAAGGACGACACCGCCACCCTTCATTTTCCCGAGGATGTTATCCAGATCCTCCAACTCCGAGTCCACGTCCTGCTTTGACGGACGCGGCTTGGGTGGCGTTCCATCCGGATCCATTTCCAGGGGAAGGTCAATGGGCTTCGCCCTGGCCGCCCGGGGAGGGGGAGGGGTTTCTGGGGGTGGGGGCCTCTCAGCCCGGGCGGCCTTCGGTGTCGAAGCCGCCGCTCGGGAGGAAGCCGCCGCAGCGCGGGGGGATGGTGCCGCCGCCTCGCGGGGGGCGTCAGGAGAGGCCTGATGCCAAGTGTGTCCGCATTTGGCGCACTTCAACTTGCGCCCCTTGGTTCCAAGGGCGCCATCTGGCAAGTTGAACTTGGCCGAACATCGCGGGCATTCAATGATCATGGTTATCGGATCCGCCGGAGTGCTATCCTTTGTTATACGGTCTAGCCCGCCACGGTGACAAGCGACCATAAGAATAAGCGACAAAAGGTTAATTTTGGTTTTTCATCACCAGCCCCCTCGACGTGGGGGCCAAGGTGGGCCAAAACTGGGGCCTTCTAGGCATCAATGCAAGGAGCAGGTGATCGATGAGGAGGCTGGATTATTTTCCGCAAGCAGCGTGATCACCGCGAAGATGCCGTTGCAGCCCGTTTCGACGCGGTGGGCCTACGCTATGGCACCGGACCAGAGATCTTCACAGGCATTCATTTCGAATTGGCCGCAGGATCCTTCCACTTCCTGACCGGAGCCTCAGGCGCGGGCAAATCCTCCCTGCTGAGCCTCCTTTACCTGGCACAGCGGCCGACCCGGGGGTCTATCACCCTGTTCGGCAAGGAAGTCACGACCATTCACCGTCGACAATTACCAGCCCTGCGCCGACGAATCGGCGTCGTTTTCCAGGACTTCCGGTTGCTCGACCACCTGACGACCCTGGATAACGTGGCCTTGCCCTTGCGAGTCGCCGGAGTGACAGAGGAAGAAATCCGCCGCCATGTTCCGGAGCTGCTGTCTTGGGTTGGCCTGAAGGAACAGATGCATGCCAAGCCCCCCACCCTGTCCGGTGGCCAAAAACAAAGGGTGGCCATCGCCCGGGCCGTCATCAGCCGACCAGACCTGCTGTTGGCGGACGAACCCACGGGCAACGTGGATGACCGCATAGCCACCCGCCTGCTTCACCTGTTCATCGAACTCAACAAGCTGGGCACGACCATCCTGATCGCCACCCATAGCGAATCGTTGATCCAACGTTTCCGAATGCCTCGCCTGCACCTGGAGGACGGCGCAATTCAGGTCCTCGACGCCCCTCAGACACCGTCACGCCCCTCCCTTCCCGGCTCTACCTTGAACACGGCAGGGACCTTGGGCTCCCCAGAAAAAGGCGACGCATGAGCTGGCTACCCCATGTCGATTTGCCCGTAGCCGAGGATGGAAACGGTCGTTTCCTACCCATCATGGTGGCCGTCATGGTTTTCCTGGCCTCCCTCGCAATGGCTGGCGCACTCGCCGTTGAAAACGTGGTTGATCGCTGGAACAGGGATGTGACAGGGACATTAACCATCCAAATCATGCCTGCCGAAGGGACTCCGGAAGACAGCGAAAAACGAACCAATGCCCGCCTGGAACAGGCCCTTGGCCTTTTGCGGGCAGAACCCGCCGTCGCCAGCGCCCAGGCTATTCCCATTGCCCGGCTGAAGACCCTGATGGAACCCTGGCTCGGCTCCGCCGACTTGGTGGCAGACCTTCCCATGCCCCGGCTGATCGACGTCTCCCTACGCGACGGTGTCCCCATTGACCTGCATAGCTTGGCCACCCGCCTGGGCGACGCCGTGCCCGGAACCACCCTGGACGACCACCAGCTTTGGCTCTCCAAGCTGGTCGGTTTGGCCCAAGGATTGGGATCCCTGGCCCGGGTCGTCGTCCTTCTGGTCACCTTGGCCACTGCCGTGGCGGTGGTGCAAGCCACCCGATCGGGCTTGGCGACTCACCGACCCGCGATCGAGGTCCTACACTTGATTGGCGCCCAGGATGACTACATCGCCCGGCAATTCGCCACCCGGGCCATGCTGCTGGGGTTGGCCGGGGGTATCCTGGGCCTTTTGTTGGCCCTCCCCGCGATCATTCTTGTTGGTTGGCTTTCAGCGGACATTGAGGGGGGATTCGTACCGAAAATCACCCTGACCACAGCCCATTGGCTTCTTCTTCTCTGCCTGCCGATGGCCGCCAGCGCCGTGGCAATGATCACCACCCGTGTGACCGTTTTACGCGCCCTGGCGCGCATGCTTTAGCACAGACGAAGACGTGAAAGCTGAGAGGAACAAACTGGAGAAATCTTTGGGAGGAGGAAGGAACGGCATTGCAGCCGCATCACCTCGCCAAGCCTCTTCCAAACCAACATCTTGGAATTGATCACCATTATGATATGTGATCCCTGAAGCGGGATAGGATCGTAATGGGTGAATGAGACTGGCGAACCATGGGCGACATGAAGCACGATACGAATGGCGGGAAGGGACGGCGGTGATGATCCCCCTGGCGAAACTGGTCCTCTTGACCGGGACGCTGCTCCTCACCGCTTGGCTGGTGGGGTTGGGCGCCTATACCTCCGCCATGCCCCAAACCCTGCAGGACAAAACCACACAGACCGACGCTATTGTGGTCTTGACCGGCGGCTCAGAACGCCTCGAAGTGGGCTTGGCCCTTTTGGAACGGGGCTTGGCCCAACAGCTTTTTCTGTCCGGTGTCGGTGGAGAGGTGACCTTGGATGACCTGCGGGAAACCGCCCTGGATGTCCCCGACCACCTGATCGACCGAGTGACTTTAGGTCATGCGGCGCTCGACACCGTGGGCAATGCGCGGGAAACCGCAGACTGGATGAAAACCATGGGATTCAAGAGCCTACGCTTGGTCACCGCCGCTTATCACATGCCCCGAGCCTTGCTGGAGCTCCACGCAGCCATGCCAGAGATCCAGATCATCCCCAACCCTGTGTTCCCCAAGACGGTAAAACAAACTGAATGGTGGAAATGGCGGGGAACGGCCCTTCTCATGGCCGAGGAATACACCAAATTCCTGGTAGCTTGGCTCCGAGCAAAGGTTATTCGTCTTTCGAAGCATCTCCCTGGCATCAATTCCGAACAAAACAGTTCGTAAAAACAAGACCGGTTAAAAAGACAACGAAGAGGAGATCCTCACCCCATGGCCACACTTCGTGCCGCCCTGTTCACTCTCTTCCAGTTTTGCTGGACCGGGACCCTGGGCCTGCCCTTTTTGCCCATCCTGGCGATGGACCGGAAGCACTCCCAAGCCCTGGCCCGCGTCTGGCTAGAGGGTATGCTATGGGGTGCCCGGGTTTTCCTGGGGCTGCGTGCGGAGGTGCGAGGATTGGAGAACCTGCCCAAAGGGGGCTGCGTCATCGCGGCCAAACACCAAAGCGCCTTCGAAACCTTCCTGTTCCACACGGTGGTGGAGGATGCAGTCTATGTGTTGAAACATGAACTGGGGCGAATCCCTGTCGTCGGGTGGTATCTGCGTTCTTCCGGACAGGTCTTTGTGGACAGGTCCGCAGGAGGCACAGCCCTGAAATCCATGGTGAAAGAAGTGCGCGTCGCCCTGGACCGAGGCTCCCAAGTGATTATCTTCCCCGAAGGAACCCGCGTCGCACCAGATGACCAGCTTCCCTATCATCCTGGGGTCTCCGCCCTCTATACCCAGCTCCAGGCACCGGTGGTACCCGTGGCCCTCAACTCCGGTCTGTTCTGGCCCCGGAAAGGTTTCGTCAAGAAACCTGGAACGGTGGTGGTGGAGTTCCTCCCCCCCATGCCGCCGAACCTGAACCGCAAGGCCTTCATGGTCGAATTGCAATCCCGGATCGAAACCGCCAGTCGCGCCTTGGCCGGACTACCAGCGCCAGAGGCTTCCGCGCAGGATAGATCAAACCGGCCCAAATCGGAATCGATTTAGGCCGGTTTGATTTAGATTCAACACGTTAAGTATCGAGGGGACCGGAAAACCGGTGCCCATCGATGCTCTAAATCCGCTTCATCGAACTAGGACGCCCCCATGCCCCAACCCATCGTCGAAACCATCTGGCGCGAGAAATACCGGCTCGTCGGTGCCGATGGCACTTCCAGCGAACATAAGCCAGAGGACAGCTTCGCCCGGGTTTGCGCCGGGGTTTATGCCAAGGATCCCGCCAGGGCCACCCACGAGCCCCTGGCGCTGGCCGCCATGACCGCCCGGGAATGGTGCCCGGGCGGACGCATCCACGCCGGGGCCGGCACAGAAAAGCGGGTGACCCTGATCAACTGCTTCGTCAACATGACCCTGCCCGACAGCATGGAGGGCATCATGGCGGCCCTGTCCCGGGCGGCAATGACCATGCAGCAGGGCGGCGGCATCGGTACGGATTTCTCCACCCTGCGCCCCAAGGGAGCGGAAGTGAAGCGCACGGGGTCCATTTCCTCCGGCCCCCTGTCCTTTATGGAAATCTGGCACGCCCTGTGTGGCACGATCATGAGCGGTGGCGCCCGCCGGGGGGCCATGATGGGGACCCTGGCCTGCGACCACCCGGACCTCCCTGCCTTCATCTCCGCCAAGACCGAGGCCGGCCGCCTGACCAACTTCAATGTTTCAGTCCTGGTCACCGATGCGTTCATGGCCGCCGTAGAAGGCGGCGCCCCCTGGGACCTGGGCTTCCCCATCCCCCCTGCGGACCGGAGCCGAATCGTCGAGGTCAAGGAGCGGAACGGCGCCCCTTGGTACGTCTATGATCGCCTGCCCGCCCAAGAGCTCTGGGACCGAATCATCCGAACCACTTATGACCACGCCGAACCGGGGGTGATCTTCATCGACCGGGTGAACAACCAAAATAACCTCGCTTACTGCGAGACCATTTCCTGCACCAACCCCTGTGGGGAACAACCCCTGCCCCCGGACGGCGCCTGCAACCTGGGCTGCGTCAACCTGGCTGCCCTGGTTCTGGACCCCTTCACCAGCCAAGCCCGCCTGGATCTGAACCGCCTGGCCGAGGTGACAGCCATCGGCGTCCGCTTCCTCGATAACGTGCTGGACGTCTCCAACTTTCCCGTCCCCGAACAGGCGGAAGAAGCCCAAGCCAAGCGCCGTCTCGGCCTGGGGATCATGGGGCTTGGCACTGCCCTGCAGATGCTGGGTCTACGCTATGGATCCGAGAGTGCTGTGGTGCAAACCGAGCGGATCATGGAAACCCTGCGCGACGCCGCCTACCGGGCCTCTGTCGCCCTGGCCAAAGAGCGGGGAGCCTTCCCCCTCTGCGATCGGGAAAAGCTTCTGGCCCGCCCGTTCATTGCCGGATTGCCAGAGGATATCCGCCAGGGCATCAGTACCCAAGGGTTGCGCAATGGTGTGTTGATGACCGTCGCTCCGACCGGCACCACGGCCATTTATTTTGACAATGTCTCCAGCGGCCTGGAGCCCACCTTCGGCTGGCGCTATTTCCGCAAGGTTCTGCGCCCCGACGGGGGGCATGACGAATTTCCCGTGCTGGATGCGGGATTCGAGGCCTGGTGCAGGGCCGAGGGTCTGGATCCATCCACGGCGTCCCTGGACAACCTGCCCGACGCCATGGTCTCCGCCCTTGATCTCACCGTGGAGGACCATTTGCGCATGCAGGCGGCCTGCCAGACCCATGTGGATGCTTCCATCAGCAAGACCATCAATTGCCCGCCAGACATGACCTTCGACGCCTTCAAGGAAGTCTACCGCATGGCCTATGACATGGGCTGTAAGGGCTGCACAACCTACCGCCCCTCGGGTATCAGGGGATCGGTTCTCTCCCTAGACTCGGAAACCAAGGCCCCCAGCACCACGCCAGCCCCGCCCCACAAGAGCCCCCCACCCCCAAGGCGTCCAGAATGCCTGGAGGGACGAACCTACAAACTGAGCTGGCCCCTGTCGGACGAGAATTTTTACGTGACCATCAACGACCTGGTGGAACCGGATGGCCATCGCCGTCCCTTCGAACTCTTCATCGCTTCGCGCTCCGCCGAACACGCCGAATTGCTCTCGGCTCTGACCATGACCCTGTCTGCGGTCATGCGGCGCACGGAGAACCCGGCCTTCCTGGTGGAGGATCTGGAACAGGTGCGCGGTGCCCAGGGTGCCTGGATCAAAGGCCAATACGTCAATGGCATCGTCGCCCTCGTGGCCTCGGTCATGCGGCGCCATCTGGCAGATTTGGGGCTTATGGATCCCCCCTTGGAGCGGGTCTCTCCGATGGAGGAGGACGCCATGCCACCCGAACCGAAAGAGCAGAAGCGGGAGTCTGGGCGATCAACCATGGTGGGAGCGATCTGCCCCAAATGCAGCCAGCCGACCTTGTTCCATCAGGAAGGCTGCTCCAAGTGCATCGGATGTGGCCATTCTACCTGTTCGTAAGGACAGGAAAGCCGCCGACACCCTCCACGGCGAGCCAGCGGTTCGAATGAAAAGAGTCGAACCGCTGGGAGGATTTTGATAGATGGCCCCCCCTATCGCGACGCCTGCGCCGCTTCGTCCACGATGGCCAGCAATCGGACGAGATCGACGTCATGGATACCGAGGGCTTCCAGGTGCCCCACCGTATTGGCCAAGTAATCCCGGGCTGGCCCCTCCTGACCGTGACCCGCCAAAATGATTTCGGCGGCCTCGCGATCTGTCAGCGCCCCCCTGTACTGAACGTGGTCCTTATCGGCAATGAAGCCGTAGGTATCCACCACTCGGCCATCTTCCAAAGTAACCGGCAGGGTCCGTTCCAGATAAACTCCGGTCACCAGTTCTCTGTCTTGTAAATAGCGCACCGCGTCCGCGATGTGTTCCGGCGCCACCCGATAAGCCCGCCCCATGCACTCTCCGCCTTCTTCCAGACCGAGAACCAACCCCGGCTTTTCGGGCGTCCCCCGGTAGCGGATAGAGAGAATGCACATGGACCTATGGTATCCTCGAAGCAGGGCCGGTTGGGTTTCCTCATGGGGAAATCCCGGTCTCCACATCAGGGAACCATATCCAAATACCCAAAATTCTTGATCAGTTTCCGATTGCTGGTCTTTTTCCATGACATCCCGTGGTACGGTTTAAAAGGACTAGAGTGCTCTGAGATCACTCTAAACTCACTATCATTAGAGTGAAATGGGGCCATCTTGTTTCAAGCTGATCCCATTTCATTCTAGCGACGGCGCTAAGGAGAACACGAAGTGGCCATGGGAGGAAAGGATAAGCCAGGGGCGAATGCCCGCACAGGTGCGCGCGGCGTTGCGAAAAAGAGCAAAACGAGCGCCAAGGGGAAATACACCAAAGCCGCGACCGACGATCCCTTAGGACGGCCCATCTCTGGTCGGGATCCCCGCTTCCACTCCCCCAATGCCCACAAAAAAAAGAGCCCCCGCAAGCCTAAGAAAAAACCTCTTCTGACCCGCGTCTATGTGTGGGGTCCCATGCTGATGTTGGGCTTTGTTTGCGTCTATATCGGGTTCTGGTTCTATGCCGCCAAGGTGGCCACCCTAGGCCTCACCCAATGGGTCGCCGACCGACGGATGGAAGGCTATACGATCTCCCATGGCCCGATCGACGTGGGGGGCTTCCCCTTGGCAGTGACCGTCACCATCCCCTCTCCCTCGATCACGGCGCCTCCGGATTTTAATGCCTGGTCCTGGTCCACCACCCGACTTTCGGCCCGCATCAATCCTTTCAATCCCAGTGCATTCGTTCTGAACGCCCGGGGCCGCCATGACCTGAACCTGCCCTTGGGACCGGAGGGACGCCTTCTGCCCGTAACGATTTCCGGTCGCGCCATGGGGGGATACATCGACGTGGATTCCACCGGCAATATCTCCGAAACGGACCTGCACTTGACGGGGGTTACTTTGGCTGGTCTGCCCGGTGGGGCAGGCGCCATCAGCTCCCTGAACGTAAAGACCAAGGACAGGGCCCTCTATGGCGACCCGGATGAGAAAAAATATGGCGAGATCTCCTGGAGCATGCAACTTCGGGGATCGGGGATCACGGTGCCTTCGGCCTATAGCCCTGGGTTGAGCAAGGACCTGTCCTCCCTGACCCTCGATATGAATGTCTACAAAAACATCCCCGGGGGTCCCCTCCACGAAGCCCTGAAGACATGGCGGGAGGAGGGGGGCTATATCTCCGTCGACACCCTGTCCCTGGCCTGGCCCCCCCTGACGGCTCGGGGAAGCGGGACCCTGGGCCTGGACGACGAACTCCAACCTGCGGGCAATTTTACGCTCCGAACCCAAGGCCTTTTGACCATGATTGACGGTATGGGACGCCAGGGATGGGCAAATCCCGCAGAAGCCGATATGGCCCGCATGGTGATCTCGGGCATGGCCAAGGACAGCGGGATCAGCACTCCAATCACCATTCGGCGCCGGTCAATCTCCGTCGGCCCGGCGAAACTGGTCGACCTTCCAACAATCTACTGGGGAGGCAAGGGTGCCCGGTCCCTCAACCGGATCGCACCGGGTTTCGAAATCAACCGTGATGGACAAGTCGTCCGCGATGGTCAGGTGGAGACCCGCCCGCTGCCCGATATCCTGGCCCCCATTGGCCGCGACTCAAATCCCGTTCAGAAATAAAACAGGGCAACCTGATACCGCAGACAGAACGTTGAAAAGTCACGGAATTTTAAAATTCCGCACCGTCAGAATCCCTTATACCAAAGTGCGGCGAGGTTGACGCACCGCACATTGGAAGCGGCCAAGTGGCCGCTGCGCTTTCTGGTGCAGTAAAGCCTGGGTGGCATGTGAACGCGAGAAAAGCGGCGTGGGTTTGAACCCCCGCCGCACGGTATTATGGTCGCACTCGGCCTCGATAGTGACCACAGGTCTGATGGAGAAAACGCTACCATGACCCACGAAGACGTGATGGAACTGCAGGATCTGGCGTCCCGGCTACGGGCCTTGGATTGCGAACATCCAGACATCACCATCCTGGGCCATGATCTGGCCCGGCGAATCGAAGGTCATCTGAATAACGAACCGCTGGCCACACGCAGGCCTATCAAGTCGGCCATGCCCCGGTTTTTCTTGGCAACGGTGCTGTAGATCAGAGCGGAATGAGGACGAACACGGGACATGACAGTGTCTCGTCTTTTTTGGGTGATAACCCAAGCCCATATGGCGGCATGTGCCCCCAAACTCCCAGTTTTCTTTTATACACCGTTTCCTCGAAAATCCGGAAAATGTGCTTCGCAGTTGCTGGGCTCTGCCCAGACCCGCAAAGGGTCGCGGACCCTTTGATCCCAAATGGGGGCCTGGAACCTTTCGGCCCCAGTGGGGGACGGGGCAAACTCAAGCCTGTTTGGCGTCAATCACGGCTTGGCGAACGGCGCGGGTCTTGGTGAACAGAGCCTCCAACGTCTCTCCCTCCCCACGCCGGATAGCCCGTTGCAAGGCGGTCAGATCCTCGGTGAAACGCTGGAGGATATCCAGGACCGCTTCCTGATTATTCACGAAGATATCCCGCCACATGATTGGATCGGATCCCGCGATCCGGGTGAAATCCCGGAAGCCGGATGCGGAAAACTTAATCACTTCCCGGTGCAGGTGCTCTTCCAGATCACTGGCTGTTCCCACGATGGTATAGGCAATCAAATGCGGCAGGTGGGAGGTGATGGCCAGCACCCGGTCGTGGTGGGCCGCCTCCATGACCTCAATGATCATCCCCGCCCGACGCCACATCTCCGCAACCCGGTCCAGGGCATCCGGATCGGCGCCCGGGGGTGGGGTCAGGATGCACCACCGCCCCTGGAACAATTCGGCGAAGCCCGATTCCGGTCCACTTTTCTCTGTTCCCGCCACGGGATGCCCTGGAATCAGATGCACGCCCTCGGGCAGGTGAGGGGCGATCATGGCAATCACCCGCTCCTTTATGGACCCCACATCGCTGACAATACAGCCGGGCTTCAGGGCCGGACCAATCGTTTCGGCGATGGCCCCACCAGCCCCCACGGGGGCACAAAGCACCACCAGATCTGCGTCGGCAACTGCGGTGACCAAATCCTCGGTCGCCTCATCCACAATGCCCAGGGCCAAGGCCCGGGCAGCCACCCCCGGTCCCGTATCCCCGGCCACAAGGGTTCCGGCCAAGCCTTCGCGCTTGATGGCTCGGGCCAGGGAGGACCCGATCAACCCGATCCCCAGGATCGCGATCCGGTCGAAGAGAGGCGCGCCGCCTGAAGTCATGTCGCTCCCCCGGTTTCCATGAATTCAGCCAGGGTGCCCATGGCCAGTTCCATGTCGTCGTCTCGCCCGATGGACAGGCGAATGGAATCGGGCAGGCTGTAGCCCGCCACCCGGCGGACGATCACGCCGCGGGAGCGCAGGAAGGCATCGGCCTTGGCTGCGGTCCGCCTCCCCTGAGCCTCGAAGGTAATCAGGGCAAAATTGCAGACGGAATCGGTCACGCTCAGACCCAAGCTGCGGGCCTTTGCCTGAGTCCAATCCAACCAATGGGTATTGTGGCTGCGGCTCAAATCAAGGAACGTCTGGTCGCCAATGGCCACCTCGCCCGCCGCCTGGGCGGGAGCTGACACATTGAATGGGCTGCGCACCCGGTTCAGAACATCGATGATATGGGCCGGACCATAGGCCCACCCCAGCCGGACACCGCCCAGACCGTAGATTTTCGAAAAAGTCCGGAGCATGACCGTATTGGGGTGGCTATCCACCAGGGCCGCGCCCGGGTCATAGTCGTTGCGCAGCACGAATTCGGCGTAGGCGGCATCCAGGACCAGGATGATGTCGTCCCGCAAGCCCTCCCGCAGGCGAATGACCTCGTCGTGGGCGATATAGGTCCCGGTCGGGTTATTCGGATTGGCCAGGAAGACCAGCCGCGTGTTGGGTTGGACGGACGCCAGAATGGCATCCACATCCGCAGTTTTGTCCCGCTCCGGCGCGAGAATCGCCTCAACCCCGCAGCTTTTGGCGTAAATGGCGTACATCAGGAATCCGTGGGCGGTCTGGACAATGGTGTCCCCGGGACCGGCGTAGGCCCGACACAGCAGACCGATCAACTCGTCCGATCCAGCGCCACAGACGATCCGGTCTGGATCCAGGCCCTGGGCCTCACCAATAGCGATCCGCAAGGCCGCCGAGTTGCCATCGGGATAGCGATGGGCCTCCAAAACCGATCGGGCCATGGCTTCGCGTGCACGCGGGCTGGCCCCCAATGCGCCTTCGTTGGAGGAGAGCTTAATCACCCGATCGACACCCGGGACCTTGCTCTCGCCACCGGCGTAAGGGGTGATGTCCATGATGCCCGGTTGAGGCTGGGGAATGATCACGTCGGTCATGATACGGAACTCTTTATCTTGGTCGGTCAAGGACAAGGAAAACGCAGAAAGGCGCCATTGGAGAACATGGACCGGTCAGTCAGCCCCCGGACGGAGCACCATCCATGGATTCGGACGAGAACGGCTGGGCGTAACAGCCCAAAACCACAACCCGGCTAATGGGGCCATGTCCCCCATCTCCCAGACTGCCCAATCGGGTGTCTCCGGCGGGAACGAAACCTATAACTTCCACCAGAGTCAGGCGGACGTCCGGCCCCTGGGGCCGGACGTCCATCACTCCCACAGGATCGAAGCCCGAATCTCTCAGGGCATCAAGCAAGCCGGCCCTGCTCAGGTGCGCACTGGATTCCAGGGCGAGCAGGCCCCGGTCCTCGCCCCCACTGGGTTCCGGATCCAGACAGGCGATAGAAAGGGCTTCCTTGCCGCTCCGACTACCGGCGAAAGGCAGACGAGAAACGATCCGCGGCGTTCCAGCCATTTCCGACATGAGTTGAGGCCACCAAGCCAAGGGATCCTCGGCCGTGGGGAGAGGCAGGACACCAACCGTCGCGCGCCCCTCCACGACCTCTTGTGTCACCTGCCCCAGGGATTGGTGAAGCGTGGCCGGGGTGTGAGAGCCATATTGATCGCGGGCCAATTCCAAATAGCCATCACCGGATTCCGGAACCCAAACCGCAACGGAGAACCGACCCTGCATGGAGACGATCACCGCAAAGATCTCCCGCCAAAGCCGAACCAGGGTCCTCCTGGGGAAGGGACCACCGTGACGCGCAACCAATCGGCGCAGGACCGCCGCTTCCCGCCCAGGTCGGAGGAACACAGCGCCCCCCCCTTCCGCACCCTTTGCCTTGCGAACCCGGTCTGCAATCTGGGCACGCCGCATGATGAGGTCATGGATCGCATCATCGATCCCATCGATTTCCCGCCGAAGGTCGCTGAGCGAAGGAGGTCTGTCGGTCATTGGCACTCCAGGGAAGGTCCCGTCAAGGATCGTCCGGTTCTCGAGACAGGAGAGCATCATTCACAACCAGATTGGTCCCAATCTGATGCAAAAATACTCCAAGCCGCAACACGGCACGGTTATTAAGAGAGGTCGAAAGAATCCCGAACTCTGAACAAGGGGTGACAGGTTTATCCCCAAAGGGCGTCGGAATCAAAGAAATCGTTGACAGGAAACGACCCCCTTTCTAGCTAGTCTGGCCCCGTCTCCTCACCCAACGGACTCTCAAGCAGGTGAGGACGTCGTTCGACGACCGGAGACAGCCCTTGCCCTCGCGATCACCGCCCCTCCATTCGCCGCCCCCCCATTCACCAACGCCGCCCTCCCCACCAGGCGGAGTCGACAGCTTGCGGGAAACAGAGCATCCCCGAGTAATCCTTGAAAACCTGTTGCGTATCGCCGCCCGCGCCATCGCTTCAACTCACAATTTCTCCTGTTGGAAAAAGCGTTTTCAGATTGCGACCCGGAGACGAATGCCGATCAGCGGTGACATTCCCTTGCAATGGGGGACCGCATCCAATTCCCACTTCTGTACCCTTCTCGATTTCCGTCAACTCTGCCAGGATATGGCCAATCGCGTGAAGAAGGGATTGGCCCTGAGCGAACAGGGCCGCCTCCAACAATTCGAAGCCGACGGCCCCCTGCCACCCTTCTGGCGGCTCAACCGGTCTTCCTGCTATCCAAGGAAACACAATCGTGATTAGGCGCACCCGCAAGGTCCTCGCCATTACCGGCGCCCTCGGCCTATTGAGCTTGGTTATGGGGGGATTGGCGCTGGTCCAATTCGCCGATGACCCCCTGGCCCTGGTTCTAGAGAAACGGGAGCGGGTCGTGATTCCCCTGCCCGATTCGACCAGCCGATTGGTCCTTGTCCGACGCACGATCATGTCAGGCTCTCAACGCCGCCATATCGCCCTGGAGCGGGCTGGGCAACCCATTGTGGAAACGGATCTCTTCGAAGCCGCCAACGCAAAGGATGCGATGACCGTGTCCTGGCACGAGGCCTCTCTCGAGACCGGTGGTCCCTATGTGCGTCTGAACGAACCGGGTGGCGAAATCCTGGTCGACTTGGTGAACCCCGCTGTGGTCCGGGTACTGCGCACAGCCGTGGGACCAATCCTGACCTCACCCAAAGGTGATGCCCGGGTCGGCGCCATCATCGGTCCCGACAACACCGTCATCGTCACGGACGGATTGGCCGGGCTGCACCTCCCCACCGGCACCGGACGTCCTCTAGGCCGCGTCGAGCTCGACGAGAATGGCGTCTGGTCCTTCACCTCCGTCGTGCCCTCTTCCCAGGGATAGGACCCTGCCGTCACTCTCCCCGGGTCGCCGGCGAGGGTCCCGAAACCCGGGACGATCTGGGCAAAGCGGCGTAGACCCGACGGCGGGGGGCTTCCCGCAACAAGGGCAAGGCAATTTGTTTGGCACATTCGCTGATCACCACCCCGCCAAAACCCGAAAACCACCGGTTCCCAAGGCGCTCCAATGCGTTGGCCGATCCCTGCACCAAACGCGACCGGGTTGGTGGCATGAACAGGGCGGTGCCAGACCCCAGGGGTGCGAACATGTTGTCCTTCAGCAGCCGGGACAATTGCCCTTCCGAGTAGGGCAAACCGTAGGCGAAGGGCGACCGCTCCAACCGGGCCCAGGCCCCCGCCCGATTGGGAACGACGACAATCATCACCCCACCGTCGGCGAGCACCCGCCAGCATTCCCGCAGAAGAACCCGGGCGTGGTCGGTGAATTCCAAAGCATGAATCAACAACAGGCGATCGAAGGAACGGTCGGGAAAAGGCAGATCGAATTCATCTACCAAGGTGGTCAGGGCCGGTTCCCGCGTCGGCCACCGGGCTGCCCCCATGGGCGCGGGCATGGCGGCAATGACCCGTTCGGCCTCGCCCGTAAATGGCCGCAAATAGGGACTGGCATATCCCAGCCCCAGCACCCGGGCCCCCCTCACATCGGGCCAGCGCTCCCGCAGGGCAGCCAGATTCAAACGCCGGGCCGCGCGCCCCAGACGCTTGCCATAGAATTCCCTCAGGTCGACGACATCGGTCCACATGCAGCCATCCTTTCCAATTTCCAAAAATCAACGGGGTCGGTTCCATCGGACCTGAGTGGAAAGACGAAATGCGACCTTAAGGCCGGTTCCTGCCTTCGCCAGCCTAAGACTGCTTGCGTTGGCGGCTGGCAACCCCACATGGGACAGGGTAAAAAGAATCCGCCGGGTATACCAGCGGCGAAAGCCCAAAGAGAACGGATCGCACGAAGAGAGGGTCGCTCCCTCAGGGGCCGGAGGTCCTAGCCAAACCCAATGGTTTGGAGAGTCCAAGGTCTATAAGCTAAGGACGAGACAATCTCATCCACTCCGTAAAGGCCCGCCGCCCGGCCCGAGAATCCACCGTCCGGGGAGACATCACCTTGAGTAAACTGGACATCCAGCAAATTCCCGTCCTTTCAGACAACTACATCTACTTGGCTCGGTGCAAGGCGACGGGCGCCTGTGCCGTGGTCGATCCAGCGGAAGCCGAACCAGTCCTGGACAAGGCCCGCACGCTCGGCTGGACCATCACCCATATCCTCAACACTCACCACCATTTCGACCATACGGGGGGAAACGAGAGCATAAAGGCAGCCACGGGTGCCCTGATCGTCGGCTACGGTCCGGACGCTGAGCGCATTCCCGGTATCGACCAAACCGTGACCGATGGGGATTACATCAAGATCGGCGAGGCCAAGGCGGAGGTCATCGCAACCCCGGGCCATACCTTGGGCCATGTGTCTTATTGGTTTCCGGACAGCCACGCCCTCTTCTGCGGGGACACCTTGTTTTCTGCTGGCTGCGGCCGCTTGTTCGAGGGAACGGCGGGACAAATGTGGGAGTCCCTGATGCGCCTACGCGACCTCCCCGCCGAAACGCTGATCTTCTGCGCCCATGAATATACCCAGTCCAACATCACCTTTGCCCTGACCGTGGACCCCCGCAATCAAGCCCTGCGCGACCGCGCCGTTGAAGTCGATGCCCTGCGGGCCAAGGGACACCCCACCGTGCCCACGTTCCTGGGCCAGGAGCGAGCCTACAATCCCTTCCTCCGCGCCGATAAAGCGGATTTGCAGGCCGCACTCTCCATGGACGGAGCCGCAGCCGTCGATGTCTTCGCCACCACCCGCCTGAAAAAGGATCGGTTCTGACCATGACTCAAACAAAAATGCGCCTGCGCCACTCCCCGGCCTCGCCCTACGTGCGGAAGGTCATGGTTCTGGCCCATGAAACGGGTCTGATCGACTGCCTAGACCTGATTCCCACCTTGGTCTGGGAGGAAGACACGGATATCCAGGGCGACAACCCCCTGGGCAAGGTCCCGGCTTTGATCCTGCCCGACGGTACGGTTCTGCCCGAAAGCGTGATGATCTGCCTGTACTTGGATGACCTGCATGGGGAGGCCAAGCTTTTCCCCTCTTCTGGCGCGGCGCGCCTGGACGCCCTTCGCTGGCTCGCCCTTGGGGATGGCGTAACCGATGCGGCCCTCGCCCGCACAATCGAGTTCCATCGCCGCCCCGAACACGAACGGGGCACCTGGTGGCCCGAACGCATGAAACGGGCCGTTGATCGCACACTCAAGTTACTGGAAAAAGACGCATCCAAGTTGACGGACAGCTCTTTGACCATCGGTCACATCGCCATTGGTGCGGCTTTGGGATACCTGGACTTCCGCTTCGCCGACGAGTTCTGGCGAGACGATCATCCGGGACTGTCCGCTTGGTACGAGGATTTCGCAAAGCGGCCAAGCATGGTCGCGACAGCCCCCCCGAAAAGCGCGTGATTGTTTTTTCTCCCGTCTCGTCACCCACTTTTTGAATGATGGCTCAATCAAGAATGAAAGATCTAGACGTTTTAGGGCGTTCGCCTTCAGATCGTCAGGAAACTCTTAAGGTCTTTGGCCAACACTCCGAAACGTCGGATTGGGCTAAAGATCTCACCACAATTCCATAAAATCCACTGTTGATCGGGGACTGTTCCATGACGGACACCATCGCCAAGGATCGCGATGCAAGACTCGCCTTTTTAGGCCTCTCCGATCAATCCCGATCGGATCTGCGGGCCGCTTGGTCTCTCGTCCGCCCCCACCTGCCCAGCCTGATCGACGGGTTTTACGCCCATATCACCAGGAATCCAGATCTGGTGGCGATCCTGGACAAGGGACCCGAGATCCCAGTTCTCAAGACCAAGCAGGCAGAACATTGGGAAATCCTATTCAGCGGCTCCTTTGACGGTGATTTCTTCGAGCGGGCCAAACGGATCGGCGACGCCCACGCTCTGATCGGGCTGGACCCCCGCTACTATATCGCTGGCTACACCTTCTTCCTGCAACGGGTGCAAGAGGTCCTGATCCGGGGCAAGCACAAGCCCGAGAGCATGACCCGGCAGTTGAACGCGATTACCTCGGCAATCATGCTCGATATGGATTTGGCAATCAGTGCCTACAACACCAAGGGCGAAGTCGAAAAGGTCAAGGAACAGAGCCTTGCTGTGGTCGAAATGCTGGAACGGGAAATCCAGATGACCGTGGAAGACGTCGCCGCCCAGGCCGCGCATATGTCTGAAATGTCCCGCAGCCTCAAGGACGCGGCCCAGGCGCTGACCCAGCTGGTGGGGGAGGTGCGCGATGCCTCCAACGAAGCATCCGAAAACGTGGGCGCGGTCGCAGCAGCAACGGAGGAACTGAATGCCTCCAGTGCCGAGATCGCCCGTCAGGTCTCCGGTTCAGTACAGGTCACGGCCAAGGCGTCGGACGAGGCACAGGAAGCCCAAGCTCTGGTTGAAGGCCTCTCCGCCGCCGCCCAAAAAATCAGTGGCGTGGTCGACCTGATCAACACCATTGCCACTCAAACCAAAATGCTGGCCTTGAACGCCACCATCGAGGCCGCCCGGGCCGGTGATGCGGGTAAGGGGTTCGCCGTCGTGGCGAGCGAGGTAAAGTCACTGGCCAACCAAACCGAACAAGCCGTAAAGGACGTCAACGATCAGGTCGGGGGTGTCCGCTCCGCCACCGGCAAGGCCAACCAGGCCATCACGTCCATCGCCAAAAAAATCAACGAAGTGGACGATATGTCCGGGTCCATAGCCGCTGCGATCGAGGAGCAAAATGCCGCCACCGGCGAGATTGGCAGGTCCGCCGATCAGGCCTCCTCAGCCACGGGGCACGCTGCGGGATCCATTCAGGATGTGGCCCAGCAGGTCCAACAGTCAGAAGTGACCGCAACCAAGGTGGACGACCTTGCCGAGCTCGTCTCCAAAAGCATCCTGGATATGCGACGGAGGCTTGTCATTGTCGTCAGAAGCTCCTTTACGGGGAACAGACGCACCGAGGACCGCCTTGCCGCCGTGGAAGCCGTCCGTCTTCAATTGGGCGGCAAAACCTTCGACGGGTTCATCGCCGATCTCAGCCAGCGCGGCTGCATGGTGCTCCCGTCCGATCCCAAAATCGACCTGCCCAAAGTCGATCAGGCCATTTTGATCATGAAGGACGGTTTGAGCTTTTCCCTGGCCGTCATGGGCATGACCGAGACGGGTATTCATTGCCGTTTCCAAACCATCGATAAGGCCCAAAGCGACCGCGTTCGCAAAATCATGACAGAGGCCCAGGCCCAGAACGATCGTTACTCCAATCTGTGCCAGACCGCCGCGAACCAAGCAGCGGCCGCCCTTCAAAGCGCCTTGGATCAACGCCGCATTGCGGTTGAAGACCTTTTTGACGCCCAGTACGCGCCCGTTCATGGGTCGGATCCATTGCAGTTCACCACTCGCTACTCGGAGCTGACCGACAGCCTGTTTCCGGCCATTCAGGATCGGACTCTTGCTGCGGACCCGGCGATCCGCATGGTCTGTGCAACGGATCGGAATGGATATATTCCCACGCATAATGCGGCCTTCAGCAAGCCCCAGCGCCCCGGAGAAACGGAATGGAATTTGGCGAACAGCCGGAACCGGCGCATTTTCGACGACCGGCCGGGACTGGTTGCGGCGACCAATCAGCGGCCCATGTTGGTCCAGACCTATCCCCGGGTCTTGGACAGCGGACATATGGAACTGCTGAAGGAAATAGACTGCCCCATTCGGATTAATGATCGCCTTTGGGGCAATATGCGCCTCGCCTTCCTCCCCTAGATCACGTTGGGCCATTTCATGGCCACAGTACACGACAGGGAGAGTCCGTCACGGGGCATAAAAAAAGGGGGGTTTGGGGGCATTGGCCCCCAAATGGGCTTGGGCAATCGCCCAAAAAGACGAGACACTATGGCACTCTAAAGCGAGGTACGATGAAGGGCGCGGGCAGAGTGACCGCGAAGCCAACACCGGCTCATCACCTCTTCACTCAAGGCAACCGTTCGAGACGCTCGGTCATGCCCGGATGTGTGGAAAACCACGTCGTTTCCGCACAGGACCGCCCGCAGGTCTTAGCCAAGCGGGCGAGCATCGCCCCCAACAGCGCCGGATCCCGCCCCGTCTTCCGCAGCAAAGCCACGCCCCCATCATCGGCTTCCCGTTCAAAGTCCCGGGAATAGGCGTGATCCAACAACAAAACCGGAACACCGGCGGCTTCCTCAACGATTCCGCCCATGTCTCCCATCATTAACGTTATCACCACAGATAATCCCAAGGCTCTGGTGACCCTTCGAAGGGAATGGCGCTCCTTCAAATGGGCCACCTCATGGGCCAGCACCGCAATTATTTCATCGTCATTCTCGGTCAATCGCGCCAATTCATCGGTCAAAACAACCGGCCCCCCGGGCAGGGCGAGGGCATTGGGGCCAAATTGCGGCATGGATCGAAAAGCGAGGTCGATGTCCTCAGGCAGCCCTGCAGCGCGCAAAAGGGACCGGAAGCCAGCGGTCAGACGGGCACGCCGAGCCGCAGAGAGGGTCGTGGGCTCCGCAACCGATTGATCGAAGACCATCAGGCTCTGCTCCCCCAACATCCGCTCGAGAGGGAGCGGCACCAAAGAAGCTGCGGCATCCGTCGCCAAGGGAACACCCCACCGCAAGCCCATGACCAGGAATACGAGAAGACCGCCCAGAATAAGGCCGATACGAAAGCGAAACACCTCTGCCCAGGCGATGAGACGGCCCGGTGTCGCCATTCCCCCAGCCCGCAATAAAGCCGTCAGGACCCGACTGTCCGGCGCGAGAAAAACTTGCCCGTCGGGAAGAGTCAGGCGTCGAGGCACACCCGCAATGGGATCGCTCACCCGCGCCCGGGCGGCATCCACCTCCAAACGGCCCTCCGCCCAAACCAGACGGAGACGCCCCCCTTCTTCGGTCAAAGAGGCCGCAATCCCCCTGGCACTGTGCGCCTCCATCAACGTCCCCTGGACAGCCTTTGCCATCTGTTAAAGCCCCAGATCTATTGCGTCCAAAGCGAAGAATTCTGAGCCGAATGCACTTCCCGCGCCCTCCTGCGTGTCGACAAAAGCCTCGATATCCTGCCCGGGCAGAACATGCAGATTTTCCGTAGAATAACGCCAGAGCCGCACTGCGGCCCAGGGGTGCGCCAACCCGAGGGTCAAAGAGGTCGCGAGCGCATTGGTTACGACAATCCAGACGTATCGGCCCGGCCGCAGGGTTGACCGAAACCAGTGACCTCCCTCCAAAGTCAAGCCATTCACCACGATGTTGCGAACATGGGCACTGAAAACGGCTTTGGCCACCAAATACGGGGGGAAGAAAATCAGGAGGAGAAAGAAGAGCAGGAGAAAGAAGGGCTGGGAAAAGATGGGCACGGAGAGGCCGTACAAAGTACCGTACTGCTCCCAATTGCTTGCCAGCAGAGCCGTCCACACCAGCACTCCCCAGGCCACCAGAATCCCCAGAAAGGTGCCAACGGCCCAGCCCATGGCTTTGTAGAAGTCGGACAGCTTGGTTTCCGTTGAAAAGCGGGCCGTACCCAAATCGTGATTATCCGCCCAGAACCGTGCCACCACGCGCAGACCCATCGGAGCCAGGATAAAAAGACTGATCAGGCTCACAAAAGAAAAGATCACATAGGCGATAAAGGCCTGTCCCCACTCTCCGCGAAAATTGAAGCTTACGTTCCGCCAAACCGTATTTCTGGCATTAAACCTCAAAGACCGGCAAACAAGCCAAGGAAGAATGAAGAGATAGACGGTGAATAAGGCGATCCCACCTAGAGGGGAGAACTGCTGAACAACCGAAACAATCACAAAAGCCACAACAACCAGGATCCTGCCTAATAAAATAGCCCACGGAGATGCCGTATAATCAAGAGACCCTCCCAGAATAACTGTGTTTCCATAAAAGTATCGCAGGCGCCGAACTTTGGCCCAAGCGGACCAAATACCCAAAGTCAAGATTGTTAGAAGAATATTAACGATCCAAATCCCGAAGTAATCCTTCGTGTTTCCCGTAAACAGGAAAGTTTCTTTCTTCCGCCTCTCGACAGACTCAACACGGATCCCGTCCATTTCCATTCCCCTTAGAAAGTGCGCCAGATCCCAACTGAATATCGCGCGCGTGGCACGGGATTAAATGCACCTCTGTCAAACATACTAACCTGATTGGATCGTTGGCTCCGCTTAATCTAGATTCAACAAGTGATACCAAGGTGCGGTGAGTTTGACTCACCGCACCTTGGAAGCGACCAAGTGGCCGCAGCCCCTTATGGCGCGTAAAAGCCCGCCTGGCGTTTGAACGCAAGAAAAGCGGCGTGGGTTTAAACCCGCGCCGCTTGGTATTAGGCATCAAGGTCACGACCGATACGTGAAAAGAGTCGTCACTTTGTCACACCCAAGCCAGCGTTTCCTGCGTAAGCTGACAGGAACACAGTGCGAGCAGCTCAAAAAGGTAAGCCAAGTCACGCAAGGGAAGAAGGGATTAGACCATGGAGACACGACGCAGCCGCCCATCCAATGGGACCCATATCAACCCGACAGAAGAGCAAACCGTTACCCTGACTGTCGAGAATAATCGGGAAATTCGGATCCCCAGAGACATCCTTCACCTTTCAGGCAGCCAAGGGTCCTTGATGCGTGATGCATGGGAAACCGGCTTCTGGGATCGCACCGGATTCCATCCCGGACTCTAAGCGGTTTGTCCCACAGTACACGACGGTGTTTCGTGTTTTTTGGGCGATAGCCCAAGCCTATTTGAGGGCAAGTGCCCCCACCCAAACCCCCTTTTTTTAGGCAAAGCCCCGTGACGGGAAAATACCCTCTGTCGTGTACCGTGGGTTTGCCCGGAAAAGATGGCGATGGGTCCCTTGAAGAATCCGCCCCGGATCACGACTGCCCTCCAGATATCTCCGATGACCTAAAACAAACACCCGGCTCCTTTCAGAGCCGGGTGCTTTTGGGTCTCACTGGGATTGGGACGGTCCTACTGGCCGCCACCCAGGCTGTGAACATAAACCGCAACGGACTTGATATCGCTATCCTTCAGGCGACCCGACCAACCCGGCATCACACCGTTTTGGGGAGTCTTCATCTGGGACAGGATCGCCTCCTTATCTCCAAGAGTCCGATGCAAACCACTGTACAGCCAAATCTGGTTGTTCAGTGCCGGCCCACCCATGTCCTGGTTTCCATCCGCAATCGGACCTTCACCGGCCGACGCATGACAAACCGCACAGTTATCGCTGAAGAGAGCAGCGCCCGGGCCGGTGGCCGGACCACCCTGGGAAACGGAGACAATGTAGTCCGCCAGGGTGTTCAACTCGTCGTCCGACAGGTAGTCGAAGGACGGCATCTCGTTAAAGCGCGTATCGTCGTAGTTCACGCTGTCACGAATGCCATACTCAACGGTCTTGTAAATGGCGTCGGCACTACCGCCCCACAACCACTCATCGTCGGCCAAGGTCGGGTAACCATTGGTCCCTGCGCCACCGGACTGATGGCAGGGAGCACAGTTTTCCTTAAAGATCACTTCGCCCGCATGGTAGGCGTAGGTCCGCAAAGTATCGTCAGCCAGGATCGCCGACACATCCATTTTGTTGATCTGCTCGACCTTGTCCGCATGGAAGGTCTTGTAGGCCGCATCCATTTCCTGGACGATTTCGTTGCGGGTATGCCAGCCGAAAATGCCCGGGGTATAGGTGCTGCCCAAGGGAATCGCCGGATAAACCACCATATATCCGATAGCCCAAAGAATACATGCATAGAAGACCCAAACCCACCAACCCGGCAGGGGAGTATTCAATTCTTCAATTCCATCCCACTCGTGGCCAGTGGTCGACTGGCCGGAAATGGCGTCCTTTCTAGGAGTGCCCGCCATCTTATCGCTCCTCGTCTTGGTCGTCCCGCAAAGGGATCTCACCATATTTCTCGAATCGATCCTTATTCTTCGGCCAGAAGGCCCAAAGAATAATCCCCCCGAAAACCAGCATCAGCCACAGGCCCCAGAACTGGCGCAGAAAGTGCGATACGTCCGTGAGAAATTCCATGACCGATGCTTCTTTTCGATATCAAAGGGTTAAGATCAGCGGATCGCGTCAGCTGCGGCCGGATCGAACTTCGTGAAGTCCACCATGGTACCCAGGACCTGAAGGAAGGCGACCAGGGCATCCATTTCGGTGATCTTCTCGGGCTGGCCATCGAAGTCGCCCACGACCGCCTTTGGATAGCGGGCCAAAAGCGCGTCATGGTCGGCATCGGGAGTTGCTTGGGCCACGAAATCGGCCGTCGCGTTCTCCTCTTCCTCCGCAGTATAGGGCACACCCACCAGGGCGAGCGTCTTCATGTGCGCCGCAGCGTCATTGAAGGTCAGCTCAGTCTTCAGCAGATGGGGATACCCGGGCATGATCGACTCGGGAACGACGTCACGCGGATTGACCAAGTGACGGCGGTGCCACTCGTTGGAGTACTTGCCGCCCACCCGCGCCAGATCGGGACCCGTCCGTTTGGAGCTCCACTGGAAGGGGTGGTCGTACATGCTCTCCGCCGCCAGGGAATAGTGACCATACCGCTCCAACTCGTCGCGGAAGGGCCGGATCATCTGGCTGTGGCAGTTGTAACACCCCTCGCGGATATAAATGTTCCGCCCCGCGAGCTCAAGGGGGCTGTAAGGACGAACGCCCTCCACCTCCTCGATGGTGTTTTTGATGGTGAACAACGGAACAATCTCAACGAGACCGCCGATAATCACCGTGACGAAGATCCCCAAGACCAGTAACAGGACATTGGTTTCAATCTTCGCGTGTTGTTTGATGATGCTCATTCTTCACGCCCCCCCGTTTACTGCTGTGCGCCAGCGGCTGAACCAAGATAGGCCGCCTGGGGAGAGTCCTCACGGACATCGCCCTTAATGGTGCGATAGAAGTTGTAAACCATCACCAAAGAACCCAGGACGAACAGCACGCCGCCCGTGGCGCGGATGATGTAATAGGGGTGCATGGCTTCGACGGATTCGATGAAAGAGTACTGGAGGAAGCCCAGCTCATCGTAAGCACGCCACATCAGGCCCTGCATGATACCCGACACCCACATGGAGGTGATGTAGAGCACGATCCCGATGGTGGCGATCCAGAAGTGCAGGGACACCAGCTTCAGGGAGTAGAGAGAGCGACGCTTCCACAGGGCCGGAACCATGTAGTACAGGGCGCCAAAGGAAACGAAAGCCACCCAGCCCAGAGCACCGGAATGCACGTGGCCCACGGTCCAATCCGTGTAGTGGGACAGGGAGTTCACCGCCTTGATGGACATCATCGGACCTTCGAAGGTCGACATGCCGTAGAAGCCGACAGAGACCACCAGGAAGCGCAGAACGGGGTCGGTCCGCAGCTTGTCCCAGGCACCGGACAGGGTCATCAGGCCGTTGATCATGCCACCCCAGGAGGGCATCCACAGCATAATGGAGAAGGCCATACCAAGGGTCTGCGTCCAGTCGGGAAGCGCCGTGTAATGCAGGTGGTGCGGACCAGCCCAGATATACAGGAAGATCAGCGCCCAGAAGTGCACGATGGACAACCGGTAGGAATAGACCGGACGGTTGGCCTGCTTCGGCACGAAGTAGTACATGATACCCAGGAAGCCGGCGGTCAGGAAGAAACCAACGGCGTTGTGGCCATACCACCACTGGGTCATGGCATCCTGCACGCCGGAGAAGAAGCTGTAGCTCTTGATCCAGCTGTCACCGCCCAGCAAGGCGACGGGGATTGCCATGTTGTTGCCCAGGTGCAGCAGGGCAATGGTCACGATGAAAGCGAGGTAGAACCAGTTGGCCACATAGATGTGGGGTTCTTTCCGCTTCAGGATCGTGCCCACGAAGACCGCCAGATACAGCACCCAGACGACGGTCAGGTACAGATCGACGAACCACTCCGGCTCGGCATATTCCCGACCCTGGGTCACGCCCAGGACATATCCCAAGGCCGCCATCACGATGAACAGCTGGTAGCCCCAGAAAACGATGTTCCCCATTACGGGGCCGCCATAAAGGCTCGCCCGGCTGGTGCGCTGGACCACGAACAAAGACGTGCCCAGCAAAATGTTGCCCCCAAAGGCGAAGATCACCGCGGAGGTATGAAGGGGACGCAACCGACCAAAGGTTGTCCACTCCAGATCAAGGTTAAGGGCAGGAAAAGCCAGCTCCCAGGCGATGAAGTCGCCCGCCAAAAAGCCGATCACACCCCAGAAAACCGCCGCGAGGACGAACTTCTTGATCACGCCCTCGACGTAGGGCGTCGTGTCCGTCTGAGCGCCGTGCGCCATGGTCGCCTGCGTCAATGCCGCCTCCTGTATCGACCAATAGGAACCCCGGGGCACCATGCCCCCGGGCTTGTTTCCGCTACGAACGGTGTTTGACAGGAACCAAACCGCCCCAAAATCCGCGATGGGAAAAGTCATCTGGACGGGCATTTGGCCCCGTGAGCACTCCGTTCAAGCAATCCGTTCATCCCCAACGGATCCGGCCAGATCGGCGCGCCCCCCCTTTCTGTCAATCTCCCCCGCTTCAAGGATCAGCTCCGCGCAACGCCATCCCGAGCACCACGCGAAACACACCTGACCGGGGGCCAAGGTGGCGAGACTATGCCCGGCAACCCTCGCCACGCCATTGACATAAATCAAATCGCCGTCACATTTGAGGGAAGAACGCATGAAAAAACCAATTAAACCCAGGGGTTTCCCGCCCAGACTTCGGCGCGAATCCGCCTTATTTCGGAACCACGATGACCTCTCAAAGCCCTTCGGATGCGTCCAACGCCGACCCTCGCCCCATTCTGTCCATCGCTCCGGGACGGTCGAAACGCCTCCGGCAAGGACACCCCTGGCTGTTCTCCAATGAAGTGACCATGACAGCCGAGACCAAGGCCTTGCCCGCTGGATCCCTGGTCACCCTGCAGGATGCGGGCGGCGAGTCCCTTGGGGTGGCGACCTTCAGTCCCCATTCCCTGATTGCCGCCCGGCTTCTGGATGAGCGGACCGATGCCACCATCGACCAGAGCTGGGTTGGCGCCCGCCTCCACCGCGCCCTGGCCCTGCGCGCGGCTCTGTTCTCCACCCCCCATGGTCGCCTGATCCACGGGGAAGCGGACCAGTTTCCTGGGTTGATCGTCGACCGTTTGGGGGATGTTCTGGCTGTCCAGGCCAATACCGCCGGAATGGATCGACTGACGGAGGTTATCCTGGATGCCCTGGAAGCGCGCCTCTCCCCCCGGGCCATTGTTCTTGTCAACAACTCCCCCGTCCGCGTCTTGGAGGGTCTGCCCCAGGAGGTTCGCCTGGCCCGAGGGGCGCTCGACGGCCCTGTTCCGGTAGAAGAAAACGGCTTCACCTATCGGGCGGATCTGTTGGATGGTCAGAAAACGGGCTGGTTCTTCGACCAGCGACCCAACCGGGCCTTTGTCGCCGATCTCGCCAAGGGCCGAAGCGTCCTGGATGCATACACCTATGCGGGGGGATTCGGGCTGCTCTGCCTGGCCCGGGGCGCAACCTCGGCGACTCTCCTGGATCGTTCCGAACATGGATTGGACTTGGCCCGCATGGCCGCAAAAGCCGCAGGACTGGCGGACCACCTGACCACGGAAAAGGCGGAGGCCTTCTCGGCCCTGGAACGCATGGGCAAGGAAAAAAGGACCTTCGGAGTCGTGATCTGCGATCCCCCCGCCTTCGCCAAAAGCCGCAAGGACGTGGCTGGCGCCGCCAAGGGGTACCGCAAGGTCGCCCGCCTCGCCGCCCCCCTGGTGGAGCCCGGCGGCTTCCTGTTCCTGGCCTCCTGCAGCCACCATATGCCCACCGACCGCTTCCAGGACGAGTCGGCCAAGGGCATCGCCCAAGCGGGCCGGACCGGTCGCATTATCCGCTCAGGCGGTGCTGGGCCTGACCATCCGATCCATCCGGCCCTCCCCGAGTCCGCCTACCTCAAGACCCTGACTTGGGTTCTGGACTAGGGTGCTCCGAGATCAAATTGGGCCACTTCTTGGCCCAATTTGATCTCAAAGGCACTCTAAAATCTATGTAAATAGAGTGAAACGGGGCCAGCTTGCGCCTCATCAAGCCACCCCCGTTTCTGTTGATCTTGTCCAGGCTGCAGTGCCTGAAGGCTCCGAAACAGAGGACAATCGGTCTTGTATCCTCTACGGGGAAGGAGCATCTGAGGGACACCATGACATCCTCTCCAAGCGGTGCATCCACCGAACCCGACCCCACGACAGGCGCGATTGACCCGAAAACCCTCTCCCTATCCGCCGCATCGGGCGTGGGGGACGGGGGACCGGGTTTCACGCCTGACACCCCCGGCAGCTGGGCCGACCTGCCCCCCAACGTTCGCGGCGCGGTCTGGATGCTGGTGAGCGCCTTGGCCTTCACCATCATGGGGGTCTTTATCAAAATCACGGGCCAGAACCTGCATGCTTTCCAAATTGCGTTCTTCCGCTGTCTCTTTGGGCTTCTGGCCTTGACCCCCTTCATTGCGCGCATGGGGCCTGAGATTCTGCGCCCCAGTCGGCCGGGCTTGCATCTGATTCGCCTGTTCATTGGCACCACGGCCATGTTCAGCCTGTTTTACGCCGTGACCCATCTGCCCTTCGCCATGGTCATTGCCATCAGCTTCGCCCGCCCCCTATTCATGCTGGTGCTCGCTGCAGTGATCCTGGGCGAGCATGTGGGCTGGCGGCGGGGACTGGCCACGGGTGTCGGGTTCTGTGGCGTCTTGATCGTCCTGCGTCCCGACCCCGCCCATATGGAGTGGGTGGCTCTGGCTCCGGCCTTCTCAGCCCTGCTGATTGCCTGCGCCATGACCATCGTCGCCATCCTGTCGCGCAAGGACAAACCCCTGACCATCCTGACCTGGTTTGCCGTCGGATCCTCCTTGCTGACCCTGGGACCGGCCATTTATGTGTGGCAATGGCCCGATCCCTGGCTGTTCGCTGCCCTGCTTCTGGTTGGAGGGTTTGGCAGCCTGGGCCAGTTCATGGCCGTGAAGGCTTTTGGGTCTGCAGAGGCCTCCGCAGTCGGACCCTTTGAGTTTTCGCAAATCCTGTTTGCTGGGATCACGGGATTCCTGATCTTCGACGAGGTTCCCGACATCTGGACCTTCGTGGGCTCTGTGGTGATCGTCGGGTCGGCGCTCTATATCCTCTGGCGGGAAACGCGGCTAAAAAAAGAAGCCCGCAAGCCGGTATGAAGGCGTCCCTTCTCGGCCGTCCAAACGACGACAATCAAACCAATTAAGAGGAGAACTCATGGACGTTTCTGGCAAATCCGCCATCGTCACCGGTGGAGCGTCCGGCCTGGGTGCCGCCACCGCCGCCGTGCTCGCCGCAGCGGGCGCAAAAGTGGCGCTTTTTGACCGCGATCTGGACAAGGCCCATGCCCATGCCGGGGCCATTGGCGGCATGGCCGTCGCCTGCGATGTGACGGACGAAGTCTCTGTGGATGCCGCCCTGGATCAAGTGGCCGAGGCCCAAGGCGCGCCTCGGATCGCGGTCAATTGTGCGGGCATTGTGTCGGGCTCGCGTATTGTCGGGCGGAACGGCCCCTTCGACATGAGCGTCTTTCGCAAGACCATCGAGGTCAACCTGATCGGCACTTTTTGCATCATGAGCCGGGTTGCGGCTCGCATGGCGGTGCTGGACCCTCTGGAGGACGGGGAACGGGGTGTGATCGTCAACACCGCTTCCATCGCGGCCTTCGAAGGGCAGATCGGTCAGGCGGCTTATTCGGCGTCCAAGGGGGGCGTTGCTGCGCTCACCTTGCCCGCCGCCCGGGAATTCGTGAAGGCGGGCATTCGGGTGATGTGCATCGCCCCCGGCGTCTTTGAGACCCCCATGGTCTCCCAGGGCCTGAGTGACGAGATCCGCGAGGCTTTAATCGCCAAGTGTCAGTTCCCCGCCCGTCTCGGTCGGCCTGAGGAATATGGCAATCTGGTCTTGTCCATCTGCGGCAATAGCATGCTTAATGGTGAGGTTATCCGCCTGGATGGTGCCCAAAGGTTGGAGCCAAGGTAATCTTAGAGTGCCTTCGAGGCCAAGTTGGGCCAAGAAGTGGCCAAACTTGGCCTCGGAGCATTCTAGGGGCCCCTTCTCGCTTCTTTTGGGTTCGGAAAGGGGACATCTCTCAGGAGGGGAATTGATGAACTCGACGTATATGGCCAAATTCATGACTCTCATGCATGAGATCGGTATTTTAAATTATCAGAACACTGAGGTGAGCGGAGAACGAAATTTCTGCCATCAATATCTGGCAAGTCTTGATCACCCTGTCGTGCTCGATATTGGCGCCAACGTTGGCGGGTATAGTATGACCTGTCTTAGTGGTCAGGGACATGCTCGTATTTTTGCATTTGAACCCCATCCAATAACGTTTCGTACTCTTGAGGAAAACACAGCTCGCTTTGGCATTGCATGTTTCAATCTTGGCATGAGCGACCAAATAGGAACCCTCTCTTTGCATGATTATGCCGAAGAAGATGGAAGTAGTCATGCTTCTGTTTATCGCGAGGTATTTTCACTCATTCATAAAAAGCCTAGTGTTAGCCATGTTGTCCCCATGTCGACGGTTGATCAACAAGTCGAAATTTTGGGATTAGAAACAATTGATCTACTGAAGATTGATACGGAAGGCCACGAGATGGCCGTTCTCAAAGGAGCTGAAAAAACGATCCGCGCCAATCGCGTCAATGCAATTCAATTTGAGTTTAATGAGCATGCGATTTGTGCGCGAACGTTTTTCAGGGATTTCTGGGAATTCTTACCAGAGTATGATTTTTACCGCCTCCTTCCTGGTGGAGCGCTACACTTTGGCTTCTATTTCCCCCTTATTTGCGAAACCTATGCCTTTCAGAATATTATTTGCCTGAAGAAGGGAATAAAAATGCCTGTTCCCGTCATTGAGCTTGGTTGAGACTTGCGTGGAGTGTCGGGCAATCCAATCCGCCCGACACCCAACCTCCAGAGTCAGCGGGCGACCTGCTTGGCCTTATTGACCAGAACCTCGGCCTGCTTGACCGAAGCGTAATCGATCAGCTTGCCATTCAAGGTCACGGCACCCTTGCCTTCCTTCTCGGCCAGGGCCATGGCGTCCAGGATGGCCTGGGCCTGAGCCACTTCCTTCTCGCTGGGGCTGAACAGCTCGTTGGCCAGCGTGCTCTGACTGGGGTGGATGGCCCATTTGCCTTCGCAGCCCAAAACCGCCGCGCGCATGGCCTGGGCCTTGTACCCCTCTGCGTCCTTGATGTCACCGAAGGGGCCGTCGATCGGCCGCAACCCATGGGCCCGGGCCGCCACAACCATGCGAGCGATGGCATAATGCCACATGTCTCCCCAATAATAGGCACGGGAACCATCGGCCAAGGGATCTGTCAGCACGCCGTAGTCGGCGTTAGGACCGCCAATGTTGGTTGTCCGCGCCTTGGTCGAGGCGGCATAGTCGGCCACGCCGAAGTGGAGGGATTCATTGCGCGGGCTGGCTGCGGCGATCTCGTCCACATTGGCCATGCCCAGCGCCGTTTCGATGATCATCTCGAAGCCAATCCGCTTGGTGGCCTTGGTTGCGGCCTCAATCTGCGTAACCAGCATGTCCACGGCATAGACGTCTGCCGCCGTCCCAACCTTGGGGATCATGATCAGATCCAGTTTGTTCGGCGCGGCCTCCAAGACCTCAATCACATCCCGGTACATGTAATGGGTGTCGAGACCGTTGATCCGCAGGGACACAGTCTTTCCCGACCAGTCCAGGTCATGCAGGGCAGCGATGATGTTCTTGCGGGCCTGCTCCTTTTCCGAGGGCGCCACGGCGTCTTCCAGGTCGAGGAACACCACGTCGGCGTCGCCCGCGGCGGCCTTCTCCAGGAACTTGGTATTGGAACCGGGAACCGCCTGTTCGGAGCGGTTCAGGCGGGCCGGAGCCTGTTCGACAATCTTGAAGCTCATGGAAGGTCCTCGTCCTGATGTTATTCTTTGAAGAGCGAATCTATGCTCGGAAGAATGGTCGGGCGAATCCCGTTGTGCAAGCGCGAGACAATCATTGGAAAGCGGTTTCGCAATTTCCTGAAATATTCTTTCGCAAACCCTCCGGTGGGGCCGCAAACCCTCCGGTGGGGCCGCAAACCCTCCAGTGAGACGACTCAGACCGGAGAATTGGCGGCCTTGGGTTCAGCCCTGTCCCGCAAACCCAGAACGATGTCCTGGTAGTTGGGCTCGGAATCCGGATCAATGAAGCCATGGCGCACGGCAAAATCGATGATGGTCAGGTTAACGTTGAACTTGAACAACTCCGTTTCGCGTACGGTTTCCAGGACCCGAGATAAGGGCCAGAGAAAGAACTCCTCCGTCTCCCCATCCGTGTTCCGGGGCCGGAAGGATTCGGGTAATTCCAGGTCGTAGCAAAACAGGGTGTCCTGGCGGATCCCATTGGGTTGTTCCATGCAATAGGTGATCGCGCCCACGGCATGGGCTTGCATGGCCAAATCCGCTGGTAGATCCGCCTCTTCGGCGCATTCCTTGATCAGGTTTTGCCGCAGGGTCAGTCCCTCTGGCTGTCCACCGGCGACGATATTATCAAACTTCCCCGGGGCGACGGCTTTGTCACGCGCCCTTCGCCCGACCCAGAGACGCATCTCCTGGCCCCGACCGACGAAACCGTTCAGGTGAACCCCATGGGACCGGACGCCGAAGGTGGGCACCACGGCTCGATCCAGGGAAAACAGGGTGGGTTCGCCCCACCCCTGAGCAACCTTGTAGATCTCGCCCCGAGGCGCAGGAACAACCCCATCCTCCGCCAGACGGGCGACCACATCAGCGACGGCGCGGGTTCTCGTCTCCGGGGCGCGCAGAGACGTTGCCAGGGACACACGGTCCATGCGGCAGTCAAAGACCTTGGGGAAGGCCTTCAGCCGTTCCGCCAAGGGGCGCCGAATCCAGCCGACGGGACGGCCATCCACGACAAACCGATTGAAACCGGACAGATCATGGACATTGCAGGCGCGTATGTGGCGAAGAAAACCCATGGGAACATCGTATCCTTGGCCTCGAGGAAGCGCCGACAAGGGAACCGACGCGGATCGCGCGGGTTGGTCTTCACATCTGGGACAGGCCAAACCCAACCATTGCTTATGTAAGTGGAGCTTGGCCCAGATGAAAGCAATGGGTCGTCCGAGCGAAAGCCGTCCATTTCGCGCAGCTTTTCAAAAAGACGACCTGCGTGGCCTCCCCTTGTGATAGGCGTCACAGCCCTAGAGAAATTCAACTTATAGGATGGAAATGGCGAATTGTTTTCATTCTTATCTGACATAAAAAGGTCGATGAGCCTAGCGGGCCCGATTGACGGGAGCAGGACCCCAAGACTGGGAGGTTGAAATGCAACAGTCTCAATCAAGTCAAGGCATGCTTCACAACGGGCTCGCCATTCTGGCCGCCTTAGGGCTGGCCTCTGTCCTCGGCATCCCCGTCTATGAAGATTACCAACAGGTGATGTCCGTGGCCCAACGTCATGGGCCTGTCATCAACCCCTTGGCGACCCTGGGCACCTACGGCCTCGGCCCCCTATCGGGGCTCATGCTTTTTGTGATTTCCGCGCCAATCATCATCACCGGCGCTCCAACCCTTCTGACCAAGCTGGTCGGTGTGACCATCGGCTTTCTCGTCAGCGCCGCCCTCTCCATGGTCGCAGTCCTTACCGAGCGGGGAGAGACCCTGGCCGCCGTTACCCTAGGCGGTATCTCCCTTTTGATCCTGGTTGCGGTTTTCGGGCAGCGGGGCCGCATGGCCCGATCCCGGGCCCTGGCGACCCAACGACTGGTGGCGGAAACGGTCCACATTATCAGTCAAGTCACTCGCAAGAGCAGAAGTGGCGAAACGTCCCAGACTCCATTGAGCGGGGACAGCGATCAGCCCCCTGGCCGAGAGGACCTAACGGACCCGACGTCGACCTTTCACATGACGGCCTTCGTCGACCGGCTCGTCATGGGGCTGATCTGGCAGGCCTCCGCGCAAAAAGACCCGCGGATTTTCCGAGATCTGATGTTGGACGGTCTGAAAGAGATTCGTGATAATTTCGCAGACAATAGAATCACCGACCCCCAAGGGTCTGCCACCAAGATTGCGAGCCTTTACTTGGATAGACTGGACCGGCACTTCGCCACCACGCAGGTGGCCCCCACTTGGTCTGAATTACTGGGTCAACCGAGCCCTCCCATATCAAGACAGCGGGCGACAAACAGCACCGGTAGAATGAATGGCATCGGGTAGAAAATCGCCACGGCGACAGAACCCCCCTTCCAATCGATTGGGATTTTGTTTACCGTTCCCTGTTTCGAGTCCCAAGAGCCAATCCGAAATGCCCCTCATTATTTCAATCGTTCCAAGTGGCGGGTTCAGGGGCCGCTTGGCGCATTTTCATGCTTTCACACCAGAAAAGGGCATACCATACTATCGCCATGCACCTCACCCCTGGCCAGCGAGGCCCAGGAGCCGTAAGGTCCGTGGTTCAAGCAATTCCCTGTCGTGGGGGAACCATTCGCGACGACGATTGTTTCCCTAGAATGGCTTCAGACCTGTTTAGACAAACTGGTTCAGATGCCGCCGCCTTGATTCCGTTTCCGTTCTTCAAGGTGAACGTATGGTCCGGGACCCTCGGCCCCCTTTTCGCTCGCTGATTCGAAAGAGTCGCCATCGTGTTTGGCCCGCTTCTTCCATTTTTGTCCGCCATGGGACTTTCCCTCTTCTGGCTGATTGTCTTTTCCCTTTCCGTATCCAACGGATCGGACTGGCCCGGATTGGGGGGGTTGTCCCCCATCGGTTTGGCTGCAGTTATCGCTGCGGCCGTTCTACCCATGGCTCTGATCTGGGCTGTGACGGCGGTGGTCGCCCAGACCCTGAGGGCGTCACTGCATGGGAAACCCCGTCGTCGCCATCGCGGAGGTGACGATTCAGAAAGTCTGGCCCGCACAGTTATCATGATGCAGGAACAGGCCAGACGGCGCGCCTTTCTGGACAGCGCAGACATGGGACTGCAGGACCTCTGCGCCCATTTGACGCAAATCATGGACCGCCTGGACATCATTGACCGGGCCGAGTTGGAAACCCAATGGGCCCTGACCTCTGCGGGCTACCCCTGGGCTATCCCAAACACCCTGCTCTATTGTGCGGAGAAATCAGGACCCGGGTTTGCTGATCTGCTGGCCGAACGGTTGGCAGAGGACGGCCCCAGCGCAGCGGCCCTGCAACGTTTTTTGAGGCGCCATGCCCTGCTTGAAGAGCTCTCGCGCACGCACGACGAAGACCGACTGCTGCGGGCCATCCTGGAGGATGGCCCTATGGAGCGGGTGGCGCTGATGCTGGAAGACGTCGATATTCGCATGCGCGCCCTGCTGGAAGGCGTGCAACCGACCGCGACCGCTCACCTTTCCTCCGCGCAAGACACCAGCGATCCATACAGTGATGACGATTTCAATGCCGCGATGATCGATCCCCAGGAAGCCCTGGATAGCTTTGAGGGTGTTGACGGGAACGGAAAAGGGGACAATTTCGGGAACGAAGATCCAGACAGGAACAACGGGGATCCGGACAGGAGCGAGGACGAGAAGGACCAGGAAGACCGGATTGGGGACATGGATCACGCCAAGGATCGGGACTGGATAACGGAGGAGGAGAACGCCCCCCTTCCCCCCCGCCAGCACAGCCCCCCCCGGGCCACGAAGACAACAACCGTATCCCATGGACGCTTGGCCGAACGCCTGAAGACAGTCGAAGCTCCCCCTGCCGGAGGCCGCGCCGCCCCCGAACCCAAGGAAACGGCGGAGGATATCGCCCGTCGACTGCCTTATCCCCCGCTCAGCGGATCCGATATGGCAAGCATCCAGGAAAGGGTTGCACGGTCCCTGTCCCGTTCCACCCTGACCCCGAGTCAGAACGAGCACCCCAACGGAAAGGAATGGGCGGCTGCCTCGGCCTCTCCCCCCCGGCTCTCTAACCAATTCGACATGTTCGGCGATCCGGATTCATCCCGCGAAGATTGGGAGGTCGATATTGAACCCATCAGCGGCAAGGCGCCACCCACCTCCCACGACGCCTGACAAAGGAAGAAGCCCATGGGGCTGATCGACGGTTTCTGGAACAAATTACTGGGCGATCCGAAAAAGCCGGGGGGCAACAAACCCCTGGTCAAGGCAGCGGCCCGAGATGCGGCCTTAGGCAAGCGGCCCAAAAAAGCCCAGAAAAAAACAAAGGGCACACCACCTTCCGCCCCCTCTGCTACGACTGCCCCCCCTGAGGATGCGCCTCCCGAGGTTGTCGGAGATGCCCGAACAGAGGCGATGGAGGCTATCCGGACGAACCAAGCCCGAATCATGACGCCGGAACGGGAAAAACTGATTAGCGACGCGCTCGCGGTTCACCGCGCGAAACAAAAAATCCTCGCCGACTTATCCGACGAAGACCGCCGCAAGCTGATGGTGACTGCTATGCGAGCCCTATTGAACGAAGGCAAGGATACGGATAAATAGCGCCATTACTGACTCCCAATCATAGGGAGACAGGGTTCCCTTATGCGGGAATATTTTTCGCCTGTGATGATTGGATTTTTCTGGCACAGCCAGAGAGGCCAAGCTAAACAAAAGGGGGTATGCAGTTGAACAAGGACAGGCGGTACTGATACGTTTGGCCCAAATGGGTATTGAAATGAACGAAAAATCCGATCTGATGATCTTGCGCAAGGAAGTGTTCGGCCTGTTCGAGCACATCCAAAAGATCCGGCGGGAAATTGCCTCCATCCACCGTCCAGGCCAGGAGAGCGACCGCTTTACAAGCATGTCTGACGAACTGGACGCCATTGTCTCCTCCACGGAATCCGCAACAAATTCCATAATGGAAGCGGCGGAAAATTTGGATGCCATTACCAATTCAGTCAATGGAAAGGTCACGGATCCGGATATCAAGGCAGAATTGGGTAGGGCTCCGGATTTGGTTGGTCAAATTTTCGAAGCCTGCTCCTTTCAGGACATCACCGGTCAGCGGATCACCAAGGTGGTCACGTCCCTACAATTCATCGAATCGCGGGTGCACAACCTCATTACCATGTGGGGCGAGGAAGCCATCGCCGACCAAACGGTGGACGAAGACGAAAACGGCGATAAAGATGCCGACCACAAACTCCTGCACGGCCCCCAACTGGAGGGGCATGGTGTGTCCCAAGCGGACGTTGACGCCATGTTTGCCGGTGGGGCCCCTCCCCTGGCCAAGTCCAAAGACAAGCGGCCAGAAAGCAAAGCCCTGCCCCGGCCCAAAAGCAAGGCAAAACCGAAACCGGCTGCGGCCCCTGCAGGGGAGGGTTTAGGGCAGGGCGATATCGACAAACTCTTCGATTGATCCTGGGAAATGGGGCAGACGGATCGAACGGAACGATCCCGCTTTTCTTTCCTCGGGTTTTGCCAATACTGCCTGCATCCAAGCCTGTCATGTTGAATCGGTCTGACAGCACCGCCAGGGAACTGATTCCGATCAAAGGCAATTTGACACGCGGAATTCCGCGATTTCACTTGACCCATCCTGGGGGCTCGGGTAGAACCCGCCTCTCTTCGAATTCAAAAACCGCTTTTATAAGAGGACCGACACATGTCCCGTCGTTGCGCCGTAACCGGCAAGGGCGTACAGGCCGGCAACAATGTCAGCCACTCCAACATCAAGTCCCGCCGCCGGTTCCTGCCGAACCTGCAGGTGAACTCGCTGATGAGCGACCTGCTGAAGCAGCCCGTTCGTCTGCGCCTGTCCACCCACGGACTGCGTACCATTGAGCATAAGGGTGGCCTCGACGCCTTCTTGATGTCGACTCCCTCGGCTAAGCTGCCGCTGGAGCTGCGCAAAGTGAAGCGCCGCATAGCGAAAGCCCAGGCTGCGGCCTGATCGCTGATCTCGGGTTATCTTGGTGGAAAGTGATTCGCTTCCACCGGCAGCAGTCTACAGCACAGCACTCAAAAAGGCCCGTCGTTGATCGCCGGGCCTTTTGCATATCCGAGACGCATTTTGTCACCATGTAGGGACAAAGTTGCTACTCTTCAGATGATTGTCCATATTCCGTGTTCAGTGTCTCCTAAGATCAATGGCTTCCCCTTGCCTGAGATTTCCAGAAAACTACCGGGCAGAAGAAGAAACTCACATTTTGGGAGACAAACCATGACCCCGCTCATGCCCCCGGCCAGCCTTTTCCTCTCCCATGGCTCGCCCACCCTTCTGATTGAGAAGGAAACACCGACCCACAGCTTCCTGCGCAGCCTGGCCCCGGTCGTTGCTCAGGCCAAGGCCCTGTTGATGGTCAGCGCCCATTGGATGACCCAAGAGGTCCAGGTGGGAGGCGCCGCGACGCCGGAAACGATCCATGACTTTTATGGGTTTCCCCCCGCCCTCTACACGATCGGCCACCCGGCCCAAGGCGCCCCTGAGATCGCCGCCAAAACCGCCGCCCTGCTGCGCGACGCGGGGTATGCCGCAACCGTCGACGACCACCAGGGGCTCGACCACGGAGCCTGGACGCCTCTGCGGCTGATGGACCCGGACGCGCACCTGCCCGTCTTCCAGCTGTCCGTCCTGCACCGGGGGAGTGCTGCCGACCACCTTGCCTTGGGCCGGGCGCTGTCTCCCCTGACTCGGGAAGGGGTGCTGGTTATCGGTTCTGGCGCCATCACCCATGACCTGCGGACCTTCCGCGGTCAGCCGGTGGATGCCCCCCCGGAAAAAGACACGCGTGCCTTCGCCGATTGGATCGCCCAGCGAACCGAAACCAAGGACCTGGAGGCCCTGCTGAACTACCGCGCCCAGGCCCCCTTCGCTCAGCGCCACCACCCCACGGATGAGCACCTGATGCCCTTCTATGTCGCCCTGGGGGCCGCTGGAGAGGGGGCGACGGGCACCCGGCTCCATGATGGCACGACACACTCCATGCTGGCCATGGACGCCTATGCCTTCCACCCGGCGGCGGCGCGGATCGCAGCCTGAGCCCGCACCAAACCCGGACCGCTCCGCGTTTACATCAACCCAGAGAACAAATCCGGCGGATCTGCCTCGGCCATGCCATGCAGATCCGCCACCCCGACACCAATCAACCGGTACCTGCGACCATCGACTTCCCGCTCCAACAGACGGTGGGCGGCCCGTGTGATGACATCGGCCCGAATGGTGGGGTCGGAGAGACGGACCTGTCGGGTCAAGGTCCGGAACTCCGCCGTTTTCAGTTTCAGAACCACTGTGGCTCCACTGACGTCCCGCCGCTCCAATGCCCTGGCAACCCGAGCCGCCAGGGCATGAAGGTGATCGGCCAAATCCTCCAGTCGATGCAGATCCTGGGAAAAGGTCGTCTCGGCGGATAAACTTTTGGGATCCCGGTCCGGCGTGATCATCCGGCTGCCCCGCCCCCAGGCATGGGCGTGCAAAGAACGACCATGCTTGCCAAACCGGGCGATCAAGGCATCGGGAGACTGCCGCTGCAGGTCACCAATCAGGTGAAGACCCATGGCCTGCAGTTTGCCTTCCGTCACCTTGCCCACCCCGTGGATCCGGCTTACAGGCAGGGGAGCAAGCAAGGCTGGGGCCTCTTCCGGATCGATCACCGTGAACCCCCGGGGCTTGTCCATGTCACTGGCCAATTTGGCCAGAAAGCGGTTTTCCGACAGCCCGATGGAAACGGAAATCCCCACCTCTTGCTCCACCCTCCGGGCAATTTCCGCCAGACTGACTGCAGGTGGGCGATCGAACCGATGCTCCTCGACCGAAAGGTCCAGATAGGCCTCATCCAGAGACAGGGGCTCCAGTCGATCTGTCGCCTCCATCATGATGGCTCGAACCTGGGCTGACACCCGCTTGTATTTCGCCATATCTGGTGGAATCACAACGGCATCGGGACAGAGTTCCAAACATTTGAACATGGGCATGGCCGACCGCGCGCCGAAGCGACGGGCAATGTAGCACGCCGTCGTGGCCACACCTCGGCCACCGGGGTGGCCTACAATTAAAGGCTTGTCCCTTAGGGCCGGGTTGTCCCGCTTTTCAACCGAAGCATAAAACGCGTCACAATCGATATGGGCAATGTCCATCCGGGCAAGCCGAACATGGCCCACCACCCGCATCGACCCGCATCTTGGGCATAGGCGTGTCAGCGTATCCAGATCCAGCAGACAATCCCGGCACAGGGCCTTCATGGACGGCGCCCCTTTACAATAGAGCCAAACTCTCGGTACGTTCCGTTAATGTACACGAAATGTTCTCGTCGCGGAAGCCTGCGGTTTGCCGAAGCTTCGGGATACGATCCCAAGGGAAAAACCGACGTGATTGGATCGTGGGAAATGCTGACGAAGACCCTACTGCGCCTCGTCCCGCGCCTGGTGGTCCTGCCACCACCCTGACCGCAGACAAAGGCATGGACCAGCTCCGCCGCAGTTCGATTCGAACACCGAGGAGAGACCATATTCGGCTTTTTTTCGGTCCGAATGCGGCAAGTTTAAAGGAAAAACACTTGCCCCAATCCCCTTGGCGAGAGAGCATGATTCCCCAGTTCACATTCCAACAAAACGAGGATCCCCCATGGCCTCTGCCCGTTTGGCCATTGCTCTGGCCGCTTCTGTGATCGTCCCTCTGGCGGCTTGCGCACCCAGTGGGTCCTCCTCCGAGTACGCACAGGGGTACGATGATGGATGCCTGTCCTCGTCGATCTATACCGGTGCGGTTCCGACCCTTTGGGGTTTCGACACCCGCGCCTCCGATACCAGCGCGGATTACCGTGCGGGTACCCGAGACTCCATGGCCAATTGCGGCTTCGAACCGCCAAAGGAAACCCTGGCCACTTGGATTCCCCTACCGTTTGCAGACCATATCCCCCTATCTGACGACTGAGGGTACCGCCCAAACCGGAAGGCGTTTCCTTCTTTTCTTCCAAGGATCCTGATTGCCCGAAAAAACGGGTTCCGGTGCATTAAGCGGAACCAAACGAAGAGAGAAGCGTTCCACTAAGGTAAGGGCCTGTCGCAACTCTTGCGTCACGCCCCCCTAACTTGCCCTAACTTGATGGTCAATCTTTTCTGGTTTGGAGGATCTTTCGATGCCCTTCCCAATGGTCTTGCTCCCCCCCAGAGCGCGGTTGATGACCCTGTGCCTTCCTGCCATGGTCGTCCTGGTCCTGGGTGCCTGCCAGACCACAGGCGGCAAGGTGGGATCGCCCCAAGCCCTGTCTGACCAGACGGCATCCCCCCAAACGGCAGCGACCCCCAATCCGGAGAGCGAGGGCGACAATGAGGGGGATGCCCAAGAAGTGCGGGCTGTAAAAGCCGGGTTTACTCAAATTACTGATAGCGCGTTGCGCTCATTGATATCCGGCCACAGCTACGCCTATGACCATCCCAAGGGTGCCCGCATTACAGTCAGCTTCAGCCCCGATGGCCATACCACGGGCACTTGGAGCCATCCCTCTGGCATGACGGGAAGCTTTGAGGAGAGCTGGGTCATTCGAAATGGCGATGAACTCTGTGGTGTCAGCGACGAGGGAACCAAATGCGGAACTCTCTATCGCAAGGATGATCTTCTCGTAAAAATTTATGACTCTGGCCGAGTCGATAAGCTTGATCCCGTTCAAAATCTCGCCATTAAGTAGTGGAAAACTGCCCCTATCAGGCATTTCAATGAATTTCACCCTACGCTTTGCCTTCTCCCAACATCCACTACTCCAGAGCATTTTGCGCAAAAGCGGTCACCGGTTTTTCGAATAAAATTGAGATATATTCTGTGTTCTCGAAAATCCGGAAACCCTGCTTCGCAGGTGCTGGGCTCTGCCCAGACCCGCAAAGGGTCGCGGACCCTTTGATCCCAAATGGGGGCCTGGGGCCTTACGGCCCCAGTGGGGCATGGGGCTTTGCCCCATGCCGGAAAAACACCCCTTTCATGTACCGTGGGACAGACCTCATTTCATCGTGATCTCATCTCTCCGCGTTTACACCATATTCGGAAGGACTCGGTCTGGCGGCTTATGGCCATCGGCGAAAGTCTTGATATTGATCAACACTTTCTCACCCATGTCCACACGACCTTCCAGGGTGGCCGATCCCATATGCGGCAGAAGCACGACGTTATTCATGGCGATCAACTTGGGATTCACCGCCGGTTCGTGCTCGAACACATCCAGACCAGCGCCTCCCAATTGGTTCTTTGCCAGCATGCGCACCAGGGCGTTCTCATCGATCACTTCACCGCGAGCGGTATTGACCACATAGGCGTGGGGTCTCAGCAAGGCCAGACGCCGGGCCGAGAGCAAGTGATAGGTGGCCGGGGTATGGGGACAGTGGACGGAAATCACGTCCATCCGTGCCAACATCTGATCCAGGCTTTCCCAATAGGTGGCCTCCAGTTCCTGCTCCACGCTTTCGTGCAACCGACGCCGGTTGTGGTAGTGGATCGTCATGCCGAACCCTCGGGCTCTCCGGGCAACGGCTTGGCCGATGCGCCCCATGCCGACGATACCCAATCGCTTGCCCCAGATCCGGTGCCCGAGCATATGGGTGGGACTCCATCCCGACCAAGTGCCCTCCCGGATCATCCGCTCCCCTTCCGCGACCCGGCGAGGGACGGCGAGAATCAGGGCCATGGTCATGTCCGCAGTATCCTCGGACAGCACATCGGGGGTATTGGTCACTGCGACGCCACGCTGGTGGGCGCTGGCCACATCTATATGGTCCACACCCGTCCCAAAGTTGGCGATCAGCCGCAGCTTTTCGCCCGCATGGGACAAAACACCACTGTCGATGCGGTCCGTCACCGTCGGCACGAGAACGTCGGCCTCTGCGGCGGCCTGACACAGCTCGTCACGGGTGAAAGGATGGTCATCGATGTTCAGGCGCACGTTGAACAATTCCATCATGCGTGTCTCGATGGCATCGGGCAGCTTGCGCGTAACAACGACCAATGGCTTGGTCTGCGGCATGTCGTGAAACTCCCGGAATCTTGCAGGCCGAACAGTGAGCCCCGCAGGAGGGGGCCCTAAAGGCCCCATGCGGGTACGGATATCTTGCCTACCAAGATGAACCCGGGTTGTCCAGCCGCGCCAACGGGAAACCACATCGCCAAATCCCGACAGGAAATATCCTTGCACGCGCGCCGCTTGACCCCGGATGCGCGCTGGTTTTCTATTGCGTCGATCAAGAGTCCATAGGTCAGGCGGGTAGAGGGGCGACATGTCCCTTTACCACCCTGGATCAAACGGCAAACGCGCGCGCAAGCACCGGGCGCGTTCCATCCGCCAAGATGTAAGGGTTACAGGTGAGCCGCGTCCAAACCACCATCAAGTCCGCTCCTTGCGGTTTCCCCAAGACAATCGCCTATGTGGGAGCCTGCCTTTTGGCGACCGCGCTGCTATCGATTGCGATCCCGTTCGTTCAAGCAGAAGAAGCAGACACCGGGTCGACAATCGAGGAAACGGATCCCCGACAGTCTGCCGTGAATACGCCCAGCGGCCTGCCCCTGCCTCGCTTTGTTTCCCTCCGGGCCAATCAAGTAAACATGCGGTCCGGCCCAGGAAAGCGGTATCCGGTCGTCTGGATCTATCAAAAGCGAGGATTGCCCGTCGAAGTCGTTGCCGAATACGACACCTGGCGGAAGATTAGGGATCCGGAAGGGTCGGAGGGCTGGGTGCATAGAAATATGCTTTCCGGACAACGCACCCTAATCGCTATGGGCGGACCACGGTTGGTGCGCGCAGACCCATCCCCGGAAAGCGCTGCCGTTGCCCAGGTCAACCCCGGCGTTCTCGGGAAGTTGCTGAACTGCCCCAGTACTTTGGACTACTGCCGGGTCGATATTGGCGGGTACCTGGGGTGGCTTCCCCGGGATGCATTCTGGGGGGTCTACAAGGGAGAATTCGTGGAATAACACACCACCGCAGCTCTACCGGGTCACGACGCCCCTACAGTATGCAAACCCAGGGACCTCATCGAAGGAGAAGGAGTCCCCGGGGTCCCCACCAATTAGCCTCAAATCAAGTCAAGCCACCCAAACGCAACGCGCCCTCGTCATCCCTCAAGTCGGATGACAACGTCAATGGAGCGCAAGTTAGCCCCTTCAGGCAATGGTGGAAGGTGGGAAATCCCCACAGATTCCGAAGGAATATCAATCAATTGGCCCGTATTTTCGATATAGAAGTGATGATGGCTTTCAGTATTGGTGTCAAAATAGGACAGACCGGATGTCACGACCACTTCCTTCAACAATCCCCCTTCAATGAACTGGTTCAGGGTATTGTACACTGTGGCGAGCGAAACTGAGATATTCTCAGACAAGGCTCTGCTATGAAGCATTTCTGCAGTGACATGATGATACCCTTCGCCTTCAAAAAGAAGACGAGCGAGTCCAAGTCGTTGACGGGTGGGCCGAAGCCCGGCGGTACGCAACATATTCAAAATAGGCCCATAAGGCCGGTCGCGATGCATTTCGACACCCCTTTAACCGGCACTTCCCACCGCAGGGTATCACCACGCAACCGTCCCAGGTCAAGGCATTGGCACCTGGATATGTGCTTTTTTTTGCCGTATGAGTGGCCCAAGCCTGAAAACCGGCTCTGAGAACAACCACCGAAGAGTCGTTAGCGTGCTCCGAGATCAAATTGGGCCACTTCTTGGCCCAATTTGATCTCGAGGGCGCTCTAGTCTCCGGTCAAGATACGTGCGACCAGCTCACCAACTGTGGGCACGTTGCCATCAGCGAAGAACGGATCCGTGCCGAAGCGATAGGCGTTATGGCCCGCGAACATCAGGTTTTTCTCAACGGAATCCCCATGGGCGATGTTCTGCAAGGTCTTCTGAATGCAGAAGGATCGCGGATCGGCCCGCTTTCCGTTGTTGCCCGATTCCGTTTCCGCCCAATTGGAGAAAGAGCACTGGGACAGGCAGCCCATGCAATTGGCCTGATCCGTCTTGATCTCCCGCCCACGCTCCGGATCGACGAAAATCAGTGTCGAATCCGGGGTTCTCAGGGCTTCACCATAGCCGGATTCCATCCAGGCCTTCGCCTTGGCGGCTCCCTCCTCGGAAACGAAGACTTCCCGGCCCCGGGCGCCGATGGGCAGCGGAGTGCTCATCCCCTCTTCCGGCTCCGAACGATACGCAATTTGCCGGTCGGAGCGCTGCACGAGTTCCTGAAGGAAGCCATTACGAACAGCGGAGGAATAGAATCCTGTGGGACTGAAGCGGTGCAACAGCACATCCCCGGACCGGAGGGTCAGAAGCCGTTTCTTCCATTCATCGGAAATGGGGCTCTCCTGAGTCAGAAGAGGCCGCGTACCAAACTGAAAGGCGATCGGACCCAACTCCGGATTATCAATCCAATCGGACCATTCCCGTAAATACCAGACGCCACCGGCCATGAAGATCGGCACCTCCGGAGCTCCAATCTCTCGCATGACCTTGCGTAATTCAGCAACGCGGGGCATGGGGGCCTGTGGGACCTGCGGATCTTCGCTATTGGAAAGACCATTGTGTCCCCCGGCCAGCCAGGGATCCTCGTAAACCACCCCGCCCAACCATTCGGCCGTTTTCGAGTAGGCCCGCTTCCAAAGGGCGCGGAACGCCCGGGCCGAAGACACGATAGGGTAGTAATAGACTCCATGACGCGCGGCGATTTCCGCCACCTTGTAGGGCATACCCGCTCCACAGGTGACCCCATGGACCAAGCCCTTTGCACCGGTCAGAACCCCTTCCAGAATGGGGACAGCCCCGCCCATCTCCCACAGGACATTGACGTGAAGACGGCCATTCCCATTGGCACTTTCATGGGCAATGCGCAATTGCTCGATGCCACCCCGAATACCAAACTCAACCAACTCCTGGTGGCGGTCCCGACGGGTCCGGCCCTGGTAGAGCTGGGGAATGATATTTCCCTCGGCATCGAAGGAATCCGCGTTCACCGCGCTGATCGTACCGACACCGCCAGCGGCGGCCCAGGCACCGGAGCTCCGCCCCGTGCTCACGGAAACGCCTTTTCCACCTTCGACGACGGGATAGACCTCCTTACCGGAAATCAAAAGCGGCTTGATGTCTTTCACGGACAGGACCCTTCCAGTCTAACTTTCTTATAGCTTTCACGGAGAAAGCACTTGAACCGAACCAAAGCTCGTCGCTACCCAACAGTTCCAAATCGACCTGCGCGCACCCTCTCGAACAGCACGCGGCGTCCCGACCAATCGGCCCTGTTCTCCCTCTCTCATTCTCGGAAGTTCCGTTGATCCGGAGCGGCTCTCAACAGGACCCCCGGACGGTCCGAGATAATGGCATCCACGCCCCATTCCCACAAGACATGGGCGCGTTCCACCGCATTCACTGTCCAAACACCCGTTGCGAATCCTTCCGCCTTGCAGGCAGCAAGACAGGCTTCATCCACCAAACGGTCATCCAGATGAATGCCTTGGCACCCCAAAGCCTTGGCTTCGATCACCACGGAGGACGCTGTCCATCCATCGGCATGATCGACCAAAAGGGCCAGGGGCCAATCGGGCGCAGCGCCCCCGGCCTCGGCCAGCGCTGTCACATCAAAGCTCGATACCACGGGAGACGGCGCTGTGGCGGGCCAGCACGCCCTTGCCACATCCATGGTCCGGCGCGCCGTTTCAACGGCCCGCCCTGGACAGGGCTTTATTTCGATATTGGCGCCCATGCCCAAGGACGCAAGGAGGGAGAGCATCTCCTCCAATGTCGGAATGGCTTCCCCTCGAAACTGGGGATCAAACCACTGTCCAGCATCCAACCGTCGCAACTCATCCAGAGTCCAGTCCGCAACCGGCCCATGCCCGGAGGTCACGCGGTCAAGCTGGTCATCATGAAAGATGACCGGCACACCGTCGGCAGTGAGTTTGGCATCAAATTCGATCCAACGTGCCCCTTCCCCGAAAGCCTGACGGACTCCCGACAGGGTATTTTCGGGCGCCGAGGCAGCCGCCCCCCGGTGCCCCATCACACGATGGGGAATCGAGGGGTATACCGCTCCGGCAGGCACGGCCGATTTCATCACCGGCCTTGCTCCACCTGAATCAGATCCGGGGATCAGCCTTCTTCGCCAGCCAGATCAGCGCCGGTCGCTTGGTCAACCTGCTTCATGGACAGCTTGACTTTACCGCGGTCATCGAACCCGACGCACTTCACTTTGACCATATCGCCGACATTGACCACATCGCCGACTTTCTTGACCCGATCCAGGGCCAGTTCGGAAATGTGAACCAATCCATCCCGAGTGCCCAAGAAATTCACGAAAGCACCAAAGTCCATGATCTTCACGACCTTGCCGTTGTAGATCACGCCGACCTCGGGCTCGGCCACGATGCCCTTGATCCAATCGACAGCCCGTTGGCTCGCCTCACCGTCGGTGGAGGCAATCTTGATGGTGCCGTCGTCCTCGATATCGATCTTGGTCCCGGTGGTTTCGGTGATCTCGCGGATCACTTTACCACCGGAGCCGATCACTTCCCGAACCTTCTGGGGCGGAACCTTAATGGTGGTAATCCGCGGAGCGAAGGTGGAGACATCCTCACGGGCGCCGCCCAGAGCCTTGGTCATTTCACCCAGGATGTGAATCCGGCCTTCGCGGGCCTGATTCAGGGCAACTTCCATGATTTCTTTGGTGATCGAGGTGATCTTGATATCCATCTGCAGGCTTGTCACACCCTGCTCGGTACCGGCAACCTTGAAGTCCATGTCGCCCAGGTGATCTTCGTCACCCAGGATGTCAGACAACACCGCGAAGCGGTCGCCTTCCTTGATCAGGCCCATGGCGATACCGGCCACGCCGCCCTTCAGCGGAACACCGGCGTCCATCAGGGACAGGGAGGTCCCGCAAACGGTGGCCATGGACGACGACCCGTTGGATTCGGTGATCTCGGAGACCACGCGAACCGTGTAGGGGAAATCGTCCTTGGCGGGCATCATCGGATGGATCGCGCGCCAAGCCAGCTTGCCATGGCCAATCTCGCGGCGTCCGGGGGAGCCCATGCGACCCGCTTCACCCACCGAATAGGGGGGGAAGTTGTAGTGCAGCATGAAGTTTTCCCGGTATTCGCCTTCGAGCGCATCGATGATCTGCTCGTCCTGACCGGTGCCCAGGGTGGTGGTCACCAGGGCCTGGGTCTCGCCACGGGTGAACAGGGCCGAGCCGTGGGCCCGGGGCAGCACGCCCGGAGTGATCTCGATGGGGCGAACGGTCTTGGTGTCGCGACCATCGATGCGGTATCCCGTATCCAGGATGGACCCGCGGACGATGTCCTTTTCCAGGTTCTTGAGGGCAGCACCGGCCAAGCCAGCGGCTTCCTCGTCCTCGGCGAAGGCAGCCATGGCGACGTCCTTGGCCGCGCTCACCTTGGATTGGCGGGTCATCTTGTCCGCTTCCTTATAGGCAGCGGTCAGAGCCTCGGCGGCCAAGTCACGAACCTTGGCGGCCACTTCCTCGGCGCGGGGATGTGCTGGTTCCAGCTCGCGGGGCTCGCGGGCACATTGCTCGGCCAAGGAAATGATGGCGTTGATGACATCCTGATAGGCCTCATGGCCGAAGACCACGGCGGCGAGCATGGTCTCTTCGTCCAGCTCCTGGGCTTCGGACTCGACCATCAGCACGCCTTCACGGGTGCCGGCAAGCACCAGATCAAGGGTCGATTCGGGCATCTGATCCCGGGTCGGGTTCAGGACGAATTCGCCGTTGATCTGACCGACACGGGCGGCGCCGATGGGACCCAGGAAGGGCAGGCCGGAAATGGTCAGAGCCGCAGAGGCACCGATCATGGCCACCACGTCCGGGTCGTTTTCCAGGTCGTGGCACAGGACCGTACAGACAACCTGGGTCTCGTTTTTGTACCCGTTGGCGAACAGCGGACGAATCGGCCGGTCGATCAGACGGGAGGTCAGGGTTTCTTTTTCGGTCGGACGACCTTCGCGTTTGAAGAAGCCCCCGGGGATCTTGCCCGCTGCGAAGGTCTTCTCCTGATAGTTCACGGTCAGCGGAAAGAAATCGAACTTCGACTTCGTTCGTGCGCCAACAGCGGTGCAAAGCACCGTGGTGTCGCCGAGGCTGACGAGCACTGCGCCATCGGCCTGACGGGCGATGTTGCCGGTTTCCAGAACCAGCTTGCGCCCGCCCCAGTCGATTTCCTTACGGAACACGTTGAACATGGACATGCGTTTCATCTTCCTTTTAACAGTCTCACCGCCGCCGTATTGCGCCAGCCACGCCCTTGAACCGGAAGTTCTTTCCATCCGCCGCGCCGTTTTGCGCGGAGCGGACGCCGGTGTCCTTGTGGCCGGGGACTCCCCTGGGGATCCCGCAGTGCTTTGGAACCCCATGGGTTCCCGTTGTATGTCATGCGGAACCCCTTGGGTTCCCTTGCATCTGGCCATCCCCGCGCGGAATTCTGTCCCAGCGCAAGAGTCAACCTTTCCTTCATGGCGTTAGGCGCGCGGAAAACCCTGGTGTGGTTTTCCGCGCGCCCCGATTATCCATCGCGATCACGTACCAGCCGCCTCGCGACTCCCATTGGGACCCCATGGTGGGCTCCAAAAGGGAACCGGGCACCGGCGCACTGGCTGGTACCCGGAACACTGGTAATCCTACTTGCGGATACCCAGACGAGCGATCACGTCCTGGTAGCGCTTTTCTTCCTTACCGCGCAGGTAATCCAGCATCCGGCGGCGCTGGCTGACCATTTTCAGAAGGCCACGACGGGAGTGGTTATCCTTCTTGTGCGTCTTGAAATGCTCGGTCAGGTTGGTGATCCGCTCGGTCAGAATGGCGATCTGAACCTCGGGAGATCCCGTATCGCCGTCCTTGGTGGCGAACTCCTTGATGATCTCCTGCTTACGATCGGGCGTAACCGACATCGATAGTCTCCTTATATCCAGGGCCGTCCCGCTTGGGGATCGGCCTAGAGGTTAATGACACGTTGTGGGCGAATTTCCCCGCCCTCAATCTTGGCCAAAGCCACCAAACGCCCATTGAACAGCGCCTGAACGGTGTCACCTTGGGTGAATCCATTCAGGGGAGTCCGGCTTGCCACTTGCAAGAGGGACACAGACTGTCCTTGGGACAGGCGACGGGCCTCTACTTCCGTTAAAGGAACGGCCGGGATGTCGGCCAGCGCGGCCTCAATCGGAAGCAGACTTCCAAGACAGGGCGCATCTTGCCCGACCCCATCCGTCATATCCAGTGAAATCGCCGTTTCCGTGGTGAATGGACCGCAGGACATGCGGCGCAAGGCGGCCACATGCCCCCGGGTTCCCAAGCTGAGCGCCATGTCCCGGGCCAGGGAGCGCATATAGGCCCCCTTGCCCGACACCACACGGAATATCGTGACGTCTTCGGAGGGCATAGACTCGATGGTCAAGGACTTGATCAGAATCGTCCGGGCCTTGAGAGACACGTCTTCTTCGGCCCGCGCCAAATCATAGGCTCGGCGGCCGTCGACCTTCACGGCGGAATAAATCGGCGGCACCTGCTCTATATCGCCCGTGAAATTGGGCAAAATGGCCTCGATGGCGGCACGGTCGGGACGCACCGAACTGGTTTCCAGCACCTTGCCTTCCCGATCATCCGTATCTCGGGATTCACCCCAAGCGACGGTCATTTCGTAAACCTTCGCACCATCCATCACATAGGCCACCGTTTTGGTGGCCTCTCCGAACGCGATCGGCAGAACACCGGACGCGAGGGGATCCAAGGTTCCTCCATGACCAACCTTCGCCGCACCGGTGACGCGCCGGAGGCGATTGACAACATCGGTGCTGGTCACACCGATGGGCTTGTCAACAGCCATCCAACCATGGATTGGCTTCCCCTTCCGGCGACGGCTCATCGGGTCGGCTCTTCCCGCGCATCATTCGCGCCACTCGTCACGTCCCCCTCATCCAGAGAGTCGTCTTCGTCCAAGGCCTCATCTTCGTCCCCATCCTCCGCAGACACCCTGTTACGAACCTCCAGGTCGCGGGCGACCTCTGGTGTGTGGAGAATGTCGTCGATATGGGCCGCGTAATCATAGGTGGGATCCACCTCGAACCGCAAATCCGGGGTAAACTTGGTTGCCAAGCGGGCGCCAATCAGATGGCGGAGGTAGGAGCGGGCCTTGACCAACCCCTTCAGGATCTCCTTCATCTCGCCACCACCCAAGCGCATGACATAGACAGTGGCGTTCTTCAGGTCGTAACTGAGCCGGACCTCAGACACGGTCAGGGGAATACCCGACACGGCAGGGTCGTGCACATCACCACGCTCGAAGATCTCGGCCAGGACATGGCGAATCTCCTCGCCGACGCGCAATTGGCGTTGGGAGGGGGGTTTGGAGCTGTTCCTAGGCATGGAAAGGCCTCGTTCCAGAGCGATCTGTGAAATGACGGGTCCGGTGTCCCGGCCACATGGGCGTGGCCTTGTCCCCCAAATCGCTCAAATAATAGATTCCAGATCAAAGTCATCGCGGTCTATCGAATCCGATAGACCGCGATGTGATGCCGTATCCCGCCGAAGGAAGGCTCAGAAAGCTTTCGGAGCCCCCTGGCGGATGAAGAGAAAGCCCTGGTCCCTTACAGGACCGTGGCCACCTCCTCCATTTCGTAGCACTCGATGACATCGCCGCTTTGGATATCGTTGTAGTTCTCGAAGGACATACCGCATTCGTAGCCCTCGCGCACTTCGCGGACATCGTCCTTGAAGCGTTTGAGCTGACCCAGGCTGCCTTCGTGCACCACCACATCGTCGCGGAGCAGGCGAACTTTGGCGCCCCGTTTGACGATGCCTTCCGTGATCATACAACCCGCGACCTTGCCAACCTTGGTAATATTGAACACCTCGCGGATTTGGGCGTATCCAATGAAGGTTTCCTTGTAAGTCGGCTCCAACATGCCCGAAAGCATCTGCTTCATTTCGTCGGCCACAGCGTAAATGATCGAGTGGTAACGGATTTCGATCCCATCCCGTCGGGCCATTTCCCGAGCCTGCGGGTTGGCACGAACATTGAAGCCGATGATGACGGCGTCCGATGCCTTGGCGAGCGTGATATCGGATTCGTTGATGCCACCCACAGCCGCATGCAGCACACGGATCTTGACGTCGTCGTTGCCGAGCTTCTCCAGGGTACCGACCAGGGCTTCCACCGAACCCTGCACGTCGGCCTTGACGACAACCGGCAGTTCCCGAGCCTCGCCGGCCTGGATCTTCTCGAACATCTGCTCCATGGTGCCCCGGGCGCTGCGCACTTGTTGGGCCTCGCGGTCCTTGCGCTGGCGGTATTCCGAAACTTCCCGGGCCCGGTTCTCGTCCTCGACAACGATGAAATCATCACCGGCCGACGGCGTTCCCTGGAACCCAAGAACTTCCACGGGATAAGACGGTCCAGCGGACTCGACGCGTCCGCCGCGGTCATCCACCAAGGCCCGGACCCGACCCCATTCGGATCCGGCGACGAAGATATCGCCTACCTTCACCGTGCCCTTTTGAACCAGAACCGTAGCTACGGAACCACGGCCCTTCTCGACCTTGGCTTCCACCACCACGCCCTGGCAGGCCCGGTTCGGATTGGCCTTGAGGTCGAGGATTTCCGACTGCAGGAGAATGGCCTCCTCCAGCTTATCCAGATTGATCCGCTTTTTGGCGGAAACCTCGATATTCAGAACCTCACCGCCCATTTGCTCGACAACGAGTTCATGCTGCAGCAGGTCGGTACGGACCTTGTCCGGATTGGCGTCGGGCAGATCCATTTTGTTGATCGCAACGACCACGGGCACTTCAGCAGCCCGGGCATGGCGAATGGCCTCGATGGTCTGGGGCATGATGCCATCGTTGGCTGCCACCACCAGAACCACGATATCGGTCACCTTGGCACCGCGAGCCCGCATTGCCGTAAAGGCTGCGTGACCCGGGGTATCGATGAAGGTGATCTTCTGGCCACCCTCCATGGTTACCTGATAGGCACCGATATGCTGGGTAATACCGCCAGCTTCGCCCGCCGCAACGTCGGTCGCCCGCAGGGCGTCCAGCAGCGAGGTCTTGCCGTGGTCGACGTGGCCCATAACGGTGACCACCGGAGGACGGGACACCAAGGTCTCGTTCTCTTCGGGGGTTTCGTCCACCAGTCCCAGCTCAACATCGGATTCCGAAACGCGGCGTGCGGTATGGCCGAATTCTGCCACGACCAACTCAGCGGTATCCGTATCGATGGTCTGATTGATGGTCGCCATCACACCCATTTTCATCAAGACTTTGATGACATTGGCGCCACGCTCGGCCATGCGGTTGGCCAATTCCTGGACGTTGATCACGTCCGGAATGGTCACCTCGCGCACAACCCGCTCGGCAGGTCCCATATCGGCAGCCTTGCGCTTTTCCTTCTGCTTCGCACGGCGCATGGCAGCCACGGACCGACCCCGCTCGGACCGGTCATCACCGGACAGGGCAGCACTGATGGTCATCTTGCCACGGCGCTTGGGCTCAACGCGTTTCGCCGGTGCCGGCTTCGCAGGAGCGGGAGCTCCGCCACCGGGTCCACCACGGGGCGCCTTCTTGGCACGGTTTTCGTCGTCCTCGTCGGACACCACCCGGCGCGGACCGGGACGGGCCTCATCTGACGGGACCGTCCGGGTCACAGAACGGGGGGCGGGTGCCGCCTCTTCTTCGACCGCAGCCGGTTGTGCCGCGACAACGGGCTCTGGCTCTGGTTCCGGCGGGGGAGCCTTAGCGGCTTCCTCGGCCAAGCGCGCCTCTTCCGCAGCACGAGCCTTGGCTTCCTCCTCGGCGCGAATGCGGGCCTCTTCGGCCTCCTTCGCGGCTCGGGCTTCGGCTTCGGCCTGGCGGCGGCGTGCTTCTTCCTGATTCCGCGCTTCTGCTTCCAAAACGCGACGGCGGACATCCATTTCGGTGGAGGTCAGGCCGGTATCGGTCATGGCCGCGCCCTGGGTGGCATTGCGCACGGCGGCTGGATCGCCCCCGGCGGTCAACGGGCGCTTCTTGGTTTTGCGCACCTCGACCTGCACCACCTTGGATCGGCCGTGCGAGAAGCTCTGCCGGACCTGACCAGTCTCGACACTCTTCTTCAACTCCAGCTTCCCCTTCGGCGACAGCGACAGGGGGGCTTTGCGATCCTTGTCGTTCGTCATACGGATATGCCTTGCTCCCAAAATACCGGATCGAAAAGAACCGGCGCCGGGCCCTTGCCCGGACTCGATACCCATTCACGGCTACGGACCCACATGATCCAAACCGATCCCTCGAGCGGAACCCGTTTCGGGTTCCGAAAGTCGTGACCCTTTGGGGCCCTGGCTTTCCTAAGGTCCCTTCGGACCCTTGAACTATCTCGGCCCCAGATGGAGCCGCCCCGTCAACCAACCCCCTCAGGGTCAGGATCCCGGTTCCGTTTGGCGCCCTTGACCGGGGCGCGTCGACCGCGATCCCCTTGGGACACCCTCCGATCTTCCGGAACAGTCTCCCGAAGAAGACCTCTCAGCCGGGATAACCGGGTCAAATCCACATTCAGACGTCGCGCCAAACCACCGCGTTCGACCGCGACATGGACGGCTTTTGCTCGCGCAAAGGCGCGGCCCAAAGCGTCGCTATTCAATGCCAAATAAACGGGCACACCCCACATCTCCGCACCCAACTTGTCGCGTCCCCCCTCGCTTCCGTCGGAGGCTTCGATCACCATCCCCGCCCGGTCCTTCTGAAGCCAGGACTTGACCTTTTCATAGCCGGTGACCGCCTGACTCGCCTTGCGAGCCAAGCCAAGCAGACCAATACACCGTTCCTCCAAAAGGCGGTCCACCCGCTCGGGCAGATCCGCTGGTACGGAGACCTTGCGCTTGGCGCCCCGATTGAACGCACCTTTCACGGTCGCCGTTTCTACCACATTGGGGGACGGGCTCAACCATATTCCCCTACCGGGCAGGCGGGCGTCCAGATCTGGAACGACGGAATCGTCCGGCCCGACAACAAAACGCAGCATCGTTTCCTTCGGACGCACAGCACGCGTCACCACGCACCGGCGGTTTGGACCCACCGGTTCCCGATCTTCGTTCTTGGCCTCGTTCTCGGCTTCTGTGGCCTTGAAGTCATCCTGCGCTTTATCGACGGTGTCTGTCATTCCTTAGGTATCATCCCCTTCGTTGGCGTTCACAGCAGGCTCTTCCGCAGGGGAGGCCTCTTCCACGGGGGAGGAGCCGTCCTCGTCATCGAACCAATGGGCCCGGGCGGCCATGATGAGGGCATTGGCCTTTGTCTCGTCCATATTCGACGCACCAACGATCTCAATCAACTCGTCGCTGGCCAAATCACCCAGGTCGTCCAAGGTTCTCACCTCGTTTTCGCCCAGCATAACCAGCATAGCACCGGTCAGGTCTGTCAAGGCGGCGAGTTCATCGGAGACGCCCAGCTCAATCCGTTTTTCCTCACAAACCCGCTCCCGTTCATCCAGGTAGACCCGGGCACGGTTCTGCAGTTCAGAGGCGATATCTTCGTCAAAACCCTCAATGGTTTCCAGTTCGTCCGTGACCACATAGGCCACTTCCTCAACCCCCGTAAACCCTTCGGTTACCAGCAGGTGGGCAATCACATCATCCACGTCCAAGGCGTCGATGAAAGTCTGACTGCGGCTCTTGAATTCCTCCTGGCGGCGTTCACTTTCCTCCGCCTCGGTCAGAATGTCGATATCCCACCCCGACAGTTTGGAGGCCAAACGCACATTCTGCCCCCGACGGCCAATGGCCAGGGAGAGCTGCTCGTCTGGGACCACCACTTCGATACGGCTGGCTTCCTCGTCCAGGACCACCTTGGCGACCTCGGCCGGAGCCAGGGCGTTCACCACAAAGGTCGCGGGATCCGAGGACCATTGGATGATATCAATCTTCTCGCCCTGCAGTTCCGCAACCACGGCCTGGACACGACTGCCCCGCATACCGACGCAGGCACCGACCGGATCGATGGCATGGTCGTTGGACAGAACGGCAATCTTGGCGCGCGAGCCCGGATCCCGGGCGACGGCCTTGATCTCGATGATACCATCGTAGATTTCCGGCACTTCCTGGGCGAAAAGCTTGGCCATGAACTGCTCGTTGGTCCGCGACAAAAAGATCTGCGGCCCCCGCTGTTCCTGACGCACGTCCATGATATAGGCGCGGATCCGATCCCCGTTCTTGAAATGCTCGCGGGGAATGACCTCGTCGCGGCGCAACAGCGCCTCGGCCCGCCCCATATCGACAATGATGTTGCCGAATTCCACACGCTTGACCAAGCCGTTGATGACCTCGCCCAGGCGATCCTTGTATTCCGCGTATTGGCGTTCCCGTTCGGCGTCACGCACCTTTTGAACGATCACCTGCTTGGCCGTCTGGGCGGCGATGCGACCAAAATCGATGGGCGGCAGGGGATCGACCAGGAACTCACCCATTTCAACGTCGGCCTTACGGCGTTTGGCCAAGGCCAGCGTCGTCTGGGTGAATTCGTTTTCGATATCCTCAACAACTTCAATGTAGCGCGCAAGACGGATTTCTCCGGTCTTGCGATCAATACGCGCCCGGATATCGTGCTCATGCCCGTACTTGGAGCGGCCCGCCTTCTGGATGGCCTGTTCCATGGCCTCGAAGACTTCCTCGCGGTCAATGTTCTTGTCGCGGGCGACGGTATCAGCCACCTGGACAAGTTCAGGCCGGCTCATGCCAACGGTACGTTCCATCGTTTCAGTTTCCTGGTCTCGGTCTAAGCGTCTCGAAAAAAAAGGAAAATGGCAATCAGCCTTCGCCCCCCTCCACGGGGTCGGAGGCATTATCATTTTCGGCGTCCCGCTCCGCCTGCTTGGCTTGGCGCAGAGCACGGGCAATCAACTCGTCGGTCAGCAGCAGCTTGGCCTTGACGATGGCGCCGAAGGGAATGGTCAATTCCGGATCGGAACCGTCTTCACGTTTCGGAGCACCTTCCAGACGCAACAGAACATTTCGATCGTCATCTGTCCCCAGCAACACCCCCTTGACCCGGCGGTGGCCATCGATCAACCGATCGGTTTCCACCCTGGCTTCATGCCCGGCAAAGCGTTGAAAATCCTTCAGACGGGTCAACGGTCGATCGATCCCAGGGGAACTGACCTCCAGATTGAACCGCCCCTTGATGGGATCTTCCACGTCCAGAAGGGCGGACAAGGCACGGCTGAGTGCCTCGCAATCGGACACGGTCATGGGCTGCTCGTCCTGGCGTTCGGCCATGACCTGCAGGGTTGGACTTTGTGAACCCAACAGCGTAACGCGAACCAAGTCGTAGCCCATGGCTTCGGCCGTCGGCGCAAGTAGTTTATCCAAATGCCCCATCATGGGCGGGCGGTCTCCCGTTGGTCTCGAACCCCAATCCGACTGGCGGGCAGCCTTCCGAGGGGAGCACAAAAATCGCGTGCTTCGGAAAACAAAAAAGGTGGGCCAATGGCCCACCCCCCGCTAGTCCAGATTGGACCATGTCAAGAAGATGTCTGGCGTCTATATAACGCCAATGGGAAAAAATCACAAGGCTTTCACATGAATGACCCGACGCGATCATCCAACTTCAGCGCGGGGCAGACGCCGGAAGACCATATAAATGGGAATCCGCCCAGCGGCGAGGGCCTTAGCCTCATATCGGGTCTCGACCCAGTCACTGGGCCGCCCCTTCCAGTCGGCGGGGACTTTAGCCATCCATTTGAATTGGGAATGGCCGGTTCCGTGCATCAAAGCCCAATGTTGGTAGGTTGGGTCGTCGCTGGCGACACGCAGCTCTCCCCCATCCTTGAGAAGGCGGGCGAACTCTGTCAAACGCCCGGGCTGGATCATACGGCGCTTGGCGTGCCGGGTCTTGGGCCACGGATCGGGAAACAAGACAAACAATCGGTCCAGACAGCCATCAGGCAAGCGAGGCAGGACCGCCCGCACGTCTTCGGGCCAAAGGCGCACATTCACCAGCCCCGACTCTTCGATCTGGGAAAGGGCCTTCCCCACCCCGTATTCGAAGACCTCCGAACCGATCAAACCCACATCCGGATTGGCCCGAGCCTGAGCGGTGAGATGTTCCCCGCCGCCAAAACCGATTTCCAGCCAATAAGATTTCTTTTTTTCCTCGAACAGCGTCGCAGGATCAAGCAACTCCCCATCTGACAGCCCTTCAATAGGCAAAGTCAGTCGGGGCAGCAGAGTATCCCACAAAAGCCGACGGCCGGCGCGCAGGGGTTTTCCCTTGCGCCGACCGTGGAACTGCTCGTCTCCAGAGCCGAAATCAGGCACCGAAAGCGGTCTTCAGACCATCCACCAAATCGGTCCGCTCCCAAGAGAAGCCACCGTCGGCCTCGGGCTTGCGACCAAAGTGGCCATAGGCTGCGGTTCGGGCGTAGATCGGGCGGGACAGGTTCAGATGTTCGCGGATACCACGCGGCGACAGGTCCATCAGCTCCTGCAGAACCTTGGCCAGACGGGCTTCGTCCACCTGCCCGGTATCCATGGTGTTTACATAAACGGAGAGCGGCTTGGACACGCCAATCGCGTAGGAGACCTGGATGACGCATTTGTCGGCCAGACCGGCGGCAACCACGTTCTTGGCCAGATAGCGCGAGGCATAGGCGGCAGACCGGTCCACCTTTGTGGGATCCTTACCGGAGAAGGCGCCGCCACCGTGCGGAGCAGCACCGCCATAGGTATCGACGATGATCTTCCGACCGGTCAGACCGCAATCGCCGTCAGGACCACCGATCACGAACCGCCCGGTGGGGTTCACATAGAACTCCTCTTCCGGACACATCCAGCCTTCGGGGAGGATTTTCAGAACATGGGGGCGGACCAGTTCGCGGATCTCTTCCTGGGACACCGCTTCGCCGTGCTGGGTGGAAACCACAACACTGGTGGCGCCAACGGGCTTGCCGTCGACGTAGCGTAGGGTCACCTGGCTTTTGGAGTCTGGCCCGAAGCGAGTATCGCCGCCGTGACGTTGGTCGGCGATGGACTTCAGAATGGCGTGGGAATAGGCGATGGGAGCAGGCATCAGCTCCTCGGTCTCAGTGCAGGCGTAGCCGAACATGATGCCCTGGTCACCGGCACCTTCGTCCTTATTCCCGGCAGCATCCACCCCCACGGCGATGTCCACGGATTGGGAATGCAAGTGGGAAACGATTTCCGCATCCTTCCAGTGGAATCCGTGCTGCTCGTACCCGATGTCCTTGATGGCCTGCCGGGCGATATCCTTGAAGACATCGTGGGTCAGACTGTCGGGACCACGGACCTCGCCCGCAAGGACCACGAAATTCGTGGTTGCGAGTGTTTCGCAAGCCACACGCGCGTAGGGATCCGCAGCAAGAAAAGCATCAACAATAGAATCGGAAATCTTGTCACAGACCTTGTCGGGATGACCCTCGGACACGGATTCGCTGGTAAACAGGTAATCGGATTGAGCCACTGGTTCTTTCCTCCAACGCCGGGCCCGAAGGCAACCGGTAAAGGTTCAGGGGTGCGATCATAAAGCGTGCTTTTTGGCACGACCGTAGCGGGAAGACAAGAGGATAGAACGGCGTGCTTCTGCCTAAAATCCTGCCGAAGGCCGAGAGTGAGTTTAGAGTACCTTGATCTCGAAGGTACTCTAGGCAAATAGACTTCGGGGAGACGTCGCCCGCCATCATGCGGACTACGCTTGACTACTCGGAGTCAGAGCGCGCCAGTAAAGAATCGCGTCCGAAAGAAAACACCAAACGTCTCTGCCGACCCCTATGGCGAGACTTATCGAGTGGCGGGCTCTTCCAAAACACCCATCTCCTCGCTCTCCGCAGTGGCGGCCAAGGTTTTGGTCAATTCAAAAACCCGCTTTCGCACCGATGAATCAGTGATTTTATAATATGCCCGAACAAGCTCCAATGTTTCCCGCTTGCTCATCGGATCTGAATCCATTTCCCGTGGCTCTCCGGGACATTGAGCAATATTCATTGGGCTGTACTGGGCCGTCTCCTCCCCCATTTCCTCGAAGAAATAGGACATGGATACGTCCAAAACACGACTGAGGTCCCAAAGGCGACTGGCACCAATTCGGTTCGCACCCCGTTCATATTTTTGAACTTGCTGAAAGGTCAATCCGATCGCCTCGCCCAGACGCTCTTGGCTCAATCCCATCAGAGTCCGCCGCAAACGCACGCGTCCTCCGACATGAACGTCGACGGGATTGGGTTTCCCTGATGGTGTGCGTCCCCGCGAAGATTTGCGCACCTGGCCATCGACTTCCATCTGTTCGGCGCCGAACCGATCAGGATCATTCATCACTCGCCCCACACTCCTACTCTCTGTCAAAGTCCCGCCCATCAATGGACCTTGAGGGCGCCCCAATCCAACATCGGCATTTTGGCACCCAAAGAGACGGGATGACTCGCCCCCAAAGGGAAGGAACACCCAATCCAGGATTCTGCTCCTGCACTGTCCCACAGATATTCCGGAGCACTGACAGAACCACCCTTACGCCGACGCAGCCATAACGAGAGTGAAGTTGGATCCGATGAGATGAATCGGATCCAACTTCACTCTAGAGGGGGAATCTAATGGTTTACACTAAAACGGTTCTAACACGGAGCCCCACGAAGGGTCAAGAATGTTGACCACAGGGTTAATATGCAGAAAAAATGCCGTGGCCAAGGAAGAGTATTTCAACAACACAAATTACCTATCTATATTTTATTATATTTTACCTTTCTCTTTTGCAAAAAAACACCAAAAGCGCAAATAATAAGTGAAAAAATCACTGGTATTTTGTTGCCAAATCGAGAAAAAATCGTCCTTTCCTGAACAGGTTTAGGCACTTCCAAATCTAAAATGCCTTCCTCATAGAGGCCAAGTAGAGCAGATACTTGGCCAAGGGGAGAAACGACACCAGATATTCCCGTATTTGCCACCCGGACGATGGGGAGTCCTTCTTCGATCGCGCGCATGCGGGCGATCTGAAAGTGCTGATACGGTCCAGTAGACCGACCATACCATCCATCATTTGTCAGATTTAAGAGCCATTGTGGTCGCTCCGCCATAGGATCCACCACCGCGCCAGGAAAAATCACTTCATAGCAGATCAAAGGCGATACCGGCGGTAGGTCCCCGATATCTAAAGTCCTCGGCCCCGGCCCTGGTGAAAAATCCCCAGCTCCGACCGTGATCTTATCCAGGGGTAAATACTCGCCAAAGGGGACGTACTCTCCGAAGGGCACCAGATGAAACTTATCAAAAACAGCGACAACCTGGCCGGATCCATCCAAGGCAAACAGACTGTTATAGAAGGCCCGGTTCTCGCCTTCCCCCGACACCCTGGGAGCCCCAGTGATCAGAATCCCCCCAGGAGGGACCGCCTCGGCCAGGGCAGCGCGGACATCAGCCATTCGGTCGATTGCATAGGGAACGGCGGTCTCTCCCCACACGACCACATCGACCTTATCCAGCCCGGGCAATCGGCTCATGGCAATATAGCGCCGCAGATTGCCAACCATAAGTTCTCGATTCCACTTGTCCGTTTGAGGAATTGACGGTTGCACCAAGCGGACGGTGAGCAGAGGGTCTCCCCCCTCCTCCCCCTCGAGAGCAGCAAGGCGCAATTGCCCCAAACCCTCCAGAGCCAAGGGCAAAAATAGGGTCAGAACCAGCAGGCTCCAGGCCATCCGCCGAGAGAGTGACTCCTCCAACAAAACCGGCGCACAGGCAACCAAGGCGGTCATCAGCGACAGACCAAGCACACCGAACCAGGACGCCGACTGGAGTATACCGTCGAAGGGCATCCAGGTCATACCAAGGGGTGCCCAGGGAAATCCCGTCAACCCCCATGTCCGAATCCACTCCCCCAATCCCCAGGCTGCGGCCATGAGGAGCACCCGCGCCGGATGGCCCGCCCGCCACAAGGGACGGACAAGGGCGAGGGTCACCGCGGGAAACAGACCCAGGATAGCCGCCAAACCGACCACCGCGATGGGCAACAGCCACCCAAAGGTGGCGATATCCACCAACATGGCCGCACCAACCCAATGGGTCATGCCCATGAAGTAGCCCAAACCGAACAGCCAACCCAATCCAAAGGCACCGCGCCACCCCCGGGTGACATCCATCCGCCAGATCAGCAGGGGGAACACGACAAGTAGAATCGGCGAGATGTAAATGGGCGGAAGGGCCAAAGCGCCAAGCAGGCCAGCGACCAGAACAACCCCATGGGCTCGCCAACCACTCAGGGCGCGAACACGGGTGGCAATACGAGTGATCACGGTTTGCTCAGTCCTCGTGCAGCGGCGGTGGCAGGTCGCGAATACGCAAACGCTTTATACGCCTGGGGTCGGCGTCGATCACTTCAAATTCCGGCCCCCCCTCGCGTACGATCAATTCCCCCCGGGCAGGAACGCGCCCAGCGAGGCGAAACACCAACCCACCCAATGTATCAACTTCCTCCCGCTCCTCATCCGTGAACAGGGTTCCATATCGGGTTTCGAAATCTTCCAGATCCACCCGTGCATCCGCGTCGATGGCCCCATCGTCCAGGGTCACCATCTCCGGTTCGTCGCTCAGATCGTGCTCGTCCTCGATTTCCCCGACGATTTGTTCGACCAGATCCTCAATGGTCACCAAGCCGTCGATGCCCCCATATTCATCCACGATCAAAGCCATATGGGTCCGCTTCAACCGCATCTCCAACAGCAGGTCCAGAACTCTGGCACTGGGGGCGGCGAACAGGATTTCCCGCACCACAGCGGATAAATCCTCGCTGGTAGATTGGGCGTCGTGGCGGACGATGTCCTTGATATGAACCATACCCAGGGCATTGTCCAAGCTGTCCCGGAAGACCGGCAAACGGGAATGCCCACATTCGGAAATCCGCGCAATCACCGTTTCAAAAGGTGTGGCCACGTCGATGGCAATGACATCTGCCCGGGGAACCATGATATCAGCGACAGTCAGGTCGCGCAGATGCAGGATGTTTCCCAACAAAACCCGTTCGTGATCGGTGATGGGCAGGTCCGAATCCTCTCCCCTTTCCTCGATCAATTCATCCAGGGTTTCCCTGAGACTTGTGTCCCCATTCCGGCTACGGAAAACACCCCTCAGGAATCCTCCCAGCCCCCCTTTGGCTGGTCCTTCTTGGCGGTCGAGCGACCGGTCATGAGACCGATCGCTCGACCGTTCGTGAGGGTCTTCCTCCCGCGCCGTCACCAGATCCGATCCCTCACCGGACCGAATCCTGTCACCGCCGTTCATTGCCTTTCGTGCTCCATATCGTTTTCGCGTCCTTCGCCATCGGGAAGGGTCCCCTCGTAAGGATCTTCCAGACCCTCTGCGGCCAGAATGGCCGTTTCCAGAGATTCCATTTCCCGGGCTTCTTCGTCGTCCTCGTGATCATACCCCAATAAGTGGAGAACACCGTGCACCACAAGATGAAAAAGATGATCGCTCAGGGGAACCCCCCGCCCTTCCGCTTCCCCCACCACGGTTTCCAGGGCAAGGATCACATCCCCCAAAGGCAAGGTTTCGCCCGGAACGGGGAGGGGCTCTTCGACGTCCAGCGAGGCGAAGGACAGGACATTGGTGGCCTTGTCCTTATTCCGGTAATCCCGGTTCAGCGCGCGAACACGGGCATCGTCGGCAAGCACCAGGCTCATTTCCAGGGGCGTTCCCTTCGGAATCTCCTGGCCGCCTGGATCGCCCGCGACCACCGCAGCCCGCACCGCCCGGTCCACCAGAGTGAGAAGGGCCTCTTCTCCGCCCGGAAAAGCCTCACCCCACCTGGGATCCTCCACCTCGGACAGAAGGGTCAGCGGATAGGCGTCGGGATCACTGTTCATGGCTATTCGCCGTATTCAAGGTTCCATCCCGCCGGTCATAGGCCCGGACGATGCGTGTCACAAGGTCGTGGCGAACCACATCCTTGTGGGTAAACGTCGTGAAGCCAATGGCGGGGTCGCCGGACAGAACATCCAGGGCGTCTTTCAGACCGGACTTGGCACCCAGGGGCAAATCGATCTGGCTGACGTCGCCGGTAATGACCATCCGCGAGTTCTCGCCCAACCGAGTGAGAAACATCTTCATCTGGGTGGGAGTGGTGTTCTGAGCTTCGTCAAGGATAACGAAGGCGTTGGCCAGTGTCCGGCCACGCATGAAAGCCAGGGGCGCCACCTCGAACTCTCCGGACTCCAGCCGTTTCATGACCTCGTCGCCGGGCAGCATGTCGTAGAGGGCGTCATACATGGGTCGCAGGTAGGGATCCACCTTGTCGCGCATATCACCCGGTAGAAAGCCGATCCGCTCCCCGGCCTCCACCGCAGGGCGGGAGAGAATCAACCGCTCCACCCGACGCTGGAGAAACATGGACACGGCCATGGCAACGGCCAGATAGGTTTTTCCCGTCCCAGCAGGTCCGGAACCGAAGACCAGCTCGTGGGATTCCATGGCCTGAAGGTACTGGGCCTGAACCGGCGAGCGGGCCTTGATTTCCCGCTTGCGGGTCTTGATCGCCACCACTGGAATCGGCGTGTCTCCCCTCAGCCGAATCGCTGCGTCCACATCCCCCCGCTCCAAGACTTCGCCCTTCACGGCGCGGGCATAGAGGGCCTCCAGGGCCTCCGTTCCATGGCCCACACGGTCGACCGGACCAGCCAAGGTCAGACGGTTGCCCCGCATGGCCACCTTAATGTCCAGAATTTCCTCCAGCCGGTCGAGGTTCTCCCCCGCGACGCCGATCACCAATTGTAAGGCCCCGTTGTCGTCAAAAGACCGGGTCACCCTTGTTTCTTCGTCGCTCACGCGCTCTCCCGCCTTGAAAAATCTCCGACATCAACGCCGGGAAGGATAGAGCCGGGGATCACGTCCCCCGCCAGGCTGTTTGGACTGGCCTTGACCACCCGAACCCGGGCCATGGACCCCAGGGCCATCTCCGGCGCCGTCACATGCACCGGCTGCATCCAGGGGGAACGCCCCACGAGCTGGCCCGGATGGCGGCCCGGCCTGTCGAACAACACGTCCATCTCCTGCCCCAGACACCCACCATTGAAGGCACTCTGGATTTCGGTCAGGCGGGCCTGAAGAGCGATCAAGCGCCGGGACTTTTCTTCCTCTGGCACTTGCCCTCCCATTCCCGCAGCCGGAGTTCCAGGGCGGGGACTATATTTGAAGGAAAAGGCCTGAATGAAGCGTACCCGATCAATCAGATCCATAGTCGCCTGATAATCCGCCTCGGTCTCACCGGGGAATCCCACGATAAAATCCGATGAAAAGACCATATCATCCCGCGCTGCCCGCAAGCGTTCGATGATGGCAAGGTATTCTGCTGCCGTATGCCCCCTGTTCATCGCCTGGAGGATCCGATCGGACCCTGATTGCACCGGCAGATGGATGAAGGGAGTCAGCGCAGGCACCTCCCGGTGGGCGGCGATCAGATCGTCGTCCACGTCCCGCGGGTGACTGGTGGTGTAGCGAATCCGGTCCACGCCCTCAATCTCGGCCACCGCGCGCACCAGCCGACCCAACCCCCAATCCCCGCCATCCAGACCCTGGCCATGGTAGGCGTTGACGTTCTGGCCCAGCAGGGTGAATTCACGGGCGCCCTGGCTAGCGAGGCGCTTGACCTCCACAAGAATATCCTGGGCCGGGCGGGAGTATTCTGCGCCACGGGTATAGGGAACCACACAGAAGGTGCAGAACTTGTCACACCCCTCCTGGATCGAGACAAACACCGCCGGACCGGAGGCCCTCGGTGCTGGCAAAAAGTCGAACTTCGGTTCAACGGGAAAATCCGTGTCGATCTGGCGTCCGGCCTGGCGTTCGACCTTTGCCACCATTTCCGGCAGGCGGTGATAGGCCTGGGGTCCGACAACCATGTCGACGATGGGCGCACGCGCCATCAACTCCGCCCCTTCCGCCTGGGCCACGCATCCGGCAACGGCCACCATCATGCGCCCCCCCTCGGCGGCCTTGCCCTCTTTCAGTGGACGCAGCCGACCCAAATCGGAAAACACCTTTTCGGCGGCCTTTTCCCGGATATGACAGGTGTTGAGAATGACGAGGTCCGCACCGTCAGGCGCCTCCACGACGTCGAACCCCAAAGGTGCCATGACGTCAGCCATGCGGCCCGCGTCATAGACATTCATCTGGCATCCATACGATTTGATATAGAGCTTCTTTTTCGCCACTGTTTTACGGCTTTGGCCGTCCTTGTCCTTAAACTTGGAAACTTGGGTTCTGGATCTCGGAATACTCTAAAACTTATAGAATGGGAGGAAAACGGGGCCAGCTTGACTCAAGTTGATCCCGTTTCCCTCTAGCCGTCCATTCTTTCGCCAATTTTAACACGCACTCTCCGGAGAGCCGCCCGGGAGGGACTGGGGTCCCCGTTTATCCGGTTGGGTCATGTTAATCTGTCAAGCTAACATTGGACGAGCCCGAGTCAAGGGTGGCCGATCCCAATTCGAATGAAGTCTTCAAACAACGGGAACCACCCCGTCTCCACTCTTGGGGGACCCACTCAATGGGGGCAGATCAGTCGCGCGGGGCAAGGCGAGGATCGGAAGCTCGTCCAACCGGCCGGTCAGGGCTTTCTCCACACCCCGGGCGACAACCGTATGGCAATGGTCCGACAAGGCCTTCCGCGAACCAAAATCAGAAAGCAGAACCGGTTCGTGGAAAATCACGTCCACCGTGACCGTGCCAAACCCCAACAGGCGGAACAGATGGGGCGCCAAATCCATATCCCCATACCACGCATAGATAGGCCGCCAAGCGCGTCCGACGGGAACTCCGTCAACCCAGGTATAGGCCAAAGAGACCGGCTGCACGGTTACCACTCTGGGATCCCGCTCCCCTTTCAGGATGACGGGATTTTCGGCGATCGAAAAAAGGGCGCTTTTGAACCGGTAGACCCGATTGCCATCGTTGCTGGTCCCCTCCGGAAACAGGATCAGAGGCTCGCCTTCAGCCAGACGCCCTTCGATCTCCGCCTTGTTACGGGCCGTACTTCCCCTTTTGCGGTCGACAAAAACCGTTCGCGCCAACCGGGCCATCCATCCGAAGACGGGCCACCCTCCAACTTCTGACTTAGCGACAAAAACCCCGGGAATCAGGCGTCCCAGAACAACGATATCCATGTAGGAGGTATGGTTGGAGACGACGACAACGGGTCGCTCCGTCGCCAAGGCTCCCTGAACCCGAACGCGGACCCGGCAAATCCGCGTCACAACCTTCCAATAGAACAGGCCAAATTCCCGATACCGCCACCGCACAACCATCAGCAATGCGTAAGGAATTACCGCCACCAGCGACCACGAAAGGAACAAAAACCCTCTGACGACAGCAGTGGCTTCGGAAAACATGGGAGCTCCTGTCCGCAGACTGTTCGCATGCCGATGTCACAGCACGCTTTGGTGTCACCCGTTATCGCGGGCTGTCCTATCATAATGCTTGTGATATTTTTCTGAAATCAGGTCGGTCTTGACGATCACGCAGACATCGGTGGTGTTGAACTGGTGGTCCACCACCGCACCATCGCCCACGAAACCACCCAATCGCAGATAGCCCTTCACCAAGGGCGGCAAGGAGGCCATGGTTCGACGGACATCAATCGCCTCTTTAGGCAACAGATCCATGGTCGAATAGCGCTCGGGCAGCGCCTTCGGGCAGAGGGCCTCAGGCGCCAAGTGATAGTGGTACAGGTAGGAGAGTTGCGGTGCCATCTCAGACGGATCCGTCCCATGCAGACTGGCACATCCAAACATCAAGTCCACGTCATGGCGGAAGACGTAGGCCGCAATGCCCCGCCAAAGCAGTTGCATGGAGGAGCGATTTCGGTAATTTGCATCCACGCAGGACCGCCCCAACTCCATCACATTTCCGCCGCGCAGCTCGATCGGGGAAATGTCGTATTCGTCGGCAGTGTAAAAAGCGCCCGTCTTTTGGACATGCTCCCGTCGCATCAAACGATAGCACCCGACGACACGCTCCGGTCCTGTTCCCCGCTCATGGTCCAAGACCAGAAGATGGTCCGCGCTTTCATCGTAGGCGTCGAAGTCCTGACGCCGCGCGGCCATCTCGTCGGTCGGCTTGGCTCCCATTTCTTCGTAGAACACACGGTACCGCAGGGACAGTGCCGCTTGCACGTCCGCCTCTGATTCGGCCAAGGTGACTTCCAAATCACCGGCGCGAAGATCACCAAGAACATTCATACCCGCACCCCAAGGATTGACCACGCGCCCGAGAACGAAGCCGTTCCCCCATTCGCCGAGCGACGCCCGGACCCCGATCCGGTTTCAGCCTCGTTACTTTTCTTCCAGGGGAACGCCATACAGTTCCAAGCGGTGTCCAATCAAGCGATAACCGAGTTGGCGCGCAATTTCCTTCTGAATTTCTTCGATCCGCTCGCTATGAAATTCGATCACATGCCCGCTATTCAGATCAATGAGATGATCGTGATGTTCCTCCTGCACTTCCTCGTACCGGGACCGACCATCACGGAAATCATGACGTTCCAGGATTCCCGCCTCCTCGAACAAGCGCACGGTTCGATAGACGGTGGCAATGGAAATGCGCGGATCAATCTCCGTTGCTCGTCGATAGACTTCCTCTACATCGGGATGGTCGACCGCCTCTGACAGAACACGGGCAATAACCCGCCGTTGTTCAGTCATTTTCATGCCCTGTTCAAGGCAGCGCTTTTCGATACTGGACGTCATCCGACCCGCTCTCGTTTACAATCTTGTTTCCAAGGATACCTTCGAACAAAACAGTTCGAAAGCCAAGATACCCAAATGACCGCGCGAGCCATCGGCAGATCAGCCCTTTGCCCGAAACAACCAGCCCCGATTAGACCCACGCGTCCCGCAGAAGCCGTGCTGGCCCCTTTTGCAAGAATCCCATCGTAACGGCCCAGGCCGCCCTTGAAAAGGTATGCTGTCAAAGGGGTATTCGGAACGCCCCCTGTTTCACGGACTCCAATGACCCGAAAAAATCCCTGGCCTACGAAAAAGCGGGTGCCCTAGGTTCGTTCACCACGCCTTTCGCTTAGGGTCTGCAGACAATGTGCACGGTGCGAAAACAAAGGCGACAGCCAAAGCTAGCGCATCGACCCAAACGAAGGCTTTAGCCGGAGTTGGGAAAAGTTGGTGCTAGAGTGAGTTTAGAGTGCTCACTCAAGGCCCCAAGCTCTTATTTGTAAGAGAAAAATGGGGGTTTGGGGGCATTCGCCCCCAAATGGGCTTGGGCAATCGCCCAACAAATGCCAGACACTGTCGTGTACTATGACATCCCAGACACTGTCGTGTACTATGACATCAAAGTGACCATGGTCGTTATTCTCTTGGAAGGTTGCTTTTTCCGAGGCTGAATCGCATCAGAACCAGACCATGGGGTGCGCGACTGCTTTTGCCTCTCTCGTCGAGGCATGGCAGCCCTCAAAGAGCGAACCCATAGCCCTTCTGGCCTCTTATTCAACCTGTGTCCTTAGCACCTCATCGCTTTTGAGCGATCAATGCGCCTGGAGCCGAAAAAGACCGACGCAGAAACAAAAGTCCAATGCACCGTCTGGGAGGGGGGGACCGCGACCATCAAAGCGGCAAGCTCCCCTACGGAACCGATTGGAGAGGAGAAAGGCGAACCCTGTTTTCCGGCGTCATCGGAAAACAGGTACCTGCCCTGCCAAAGGGACCAATCGGTTCAATCCGGACCAAAGAACTCACAGTCAATCGGCTCCAATGCCATTCGGTCTAATTTTGAACCCGGCCTCGAAATCCCGATAACTCAGCCGTCCACACCCTTGCGCGACCGCGTTCCCAAACCAATCTTCTTCGCCAGAGAGCTGCGATGGTCGGCATAGCTGGGAGCAACCATGGGATAGTCGGAGGGCAAACCCCACTTTTCCCGATATTCTTCCGGCGTCATGCCATAAGCAGTTTTCAAGTGCCGCTTCAGCATCTTGAGCTTTTTGCCGTCTTCCAGACAAATGATGAAATCCTGGGTAACAGACTTCTTAATGGGAACGGCGGGCTGGGGCTTTTCCTCGACGACGGTCGGCGCAGCCCCCAGTTCGGTGAGGGACTTGTACACGCTTGCGATCAAATCTGGCAAATCGGACAACGGCACAGAGTTGTTTGCCACATGCGCAGCAACGATAGTGGAGGTAAGCTCAACGAGTTCTTTTTCACTCACCGGTGACGACATTGACCAGCCTTTCTTTATTTAAGTGCGAGACGGATCCTACATAATTTGGTTTTACGATGGAAGCAATAATCAATATGAGGCAAAAAGAGACCAGAATGGATAATCAATCGGGTAACAAGAGCTTTTCAATCGACATCACTGGCGAAGTCTGTCCGATGACATTTGTGAAGACAAAACTTTTGATAGAGAAAATGAAACACGGTGATTGCGTGGACATCCGACTAAAAGGCCGCGAGCCCCTGAAAAACGTTCCGCAATCGGCATCCGAATTGGGTCACGAGATTCTTTCTCTGATACCCGAAGAAGGGGAAGGTCCAGACGGGACACACCATCTCCTTATTCGGAAAAAATGAGCCAATTGGATTGAAAGCTTATCTGCCAATTTCCCTCAGGTCTTTTTCGTATCCACCATCACTCTTCTGGATAAGACTAGGGCGTCGATCCGTTCCGACCCCCGCTGATAATATCCCTTGCGCCGCCCCTGGAGGAGAAAGCGCCGCCCTTCGTAGAGGGACCGCGCTGGTCTGTTGTCTGCTGCGACCTCCAGGAACAGAACCTCCGCCCCACGCCTGGCAGCTTCCACCAGGCTCCAGTCGAGCAGCGCGCCTCCTACCCCCTTACGGCGCTGGTCTGGGCGGGTGGCGATCGTCAAGATCTCGGCTTCCCCCACCAGGCTGCGCGCCAAGACGAACCCAAAGGCTTCTGGATCAGACCCGGTACTTGCGGCGATGCCCCCGAAGACGCCCTCCATTCCCAGGAGGGTTTCAAACTCCTCGGCGCTCCACGCCCGTTCCCCCCGCAGGGAGAACACTGCAGTATGCAGGGCTTCGAGCAATGGGGCATGGACGACGCCAATGGGAATGAAGACCTCGAAACAGGCCCCGACAACTCCGCTCTCATGGCCACCGATCATACTGCCCCCGGCATCAATCGGGTTCCGGCGGCACTGTCGGTCAGCACGGGATACCGCCCCCGAGGCCGGAAAAGCTGATAATGCCACCATTCGTTCCGGAAGAAGTCCCAATCTGCCGCTGTCATGATCCCAAGCAACAGGAGGCGATTCCGCTGGGCCTCAACTGAAATTGAGGTATCCCCATGGTGGGACTGGAGGCGCAGATCGTCGAACCCGGTCCCCATGTCCAAAACCTCGCCGCTGGCCTTATCCACCAGGGTCAAATCGACGGCGACCCCCATGGAATGGGGCGACCCGCGCCGGGGGTCGCTGATAAAAGCCGGATCAGGCGTATGGTTCCACAGCACCCATTGGGCTTCCGAGGGACGGAAAGCGTCCAGGATCCGCAAGCGAAACCCCTGTCGTCCCGCCAAATCCACCGCACGGCGAAGGAGAACGGCCGCTTCCGGATGGAGAAAGCAGGCCCCCCGCCCATAGACCGCCTTTCCGGTGAACACCCGGTCAGTGGCATAAACCATATCGATTTCGACACCATAGTCTGCCTCGGTTATTTCCGTCAGCATGGGACAGGACGCTCCTTCTTTTCAGTCGCTTGGCGAATGCGGTTTCCGGTAGCAGGAGAACAGGCAAGACGGAACCAAAATCCCCTTCTCTCACTGATTTTCCTGGCGGTCGCCCTCCTCTTTTCCCATATGGGCGCCATGTCACCGTCAGCCCCTTCCCCCAATACATCCAGAGACCGCGTTGCTCGCTTTGCCTTCTGGATCCTCGCCGTCTTCGCCCCCGCTCACATTTACGTGGGCTTGCGGCTGGTGCCCGACTTGCCGGGAGGCCCCATCGTCATGGCCCTGGGCGGGGGATATTGCGTTCTGTCTACAGTTCTCATTCCCTTTGGTACTCTGGCACGCCTTTACGCCCCGCGACGTCTGGTAGACCCGTTGGTCTGGGCAGGCACCCTCGCCATGGGCTGGTTTTCCTCCCTTTTCGTGCTCACTCTGGCACGAGATCTGGCCCTTCTCATCCCAGTCACACGAGCCTGGACGGAACAATCAGCCCTGGGGGTCATCGGTCTTTCCCTGCTGGTCACCGCCGTCGGGTTCATCAATGCCCGAAAAGTGGCGCGCGTGGTCCGAATCTCCGTTCCCCTCATGGATATACCTCCGGCCCTCGAGGGCTTCACCATCGCCCAACTGTCCGATATCCACGTTGGCTCAACCATCAAACGCGGGTCGGTTCGGCGCATGGTCGAACGGACCAATGGGCTTGTCCCGGACATGGTGGCCATTACGGGCGACGTGGTCGATGGCAGCGTCCCCCACCTCCTCAAAGAAGTCGCGCCCCTGGGTGACCTGCATTCCCGTCATGGCACCTTCATTGTCTCGGGAAATCACGAGTACTATTCCGGCGCGGATCCCTGGATGAAGGCTTTTGCCGGATTGGGCATGCATGTTCTACGCAACGCCCATAAGACCTTGGACCACGATGGCGCCACACTGGTGATCGCAGGAGTGGAAGATTTTTCGGCAGGACACCACGACCCGAAATGGGCGAGCGATCCCGTAAAAGCCTTGGAAGGCGCCCCCGAAAACGCCCCCCGGATCCTGCTGGCCCACCAACCCCGCTCTGCCGAGGCGGCCAGCACCGCAGGGGCCGACCTTCAACTTTCCGGCCACACCCATGGCGGCCAGATCTGGCCCTGGAACTATTTTGTTCGCATGCAACAGCCTTTGACAGCCGGTCTCCACCGCTGGGGCCGCATGTGGGTCTATGTCAGCCGGGGGACAGGATACTGGGGGCCGCCGAAACGGATTGGTGCACCCTCGGAGATTACTTTGATCACGCTTAGAAAGGCTTATACCAAGGTGCGGTGAGTTTGACACACCGCACCTTGGAAGCGGCCAAGTGGCCGCCGCGCCTTATGGCGCGTAAAAGCCCGCCTGGCGTTTGAACGCAAGAAAAGCGGCCTGGGTTTCAACCCGCGCCGCTTGGTATGAGAGGGAAACGGGATCAGCTTGGCACGGTACACGACAAGTGGTGCTTTCCCGTCACGGGGCTTTGCCCCGTCCCCCACTGGGGCCGAAAGGCCCCAGACCCTAGGCATTTATTGGCCGAAAGGCCCCAGACCCCAGGCATTTATTGGCCGAAAGGCCCCAGGCCCCAAGCTCTTCTTTGTATACTCTGTGTCCTTGAAAATCCGGAAACCCTGCTTCGCTGTAGCTGGGCTCTGCCCAGACCCGCAAAGGGTCACGAACCTTTTGATCCCATTGGTAAAAAACAAATGGGGGTCCGGGGCTTCAGGCCCCGGTTGGGGGCGGGGTACAAAAGAAAAATGGGGTTGGAGGCATTTGCCCCGTTTCGATAAAGAGGCCATCAGGACCCTCCTGGACACCCACTGGTGGGATTGGCCATGGCCATTGGACAAAAATCCAAACCAATCTGGAGCCCATCAAGGGACATAATCTTGACGCCTTGATGCGGGCGCAAGACAGCCCCCTCACACCTTGGTGCGTCGGCCCGTCCGCTCCCCATACTCCCTATTGGCCCGGCGGGCGAAGGCGTCGAGGCGCTTGGCCACGCGGTCGTTCAGGCTGCCCTTGGGGAAATGACCGTCCCGTCCCCGCTCACCGGGCTCCAGACCCGTGAGCAGACGGATGCCCTGATCCACCGTATGGACGGCGTAGACATGGAACCGTCCGGCAGCGCAGGCGTCGACCACGTCCTGTCGCAGCATCAAATGGCGGACATTCGTCCGGGGAATCAGAACCCCCTGGTCCCCGGTCAACCCTTTGGCTTGGCAAACATCAAAAAATCCCTCCACCTTTTCATTCACACCACCGATGGGTTGGACATTGCCGAACTGATCGACCGAACCCGTCACCGCCAAATTCTGGCGGATGGGGACCTCTCCCAGGGCCGATAGCAGGGCATACAGCTCCGTAGAGGACGCACTGTCCCCATCGATCTCCCCATAGGATTGCTCAAAGACCAGACTCGCCGAGAGGCTCAGAGGACCATCCACGGCAAACCGGGTGGCCAGAAAAGACGACAGGATCAGTACCCCCTTGCTGTGCAGCGGACCGCTGAGGTCCACCTCGCGCTCGATATCCACCACCTCTCCCCTGCCGACCCGGGCGGCGCAAGTGATCCGGCTGGGGCGGCCGAAGCCAATCCGACCAAAGTGATAGACCGCCAGCCCGTTGATCTGCCCGACCACCTCCCCTTCCGTTTCCACCCGGATGGTGCCCTCGACGATTTCCTCCAGCATCATGTCCCGAACACGCCCGTCCCGCCGCTCCTCGGCCACTACAGCGGCGGTCACATGGGATCCCTCAATCCTCTCGCTCCCGTCCTGGGCCGCGAAATAGTCCGCCTCCCGGACCAGATCCGTCAGACTGCCCATATGGGCGGTCAACTTGCCCGAATCCTCGGCTAATCGCGCCGCCCGTTCCACCAGCCGGGCAATCCCCGTGCGATCCAAGGGACGCAACGCCTCCCGGGTCACCAAACCGGCCAGAAGACGCGCGAGGGAGAGAACCGCGTTATCGTTCCGTTGCATATGGGTATCGAAATCCGCGGCCACCTTGAACAACTCGCGGAACTCCGGATCCCCCTCGGACAGCAAGTAGTAGGTTTCCGCATCCCCCAGAAGGATCACCTTCACGTCCAGGGGGACCGGCTCCGGCTCCAGGGTGACGGTGGTCATCACCCCGTGGGTCTGGCCCGGCGCCTCGATCTTCACCTGTCCGGCCCGCAATACCCGCTTCAGGTCCTCGTAGGCGAAGGGCGACAGGAGCAAACGCCGCGCTTCCAGCACCAGGAAGCCGCCGTTGGCCCGATGGAGGGCCCCCGCCTTCACCAGGGTAAAATCCGTAGTCAGGGCACCAAACCGCACCAGATGCTCCACCCGGCCAATCAGATTGGGCTGGGTGGGATTGTCCTCCACGACGACCGGCGCGCCCTGGTTGGTTCCATTGGTGGTCAGGGGATTGACCTTGAGCCGCTTGCGCGCCTGGGCCACGGCATGGGCCTTGGCCTTTTGCTTGTCAGCGGGGCTGCCTTCCTCGTCTTCGGCCTCGCTGCCCAGAAATTCGCCCACGTTGTCCACAACATGGTCAAGGATTCTGTTCAGATGTGAAACAACCGCTGGAATCTGGGAGTATTCCCAACGGATCTCCTCGATCAAATGTTCCGCAGCACCCCGGGCAACGTCCCGCAGGACGGCCTTCATCGCCTCCCGCCGTTCCTTTTCCCATTTGGGAACGTCCTTCAGGCTGTCCTCCAAATCCTTCTGAAGGGCCTTCATATGGGCGGTCATCTCTTCCCGCGTGGTCTCGGGCAGGGCGTTGTAGACCTCCGGGGTCAGGGCTTCTCCGTCCTTGGCGGGGGCAAAGGTCAACCCGCCATCCGTGCGCACCAAAAGGAAGGAGTGTTCCTCCGCCTTCTCGCGCATGATCTTGATCACCTCTTCCTGATGGCGCCCGTGGGCCGTTTCGACGGCCTTGACCCGGGTCCGGAAGTCTTCCCCCTCGAAGGCGGCAGGCAGGGCAACGGCCAGGTCTTCCACCAACCGGTCCATCCGCTTGCGGAAAGAGTCCGCCCGCCCGGGCGGCAAACACAGGGCCCGGGGGCGTGCCGAATCGTCAAAATTATGCACATAGACCCAATCCCCGGGCGTGGGCCGGTCCCGGGCGGCATCGGCCAAGAACTGGCTGATCAGAGACATCTTGCCCGTCCCCTTCGGCCCCAGGGCGAAGAGATTATAGCCGTGGTTTTGCATTCCAATGGCAAAACGAATGGCTTCCACCGCGCGGTCCTGGCCCAAGGGTTCGTCCAGAGGGGCCAACTCGGCGGTGCTGGCGAAGGGCAGGGCATCGGCGTCGCAGGACAGCCGCAAGGCAGACGGGGGCAAAGGAGCAAGGGGCATGAAACAGGAACTCTCGGGAACAGGGCAGCGGAACGGTGTCCAGTTTTCGGATGGGAAAACCATCCGGCGGATTTTTAGTCTTCGTCTTCTTGGTCCTCGTCAGCCAGACCCTCCAACCTCTCCATATCTTCATCCGAAAAGCCGAAATGGTGGCCGATTTCGTGGATGAGCACATGACGGACCAGATCCGTGAGATCCTCGCCCGTTTCGATCCAGTAGTCCAGCAGGGGCGACCGGTACAGAAAGACCATGTCCGGTTCCCTGGGCAGGTCGTGGAGGCTTTTCTGGTCCAGGGACACCCCCTGATATAGACCCAACAGTTCAAAGGGCGTCTCCAACCCCATGGCCTCCTGGACGTCCTCGTCGGGGAATTCCTCGAAGCGGACCACCACATCGGCGCAACGGTCCCGCAGAAAGGCAGGAATGGAATCGAAGGCCGCCTGGGCGATCTCCTCCATCTCCGCCAGCGTTGGCGGTGTGGTGAAGCGCGGCGCGGCGAAGGGAGGGGTGACCTCGGTGTGATCCGTGCTCATGGGGACTCCGATGGGACAGGGGTTGATCGCCCGAGCCGGACGACCACGTTGTGCATAGATCGTTTTTCAGCCCTCCCACCACAAGGGAAAACAACCATGTCGCCCCGCCTGGAAGGCCCCGACCGGGCCAACGCCCTGAAAACCCTGTCCGGCTGGAGCGAACTGCCCCGGCGGGACGCCCTGTCCAAGACCTTCGAATTCGCCGATTTCAACGCCGCCTTCGGCTTCATGACCCGCTGCGCCCTGGTCGCCGAATCCATGAACCACCACCCCGAATGGTTCAATGTCTATCGCCGGGTCGAAGTCGTGCTCTCCACCCACGACGCCGGCGGGATCACCGAAAAGGACATCGCCCTGGCCCGGGCCATGGACAAGATCGCCGAAGACCGCTAGAAAAAATCATCCACATCCCCTTCCCAATGGCAGAGGGTGTGGATCCGGGCCGCCTCTGACCGCCCTCGGGCGCCTTTACCCCGACCGGTCGCCAAATCCGCTTTTGATCGTCCTTTCGCCGACCAGTGAAAGGACCTGTTCGCCTGTGGGCGGACGCTGCTGTCCGGGGTTTCCCATGACATCTGAAAACAATACCGTTCGCGCAACGCTGATCGGCTCGACCGCCGTTTTGATGTGGGGCACCCTTGCCCTGTTCACCACCTGGACCGGCAAGGTTCCCCCCTTCCAGCTTACCGCCATGAGCTTTGGCATCGCCTTCCTGCTGATGGCCACGAAATGGGTGACCAAGGGCGAACGGGCCCGCGACCACCTGCACCAACCAGCCGCCGCCTGGGTGCTGGGGGTTCTCGGCCTGTTCGGCTACCATTTCTTCTACTTCATGGCCCTGCGCAATGCCCCGCCGGTGGAAGCCGGATTGATCGCCTACCTGTGGCCCCTGTTGATCGTGGTCTTTTCCGCCCTGCTTCCCGGCGAGCGCCTGCGTTGGTTCCATGTGGCAGGCGCCCTGATGGGTCTCTTCGGAACCATCCTTCTCGTCACCAGGGGGGGAACCATCGCCTTCGACCCGGCACACCTGTTGGGCCATGGGGCCGCCCTGGTCTGCGCCCTGACCTGGTCGGGCTACTCCATTCTCTCCCGCAAGTTCGGCTCGGTGCCCACGGACGCGGTGGGCTGGTTCTGCGGTGCAACCGCCCTGCTGGCCGTCCCCTGCCACCTGGCCTTCGAAACCACGGTCTGGCCCGCCACCACCGGAGAATGGATTGCCGTCGTCGCCCTGGGGCTGGGTCCCGTCGGTGCGGCCTTCTTCACCTGGGACCATGGGGTGAAACACGGGGATATCCAGGTCCTGGGAGCCTTCAGCTATGCCGCCCCGCTGATCTCCACCCTGCTGCTGATCGCCTTCGGCCAGGGAGAGGCCACCCCCCTGGTGGCGGTCGCTTGCCTGTTGATCGTCGGCGGCGCCTTGTTGGCCAGCCAATCCATGCTCAAACGGCGGACCAGGGTCGCAGCGTGATCCGCTGCCTCCCCTATGAATTCCAAGAATAATGGCCCGGGGGTATCCACCCCCGGGCCTTTTTCCATAACAAAGCGCCGTAAGCAACGCCCCGTCAGCTTCCACTAAAGGAGGTCGGCGCCGGAACCACCTCGATGGCTCCATCCCGAGTGATTTCCTTGATCGCCAACCCACGCTCGACGGTTCCATCGGGCCGGAAGCGGAAAATCCCGTCCACACCCGCGAACCCGTTGGAGCTTTCGAAAACCGACCGGGAGAACGGTTGACCAGACCGCGCCAGGGCTGCCGCCAACGAAGTGGCATCATACCCCAATCCGGCAATATCGATGGGATTGGCCCCATAGGTATTTCGATACTGTTCCTTGAAGGCTGCTGAAGACCGCTCGTCCGGCGCCGGATATTGGGCGCCAACCAGCATGGGTTCCCGACCCAGTCCGGTTTCAGAATTCCACAGCATGGTTCCCAGAACCATGACCTGCCCCGGATTCAAACCCGAATAGGGCAACTGAGCGGCGACGGCCTCCAGACCAAGCCCCCGATCCGAAAGCAGCAAGGTATCCAGACCCGAACCGATGATCTGGCTCACGGGACCACTCACGTTGGCGCCAGTCGGATCATAGAAGGCGACGCTGACCACCTGAACCCCCACCTGAGGCGCCACAGTCCGCAGGGCCTGGGCTGTCGCCTCGCCTTCCGCACTGCCAGGCAGCAGGGCCGCAATCTTGCTGTTCCCCTGACTCCGTGCCTGGGAGAGAACCCGCCGAAGTTGCTCCTCCACCAGGAAGCCAATGAGGTAAACGCCCCTACCGGCCACGGAGCTGACCGTGGAGAAGGCGACCACCGGGATATTCCGGGATTGGGCGAGGGGCGCAACGGCCCGCACGGAGTCTGCGAACAGGGGGCCAATGATCATGCGCGCGCCCTGGGCGATGGCGGTCTGTGCGGCGCTGGCTGCCCCTTGGGCGGTGCCCCCCGTATCATAGGGCTGCAGAATAAAATTATCCGATCCCCGTTCAATCGCCGCAATCTGGGCGGCGTTCAGCAGGGCCTGCCCGACCGAGGCCGCCCGCCCCGTCAACGGCGCCAGGAAGGCCACACGCACCGCTCCCACCTGGTCTTGGCTCATCAGGCCCGGGCCGTCCAGGGGTTGGGATTGGATCGGCACCGAGGGCTGGGCAATGGGGGGGGGCGGTTCGACGCTTGACGGTTGGGGGGCGCGCGCCCGATTCTGAGCACAAGCCGCCAGCCCAATGGCGACCACGGACACCAAGGCCAAACGCCCCACTGTCCGTCCCATAGATCCGAAAGACCGGATCCTTCCTGTTCCACAACCCTTCACCGGTGATGTCCTCCCGTGTCCGAACCAAATTTCTCGACTCAGCCTAGCGACGCCCAGGGCGGAAGTCCACTTGCCCCGGGGCTCTATCTTGTCGCTACCCCCATCGGCAATATGGGAGACATGACCCTGAGGGGCATTGAAACCTTGAAATGTGCAGATCTCGTGGCCTGCGAGGACACCCGGGTAACCGGTGGCCTGATGAACCGGCTGGGCCTGTCGACCCGCCTGTTCCCGTACCACGAACACAATGCCGACAAGGTCCGCCCGGCCCTGCTCGCCCGCATGGCCGAAGGGGCGGCGGTGGCCCTGGTCTCCGACGCGGGCATGCCCCTGATCTCCGACCCCGGATATAAACTGGTCCGCGCCTGCCATGACGCGGGCATCGCCGTGACCGCCGCGCCGGGCGTGTCTGCCGTGCCAACGGCGCTGGCCCTGTCTGGGCTGCCCACGGACCGCTTCCTTTTCGCCGGTTTCCCGCCTTCGAAAGCCGGAAAGCTCGCCGCGTTCCGAGACGAACTGGCGCCCATCGCGGCAACATTGGTGCTGTTCGAAGGAGTCTCCCGCCTGGGCAAGACACTCGCGGTGCTGGCCGAGACCATGGGCGCCCGAGACGCCGCTGTCTGCCGGGAATTGACCAAGCTTTATGAGGAGGTAAGGCGGGGCAAAGTGGCCGAACTGGCCGCCCATTACGCCCAGGCGGGCTCGCCAAAAGGCGAGGTCGTTCTGGTTATCGGTCCCCCGCCACCCGAAGCCGCGCCCAGCGAGGCCGACCTGGATGCGCTGATCCACGAGGCCCTGGCCGCAGGAGACGGAGTCCGCGCCCTATCCGACGCCTTGTCCAAGGAATTGGGTCTGCCCCGGCGCACCGTCTATCAGCGTGCCCTGACCCTATCCAAGGGGGGAGAGGACTGATGTCTGGACGGAGCCAGGGTCGGTGGGCAGAGACGCTCTGCACGGTTTGGTTGCTCCTGACCGGTTGGAGGATCCTCGCCCGGCGGTTCCTGGTGGGCCGGGGGACCGGTGCGGGGGAAGTGGACATCATCGCCCGCCGGGGCCGCGTCCTCGCCTTCATCGAGGTCAAGACCCGCCCCACCCTGACCCAGGGCCTGGACGCCGTCACGCCCAGGCAAAGACAGCGTATCCAGCGAGGAGCCGAGGTTTTCCTCGCCCGCAATCGAATACGGGGCGGAGCTATTGATTCCCGATTCGACGTGATGGTGGTGACGGGGTTCTTTCGCCTTCACCATACGCGTGACGCTTGGCGCGTGGGGTTATAAGAGCTAGACTCTGTCTAAACATCTCGAAACGGAATCAGATCTCTGTCTCGAAAACCAGTCAGCAAGAGGGCTCTTGTCGCCCTCGGTTTGGGAGTGTCATGGGTGTGCCCGGGTTTGAGGCTGTCAAGGATGGGGCCGATCCTGACAGGGCTTGTGCTGTTCGGTGTTTTGCCGGGACCGCTGGCGGGATGTACGCCCCAAGGCATGGCCGTCGGCATCGTGGCAAAGGCAGCCACGATGGCCATGGAGGAACGGGGTTTCGTCGGAGCGGTCGATGACGGGGCCATTGATCTGGCGATCAACGGCAAGTTGTTTGAAACCAACGAAAAGCTGTTTCGCCAAGTGAATGTCACCGTGCGGGAGGGACGGGTTCTCCTGACCGGCTCGGTCCCCCGAACAGACCATCGGATCGAGGCCGTGCGCCTCGCCTGGGAAGTCGAAGGGGTTCGAGAGGTTCTCAGCGAATTGACCGCTGAGGATACATCGGATCTTGTGGATTATGCTCGGGATGTCTGGCTGACCAACAAGCTGGAGACCACTCTGTTGTTCGATTCCGACGTTCAGGCCATCAACTATTCCATCGACGTGGTGAACGGAACCCTGTTCATCATGGGCATTGGGCAAGATAGCGCAGAACGCAACCGGGTTCTGGCCTATGCACGGGAAATGCCGCATGTGCGGCGAATCGTGGACTATACCCGGCTGAAGACCGATCCCCGCATGTGATCGGCAGAACAAGCGGACAGGGTTCAGCGATTTCATCGGGGATCAATGATTTGTGGAGCCTGAAAATTGGGTCCACACGTCGGTCCTAACTATTTCTGGGGTGAGAAGAAAGGTTTGCGATGATGGACGACCGAAAAGAGACCAAGTCGGCTCAAAGCCGCACGGCAGACGAGTCGGTCCACGCGGCCCTGGCCCATATGGGAGCCCTCCCCGACGACGAAATCGACTTGGCAGAGGCGGCCCTTCTGCTGTCCGCCATCGACAATCCGGGTGCGGAGCTCCCCAAGTACCGCGCCATCTTGGTCGACCTGCGGGGCCAACTCGCCGAGCAGGTGGCAAAGCTGGACGAAGACCCGGAGATTGGCAGGCGGGCTGCAGCCCTGCGCGCCGTCCTGGTCGACTCCGCCGGGTTCCATGGCGACATGGAAACCTACGAAGACTTGGACAACAGCGATTTCATCCGGGTTCTGGACCGGCGCATGGGTCTGCCCATCGCCATGGGCATCCTCTATATCGACTTGGCCCGCTCTCAGGACTGGGGCATGACCGGCCTGGATTTCCCCGGCCATTTCCTCACCCGTCTGGAAGTGGGGGGTGAGCGGATGATCCTCGACCCCTTCCATGACGGCCAAGACATGCCCACACCGGCCCTGCGCCTGCTGCTCAAGGCCATCCTGGGTCCCGCAGCAGAGCTGGAACGGGACCATTACCAACCCGTCTCAAACCGCGCAATGCTCACCCGCCTGCGCAACAACGCCAAAATGCGCTTGTTGGAAAAGGGGGATGCCCCGGGAGCCCTGTCCCGGGTGGAAAGTCTGCGGTTGATTTGCCCGGACGACCCGACCCTTTGGCGAGAAAAGGGATTGATCCATTTGCGCCTGGGTGACCTGCCCGAAGCCGTGGCCGCGCTTGACCATTTCCTGGAGATAGCTCCCCAGGGTCCGGACCGGCAAAGGGTCGATCTGGTGGTCCGGGAGTTGCGCCAAAGGCTGCGATAGGGTAGCGACAAGGAAACACCCTTAACGATCCGGGCTTGACCGTCTTCTGGTGGTCTGCCCCCTCAGGCGCGGAATACCGACTCCATGACCAGCTCTTCCAAAGTGGTGGCGATCCAGATGGATCCCATCCAATCCATCGACATCAACGGCGACAGCAGTTTCGCCCTGGGCCTCGAAGCCCAGCGGCGCGGCCACGACCTGTTCCACTATCTGCCCACGGCCCTGGCCTTCCAAGATGGCCGCCTGACGGCCCAGGCCCATCCCTTGATCCTGCGTCGGGAACCGGGCAACCACTTCACTTTCGGCGCGCCCGAAGTCATCGATCTGGGATCGGTAGACGTGGTCCTGATGCGCCAGGATCCCCCCTTCGACATGGGGTACATCACCGCCACCCATCTGCTGGAGCATATCCACCCGCAAACCCTGGTGGTCAATGACCCCCGGGAAGTGCGCAATGCCCCGGAAAAGCTGTTCGTCACCCGCTGGCCCGAGTTGATGCCGCCAACCCTGATCACCAGCGACAAGGCGGCCATTGATGCCTTCCGCGAGGAACACCAGGACATCATCGTCAAGCCCCTGTTCGGCAATGGCGGCGCGGGCGTGTTCCACCTCAAGCCCGGCGACGAGAACCTGAACTCCCTGTTGGAAATGTTCCGCGCTTCCATCGGGCGGGAACCCCTGATGATCCAGCGCTATATGCCTGCGGTACGCGCGGGCGACAAACGCATTATTCTGGTGGATGGCAAGCCCGTTGGTGCCGTCAACCGGGTGCCCGCCGCCGGGGAATCGCGCTCCAACATGCATGTGGGTGGGCGACCGGAAAAATGCCCCCTGACCCCGCGTGACCGGGAGATCTGCGAGGCCATCGGCCCCACCCTGAAGGAAAAGGGCCTGATCTTCGTGGGGATCGACGTCATCGGCGACGTGCTGACGGAAATCAACGTGACCTCCCCCACTGGCATCCAGGAAATCGACCGATTCGATAACATATCGATTGAGGAGGATATCTGGGACGCCATCGAAGGGCGCCTGTGAGCCTTCCGTGAGCGGACCCCCAGCCCTCTCCACGGCGCCTCCCCTCCTTTGGCGGGAAACCTCCCAGGCGGACGCGGATGCCTTTCGCGACCTCACCGGGGACGACCAGTGGATCCACGTTGACCCGGACCGTGCGGCCCGGGAAGGGGTGCCGGGGGGAGGAACCGTCTTGCCCGGCGCCTTCCTCCTGTCCGTCCTGGTAGCGGAGCTGGGACGGGCCCTGGGTTATCCGCCGGGAACCCGCAGTTGGCAGCGATCCTATGAGACGGTCCGCTTCCTTCGTCCTGCCCCCGTAGGTGGCAGACTGGGCGCCACGGCACGGGAGGTGGCACGCCGCACCGCCAGACCGGGCCGCTGCCTGGTGGTGGTGGATGCGGTGCTCCATTGCGACCGGGTTCCAGAGGGTCCCGTTCTTACCGGACGCTTCACCAGCCTGCTTGAGGAAACCCCATGACCGCATCGCCTCCCGTCGGCGACGGGATTGTCCTGGACCGGGTCACGGTCCGGGCCGAAACCGGGCGCGCCCTTCTGACCGACATTTCCCTGACCCTGACGGAGCAGAGAATTGGCGTGATCGGCCCCAATGGAGCAGGCAAAAGCACCCTGATCCGACTGATTAATGGCCTGACCACGCCGGCAGAGGGATCCGTCCGTGTGGACGGTCTCGCGCTCCCCAAGGACAAACGGGCCGTCCGCCGCAAGGTTGGCTTTCTGTTCCAAAGCGCCGACGCGCAGATCGTCATGCCCACCCCCCTGGAAGATGTCGCCTTCGGCCTGAAACCCTTGAAGTTGGGCAAGGACGAAACCGACAGAAAGGCCAGAGAATCCCTGCATCGTTTCGGACTCAAAGGGTTCGAGGACCGCCCCGCCTATCTCCTGTCCGGGGGGGAAAAACAGCGGCTGGCCCTGGCCGCCGTCGTGGCCATGGATCCGGCGATCCTGGTGATGGATGAGCCAACCACCATGTTGGATCTCGCAGGCGCCCGCCTGTTTCGCCGTCTGATCGCCGAGCTCCCGCAACGGGTCATCCTCGCCACCCATGATTTGACGCAACTGGCCGGTTTCGACCGGGTGCTGGTGGTCGACCAGGGCCAGATCATCCAGGATGCCCCCCCGGAAACGGCCATCGCCTTCTACGAAGCCCTGGTGACCGAGCGGGAGCACCTCCAGTGACCCGGCAGGAACCGGTGCAATGATCGCAGCGATGCATGTCCCTGGAGCCTCCCTCCTCCACCGGACGCCTGCGGGGTGGAAACTGCTCGCCCTCGCCGCCCTGGGCACCGGGCTGTTTTTTGTGGCGTCTCCCTGGATCCTGGGGGCATGCGCGGCCCTCGCCTTCCTCGCATACCCCGTCTGTGGTCTGGGATGGGGGCGGGGTTGGGCGCAAATCCGCGCGATGGCCTTCTTTCTCGCACTGATCGCCGGGAGTCAGGCCTGGCTCGCTGGATGGGCCTCCGCCATGGAGGTCACTGCGCGCCTGATCACCTTGATCCTGGGCGCCTCTCTGGTCACCTTCACCACGCCGCTTTCGGCCTTGATGGAAACCCTGGAGCGAATCCTGACCCCCCTCCGCCACCTGGGCGTACAGCCCCAGGCCCTGGCCTTTGCCCTGACCTTGACAATCCGTTTCATTCCCGTATTGATGGCCTTGGCTCAAGAAACCAAGGAGGCCATGATTGCCCGGGGCCGGGAACGGGCTTGGTTCGCCATGGCTGTCCCCCTGGTCATCCGTGCCCTGCGCATGGCCGACCAAGTGGCAGAGGCCGTGGAGGCCCGCGGCCTGGACGTGGTGATCGAGGCCCATTCCGAGGCCCATGCCGAGCCTCAGCCAGACGGCCGAGTGGACGGATAGATCCAGGCTGTCCATACTGGCGGAGCATCACCTGACTCATACGTTTCAGCGCCATCCGAAGGAACACTCCATGTCGCTCTCCACCCGTGACCTTGTCCTGATGGGCCTTTTCGCCGCCGTGATGGCCGCCCTGGGCCTGCTGCCCAAGTTCACCCTGCCGCTGGGCGTCCCCATCACCGCCCAGTCCATGGGATGCATGCTTGCCGGAGCTATCCTGGGCGCCCGACGTGGTTTCGGCGCCATGGTGATTTTCGTTCTGCTCGTGGCCCTGGGTCTGCCCCTTCTGGCGGGCGGGCGGGGTGGCCTGGGGATCTTCGCCGGTCCCACCGGCGGCTTCTTGATTGGTTTTCCCTTCGCCGCGATGGCCACCGGTTGGCTGGTCGCCCGCTTCGGACACCCCACCAGCGTCTTTTGGTCCATCGTCTCCTGCGTTCTTGGGGGGATCATCGTCCTTTATGCCTTTGGTATCCCCTACTGGGTGGCCATCACCGACAGTTCCCTATCGGCCGTTCTCGCATCGACGGTGTACTTCTTACCCGGCGGCGCCATCAAGGCCCTGGTCGCTGGTCTCGTTTCCGCCACCGTGCACCGGGGCTACCCTGCCTTGGTGAGTAGCACCCGTTAGCCTGTAGATCGGGGCCATGGGAGACCCCATCCTTATCGCCGCCCGACGGTCGGCCGTCGGACGCACGGGAGGGTTGTTCCGGAATCGCAACGCGGCCCAGCTGGCCGCGCCGGTTCTGCGTGCCACCCTGGCTGATGGGGGCCTCTCGCCCGATATGCTGGATGAGGTCATCCTGGGCAATGTCTTGCAAGGGGGCAATGCCGCCCGGGGCTGTGCCCTGGAAGCCGGTCTGCCCGTTTCCCTGCCTGCGGTGACCGTCGACCGCCAATGCGCCTCAGGCCTGGAGGCGATTGTCCAGGCCTGCTGGAAAATCAAGGCAGGCGCCGCGAAGGCCATCCTCGCCGGGGGCGTGGAAAGCACCAGTACCAGCCCATGGCGTGTGGAGCGCCCCGCAACCCCCCTGGATCTCCCCCGCTTCTCCGCCCAAGCCCCCTTCTCCGGCGGGGGCCATGGGGACCCCACCATGGTGGAGGGTGCCGAAGCCCTGGCCCAGGCCCGACAGATCTCGCGGGACCGCCAGGACCGCTATGCGGCGCGCAGCCATGAAAAGGCCTTGGCCGCCCAGGCCTCCGGTCGGTTCGACGGCGAATTGGTCTCCATCTTCGGGGTGGAAGAACGGGACGAGGGGCCGCGTCCGGGCTTGACTCCGGCGCGGCTGGCGCGCCTGAAGCCGCTGAGTCCTGGCGGCACGGTGACCGTGGGCAATGCCTGCACCACCAACGACGCCGCTGCCGCTGTGCTGGTGGTGGATGCCGCCTTTGCCTGCGAGCAGCGGGGCAAGGCTCGGGGCTTGCGCTTCCTTGACGCTACGGCGGGTGGAGTGGACCCGGCCCTTCCGGGCCTGGGAGCCGTTTCCGCAGCGCGGAAGCTTGATCTGTCGGCCCTATCATCTGTGGAATTCAACGAAGCCTTCGCCGGACAGACCCTGGCTTGCCTGGATGACCTCGGACTCCCTGAGGACATCGTCTGTCCAGGCGGGGGCGCCCTCGCCTTGGGACATCCCTATGGGGCCTCGGGCGCCATCCTGGTCACCCGATTGTTCCATGATTTCAAGGGCGCACCGACAGGCCAAAGGGGACTCGCCCTACTGTCTGCCGCAGGCGGACTGGGCCTTGCCGCTCTGTTCGAAAGTGTGTCCTTCTAGATCAAACCGACTTAAATCGGAACCGATTTAAGTCGGGTAATTTGATCTAGATTCAACAGGTTGAGCATCGAGTGGACCAAGAAATGGCCGAGCTTGCTCTCGCTCGAAGGCACTCTAGCGAACAAAAAAAGACACCCGTCGACCTGATGAAGCCGAGGGTGTCTTTTTCTATTGTTTCCAACGGGCACGGTTACCGCACGCCACAAGCCTTATCGATGGTCGACAGGGAAGCGGTAACCCCCTTGAGGCTGTAGGTATCCCGCGTCGCGGTGCCCCGGCTGGACGTGCCCTTCACCACCATGGTCAACCCCCGCTTCATCGCCGTAACGATCTGCTTGTCCATGTCATCGGAGGCCCAGGCCGTTTCCCCTTCGGTGAACAACTGGTAATCGGTGCGATCAATACTCAACTCGACAGAGGACCCCTCCTTGTAGGGGTATCCGGCATAGATGGTGACCACATAGAACTGTTTCTGCGCGGGTCGATGGGTCACCAACGCATAGATTTCATCTCTGGCCGTGTAGTTCCCCTCGTCCTTCTTGGGCTGGGAAGCCACATAGCAAACTTTGTTGCCGTTCTCGATCATGGTATAGGCCGTCCAGTCACCGGAAACACCCAGGGTGTTCACCTGCTGAGCCTGGGCGACGGGGACCGGACCGAACATGGCCAGGGCGCCCAGTGTCAGGGCACCAAGGGCGCCCAAAACGCGCGCGGAACCCATCGGGGCTGTCTTCCTTGCCTTCATGGCGTGCCGTCTCTCCGTTTCGAATTCGTCCGTTACGAACATGTATCGTCGAGAATCCAGGAAACCACCATTATCGGCGCGGGCCATGGGCACCCGGATTCCTTGGAAATTCTGCCCTGGAAACATGTCCAGGATGTGGCGAAGCCCCATGGAATCAGGGGCGAGCGATTCCGTCAATGCCCCGAGATGCATTTTCTCTGCCGTCTTTCGCAAAAGGGGGGTCACAGACGGCTCAATCTTTGGCCCGGGCCTCGGCGACCTCAGCCATGGGCGCGGGTTTGCGCCATTTTTCCATAGACCCACCCCCGGGCACGCGAAAGGCAGGCGCTCCATGGACATGTTTCGGAGCCGGTTCCGTTGGCCCCCCTGCCCGCACTGGACGGGGCGCAAACCGCCCCCGCGTCACCAGCCGATCATACATGACGATGGCACCCGCCATACCCAAATTAATGGAAAACCGCATGGGGATCTTCACCACATGGGTACAGCGTGCCTGCATGTCCGCTGTCAGACCCTGACGTTCGGCGCCCAGGACATAGACCGCATTCGTGGGATGGCGGAAACTGGGAAGCTCGATGGCCTCCTCGGTGATCTCGATGCCCACCACCTGACACCCCTTGGGCAGAAGCATGTCACCTACGCTATCGAACTGGTAAAAGGGCATCTGGGACAGGGCATCTGAGGTATCCACCTTCGCCCCTTCCGCTCGGCTGTAATGGGCCGAGACGGTGAAGACGAAACTGGCTTCGAAGGCATGGGCCGTCCGAAACACATTGCCCAGGTTATAGGGTTTGCTGACCCCTTCCACCCCAATGCCAAAGTATCCGCGATTCGCGGCCATGACCCTTTCTCCAAATCCGGGTTGATCTTGTTGCAAAACCCTAGAGTGCCTTTGAGATCCCGTTTCACTCTAGAACCACGCCTCTTGCGGGCAGGCGATTCGCCTTGCATCATGGCGATCCCGTCGCAAGGATCAAGTTTTCCTTGCCCAACAGTCCCTCTTCTCTTTCCTCGGCAACCGGAGTCCCCCATGCGCGCCATGGTCTGCACCGCCCTTGGATCCTTCGAGGATCTCACCCTTCAGGACGTTCCGGACCCGGATATGACCCCGGATGGGGTGCGGATCCGCGTCGATGCGACGGCCCTCAATTTCGCCGACACCCTGTTCATCGCAGGAACTTACCAAGTGAAGGCCGCCCCGCCCTTCATCCCCGGCTTCGAGGTCGCCGGCGAGGTTCTGGAGGTCGGCTCCAAGGTGACCGGTCTTGCACCTGGGGATCGGGTGATGGCCATCCTTGACCGGGGGGGCTTCGCCGAGCAGGTGGTTGCCCCGGCCCGGGATGTCTATCCCCTGACTGCAGCCATGCCCACTGCGGAAGCGGCAGGCTTCCCCATCGCCTATGGCACCTCCCACTTCGGCCTGACCGATCGCTGTCGCCTTGCGCCGGGGGAAACGGTGTTGATCCATGGAGCCGCAGGCGGTGTGGGATTGACGGCGGTCGAATGTGCCAAAGCTCTGGGCGCCCGGGTTATCGCCACCGCAGGCGGACCGGACAAACTGGCCATGGCACGGGCCCATGGCGCCGACGAGGGACTCGATTACCGGACGGAAAACGTGAAGGCCCGGGTGCGAGAACTGACCGGAGGCCGGGGGGTGGACGTGGTTTATGACCCGGTGGGCGGAGTGCTTTTTGATACCTCAGTCCGCTGCACGGCGCCGGACGGGCGGATATTGGTGGTTGGGTTCGCCAGCGGAACGGTCCCCTCCCCCCCCGCCAATATCCTTTTGGTGAAGAATATCTCGGTGATTGGCTTCAACTGGGGCGGCTATCGCACCTTCGCGCCGGATCGGGTCCGAACAGCCCTGACAGAAGTCCTCTCCTGGTGGGATCAGGGCAAGCTAAAGCCCCATGTGGGCGCAACCTATTCCCTGGCGGACGCCGCCGAGGCGCTCGGCGCACTCAAGGGGCGCAAACACACGGGCAAAATTGTCCTGATCCCCTGATCCCCGGGGGGATTCACTGTTCTCGGATATAGTAAATGAGATCGAGGGGCGGAGGGGCCACCTCGGTCTGACTCAGGAGGCCGTGAACCTGCCCCCGGTGGTGGGTTCCGTGGTTCAGCATATGGGTGATCACCAAGGGAACGGGAGTCGCGCATTGCTCTCCACGGGAGGTCGCATACTCCAAAACCGTTTCCGCAATGAAAATGGGATCGGCCCGCTCCATCCAACCGACCATCGCTTTGTCCTGGTTTTCCCGGGCCACGCGGAGACTGGGGAAGTCTGCATAAGGGACCTCGTCCAAACGCCGATGGCCACTGTCCACACCAGTCAACCGCCCCATCCACATGCGGTCGCCCACAATCAGATGGTTCAAGGTCTTCAGGATGGATCCAAAAAAGGACGGGCGGGGACGAACAATGTCTTCCTCCGCCAGACGGCCCACAGCGTCATATAACCGGGCATTGGCCCAGGCATTGTATCGCATCAACAACAAGGCGTGGGCCTGATCCATCGGTGCATCCTTCCGGTTCTAACATATCAGCCAAAGATCGGACCGGGCCGCTCCTTGAAGAGGAGGTTACCGATGTCCCGGGCGAAACGCATCCTCGGCCCCGTAACCGATATCGGCGAGAACACGGTCGTCCAGGGCCGCCATCAGAGCCAAGCCCTTTTGGGCGTCCCGCCGGTCGGCCAGGGCATCCAAACGCCGAACCAACCACCATTCCAGGCGGGAGAACAGGGATCCGTGATCGGTTCCAAGGGTGGAAGCGGGAACGGACTGGGAAAAGGATCCGTGGGCGAGGGCAACCATGACGTCATCTCCATTGGGGTTCCAAAGGGAAAGCTCCGCATAAGGGAAATTTGGGCGGGGCAACTGGAACAGCCGGACAATGCGCCGCTTGCCCGCAGCGCACAAACGAGTAATTCTGGCCGTATCCATTAGAAACCCTCATCCATGGAAAGGCTCCCCATGTCCCGGGACCTCCCGCCAATGAATGCCCTGCGCGTTTTCGACGCGGCGGCGCGGCGCCTGTCCTTCACCCTGGCGGCGGAAGATCTGGGCGTCACCCAAGCGGCGGTGAGTCACCAGATCCGCGGGCTGGAGGAATGGCTGGGCGTAGCCCTGTTCCGCCGCCGCAACAAGCAGGTGTTCCTGACGGAGGCAGGGCAGGCCTATGCCGTAGCAGTGGGGCAATCCCTCGACCAGATCGCCGAAGCGACCCGGGCCTTGGTCCGAGCGGACAACCGGGGGGGCGTTCTGACCCTATCGACCATGCCAAGCTTTGCCATCAAGTGGTTGATTCATCGCCTTGGGGGCTTCATCACTGCCTTTCCGGACGTGGAAGTGCGCCTTCACACCTCCATGGAACTGGCCAACTTCAGCAAGGACGGCGTGGACATCGCCATCCGCATGGCCCGCTCGATCCCTGCGGACCTGCATGCCGACCTGTTGCTGGAGGAGGACCTGTTTCCGGTCTGCGCCCCCAGTCTGACCCGGGGAATCCGCCCCCTGGCCGATCCTTCGGACCTGTGCCACCACGTGCTTCTCCAGGACGTGGGCATCTCCTGGGCCTCCTGGCTCGCGCCCCTTGGCCTGGAGGGGATCCGCCCGCAACGGGGTCCCGGTTACCTGGATTCGGCCCTGGCGATCCAGGCCTGCATGGAAGGTCAAGGCATCCTGATGGGCCGCACGGTCATGGTCGAGGAAGATCTCTTGGCGGGTCGCCTGATTGCGCCCTTCCCCCAGCGGGTTCCGAGCCCCCTGAAATACTGGCTGGTCTGCCCCCACTCCCACCTGACCCGCCCGGGAGTCCGGGTTTTCCGCGAATGGATCCTGGCTCAGGCGGAGGAGTGGACCCAAAACCACCCAAAACCGGCTTAAAAGTCCGGAGGCTGGACCTCAGGGCGCGCCGACCATGAACTTATGCCAAATCTCCGTCGGCAAAGACCCTCCGGTCACCTTATCCATGGGCCTGTTCTTATCGTTCCCGACCCAAACCCCGGCAAGGGTCCGCCCCGCATACCCCACGAACCAGGCATCCCGGTAATCCTGACTGGTCCCCGTCTTGCCCCGGGCCTGCCGATCCGGCAGGGCTGCGGCCTTCCCCGTCCCCCAGGAGACCACGGCGCCCAGCATGCGGTCCATCTGGCGGGCGTGCGCCGGGCTCATAACCTGCCGCACGCCCGCCGCGCCCCGTTGATAGAGGATCTTTCCCTCCCCATCGGTAATCGAAACGATCCCATGCGGCTGCATGGCAAAGCCGCCGTTGGCAAAAGGCACATAAGCCGCCGTAAGATCCAGGGGCGACACCTCGAAAACCCCTAGGGCAATGGACGGACTAGGGGAGAGGTCACCGATCACCCCCAAACGACGGGCCACCTGAACCACATTCGTCCGCCCGGCGCTTTCGCTGACCCGAACGGCCACGGTATTGAGCGACAGGGCCAAAGCCTCGGTCAGGGTGACCGGTCCCCGGTGGGTATTGGCGTAATTGCTGGGGGTCCAGCCCTCCACCGTGATGGGCGCATCCTCCAGCACGCTGTCCGGAGTATACCCCGCCTCCAATCCCGCAAGGAAAATGAAAGGCTTGAACGCGCTTCCCGGTTGGCGGCGGGCCTGGGCAGCCCGGTTGAAGGGGCTCGTTCCATGGTCCAGTCCCCCCACCATGGCGCGCACCGCGCCCCGAAAGTCCATGGCCACCAAAGCCCCCTGGGTCGCGCCCCGCGACAGGCCCTTTTCCTTCAGGACCGAGACCAAAGCCGCCTCGGCATTCCGTTGCTGGACCGGATCGAGGGTCGTCCGCACCACAAGATCCCGATCCTGAGTGCCCACGAAGTCATCCACCCGGTCGAGAACCCAATCGGCGAAATAGCCCCCTCGCCCCCCCCGCTCGGCCCCTGGGATGGCCGCGTTGGCGCCCCGGGCCGCCGTCTTCGCCTCACCGGGGGAAAGCATGCCCGCCTCCACCATGTTTTGAAGCACCTCGCGCGCGCGCCGATGGGCGCGCTCTGGACTGGACACCGGGTTGAGGCGGGAAGGTGCTTTGGGCAATCCAGCAAGAATCGCCGCCTGATACAGCGAAATATCCCGTACAGACTTGTTGAAATAGCGGCGGGACGCGGCGTCAACCCCATAGGTGCCCGCCCCCAAATAAACCCGGTTCAGGTAAATGGACAGGATTTGATCCTTGGTAAAGATCTTTTCCAACCAGATAGACAAAAGAAATTCCTGGACCTTGCGCCGAACTGTCCGGTCGTTGGTCAGAAACAGGTTCTTGGCCACCTGTTGAGTCAAGGTTGACCCCCCCTGAACCACCCGTCCGGCCCGCAGGTTCACCCAGGCGGCCCGCAGGATGCCAAGCAAATCGACTCCAAAATGATCATAAAACCGCCGATCCTCCGTCGCCAGGATCGCCTGAATCAGATAGGGGGGAGCCTCATGGGCCAGGATACTGTCCCCATGCAGGTCCCCATGGGCGGCCAAAACTGACCCGTCTTTAGCCAGCAGGGTAATCGCCGGGCGACGAGTGACCTTGGCCGAAGCAATGGGATCGGGCAGGTCATAGGCGAAATAGACCAGCACCGCCATACCCGACAACCCCACCCAGATCATCACGACCAGGAACAGGCGCAGTGCTGCCCAGGGGGACGTCCGCCGACGACGGGTCCGTTGGCCTGGTCTCCGTCCGCGCGGCCTGCCTTTGCCACCCCCGCCCTTCGCTCGCGTCGAAGGGGAGCGCCCACCCGTCCGGCCCCCCACCTGTCCCCCCTGGCCCGCAGCCTTGGGTTTGGGTTTCGGTTTGGGCTTCGATCGGGTTGCGGGGCTTTCCCCGGTGGCACTCGACCGGACGCGCCCAGGGGAGCCTGAAGTCCGTTTTTCGGAGGGAGAAGGAGGTGTTTTTTTGCCGGGGATCCGGGCCATTATGACGTCCTGAAAGCCCCCCAAGCCGAGGGGTTGAGCTTTGAAGTAAGAGCGATTCGCGAAAAATCCGACTGATAGAACAGCAAGCCGTGCCCTTCGCCTTCCGTCCGCACAGGTTCGTCACCTTCCTCAACGATTCCCGCAACCCCATTGAATCTAGACGAAAGTCTTTAGGTGCACCTGCGTTGGATTTCACGCCATGGGACCGGAATCGAGACGGACCCCTTGATTGCCCAGCCCGCTTCCCCTTATCCTGACTGACAAGGATCGGAAGTGAATTCAACATCTTGTGTCCGTTCACTTCGACAGTCTTGGACAGCTGGCCTGAACAGAGGAAAAGTGCCGGATCCTTTCGTCCGGCGCAAGCTTGATGAAGAGTGCCCCTCTGAACAACCTGGACCGCCATCCACGACCCAAACAAGGCCGAGAAGGGATTACCATGACCATCCCCCCGTTGCCCGACGACTTGCGCATCCGCCTGGAAGTTCTGGCCGAAAAAGGTGGGAAATCCGTGGAAGAATGCGTGACACAAGCCGTCAAAGAATATGTAGAGAACTGGGAAGAGCACCATCGGAACCTGGACATCTTCATTGAAGGAGAAGCCCGTCTGATCCTCAAGGTCGTAAACGACTGAGGGGCGGAACGGGACGCCGCCCCTTCCGCAGACTTGGATGTGTTTGCCCACATCCGGGCTCGGCGCTATGGGCTGCTGTTGGGCCTTCTGATCGGGCTGACCTACTTTAGCCTGACCCTGGCAGCCAGAGCATCCTCTGTGCCTGATTCTCCATTGTCTTTTGGGTCCTTTTGTCCGAATCCGTCCAAATCGGCATGACGGTGTCCACAGTAGTCTGTAAAGACAACAGCCCATCACGGCAAACCATGAAATCCGGCGACCTTTGTGCGCTGTCCTGCACCTTCGCGACGACGGTTGCCCCCCTCCCCGCAACTCCTTCTATTTTCGTTCACCTCTTCAGCGGACAGGCCGCCATCAATGAAGGGGCCGGACAATAAGCATTCCAACGCCAGGCTAGAACCTTTAGCAGAGTGCGGAAAAACTCTTTGGTCGTCATCCCCCTGCAAGCGCTAAGGTTTGCATGTTTCTTTATTTGGATCTAAGTTTTTTTTACTTCGGAACGGCACAGAGCACCGTACACGACAGTAGGTGTTTTCCCCTCACGGGGCTTTGCCCCGTCCGCCACTGGGGCCGAAAGGCCCCAGAGCCCAAGCTCATATTTATAAAAGGAGAAAGCATTTTCCCCCAAATGGGCTTGGTCAATCGCCCAAAAAAAGGCGCGACACTGTCGTGCCCTGGGTCGACCTCCACTTTTCCGCTCGAAGGCACTCTAATACCAAGGTGCGGTGAGTTTGACGCACCGCACCTTGGAAGCGGCCAAGTGGCCGCCGCGCCTTATGGCGCGTAAAAGCCCGCCTGGCGTTTGAACGCAAGAAAAGCGGCCTAGGTTTCAACCCGCGCCGCTTGGTATTAGGTTTGAACAGACCACTGCCGACACCGGACAAAAAGCTGATGGTACCGTCCCTGCGGACAGGCCCGGGCATCGGCAAAAGACAGAATGGATGCGGGAGGGGAAACCGTCTGTTTCTGCAAGATGGCTCAAACGTCCCTACCCATTGGATCAGGCCACCGATGGATCCATCTATCGACAAACGAATGGCCAAGGTTCATATGAAGGGAACTTCCCCCAGGGAACAGACTGGCCTTCCGTTTTCTCCTTCGGCAAAGGACCCCACAGATGCGTGACGGCGGCGGACAATCCCAACGAAACGTCCTTGGTGGTCCCTTAGCCATTTGTGGACTGGATCCACGCACCGGCTTTTACCGATCTGGCTGTTGCGATACGGGACCAGATGACCACGGCCTACACACAGTCTGCGTAGAAGTCACCGAAAGCTTCCTGGCCTATTCCCAATCGGTGGGCAACGACCTGAGCACAGCCCACCCTGAGTTCGGCTTTCCGGGCTTAAAGGCCGGGGACCGGTGGTGTCTCTGCGCCGCGCGCTGGCGTCAGGCCTTGGAAGCGGGTGCCCCTCCCCGGGTCGTCCTGCGCGCAACGAATGAGGCCACGCTTCTTGTGGTTCCCTTGGAAGAATTGAAGAAGCACGCCCTCGACCTTTGTTAAACAGGACCGATCCATCCCGCCCGTCCAGGAATCCACCGTGCACCCCTTTGCTTCCCTCTTCACACCGGAGCCGTCGGGATATCGCCTTCCCCGCCATCAGGCGCATCTGGTCCGCCGCGCCCTGATTTCGGGAATCGTCCTCGTATCGTTCTTCGCGGTCTTCGACGCCCTGTACACCGGCTATCTGCTTCACGCGACCGCAGAAGCCCTATCCGCCCTCGCCTTATTGGCTATTGTCTTGCGTCACCGCAAGGGCATGGGTAGCGACCATGCCGCAGCCCTGGGAATCTTCGTCTCTGGATTCCTTGTTCTGTTGGTGGCCCTATCCGGAAAGGCCGAGGATGGGGTCCTCGTCTGGTTGGTGGGCTTCCCCACCTTACCCGTTCTTTTTTTGGGAAGACGTCTGGGTCTGCTGATCAACAGCCTGTTCACCACGATTTCCATCCTGGTCCTCAGCCTTCTTATCCAACACCAGGACGCAGGAGAAGGGTTCACCTGGGTGGCCGTCTTTAATACGGGCGGAGCCATGATTGCGGTCACGGTCGTGGTTTTCCTTTACGACACCATGCGCGGCTCGGCGGCCAGCCATCTGGCCCAGGAAGCCAAGACCGACCCTCTGACCGGCCTGCTCAACCGCCGAGGCCTGCTTGACACCTATCCCAGAGAACTCGCTGCGGCCCGACGCTTCGGACGACCCTTATCCCTCCTGGTCCTGGATCTGGATCATTTCAAACGAGTGAATGACACCTTCGGCCATGACGGTGGAGACCTGGCCCTCCAATTCGTTGTCAAAACAATGAAACGACTGATCCGCCAGGACGATTGGTCGGCGCGGGTGGGTGGCGAGGAATTCGCCGTCCTGCTGCCAAATACGGACATCACCGAAGGCCGCGGCGTGGGCGAGAAGATCCGAGCCGGGATTGAAGCCTCCCCCCTTGTGCTCGAGGGGGGACAACGGGTGCCCCTGACCGTCAGTATCGGTGTTGCCCAGGCCCAAACCGGTCCCGGGGGGGATGGAGACGACCTGGACACCCTATTCACCCGCGCCGACCGCCGCCTGTACAAAGCCAAAAGCGAAGGGCGAAACAAGGTGGTGTGGGACGATTAATCCCCCCCTTTTTGGGAAATCCGATAGCGACGGATGGACAACTGCTCCCGCCGCCCCTTGACGGAGATCTCCTCAATGGCCCCGAACCCCTCCGGGTGGCCGGCCCGGGCCAGGGTCCGCGTATCGGCCACCACTTCCCCCGCACGGGCCGCATCGCACAGGCGGGCGGCCACGTTCACACTGTCACCGATAACGGTGAAATCCTGGCGGTCCTCCGGCCCGATGGCCCCGGCAATGACGAACCCATCATGCAGCCCAATCCGCAGGGGACGGAGCATGTCAGCCTCCTCTTCCAATCGGGCGAGAATCTCCCGCGCCGCATCCACGGCCCGTGCGGCCCGGTCCGGTCCCTCGAAGATCCCCAAAACGGCATCGCCGATCATCTTGTCGACATCACCGCCATGGGCATGGATCAGGTCCACCTGAATGGTCACAAGCCGGTTGAGAAAGGCCACCACCTGATCCGGTGGGGTCGTCTCGGCCAACCCTGTGAAGTCTCGCACATCGGAATAAAACAAGGTGTAATCCATCAGGCGGGAGGAGCGCGTTTCCCCCCCATCCCCCGCCGCCGTCAAAGCCGCACGCACCGCTCCGGCGGAAACAAATCGCTCCAACCGACGGGTCACTCTCGCCAGGGCGTTGGTCCGTGCGTCAATCGCCTTCTGCGCCCGGCCCACCAAACGGGTGAGAACGAATAGCATGAGCAGCAGCACCGTGCCCAAGGTCACAACAGGCCAGACCGTATTCCGCCAAATGAGGGCATTCAGGTAGGACGCCGGTTCGTAGAACTCAAAGACCAACCCCGGGTGCGTCGTATCTCCAGAATGGCGCACGAACATTTCATAAAGGGCATTGTTCGCCGCTTCCTTCAGAACGATCTGAGGCGTCCCCTCGTTGATCACCGCCAGCAGGGGCGCGTCGTGCTCAATCCGTCCGATATCCTCCCGAGTGGTGCTATAAAGGATCCGACCCTGGGTATCGTAGATCTTCAGCTTTTCAATCCGTCCCCCGTTCAAGGCCGCATGGATCGCGCGGTCCAGGTCATCGAGATCACCCGCCTCTGGCGCCGCTTTCCACACGCTTTCCTCGGCCAAAATGGCCCAGGCCCGGGGGTGGTTGGCGCGCAGGGTTCGTTCCATGGCATCCGCTTGGCCCAGAGCCTGCTGGACGTAGACTTCTTCGACGATATGGCGGGTGACGTAAGATCCGGCCACGACCAGGGCGACAAGCAACCCCAGGAGAAAGGGCAGGATGGTCCGGTTAAACTTACGCTTCAACGGAAAGGGCGTCTCCAGATCCGTCGCCTCGTCCTTTTCCTTATTCCGCTTCACCGCATCCCCCAAAATTCAGCGATTCCATTCCGACGCCCTCTGTGGCCGCTGTCAAACAGGAATTCCTAATGTCCCCATTAGACGCGGTGAGAAGGAGACCGACAAGGGGTCAGTTCCCGATCAAAATGAACAAATCCGACCCTGCCCGCCTTTTAAGCGAACTAAGCCGTTGACGACAAATTGTTCACAGCCGTAGCGTTAGACGGTCCCTCAGGATCGTTTCGCCCAGGCTCGAGGACGGGCCAGGGTGAACCGGCCGATCCACAACCCCTTCCGGTTGGGTGGCGCCAGGGTCTGCAGCAGCGGGTCCCAGTCCACCACCAACCACGCGAGAGCGGAGTTTTTTCATGCCCTCATCCCCGTTCGACGAAATGACCCGCCCCGACGGGGGCATTCGCAGCCCCTACTCCATCTATAAAAAGTGGGTTTCCAAAGTCTCGCCGGAACTGTTATCCCACAAGAATACCCAGGCTGATCTTTTTTTCCGGCGCATTGGCATTACCTTCGCCGTTTACGGGGATACCCAGGGAGGCGAGCGGCTGATCCCCTTCGACGTGGTGCCTCGTATCATCGCGAAGGACGAATGGGACATTCTGTCCAAAGGCGTCTGCCAGCGGGTGGACGCCCTGAACAAGTTCATCCACGACATTTATCACAAGCAGGACATCGTCAAGGCAGGCAAGCTGCCCAAATCCCTTCTCAAGAACAACGATCAGTTTCGCCCCGAGATGGTGGGGTTCGAACCGCCCAAGGATATTTACGTCCAAATCGCCGGGGTCGACGTCGTGCGAACCAATGAGAGCGAATTCCACGTGCTGGAGGATAACCTACGGACTCCATCAGGCGTGTCCTACATGTTGGAAAACCGCGATGTCATGACCCGCCTGTTCCCCGAGCTGTTTGACCAACATGCCGTGGCACCGGTCAACCACTATGGCCAGGAGCTGTTGAAGACCCTGCAATACGCCGCACCAGACAATCTCGACGAGCCGACGGTCGTTCTGCTGACGCCAGGCCAGTTCAATAGCGCCTATTTCGAACATGCCTTCCTGGCCGACGAAATGGGCATCGAACTGGTGCAGGGACAGGACCTGTTCGTTGACGGGGGCTATGTCTATATGCGAACGATCGCCGGTCCGCGGCGGGTGGATGTGATCTACCGACGTATCGACGATGACTTCCTGGATCCCAAAGCCTTCCGCAAGGACAGCATGTTGGGCGTCCCCGGCCTGTTCGAGGCCTACAAAAAGGGACATGTAACGCTCTCAAACGCCGTTGGGACGGGCATCGCCGATGACAAGGCTATCTATGACTATGTCCCCCAGATGATCGAGTTCTACCTGGGGGAGAAGCCGATTCTGAAAAACGTCCATACCTATCACCTGGACGACGAGGAAGACCGCAAGTATGTCCTCGAACATCTTTCTGAACTGGTGGTGAAGGAGGTCCACGGATCCGGCGGCTATGGCATGCTGGTGGGACCCAAGGCCACCTCCCAGGAAATCGCCGACTACAAGGACCGGATCCTCACCAATCCTGCCAATTTCATCGCCCAACCAACCTTGGCCCTGTCCACCTGCCCAACCTACGTGAACCAGGGCATTGCCCCGCGTCACGTCGATCTGCGGCCCTTCGTGCTTTCGGGCAAAACAACGCAGGTGGTGCCAGGTGGTCTGACCCGCGTGGCCTTGAAAGAAGGATCGCTAGTGGTCAATTCCTCCCAAGGGGGCGGCACCAAGGACACCTGGGTATTGGAGCGCTAACCATGCTGAGTCGTACAGCCGACAATCTCTACTGGATGGCGCGCTACGTGGAGCGGGCCGAAAACATGGCCCGTATCCTCGACGTGTCCCACCGCATGCACCAGTTGCCCCGGAATGGGGATGAGTCAAGCGGGACCGAATGGGAACCCGCGCTGATCATCTCCGGCCAGAAACCATCCTACGAAAAACGCTATGACGAATTCGCTGCGGGCCATGTCATCGCTTTCATGGCCCTGGATCCGGACAATCCCTCAAGCATCTACTCCACCCTGCATGGCGCCCGGGAGAACGCCCGGGCCGAGCGATTCGTTTTGCCAACGGAAATGTTCGAAAGCATCAATGCCACTTGGCTGGAGATGCAATCTTTGACCTACGCCAAGCTGGTAGAATGGGGGTTTCGGGAATTTTTCGAATGGGTCAAGGAGCGATCCCACCAGTTCCGCGGCACGACTGTCGGCACCATGCTGCAAACCGATGCCTTCCATTTCACCCGCCTGGGAACCTTCATCGAGCGCGCCGACAATACCGCGCGCCTGCTTGACGTGAAGTATCACGTTCTGGCACCCGACGAGGACCGCCTGGACGAAGCCGTGGACTACTACCAATGGGGCGCGGTCCTACGGGCCATGTCCGCCTTTAAGGCCTATCGCATGATCTATCGGGATGGGATCAAACCCCGCCAGGTCATCGAATTATTGACTTTACGGAAGGAATTTCCCCGCTCCCTGCACCACTGCTTCCACGAGGTCTTGGAGCTGTTGGAGATCCTCGCGCCCGATACGGAGGGGACCCGGCTTACGGGCGAAATGTATTCCCGCCTCCGTTATGGCAAAGTCCAGGACATCACCCGCCGGGGCCTGCACCGGTTCCTCACCGATTTCATCAATCGAAACGTCTTGGTCAGCAACGAAATCGCCAAGACCTTCTATCTTGCCTCGGAATCCCAAGGCCAGAGTCAAAGCCAAGGCCGAAAATAGCGCGCCTTGCAGTTCGAGCACAAAGCGAAGCACCCGAAAAATCGTGGTTGATTTTTCGGGTGCTTCTCCCTGAACCGCCTTCAAAACAAAAAAGGGAAGAAACGCCGTGACCTACTGTCTAGGCATGTTGTTGCGCGATGGCTTGGTAATGGTCGCCGACACGCGAACAAACGCGGGAGTGGACCATGTAGCCTCCTTCCGCAAGCTCCGAGTCTGGGAAGAACCTGGGGAACGGGTGCTCATCTTGCTCTCAGCGGGCAATCTGGCGATCACCCAGGCGGTTGTAAATGAGCTGGAAGACACTGTTCGCTGGAATGACGGAGACGAACGGACCCACCCCGACGCGGGTCCCATCATGCAAGTTCCCGGCATGACCGCAGCCGCCAAGGTCGTGGGGGAAGCGATTCGCGCGATCCATGATCGCGACGCCGAGGCCCTGCGCGAACAGGGCAATGACTTCGCCTGTTCCTTTCTTCTGGCCGGGCAGGTGAGGGGCGGGCCCATGCGCCTGTTCCAAATTTATGCCGCAGGCAATTATATCGAGGCGACGGAGGACACCTCTTTCTTTCAGATCGGCGAGACGAAATACGGGCGTCCGATCCTGGACCGGGTGGTGGATTTCGAAACCCCCCTGGTAGACGCGGCAAAATGCGCCCTGGTATCCTTCGACTCCACCATGCGCTCCAACCTGTCCGTCGGTCCGCCCATCGACCTCTGCATCTATCGGCGAGACAGCTTGGCAAGCCCGGTCAAGCGCCGCCTTCGCGCCGATGATCCCTATTTGGTTGAACTGCGTAAACACTGGGGCGATGGCATGCGCCAATTGTTCCATGACTTGGCCCCGCCCCCCTTTGTTGAGGGCTTGCTCGATCTGGAAAATAGCGCTGGAAAATAGGGGTTTCTGACGGCCTTCTGGGCAGGTGGATGCCGCGACCATCAAGCGCGGCGCCCCATTGCCCCATCACCCCCGGTCCGAAGTGGCCGCAATCACCCGATTGCGGCCCCCCTCTTTGGCCACATAAAGCGCTTCGTCCGAGGACTGGAGCAGGGCATCAATGCTGTCTCCATGGTCACGGTAGGAGGAAACCCCCATGCTGACCGTGAACTGTAAGGTTCCGCCAGGGTGGGGGACAAGAATGGCGGCCAAACTTTCTCGCAGACGATTGGCCAAGCCCATGGCCGCATCAATGGCCGTATGGGGCAACAAAATGGCGAATTCCTCGCCTCCCATGCGCCCCAGAACATCCGTTTCCCGCAGGGTCCCTTGTATCGTGGACACAAACAGCTTCAAGGCCTCGTCCCCTGTGGCATGGCCATAGGTGTCGTTGACCCTCTTAAAGTAATCAATATCGGCCAAGATGACCGTCAGCGGCTCCTGGTAGCGCGCCGCCCGGATGAGGTTGATCCGGGCCGCCTCCATAAAGGCCCGACGATTGAACGCCCCTGTCAGAGGGTCTGTGGTCGCGAGCCGCCGCAGTTCCTCCTCCATGCGCTTCTGCTCGGAAATATCGGTGATCACACCGACAATCCCGGCGGCATCCCCATTGGCCTTGTTGTAAACCGCCTTGTTGTAAATCATCGTCCGCCGATCCCCATTGGGCAGGGTGAACACCCGTTCATAGCGGGCTGTTCCCCCTTTTGCGATCAGTTCCGAATCAATCTCGGCCGTGCGGCGGGTAAAAGAGGCGTCGGCCAGTTCCTGGAGGTTACTGCCAATCAATTCCGTATCGGATGTCTTGCCATAAAGCCCGGCAAAAGCCCCATTGCACCCCTGAACCCGCCCTTCCAGATCCTTATAAAAGATAGGGCTGGGCATGGTGGTTAGAAGGGTCTGTAAGAATCGGCGCTGTTCTTCGGCCTCGGCCAAGGCCGCCTCGGACCGTTGTCGCTCCACATCCAGATCTTCCGCTACGGCAACGAGTTCGGCAGTTTGGTTTTCCAACTCCGCGCGATTGAACTCCATCTCCCGTTCCCGAACAACTTGTTCGGTCACATCCAGGAAAGCCAGTTGAATGGCCTTCTCTTCGTTCCATTCGACCGTCCGGGCGTTCATATCCAACCAGACCGTGAATCGATCCTCCCGCAAGACTTCCATCCGCAAGGCCGTCCGCTTAATCTCTCCCGACAGCAACTGAGTATGAATTTCGCTCAAGGCCCGGGCTTCCTCCTCGGGCAGGAAATCGGCCAGTGTAGCCCGCTCCATCAGAGCCTCCGCGTCCGACAAGCCCAGCATGGTCGCCATGGCTTCGTTCGCATGAAGTGGCCGCAGGTCGGCCCCTAAAATCAGCAATCCGTTGATCGACCCTTGGAACAGATCGCGAAACTTGGCCTCTTTCCGCTCGTTTTCCCGACTGATCGCCATGAGGTTTCGCAATAAGATAACGACAAATCCCCCGGCAAGGATGAAGGCAGGCATCACCCAAAGAGTGGTTTCCGTCGCCTTTCGCCCGCTGGACACCGCCTGACTCATGGCATCCCGGGCATCGGAGGCACCACGGCGCCACCGGTCGGTCAGACGGTTCAGGGCGGCCAAAGCCGGCCCATCATTGATCTTGTAGCGCCCCCCCAGCTCCGCCACCGACAGGCCCTCGGCCCGTTTCTCCCGCAAGTCTTCCATGTTCGCCCGATAGGTCACCAGGGCGTCCTCGATAATCTCGATATCCCGCAGTTCCAGGGCCGATGCCGTTTCCCGATACTGCTCCAGCAGGACAACCGCCCCATCCAGCTTGGCCGCTGCCCGAACGGCCTGTTCCTCGTCCCCAAAGAGCAAATAGTCGTAGAAATCGTGGATGAAGCCACCGTACCCCAACAGCTCACGCAGTGTACCCAGGTCCAGAAGCCTTTGTTGCGCCTTGCGCTCGAAATCAATCCATGTGGAGGCCGTGGTCGCCAGGATGCTGTTCGAACGAAGAGACAACCCCACTACCGTAACGATACCCACAATAATAAATGCGATCGAAATCAATCCGATCACGCGCGTGGACAACCAACTTTTCACCAAGTTCGCGGCGGCTGTCACCCGATTCCCCTAGAACTAAATCCCAGATAGAGTATGTGCTTCTAGCACAGGGCTGACGAAGCGTCATCCAACCCTTTCACAATTCGTCCCTGTGAAAACAGACGGATCGCCGCGTCGACAACGGATTCGACCTCCAAGTTTCGAAGATCTTTTTCCCACAATACATCAGTGACCCGCCCCCGCGGGGCACAAAGCGCAGGAATGGAGACTTCTGAATAGAGGCCCAGACTGGGTGCGCCCGCTGCAGCCACCAAATGCAGAGGACCGGTATCTCCTCCCACGGCCAGGCTCGCCCGGGTGGCCAGCGAGGCAATCTGGTGGATGGACGTCCGGTTGATCAGGGACAGGGCTTCCGGACAAGCGCGGCCTATTGTTTCCGCCTCCTTCTGCTCGGCATTCGTTCCGACGATCACGGGGATCAAGCCTTCCCGGACCAGGGCTTGGGCCAGGGCAGCAAAGCGGTCCCCAGGCCACCGCTTCATCGCACGGTGAGGCGAGCCACCAGGGATGAGCAAAGCGAAGGGGCCATCAGGCAAAAGCCCCGTCAAATCAGCTTTGGCCCAGGATAGGTCCGGAAGCGGAACGGGATGTTTCAGGGGCAGTCCGGCCATGGCCAACTGGTCCGCCTGTCGCTCCAGGGTGTGCATTTCATTCCTGTTTGGATTGGCATGGGGCAAGGCACATCCCCGCACATTCCCCGACCAGGGTGGTGCCCCCCCTGTCCATTTCAGAAGCCGGAAATACCAGCCCGTCCGATCGGCTGTCTGCAGATCGTAAATGAGCTGGGGATCCCCCTGCCGCAGCATCTGGACCGTCTTCCTCATGCCCTTGGGTGTAAACAGCCGCCACCTGGGGTCAATTCGCACCGCGTCGAAATAGGGGCAATCTTCCATCAATCCGCAGAAGGGCGCGGTCGTCAGCAAGGTAATATGAGCCTTGGGGTGTGCCTGCCGAATGGCCGCGCAGGCCGACATGGACAGCACCAGATCACCCAAGGCGGACAATTTGATCACAAGAATCCGGTCGGCGGGCAGAGGCGCCGATGGAATGGCTGCAACGGGAAGCGGAAGGGAAAAGGTTACCAAAGGGCCAACCCGGGCTCAGTCATAAGAAAGGACAGTATCCAGGGGAGGGGCCCCCTGAAGCAGCTCCTTGTACACATGGAGCGTGCGCTCGGCCATACTCTCCTTGGAAAAGAGATCCCGAACATGACCGACGGCCTCTTCGGCCACCGCCTGACGGCTTTCCGCGTTCATGCAGAGGGCTTGGCGCAAAGCGGAGGCGAGAGCCTCCGGGTCATCGGGCGGGACCAGCCACCCCGTGGCCCCTGCCTTGATGATTTCCGGCGCGGCACCGTGGTTGGGGGCAATCACCGGACGACCCATGGCCTGCCCCTCGGCGACCACGCGGCCAAAGGCCTCCGGATCGGTGGAAGCCGAAACCACCACATCGGTCACCATGTAAGCGGCCGGCATGTCCGTACAGTCCCCCACCAGATGGACCTGGGACTCAACACCCAGCTTCCGGGCCAGGGCGCGTAATTCTTCCGCATAGCTCGACCGCCCCTGGTCGTGCCCCACCAGCAGACAGCGGACATCCTTCCGCTCCAGCTTCGCCAGAGCCTCAATCAGGACGGCCTGCCCTTTCCACCGTGTCAACCGCCCAGGCAGCATGATCACCGGCGCGTCATCGGGCAGGCGCCACTGGTTGACCAGCTTGATCATGCGTTCGGCGCTCACACGATCAGGGTTGAAGGAATTCACATCGATTCCCCTGTGGACCACTCGAACGGTACTGCCATCCAGGTCGTAGGTCTCCTTGATATGGCGGGCAATGAAACGGGAGATGGCAATCACCCGATCCCCCTGTGTCATCACGCGGTTGTAGATTTTTTTCAGGCCAAAGGGACCCAGGTTGTAGGTCCCATGGAAGGTCGTGACAAAAGGGACCCCCATGCGCCGGGCGGCCATATGGGCACTCCAGGCGGGCGCTCGACTGCGGGCATGCACCAGGGAAACTCCCTTGTCGGCGATAACCTTGGCGAGACGATCGGCGTTGCGCCGGATGACCAAGGGGTTTTTTGACGCCAGGGGCAGGGTGACGTGTTCGGCTCCGACCCGATCCAACTCGCGCACCAAGCGCCCCCCAGCTGAGGCGACAACGGCCTTCCAGCCATGGTCGACCAGGGCTTGGGCGATATCCACAGTCCCACGTTCGACTCCACCGGTTGCCAACTCTGGCAAGACCTGCAGAACCGTTGGGATACTCCGCCCCTGCGGAGCCAGTTGGTCATGGCCCGCGACACTGTTACCTTGTTGATCCACGGTCAAATCCGCAATGTGAAAGGGAAGCCCCATGCCCAGTACTCCGGCAGGAGCGCCGTCTAGCATACTCCAGGTCTCGAACGGCGCAACTCTCGCCTACCATCGCCTGTCAGGAACCGGCCCCGGAATCGTTTTTATCCACGGCTTCATGTCGGATATGGATGGAAGCAAGGCCCTGTGGCTCGAGGGTTGGTGCCGGGCACGAGGCCGGGCCTTCCTGCGATTCGACCAGACCGGACACGGCCAGTCTTCCGGTCGATTCGAGGAGGGCGGTATCGCCCAATGGGCCGAAGACGTTATCGCCGCCCTCGATTCCCTCACCGAGGGGCCGCAGATCCTGGTGGGCTCCTCCATGGGTGGTTGGCTGATGCTGCTGGCGGCCCTGGCCCGACCCGACCGGATCGTCGGGCTCGTCGGAATCGCCGCAGCGCCCGATTTCACCGAGGATTTGATGTGGGAGTCCGCTTCGGAGGACTGGCAGGCCACCCTGATGACCGAGGGCCGGGTCGAAGAACCCAGTGAATACGGACCCGAGCCCTATGTGATCACCAAAACCCTGATTGAGGAGGGGAGGAGCAAACTCGTTCTCCGCTCTCCCTTGCCGATCACCTGTCCGGTCCGCCTGATCCAGGGTCTCCAGGATACCGCCGTTCCCTGGCGCACAGCCCTGCGATTGCAGGAACACCTGCTCTCCACCGATGTCGCTGTGACCCTGGTCAAGGATGGCGACCACCGCCTGTCCCGCACCACCGACCTGGATCGACTGGGCCGGGTGTTGGGGGGGCTGATCGAAGATCTCGCCCGACCGGAGGAGGAGAGCGCATAGCGCCGTCTCCCACCCGAGTCGGACGGCTTCGGAGATCAGATTTGGGCTTCGGGCAAGTGAACGACCAGCCCGTCCAAATCGGCGGATATGGTGATCTGACACGAGAGACGACTGGTTTCCCGAGCTTCGCTGGCGGCGAATTCCAGCATGTCCAGTTCATCCTCCGGGGCGAGCCCCACCCGGTCGGCCCAGGCCGTGTCCACATACACGTGGCAGGTGGCGCACATCTTTGCGCCACCGCACTCCGCCGCGATTCCCGGAACATTCGCCTGCCGGGCCACCCGCATGACGGTATCCCCATTGGTCGCCGTCACGGTCGTCTCCGCCCCATCGGCGGCGATGAAGGTAATCTTGGTCATTTCGAGTCCACATCTTTGTATCTTGGTCTCATTAGAGTATTCCGAGATCAAGATGAATCGCTTTGCGACCAAACTTGATCTCGAAGATACTCTAAAATCTATATAATTAGAGTGAAACTGGGCCGGACAGGGTCCGCGCGTCAGCCATTCAACCGAACGGGCAGATTCAACGGTCCCCGGAAGCCAAAGCCCTTCCAGACCACCTTGGCGGAATCGACCAATTCCATGTTGGGAAAGCGCTCGAAAATGGTGGGCAAGGCGATCCGGCCAATGGTTTGCCGGGCCAAATGGGTCCCCAGGCAATGGTGTGGACCACTGCCAAAGCTTTGATGCGGTGCCTTTTTCCGGAAGACATCGAAGCGCTCGGGGTGCTCGAACAGCTCTTCGTCGTGGTTTGCGGACGCCTGGACTGTCATGACCACGTCGCCTGCCTGAACGGTCACCCCCCGGATGTCCACATCCTCCAGCGCCCGCCGGGTGCTGAGCTGAATGGGCGCGACCCAGCGCACGCCTTCCTCGAAGGCCAGATTCCAGTCACCTGATTCCTTTAAGGCCGCCAGTTGATCCGGGTTGGTCAGCAGCCCAAAGAGGATGGTCAACAGGGCGTCCCTGGGTTCGTTGATCCCCCCACCGATGGCAATCTTGATATTCGAAACGATCTGGCTCATGGGGATGGGGTTGTCTGCGTTGACCATCACCGAAAGGGCCGTCTGGTCCGGCTCGGCCTTGACCTCGGGTACCCGGGCTGCCAACAAGGCGTTCATTTCCTTATTGCACTTGGCCACCCGCTCGAAGGGTTCGTCGGCGTAACCAAAATTTCCCGCCCCATCGATCAAAGCCTGGGACCACCGCTGCATCTCCTCGTCCGAGGCCCCAGGAATACCGAGAATATGCGCCAGGACCCGGGCGGCCAGTGGACCGGCCAAAGCGGGGAACAAATCCACAACCTCGTCCCGGGGCAGACGGTCCAGATAGTCGTTCAGAACCTTTTCGTAGGTGGGGACCCAGAGGGTCTTCAAATTCTTGGGCGAGAAGGTCGGCGCCATGGCCATGCGCTCGGCCATATGGGCCTCGCCGTCCTTGCGCATCAGGGTATGGGCTTCAAAGGCCCGTGCCATGGGAGTATTGGGGTCGTTGGAGCTGAAGCGGGCCGGGTCATCCTTCACCGCCCGGGTGTCTTCGGCCTTGGTCAACAGGGTGCGCCCCACGGATTTAACCCGCAAAACAGGCGCTTCTGCCCGAAGACGCCGGTAAATGGAATACGGATCCCATGTCAGCGCATCAATGGTGATCTGGTCGTCACTGGGTGCCAGTGGCATGACGTGAAGCCTCCCTTGCTTTTTTCTGTCCACTTCCGTGGTCCCCTTTTTTGGGGATTGTTTTTCCCGGCTTCCCTGTTCGAGCCGAGGCCGACGGTGATAAGTCCCAACTGTCAACCTGACAATTGGATGGTGTTGATCATGGTCATCAAAAATTCTTATGATTAAACATCTGAAACGCGCCAAAGAGGTCCCCTGCCATGTTGCGAGATTCTTTTCTGGGCGTGGATTTCGCAGCCCTGCGCACGCTGAGACTGGTCTATGAAAACCGGTCCTTCACGACTACGGCCTCGGTACTGGAAGTGAACCAATCCGCGGTCAGTTACACGGTCGAAAAGCTCCGACGGGCCTTCAACGACCAGCTGTTTTACCGACAAGGTGGCCGGGTCATGCCGACCGACCGCTGCGCCATCCTGGTGGAGGGCATCGCCCGCATCCTCGACGATTTCGAGGCCCTGGCCGAACCCATGACCTTCGACCCCTCCACCGCGCAACAGAGCATCACCATCGCCTGCAACTATTATGAACGGCAGATCATCATTCCCGACGTGATCCGCCGGGTGCGGGAGACCGCTCCGGGCCTGCGGATCCGGACGGTCAATTCCACCACCAGCGGCGACATCAAGCTCAAGAAGGCCGAGGCCGACCTGCTAATCGGCCCCATCCGCCCCAGCGAAGAGGGCTTCTACTGCCGGGCCCTGCTGGACGAGCATTATGTCTGCGTGATGGACTCCGCCAGCCCCCTGGCCCGGGTGCCCCTGACCGTGGAGGCCTATATCACCGCCCCCCATGCCCTGATCAATTACGGGGGTGGATGGCGATCAAACTACCTGCAAGAGCTTGACCGGGCGGGGTTGTCCCTGAACGAAGCCCTGTCCGTTCCAAGCCCGGCAGGCATCGAGGACATGATCCTGGGTACGGATCTGATCGCCACCATCCCAAGCCGCATCGCCTCACGCTATGACACACGTCTGCACCGGAGCGCCTGCCCCTTTCCGGCAAGCTTCCAGATCGATCTGGTCTGGACGACCCGCACCCACCATTCCCCCATGCACCTTTGGCTCAGAGAGCTGGTTTCCGACAGCGTCAATCGCCGTGTCGCCGAAGACTCCATGCGCACATAATCAAATTTCCTGATCATACCCATCGAATTCATCAAATTGCGTGGTGCGGTTGGTTTGAATAGCACTAATCCCTGGGGACTCAACGAAGTCCCAGTACGCGCAAGCGTGCAAAGAAACACATACGCGAAGGCGTGCAAAAGAAACACACAGGGAGGTTTCCATGTTGAGGACAGTCCGGCAGGCGGCCCTGATCGGCGCCGCGGCCTTGGGTATGGTAGTCGCGGTCCAAGCGACCACGGCCCAGGCGGCCGAAGTCACCTTACGATTCGGGTCCATCTGGCCCGAGGTCGCCAGCGTCCACAAAAATCTGATTGAGGCCTGGGCGAACGCCGTCGAAGCCGACTCCAAGGGTCGCATCAAGGTAGAGCTCTACCCCTCAGCCACCCTGGCCAAGCCCGCCTCGCAATATGAAGCGGTGAGCAACCGGATCATGGATGTGACCGCTACGGTCCTGGGATATACGGCCAACCGGTTCCCCTTGACCCAGGTTGTCGAAGTGCCCGGCGTTTCCAAGAACGCCGTCAATGGCTCCTGTGTGGTCCAGACCCTCTATGACGAGGGACTCTTGAGCAGTGAATTCGAGGATACCCACCCGCTGTTCTTCTTCACCCATGGACCGGGCCTGCTGCACATGCGCGACAAAGTGGTGGAGGAACCCGCAGACCTGGAGGGTCTGCGCATCCGTCGGCCCAGCACGGTGGTTGCCCAACTGCTGGAACGCTATGGCGCCCAGCCCATCGGCCTGCCCGCGCCTGAGGCCTACCCCTCGCTGCAGCGGGGTGTCATCGACGGTGTGGCCTTCCCTTGGCAGGGAGCCATGGCCTTCCGGTTGAACGAATTGGCCAACACCCATACGGAGGTGGGCGGTCTCTACACCATCGTTTTCCTGGTGACCATGAACAAGGCCGCTTATGACGATCTGCCCGACGACCTGAAGGCCGTAATCAACAAAAACTCCGGCGCAGCCTGGGCCACTGTGGCCGGACAGGTCTTCGACGCCGACGATGTGAAAGGCCGCGCCCAGGCGGTCGAAGCCGGACACACCATCTACGTGGTCGACGGGGGCATCGAGAATCCCGCGTGGAAACCGGCCCTGACCGAAGCCGCTGCGGCCTATGTCCAGGAAGTGGAAGACAAGGGGTTACCTGGACAGAAGGTCCATGAACGCGCCCTGGAGTTGGCAAAAACCTGCCCGACTGAGTGACACCGGTCGACCGTCCTAACCGGCGCCCGGGGACAGCCCCTCCGGACGCCGGTTTTTCGCATATAAATGGGGTAAAACAAGACCTTAAAGCATCCCTCCTGATTTGTGACAGGGTCCGCGACAGGAGATGTTTTCCCGTCACGGGGCTTTGCCCCGTCCCCCACTGGGGCCGGAAGGCCCCAGACCCCAAGCCAAAAAAATACAGGAGACGGCTGTGTCTCCTGGTGTCATAAATCAGATGAGTTTCACTCTAGAATACACCAACGATTTTTCTACGGAATAACTTCCAAATTGTCAGCAAGGCTAATCCAGTAGAAAACTCGCTTCGAATCAGAGAGGCCGCCTGCATTTCTCCAAACCTCTTTAATCTTCCAACATTTCTATCCCAATCAGAAGGACCATAGAAAGACAGCCATTTATTCGCCTTAAATCCCAGAAAATAGTTTTTTGATAGCTTTCTTTGGCATACTTTTTCGTAATACCTCAACGGCTTTGAAGAGTGAGATTCAATTGATTTAGCAATTTGTTCGCCTAACAACTCTCCCAGTTCCATGCAAATCCGAATTCCTTCGCCGACTGTTGGAGTGGCAAAATTTGCGGAATCTCCGACTCGAATCACATTCCCGAAAACGAGCTTTCGATCATAGGGCACCGACGGAAGTATTCCCGCATTCACCGTCAACGGTGCTCCATCAATCTTAATTCCAAATTTTTCAAGTGCGGAAGACTTCAAGAAATTATCTAACAGCTTTTTAGGAGAATCTTGTGTATCCGGGTGTATCGTCCCAATCCCGACCCGGACTTTCCCATCTGGTGTTGGGAAGATCCAGCCATATCCGGATAAGGCACTATTACCGACGAATAAAATAGCCCTATGAGGATCATTTTCCATAATTGGATACTCATATTCTATTCCAACACCATATCGTGAAGGTCTTTTTACAAAAGAAAATGCATTCAAAACAGCACAATTCATACCGGAAGCATCGACTATATATCTTGATCTTATTTCTGTAATATTTGTTGTTCTTGAACGTATTGTTGAGACGTATTGATTGCTAGTCAATTTTTCAGCCGAAATAAATTTGCTGTCCAAGAGTAGTTTTCTATTCTTATTTTCTGATTTTTCAGCAATCCACCTGTAAAGTCCTGTCACATCAAGCACGACAAGTTTTTGACTGTTCATCGAAAAATGAGCAGATTCGTTGTCTGAAAAAATATCTAAAGAACTGATTTCTTGGTAAAATTGTTTAGGAATTCCCAAACGTTCGACATCTGAAAGCCAGCTTCCCCCACTGGTCCGAACAGGTTTTCCTATTTCTTTATCTTGATGGACTATTATCGTAGAAATATCATCGGGAAGTGTTGCTGCGACAGACAACCCTGCTGGCCCAGCTCCGACGATGAGAACATCACAGGTCATTGAAGTTTTCGGCATCGTCTTAATAGATACTTTCATTGATACGTCCGTTAATGACAAAAAATACTTTTTCTCCATACAGCACTATTCCACTGTACAGTCCCCGCCCAGTTTATAAGCCGGAGGACCGGAAGCAACCTCTCCCCGCTCTTCCCGCAAAATCGCTTCAAGACCCTGCCGGTAGGTGGGGTAGAGCAAGCGCAGACGGAGATCGTCCCACAAACGCTCGTTGTTCACCTTTCGGTTATCTGCCCAGAAGGTCCGCGCCATTGGCGACATGGTCTCCACCGCCTCCTCGAAGGGAACTTCTGGCGGAGGCTCCATACCCAACAATTCCGCAGCAACCGCCGTAACTTCAGCGGGTTCAGCCGGTTCGTCATCGCAGACATTATAGATCGCCCCGGGATCCGGATCAGCCATGGAGGCCCGGGTGACCAGCCCAATGTCGTCCACATGGATGCGCGAAAACTGTTGGCCCGGTTTCACCACACGCTTAGCCGTCCCGGCCCTTAATTGGTCGAAAGCGGATCGCCCCGGACCATAGATGCCCGCCAAACGGAGAATATGAACCGGCAGATCCGCTTCCCGCCACAGGGCAAGCCAATCCTCCTCCACCTTTGCCCGGCGCTTGGACCGCTCCTGGGTTGGGTGGACCGGTTTGCCCTCATCGATCCACTGCCCACCGGTATCCCCATAAACCCCCGTGGTGGAGTAATACCCCACCCATTCCGGGTTCAAATCGACCAGATCCTGGGCATGGTGCCTCAGAACCGGATCCTCCCCTGTCTCAAGCGGTGGCGTGGAGATCAGAACATGGGTGACCCCCGCGAAGGCCGACTTCGGCAAAGCAGCCTCGCCGGAGTAGGGGAGGGCGGTCAGACCCATGGCCTCCAACTTGGCCACTTTATCGGCACTCCTTGCCGTTCCGGTTACGGTCCAACCCTCAGCCAACAGGCCTTGGCAAAGGCGCTTGGCCGTATAGCCCACCCCAAAGCACAACAAATGTCCCCTGAACAAAACCATATGTGTCACCCCTCTTACTGGGTGTCGCCCGCTCGCCCGGTCCTCCCCCCGGAGTCCGAACCCCCTTGCGCGGGACCACCCAAGGGACGAATTTAAGGTCCGCCGCCCGCTAGAACAAGCCGCTCAAGGAATTCCACCCATGCGTCTCCCCGCTTTGGCACCCGCTCTGGTTCTCGCCGCGAGCCTCATACCCACAACAATTGTAGCAGCTCTTTCCTCACCCGCCATGGCCCAAGACCAGAATGACCAAGCGCGCTACGCCACTTGCATGACTTTGGCGCGGGAGCGCCCGGACAAGGCCTTCGACCAAGCCGGAAAATGGGTGGGGATGGGAGGCGGCGCCCCGGCCCGCCATTGCGAGGCGGTCGCCCTGATGGGTCTGGGAGAATACGCCGAAGCGGCCCATCGGCTCGAAAAATTGGCCGAGGATCCCACCGGAGATCGAGCCCTGCGGGTGAACCTGCTTGCCCAGGCCGCCCAGGGCTGGCTTTCTGCCGGTGACCTGTCCCGGGCGAACGCCGACCAGACCACGGCCATCCAGCTGGCCGCCTCCTCCCCCGGTCAAGGGGTGGCGCCAGTGCCCCGCCTGTTGCCCGACCTCTATGTGGACCGCGCCGTAACCCTGGCGCAGGCGGGCAAGGACGACGAGGCCCTCCGCGACCTGACCCAAGCCCTGATCCTGGCCCCGGGCAAGGCGGAAGCCTACGTCTTGCGGTCTGCGGCCCGGCGGCGCCTGGGCAACCTGCCTGGCGCCCTGACCGACGTGGAACAGGCGATCTCCCTGGCGGCCTCCAATCCGGAGGCCTATTTGGAGCGGGGGGATGTGTACTTGGCCTTGAAACGGGTGGACGAGGCCCGCGCCGACTGGATGAAAGTCCTGGACCTGGATCCCCGAGACCCCGCTGCCGACGTGGCCCGCGCCCGAATCGAAGCCCTGGATGTCCATGTGAAGTAGGGGGATACAAAGCCTCGACCCCATCCCCCCTTTCCCCCGCGCGCGCCACGATGTAGGGTCGCGACCCTTTCCCCACCACGGACGTTGCGAATGCCCATGCTCTCCATTTCCTCCCGTATTGCCCAAGACCTTTCTGTCCGCGAGGCTCAGGTTATCGCCACCATCGAACTTCTCGACGGTGGATCGACGGTGCCCTTCATTGCCCGCTACCGGAAGGAAGCCACCGGAGGGCTGGACGACACGCAACTCCGCACCCTGGATGAACGCCTGCGCTATCTGCGGGAACTGGAAGACCGCCGCGCCACGGTCCTCAAATCCATCGAAGAGCAGGGCAAGCTGACCGACGCCCTGAAGGTGGAGGTCCTGGAGGCCGATACCAAGACCCGTCTGGAAGATATCTACCTGCCCTATAAGCCCAAACGCCGGACCAAAGCGCAAATTGCCCGGGAAAACGGCCTGGAACCCCTCGCCGACGCCCTCTTCAACGACCCCTCCCTCGTCCCCGAGGACACCGCTGCGGCCTATGTTTCGGAAGCGGTTGCCGACGTTGCGGCCGCCCTGGAAGGGGCCAAGCAGATCCTCATGGAACGGTTCGCCGAAACCGCCGCCCTGGTCGGTGACCTGCGCGAAACCTATTGGAGCGAAGGACTGATGACCGCCAAGGTGGTGGAAGGCGAGGAGGAAAAGGGCGCAAAGTTCTCGGACTATTTCGACCACCGGGAGCCCATCGCCAAGATCCCCAGCCACCGGGCGCTGGCCATGTTCCGGGGCCGGGAAGAGGGCGTGCTACGCTTGGCCCTTGTCCATCCGAACGATCCGGAGAACCCCCGCGACCCCAGCCCCGCCGAACGGCGTATCGCATTCCATTTCGGCATTGAAAATAAGGGGCGCCAGGGGGACAAATGGCTGTCCGATGTCGCCCGTTGGACCTGGCGGGTCAAGCTGGGACTCCATATCGAAATGGATCTCATGAGCCGCTTACGCACCGAAGCGGAGGATGAAGCCATCCGGGTCTTCGCCGCCAACCTGAATGACCTGTTGATGGCCGCCCCCGCAGGCGCCCGCCCGACTCTGGCCCTGGATCCCGGCTACCGCACGGGGGTCAAGGTGGCCGTCGTCGACGCAACGGGCAAGCTGGTCGATACGGGCACCATCTTCCCCCACGAGCCGCGCCGCCAATGGGACGACAGCTTGAACACCCTGGAAGGGCTCTGCCGCAAGCATGGCGTCGAATTGATCTCCATCGGCAATGGAACCGCCTCCCGCGAGACCGACCAACTGGCCGGTGACCTGATCAAGCGCGCCAAGGACCTCAAACTGACCAAGGTGACGGTGTCCGAGGCCGGAGCGAGCGTTTATTCCGCTTCCGAATTCGCCGCCAAGGAATTCCCGGACCTGGATGTTTCCATCCGCGGCGCGGTCTCCATCGGACGGCGTCTCCAGGACCCCATGGCCGAACTGGTCAAGATCGACCCCAAGTCCATCGGTGTCGGCCAATACCAGCATGACGTCAGCCCGGTGAAACTGGACCGGGCCCTGGATGGCGTGGTGGAAGACGCGGTGAACGCCGTCGGCGTCGACCTCAACATGGCCTCAGCCCCGTTGCTGGCGCGGGTTTCCGGCCTCAGCGAGACCCAGGCCCGGAATATCGTCGCCCACCGGGACGCCAATGGCGCCTTCACCCGCCGCAAGGACCTTCTGAAGGTGGGCGGTCTGGGGCCGAAGACCTTCGAGCAGGCGGCTGGCTTCCTGCGCATCCAGGATGGCACCGAGCCCCTGGATGCCTCGTCCGTCCACCCCGAGGCCTATCCCGTCGTCCAGCGCATCCTGAAAGCGGCGAAAACCGATATTCGGGAGATGATTGGCAATGTCACCCTGATCCGTGGCCTGAGGGCCTCGGACTTCACCGATGACACCTTCGGTCTGCCCACCATCCAGGACATTCTGAAGGAACTGGAAAAGCCGGGTCGCGACCCCCGCCCGGAATTCAAGACGGCCACCTTTAAGGAGGGCGTGGAAAAGATCTCGCACCTGCGCCCAGGTATGATTCTCGAAGGAACCGTGACCAACGTGGCCAATTTCGGAGCTTTCGTGGATATCGGCGTCCACCAGGACGGTCTGGTCCACGTCTCGGCGCTGGCCGACCGCTTCGTCAAGGACCCACGCGAAGTCGTCAAGACCGGCGACGTGGTGACGGTCAAGGTTCTGGAAGTGGACCTGAAACGCAACCGCATCGCCCTGACCCGACGCATGTCTGACACGCCGGAAAGCATGGCCGACCGCCAGTCCGCAAGACCCTCCTCGGGACCAAGGCAGGCTTTTTCCGGATCCGGATCAAAGGACGGGAAGGGGGGTAGACCCTCGGCTCCCCGTGACAGATCCCAGAGCGGATCTCGGGGGGGATCCCTGGGCGGCAACCAGGACGGCGGCGCCCTCGCCGCTGCCTTCGCCAAGGCCGGAATAAAGTCCAAGGGACGGTAGGCCCGCCCCAAAGCCGCCATCAAAACCCGACATGATCGTCTACTGGCAAGAAAAACCCCTCTTGCGTACCATGCGCCTAGAGCGGAATGAGGAAAAGTGTGTGCGGTTTTCCGTCTCATTCCGCTCTAAACATATGATTTAGATCACGTTTATGACATCTGGTCGGACAGACCTGATGTCATAAACGTGATCTAGGGGGATTCCCTTGCCAAGTCGTCCGTGCGACTCTGCCCTTTCGCCAAACCCTTGTCGGAACCCAAGGAGGTCCCGTCCATGTCCCGTTTTATTCGCGCCTTGGCCCTGGGGGCGCCCCTTGCCCTTTCCCTCGCCGATCCGGCCCTGGCCCAGAACAATGGACCTGTCCTTCTGGTGCCCAATTCCCCAAGTCAACCGCCACCAGCGACCGGTCCCGCCTACGGTCAGGAGTTTTCCACACCCCAGGCGACCACGCCCCAAAGACCCACACCCCAGGGTGCGTCGCCGTCCAACGCGCTCCCGCCACTCCTGGAATCCCAGGAAATCCATACCTCTCCCAATGGTTCGAGCCAACCCGGAAGGACCGCGCCCGCCACGGCGCCCATGGCGGCACCCGTAACGGCGCCCTCTCAAACACCCACCCCGGCCACCCGGTCCGACCAACCGACCTCCCAAACCCAAGCTCTCTCCCAAATGGAGATGAAAAACACCTCGGCCACCGATGCCCGCTCACTCATCGCCGAGGCCGAAGCCACAGTGGTCCGCTTGACCAACAACAGTGGCTTCAAAAAGGAATTGCGCCAATTGATCGACCGGGCCAGGGCCATCATGGTCGTCCCCAGCTTCTACAAGGCCGGGTTCATCGTCGGAGCGGCCTATGGCAACGGTCTGCTGATGACCCGGGGCTCGGACGGCACCTTCTCCGACCCGGCGTTCTATAGCTTGACGGCAGGATCCGTTGGCTTCCAGATCGGTGTTCAGGAGAATGAAGTGGTCATGGCCATCATGACCGATGCGGGCCTCAAGGCGGTGATGGAAGACCAGTTCAAGGGGGGCGCCAATGTGAGCGTCACCTTCCTCGTGGCCGGGGGCGGGGCGGAAGCCTCCACCACCACCGACGTGGGCGAGGATATCTACGCCTTTTCCCATTCCATTGGGCTGTTTAGCGGTGCGGGCCTGGAAGGAACGGCCATCCAACCCAAAACCAACTGGAACGACGCCATCTATGGGGTTGGCGCCACACCCAACGCCATCCTCATCAACCGCGTCCTGACCACCCCCCTGGCCGAAGGGCTGAAACGCAGCCTGGTCGAACGGTGAGGAAAGGGCAGGGGAGAGCACCCGCAGCCCTGATGCTCCAGGGAACGGGCTCGGACGTGGGCAAATCCCTGCTGGTGGCCGGCTTGGCCCGTGCCCTGACCCGGCGGGGGTTCCGCGTTCGCCCCTTCAAGCCCCAGAACATGAGCAACAACGCTGCCGTCACCCCCGACGGAGGCGAGATCGGCCGCGCCCAGGCCCTCCAGGCCCGAGCCTGTGGCGTCGCGCCCTCGGTCCACATGAACCCGGTGCTTCTGAAACCCCAGTCGGAGGTGGGGTCCCAGGTGGTGGTCCAAGGCAAGGTGCTGGGCAACGCCGATGCCCGCTCCTACCGCTCGCTCAAGCCCCAATTGCTGCCCCGGGTCCTGGAGAGTTTTCGGCAGCTGACAACCGAGGCGGATATCGTCCTGGTGGAGGGCGCCGGATCCCCTGCGGAGGTCAACCTGCGCGCGGGCGACATCGCCAACATGGGGTTCGCCGCGGCCGCAGACCTGCCCGTGGTCCTGGTGGGCGACATCGACCGGGGTGGGGTGATCGCCTCCCTCGTCGGGACCCATGCCCTGCTGCCCGAAGGGGAACGAACCCGCATCCGTGGCGTTCTCATCAATAAATTCCGGGGCGACCCCAGCCTGTTCGATCCGGCTTTGGATTTAATCCACAACCGGACCGATTGGCCTTCCTTCGGTGTGATCCCCTGGTTTCCCGGCGCCCGCGCCCTCCCCGCAGAGGATGCCGTAGCCCTGGACAGAGCCACCCCTTCGAACGGCGGAGGAGACCCCATCCGTATCGCCGTGCCCCGTTTGTCGCGCATCGCCAATTTCGACGATTTCGATCCCCTCCTGGCCGAACCGGATGTGGAGCTCACCTTCGTCCAGGCGGGCTCCCCCCTTCCCGGAAATGCCGATTTGGTGATCCTGCCCGGATCCAAAGCCACCTTGGCCGATCTGGCCTTTTTCCGTGCCCAGGGTTGGGATATCGACCTGCGCGCTCACTGGCGGCGGGGGGGGAGAATCCTCGGAATCTGCGCGGGTTACCAGCTTTTGGGCAGAGACGTCGCCGACCCCCAGGGGATCGAGGGTCCGCCGGACAAGGCTCCCGCCCTCGACTTCCTGGACGTCCACACCGTCATGGGTGGAGACAAGGCCTTGACGGAGGTAGAGACGACCGACGGCCTGTGGGGCAAACGGGTTCGGGGCTACGAAATGCACATGGGCCGGACGGAGGGGCCGGACCGGACCCGTTGTTGGCTCCTGCCCGACAGTGCCCGCTCTCCCGATGGTCGGGTGATGGGGGTCTATGTCCATGGCCTTTTCTCCGAGGATGATTTTCGAAGCGCCTTCCTGGCGGCTCTCCGTCCCGGACGAGTGGGCGGCTTGGCCTATGAAACCGGGGTGGACACCACCCTGGACGACTTGGCGGACCATCTGGAAAGCCATGTGAATATGGAAGGTCTGCTGACCCTGGCGCGGGGATAAGGGGGATCCTATGTGACGGGTAAGGTTTTCCTTCCCCCCTTATTTTCCAAGGACTCTCGCATGAGCGCCGATATTCTGTTCACGTCCCAGACGATGGGACCCCTGACCCTGTCCAACCGAATCGTCATGGCCCCCCTGACCCGCGCCCGCGCGGGTGCCGGAGACGTGCCCACGGACATGATGGCCACCTACTACGGCCAAAGGGCCTCCGCCGGGTTGATCATTTCCGAGGCCACGCCGATTTCCAATCAGGGCAAGGGCTACGCCTTCACCCCCGGCTGTTACAACGCGGCCCAGGCCGCAGGCTGGAAGAAAATCACCGACGCCGTCCACGCCAAGGGGGGAAAGATCTTCGCCCAGATTTGGCATGTGGGCCGGATCAGCCATCCCGACCTGCAGGAAAACGGCGCCCTGCCCGTGTCCGCCTCGGCCATCAAACCCGACGGTCAGGCCTTCACGGAGGAGGGGTTCAAGCCCTTCGTCACGCCCCGGGCCTTGGAAACCGATGAGCTTCCCGGGATCGTCGCGGACTACGTCCATGCCGCCCAGACCGCCATCGACGGTGGCTTCGACGGTGTGGAGATCCATGCGGCCAACGGCTATCTGCTCGACCAGTTCATGCGTGCGGAAACCAATCAGCGGACCGATGCCTATGGGGGCTCCCCGGAAAACCGCCTGCGCCTGACCCTTGAAGTGGCCGAGGCCGTGGTCGGCGCCCTGGGAGGGGACCGGGTGGGCATCCGGATTTCTCCCGTATCTCCGGCCAACGGCCCGATCTCCGATCCCGACCCCCAGGGCCTGTTCACCACCCTGGCGACGAAACTGAGCGCCCTTGGTCTTGTCTATCTGCATGTGGTGGAAGGGGCCACGGGTGGCGACCGGGACATCCAACCGTTCGACTACGCCGCTCTTAAGAGCGCCTTCAAAGGCCTCTATATGGCCAACAACGGCTATACGCGAGAGTCCGCCATCGATGCCCTGTCGGACAACAAAGCCGATCTGGTGGCCCTGGGTCGTCCCTTTATCGCCAACCCCGACCTCGTGGCCCGCTTCAGGACGGGTGCGCCGTTGAACGAGCTGGACCGCGACACCCTCTATGGCGGAGCGGAGAAGGGTTACATCGACTATCCGGCGCTCGAAACCGCGTAAACCTCACAGGGCGGCCTGACCCAGAGAGAGGAGGGCGATCAGCCCCCCCTCGATCAGGCAAGCGTCGCGGAAGAGAACCAGGGCGCGGCGGATATCCTTGATGGTCACCGCGTCCCGACCTTCACCAACCCAGGGTTCCTCCCGGGGGGGTTCCCCCCGATAGGCCCTGGGGCCGGACAGGCGAATCGCCAAAGCCCCTGCCATCGCCCCCTCCGGCCACCCGGCATTGGGGGAGCGATGCTTGCCCGCATCGCGCACCATGATTCGCAGCGCGGCCCCGGCCTTGGCCCATTTCGGCCGGAGGGCCGCGACCGCCAGCAGCAGACCGGACAGGCGCGCCGGAATCAGGTTCACCAAATCGTCCAGCCGCGCCGCCGCCCAGCCGAAGGCCCGGTATTGCTCGGTCTTATGGCCAATCATGCTGTCCAGCGTGTTGATCATCTTGTAGGCCAACAGGCCCGGCATGCCGAACAGCACGCACCAGAAGACCGGTGCGACCACAGCATCGGAAAAATTCTCCGCGAGGCTTTCGATGGCCGCCCGGCCCACTCCGGCGGAATCCAGCAAGGCGGGATCCCGTCCCACAATATGAGCAACCGCCGCCCGCCCGCCGATCACTCCGTCCCGCTCCAACCCCAGGGCCACAGCGGCCACATGGTCGTAGAGACTGCGTTGGGCAATCAAGGTGGCAGCCAGAAACAATTCGAACAGCCAGCCCAGGGGCAGGAAGACGGAGACCATCTGGATCGCCAAACCCAGAAGCACCGCACCCCCGACCAGGACCAGAACCGTAACGATCCCCCGGACTTTGCGCGCGCCCTGCCCCCGATCCGCTCGGTTCAGTCGCCGGTCCAAGGCCGAGACCGCCCGCCCCAGCAGAACCACCGGATGGGGAAGGAGACGGAACAGCAGCCCCATTTCCCCCAGGTACCCGTCAAGGACCAGGGCGAGGAGCAGAATGGTCAAGGGATCGGCCCCCAAATGAGCCGCTCCCACCATGGAAGAGGAGAACAGAGTGAACATGGCCGCGATCCTGACGGGCCACCGCGAATCGAGCAAGCGCCAAATCGGGCAAGAGAAAGAGCAGCTTGGGAGCGATGTTTGCGTCCGGCCCCCGCCTTCCCTATAGTCCGCCGTTCCTCCCCGGAGGAGAAGTCCGCCCGGAGGAAACATCAGGAGGACGGAGGCAGGGACCACCCTCCTTATTCCATAACCGCTCGAAGGCAAGGACCAAGCGACCCATGACCGATACACCCAATGACAGGACTTCCAGCGACAAAGGCCCCATCGGGGTCATGATCTGCGGCCACGGCAGCCGGGACGAAGGCGCCGTGCGGGAGTTCGGCCAATTGGCCGCCCACCTGACCGCCCGTTTCCCCCAATGGCCCGTGGAAAGCGGCTTCCTGGAGTTCGCCCGGCCCATCATCCGCGACAGTATGGAAAAACTGGTGGAACGGGGCGCCCGCCACATCCTCGCCGTCCCCTCCATGTTGTTCGCCGCAGGCCATGTGAAAAACGACCTGCCTTGGGAAATCAACACCTTCGCCAGTACTCACCCGGAATGTACCGTGGAATATGGGGCCGAATTGGGCCTCGACCCGAAGCTGTTGAAGGCCGCCCGCGCCCGCATCGAGGAAGCGGAGACCGCCCATCCCTCCGACATTCCCCGCTCGGAAACTCTGCTGATGGTCGTCGGTCGGGGCACCAATGATTCCGACGCCAATTCCAATGTGTCCAAGGTCGCCCGTATGCTCTGGGAGGGCATGGGCTTCGGCTGGGCCGAGGTCTGCTATTCCGGTGTCGCCTTCCCCCGCGTGGACCAGGGACTTGAACGCGCCAGCCGCCTGGGTTTCAAACGAATCATCGTCTTTCCCTGGTTCCTCTTCACCGGCATCCTGGTTCAACGCATTTATGACCAGACCGACGGCGTGGCCAGCGCCCACCCGGACATTGATTTCGTCAAGGCGTCCTATCTGAATGACCACCCCTTCGTCATCGACAGTTTCGTCGAGCGGGTGGAGGCCATCCTGGGCGGTGACACCTCCATGAACTGCCAGCTTTGCAAATACCGCGAGCAGGTGATTGGCTACGAGGACAGCGTCGGCGCCGCCCAAGCCGGGCACCATCACCATGTCAGCGGCATTGGAACCGACGGCGATCATCACCATCATCATGGGCCTCATCATGGACACGGGCACGGGCACGGGCACGGGCACGGGCACGGGCATGATCACGGCCATGGACATCACCATCACGATGACCATGGCCATTCCCACGCCAAGGAGGAAAGCAAGGGGTGAGCCGCGTTTTCGACGCCATTGTCATCGTGGACTGGAGCGCCGCAGCCGAACCGCGAACCGGCAAGGACAGCATCTGGATCCATGTCCTGGCCGATGGGGTGGAGCAGTTGACCGCCAATCCACCCACCCGGGCGGAAGCGTCGCGCATCCTGGTGGACCAGCTCTCCGACCTGATGGCGCGAAACCGGCGGGTTCTCCTGGGCATGGACTTCGCGCTCGGCTATCCCAAGGGATTGGCCGAGCTGTTGGCTCCCGGGGAAGCCAATTGGCGGGGCCTGTGGAAACGTCTCGCCGCCTCCATCGTCGATGGGCAGGGTAACGCCAATAACCGGTTCGAGGTCGCCGCAGAGTTTAACAAACAGCTCGGCGGCCGGGGGGCCTTCTGGGGACTACCCCGGGGGAAGGATATCGACGGTCTCACCCCGACCAAGCCCGTTCTCGCCTCGGACATCGATGGCGAGCCAAGCTTGGCCGAACTCCGCATGACCGAGGCCCATGCCACCGGCCCCCAACCGGTCTGGAAACTGACCTATGCCGGTGCCGTGGGCGGCCAGTCCCTGGTGGGCATCCCCGCCCTTTGGCGACTACGCACCCACCCCTGGGTCTCGGAGGGCATGCGGATCTGGCCCTTCGAAACCGGACTGACCCTGCCCGACCCGACCGACAGCCGGGTGGTGGTGGCCGAGGTGTACCCCTCGCTGGTCACCCGGACCGCTGCCCCCGGTCAAGTGCTGGATGAAACCCAGGTCCGCACCCTGGCCCAGCGCCTGTGGGACCTCGACGGCCTCGACCGCCTCGCCCCCCTGTTCGAAGGTCCCGCCGACCTGAGCCAAGCCGACCGCGACACCGTCACGCGGGAAGAAGGTTGGATCCTGGGCATCGAAACGGGCCTCTCCATGGCCGCCCGGGACCAATCCATGCCCCTGCTCGCTTCGGAAGACTATATCCGCGACCCCTCGGAGATCTACCGCCGCTCCTTCGCCACCATCGAGGCAGAGGCGGACCTGGACCGATTGCCCGCCCCCCTGCGCCCCGTGGCAATCCGCCTGATCCACGCCTGCGGCATGGTCGATCTGGTCGATGACCTGATCTTCGACGACCGCGTCGTGACCGCCGGGCGAGCCGCCCTCGGGACGGGAAAGCCCATTCTGGTCGATGCCGAAATGGTGTCCCGGGGAATCATTCCCGGTCTCATGCCCCAAAAAAACCGGGTCATCTGTATGCTCAATGACCCGAAAGTTCCCGATCTGGCCCGCGACATGGGCACCACCCGGTCCGCTGCGGCGGTGGAGCTTTGGCGGAATGTCCTGGACGGAGCCGTGGTGGCCATTGGCAACGCCCCCACGGCGCTCTTTCACTTGCTGGAGATCCTGGCCGAGCCGGGAGCCCCCATGCCCGCAGCCATCCTCGGCTTTCCCGTGGGCTTCGTCGGCGCCAGGGAATCCAAGGATCTGCTCGCCACCGAGGCCAAAGCACTGGGGCTACCCTTCCTGGCCGTCCGGGGGCGCCGGGGCGGCAGCGCCATGGCCGCCGCCGCCGTCAACGCCCTTGCCAAATTGGAAAAGGGCGACCTAGAGAGAGCTTCCGATTCAACTCGCATGCATCCCGCTCTAGGAGACGATCTCCCATGACCGAAACGATTCCCTGGCTGCATGTGGTCGGCATGGGCGACGAGGGCCCCGAGGGCCTTGCCCCCGCCGCCCGTGCCCTGATCGAAGGCGCCGACCTTCTAGCGGGAGGCGCCCGCCTTCTCGACCGCATCCCGATGCGGGAGGGCCAGAGCCGCCTTCCCTATACCGACCTTCAGGACTTTCTCGGGCGGCTGGACGCCCTGCGTGGCAAACCGGTCTGTCTGGTCGCCACGGGCGATCCCATGATGTGCGGGATCGGATCGGTCCTGGTGGGTCGTTACGGAATCGAAGAGCTAACCATTCTGCCCCATCCCGGGGCCTTTTCCCTCGCAGCGGCCCGGCTGGGCTGGGCCTTGCAGGACTGCGTCCTGGTCACCGTCCATGGGCGGCCCCTGGAGATGGCCCTAAGGGACCTCGCCCCAGGGGTTCGCATGCTCCTCCTCTCCCGCGATGGCCGCACCCCCATGGCCCTGGCCCGCACCCTGGCCCGGGCCGGATATGGGGACAGCCCCATGACGGTCCTGGAACACATGGGCGGCGCACAAGAAAACCGAATCCGAGCCCTGGCCGGGGATTGGCAAGAGGATCACGTGGCAGACCTCAACGTCATTGCCCTGGAGGCCGTTGCCGACCCCGGCACAGCGTTGCGCTCCCGGGTTCCGGGACTGCCCGATTCCACCTTCGACCACGATGGCATGATCACCAAGCGCGAGGTCCGGGCCACGACTCTGTCAGCCCTCCAGCCCTATCCCAGCGCCCTGCTGTGGGACGTGGGGGCGGGCTGCGGCACTATCGGCATCGAATGGATGCGCGCCGCAGACCGGGCCCTGGCCGTGGCCTTTGAACGGGACCGGGGTCGCTTTTCCCGCATCGCCCGCAATGCCGTAACCCTTGGGGTCCCCGGGTTGGATATCGTTCCGGGTCCAGCCGAGGAAACCATCCTGGAGCGAACCGACATCCCCGACGCCATTTTTCTGGGCGGCGGCGTCTCGGTACCGGGCCTTCTCGAGCTCTGTTGGGAGCGCTTGCGTCCCGGGGGGCGGCTGGTGATCAACGCCGTAACCCTCCAGGCCGAAGCCCGCGTGACCGAGTGGTGGACCCTCCACGGCGGAGAGATGAGCCGCCTCAACGTCAGCCGTCTGGAAACCATCGGCCCCGGCCTTCAAGCCTGGAAGGCCCTGGCCCCCGTCACCCAATACACTGGCATCAAACCATGAGCGGATCCCAGCCCGGGACAAGACCCGGAACCCTCACCGGCATCGGCGTCGGCCCAGGGGATCCGGAGTTGCTGACCCTGAAAGCCGTCCGCCTGTTGAACGCCGTGGACGTCCTGGCCTATCCCGCCAATCAGGACGGAGACAGCCTCGCCCGGGCCATCGCCGCGCCTCACCTCCTTGCGGGGCTTCCGGAAATCTCCCTGCCCATGGCCTTCAAGCCCGGCCAAAGCCCCGAGCACCCGGCCTACGACAAGGGCGCAAAGGCCATCGCCGAACACCTGGAAGCCGGACGGGACGTCGCCTTCCTCTGCGAGGGGGATCCCCTGTTCTACGGCTCCTTCATCTATGTGCTCGAACGCTTGGGCAACCGCTTCCCCATGCGGGTCGTTCCGGGCGTGGCTTCTCCCATGGCCTGCGCCGCCCTGGCCCAAAGACCCCTCGTGGCCGGAGACGAGCCCCTCGCCATCCTCCCGGCGACCGCCGATGACGCCACCCTCGACACCGCCCTGTCCGCCGTCCGGGCCGCCGTTGTCATGAAACTGGGCCGCCACCTGCCCCGGGTCGCGGCTGCCCTCAAACGGGCCGGATTGGCCGAGGGGGCAACCGTCGTCGTCCGGGGCGGGTTGGAGGGGGAGCGGATCCTGCCTCTGCCCCAAGCCCTGGTCGAGGGCGTGCCCTACTTCTCCCTGTTGCTGGCCCGAAAGGACCCCCTATGAGCGCCGCCCCCGTTTTCATCGCGCTGAACCCGCCGGGCCTCGCCCTGGCCCGGCGCCTCGCTCCCGGCCTGTCCGGAGCCGAGGTCCATGGCCTCGCCGGGCGGACCAAGGGTGCCGATCGGGAGTTCACCGAGACCCTGGCCCATCTGCGCTCCCTTTTCGCCCTGGGCCACCCCCTGATCGGCGTTTGTGCCTCGGGCATCCTGATCCGAGCCATTGCGCCTTTGCTCTCGGACAAGACCGGAGAACCACCGGTTCTGGCCCTCGCCGCAGACGGATCGGCGGTCGTCCCCCTGATCGGCGGCCACCGGGGCGGCAACCGCCTCGCCGCCATCCTGGGGGAGGCGCTCGCCATCCGCCCGGCCCTGACCACGGGAGGAGAGGTTGCCTTCGGCCTTGCGCTCGATGATCCGCCGCCCGGCTGGCGGGTGGCCAATCCCGCCGCCGCCAAAGGCCCCATGGCCGCCCTTCTGGCGGGCCTGCCCATCGCCGTGGACCGCCGATTGCCCGGCCTCGACTGGCCCGTTGGCCTCCCCGAAGACGATCAGGCCCAGGACCGAGTGATCCTCTCCGACGAACCCATCGACTCCCCGGATGGCCTGCTCATCCATCCGCCAGTTCTGACCCTGGGCGTGGGCTGTGACCGGAATTGTCCGCCGGAGGAGTTGGAGGCCCTGGTCCGGGACACCCTGGCGAAGGCCAATCTCTCCCCCGACGCCATCGCCTGTGTCACCTCCATCGACCTGAAATCCGACGAAACCGCCGTCCTCGCCCTGGCCGAGCGCCTGGCCGTCCCCGCCCGCTTCTTCTCCGCCCCCGTTCTGGAGACGGAACGGGAGCGACTGGCCAACCCGTCCGAGGTGGTCTTCCGGGAAGTGGGCTGCCATGGGGTCTCCGAAGGCGCCGCCCTCGCCGCTGTTGGACCCAAGGGAACCTTGGTGGTCCCCAAGGCCAAATCCGCCCGGGCCACCTGCGCCATTGCCCGGGCCGCCGCCCCCCTCGACCCCGAGACCATCGGGCGCCCTCGGGGACACCTGTTCATTGTCGGCATCGGCCCCGGCGAGGCCCGCTCGCGGACACCCGCCGCGACCCAAGCCATTGCCGCCTCAACGGATTTGGTCGGCTACGGCTTGTACCTGGACTTACTGGGCGATGCCACCTCGGGCAAGGTCCGCCATGAAACGGGCCTGGGTCACGAGACCGAACGGGCGCGCCGCGCCCTGGAGCTCGCCGCCGAGGGTCGGGCCGTGTCCCTGGTCTGCTCAGGCGATGCGGGGATTTATGCCCTCGCCACCCTGGTTTTCGAGCTTCTGGAGCTGGAAGGCCCCCAGAATCCCACTTGGAACCGGATCCAAATCACTGTAGAGCCCGGCGTTTCGGCCCTCCAGGTGGCTGCGGCCCGCTCGGGCGCACCCCTGAACCATGACTTCTGCGCCATCTCCCTTTCCGATCTGCTGACCCCCTGGCCGGACATCGAACGACGCCTGAAGGGAGCCGCCCTGGGAGATTTCGTCGTCGCCTTCTACAATCCGGTATCGAAACGGCGCCGGGACCAACTCCCCAAGGCCCGGGCCATCCTGCTTGAGCATCGCCCTGCCGAAACTCCCGTCGTCCTCGCCCGCAACCTGGGCCGCCCGGAAGAGACCGTCCGGGTCACCACCCTGGGCGCCTTGGATCCGGAGGAGGTGGACATGCTGACCGTTGTGCTGGTCGGCAGTTCCAACACCCGAACCGTTGGTCCCTGGGTCTACACCCCCCGCGGCTACGCCCGTAAAGACACCGGCCCCGGCGCGGACAAAAGCATTAAGGAAGTAAAATGACCGTCCATTTCATTGGAGCCGGCCCCGGCGCCCCCGATTTGATCACTCTGCGCGCCCTGAATCTAATCAAAGCCTGCCCCGTGGTACTCTATGCCGGAAGCCTCGTCCCCCGCGAGGTCATCGACCATGCCTCTGAGGGGGCCTTAGTGATCGACACCGCCCCCCTGAACCTGGACGAGATCATGACCCATATCGAGGCGGCCCAAGCGAACGGCCAAGACGTGGCCAGGGTGCATTCCGGTGATCCCAGCCTCTACGGGGCCATCGCCGAGCAGATCCGGCGCCTGAAAACCCTCGGGATTGCCTATGACATCTGCCCCGGCGTCCCCGCCTTCGCCGCCGCCGCCGCCATCCTGGGCACGGAGTTGACCCTGCCCGATGTCAGCCAGACCATCATCCTGACCCGCACCGCCGTCCGCGCCTCTGCCATGCCCGAAGGCGAAGACCTGGAGAGCCTGGGCAAGGGGAGCGCCACCCTGGCCATCCATCTCTCCGTGACCAATCTGGCCCATGTGGAGAAAGTGTTGACCCCCCTGCGCGGTGCCGATTGCCCCGTTGCCGTGATCTTCCGCGCCAGTTGGCCAGACGAAACGGTCATCCGAGGCACCCTGGCCGATATCCGCGCCAAGGTGAAGGCCGCCGGCTTGACCCGCACAGCCCTCATCCTGGTGGGGCGGGTCCTGGATGAGGAGACCGCCTTTACCGACAGCCGCCTCTATGCCAAGGACCATACCCATGTGCTGCGGCCCGCTAAGGCATAGGAGCTGCGCCCCTGTTTAAGTCTTGGGGAGGCAGGGCCTCCTCAAACCCCGCCTTTCCTAAAAAGAAGGGGGGCTTGGGGGCATCGCCCCCAACTGGGTGTGGGCGAGACCCCACACCGCCGCAGGCGGACAGCAGGTTCCCAACCATCCGCGCCCCCGCATCCCCGCCCGTGGTCATCAAGCTTTCCGGATGGAACTGAACGGCGGAGATTGGCAACCGCCGGTGACGAACGGCCATGATCACACCATCTTCGGTCTCAGCAAGAACGGCCAACTCCCGGGGCAAACGCGCCCGATCGGCATGGAGACTGTGGTAGCGCCCCACACGAACCCCCTCGCCGAGCCCCGAAAACAACCTGTCCCGAGGCACAACCAACCGCAGCGGGGACTCCACACCATGGGCTGGAGTGTCCAGACGACTCAATCCGCCTCCAAAATACTCGACGATCCCCTGGAGCCCCAGGCACACCCCGAAGAGGGGGCGGCTCTGCTCCAGGGCCAAGCCAATGGTTTCGCTCAGTCGGAAGCGCTCCGGCGTACCCGGCCCGGGGGAAAGGACCACCAGGTCCGGATTCAATTCCGCCATCAGAGGCCTGGGGAAATCCCAGCGGAGCACAGTGGTTTCCGCCCCCGCCGCCCGCAAATAGCTGGCCAGGGTATGGGTGAAACTGTCCTCGTGATCGACCAGCAGCACCCGGGGGCGGGGGAAGGGCATGCGTTTGGAGCGGGGCCGGGGCAGGGCGCCCTGCGGCTCAAGGGCCGGATCAAGCAAAGCAAGCAGGGCCGAGGCCTTGAGCACCGTTTCCGCTTCTTCTGCATATGGGTCGGAGGCATGGAGGACCGTGGCCCCCGCCCGCACCTCGGCGATCCCATTGCGCAGCCGGATTGTCCGCAGGGTCAACCCCGTGTCGAGGGACCCGTCCACACCCACCCGACCGATGGCACCGCCATACCAACCGCGCACCGTGGGTTCGATCCCCTCCACCCGCTCCATCGCCGCCCGCTTGGGGGCTCCGGTGACCGTCACCGCCCAGCAATGGGACAGGAAGGCGTCAAGCGCATCGCGGTCCGCGTTTAGGGTGCCCTCCACATGGTCCACGGTATGAATCAGGCGCGCGTACAGTTCGATCTGACGGCGCCCCAACAGGCGGATGGAGCCGGGTTCGCAGACCCGGGCCTTATCGTTCCGGTCCACGTCCGTGCACATGGTCAGCTCCGCCTCATCTTTCTCCGAATTGAGTAAGGCCTTGATGTTCGCCGCGTCCCCCAGGGCATCCCGGCCCCGAGCGATGGTGCCGGAGATGGGACAGGTCTCCACCCGCCGTGCGGTCACCCGCAGGAACATCTCCGGCGAAGCCCCCACCAGATGCTCGCCCCCGCCCAGGTTGGCGAGAAAAACGTAAGGCGCCGGATTATCGGCCCGCAAACGCTGATAGAGGCGGGACGGGGGCTCCGGGCACAGCCGCCGAAACAGACGCGATGGGACGGCCTCGAACAAATCTCCGGCGGCGAAATCCCCCTTCAGCTCCGCCACAATCCCCGCATAGGTGCCCCGGGCCATGTCATCTTCTGTCCCATTGGCCAGGGCCGAAGGCGGCGGTGTGTCCGGCGTGGCCTGGGGCAGGCCCTCCGTGGACGCCCCCTCCGCCGTTTCGAAATCGTATTCGATGAGTTCTCCCCCCTTGCCGACGGGATCGAAGCTCCAGATCCGGTCGGGCAGGGCCAAGACAAGGTCCCGATGGTCTGCGGGACGAGGTTTGGCCTGGGCAATGCGCTCGAAGGCCAAGCCCAGGTCGTGGCCAAAGGCACCATAAAGGCCGAAGGTCGCGTCATCCTCCATCCGCAAGGCCGCGATCAGGGCTCGGACCACGGAGAAGAGGGAGGGTTGGCGGGATCGGGCCTCCTCCGGGAACCAGGGGTCCATCGGGAGGAGGGTGATCCGGGCCCGGTCTCCGCTGTCTTCGACGGTTTCGATGCCGGGCGCACTTCGAAGACACCGGGCCAGGGTTGGCAAAATCACGCGCCCCCGGTCGTTCAAGGCCGTCAGGCTCGCCGTCCGGTCCCGGCCTTCCAGCACCAGGGGCGGATCGATGAAAGCGCTCATCCCCTCCCGGTACCGGCCCGGATAGGCATAGGTCGACGCCATGACCATCCCCCGGCGCCGATCAAGGGCCGGAATCAGGGCCTCGATGCCAGAGGGGTCGGTCAGGGGCATCCTTCGGCGGCGGACGCGCAGTCCGCAAGGGGTCGTCTGGGTGGTGATCTCTTCCATGGTCGCTGTCCGTTCGTTCTCATAGGGAAACGGCGCGGGCATGCGAAAGGCCAAAGGCACGGGCGTGCGGACGGGCAGGGAAAAGGGGCAGGGCCGGACACCGGGGTCTTCGCCTTCCGCGAAGCCCCCGCCGGGTGGGCCTGTTCGATACTGTCTTGTGACTAGAACAGGGCGCGCGCCGGGGCATCCGCGAAAGGCGGACGCCACCACCAAGCCCCGAAAGCGGCTCTATGCGCGACAAACTGTTCCATGAGGGCGATGCTGCCGGGAAAGGCTCGAGCCGTCAAGCGCCATCTATTCCTCCCGAAGCATCGCTGTGCTAGACAGACGCCCTCACCGTTGGTCGTGAATAAAGGAAGACCCCGCCATGAAGATCGGAATCCTCGGGTGCGCCGGGCGCATGGGCCGCATGCTGCTGAAAGAAGTCATTGAATCCCCCGAAGCCGAACTCGCGGGAGGGAGCGAACGCCCGGGATCCCCAGCCTTGGGTGTGGATCTGGGTGTTCTGGCCGGGCTCGATGCCCAGGGACTCACGGCCAGCGACAACGTGGATGCCCTGTTCGAAGCCGCCGACGCGGTCATCGACTTCACCACTCCGGCAGCCACGGTGGGTCATGCGGCCCTGGCTGCGCAACATGGCACGGCGCTGATCGTCGGCACCACGGGCATGGCTGAGGATGACGTGGCCATGCTGCGCGAGGTCGCCAAGGCCATCCCCGTGGTCTTCGCCCCCAATATGAGCGTGGGCGTCAATTTGCTTTTCGCCCTGACCGAGCGGGTCGCCGCCATTCTTGGGGAAGAATACGACATCGAAATCGTCGAGATGCACCATAAGCACAAGGTCGATGCGCCCTCCGGCACGGCCCTGGGCCTGGGCCGAGCCGCCGCTGCCGGCCGGGGTGTGGTCCTGGACGACGTGGCAACCCGGGTGCGTGATGGCGTGACCGGTCCTCGGGAAAGCGGCTCCATCGGCTTCGCCACCCTGCGCGGCGGTGATGTGGTCGGCGATCACACGGTGATGTTCGCCACCGAGGGCGAACGAATCGAACTCACCCACAAGGCCTCGGATCGCAAGGTCTTCGCCAAGGGGGCCGTTCGAGCCGCCCTCTGGACCCGGAACAATGGCCCCGCCCTCTATACCATGCGGGATATTCTGGGGCTGTAACCCAATCGCAAAGAGTCTGGGCTCTGCCCAGACCCGCAAAGGGTCCGGGACCCTTTGATCCCATTCCTTTTAACCTCATGGGGGACCGGGGCCTCAGGCCCCGGTGGGGCGCGGGGCAAAGCCCCGAATGGGGCGCTCTCATCGATCCGAAAAAACCTCTTTCGCGACGAAAAGGCCATTCAATGCAGAGGGGAACCCCGCGTAAACCGCCATCTGCATGAGAATCTCTATGATTTCCTCTTTGCTCAGGCCCACGTTTAGTCCCGCTTCGATGTGTACCTTCAACTGCGGCGCCGCATTGCCCATCGCCGCCAATGCAGCGATCGTCGCGATCTCCCGGGACCGGAGATCCAATCCAGGCCGGGAATAAATATCGCCAAAGGGAAATTCGAACAAGTAAGTGGCGAAATCTGGGGCAATATCAGCCAGGGCATCGATCACCTTTTGGCCCGCTTGGCCGTCAATTTCAGCTAAGGCTCGTTTGCCCCGGTCCAAGCGACTGTCCATCCCGTTCGTCTGTTGGTGCGTCATCGTTTGGGATCCTCTCTTCCGTTTCGATATATCCAGCGATTTTGGTGTCGAGAACGAGGAGATTTTCCCCGAGTTCGGCGTATTTGAGCCGCACCTGATCCCGGTGCCGTTCCAAAAGAAGACGCCGCTCCCGCTCGGTTCCTGCGCCTTGCTCCCTGAGCACGGCATATCTGAGCATGTCGCGAATTGGCATCCCCGTGGCCTTCAACCGCCCGAGGAAATCAATCCACGCCAAAATGGACCGATCATAATCCCGATGACCGGATGCATCCCTGTCGGCCCGGGGAAGCAAACCGATACGCTCGTAATAGCGGATGGTATGGGCCGTCAATCCGGACCGTTTCGCTAAATCACCAATCCTCATGGACCCATTCCTTCGTTTCGACCCACCCGAGGCTAAGGGTTTGAGTGCACTCTAAGTCAAGGCCTATTCTGCCGCCTGCTCCCAAGCTTGAATGACGCGCTTCCGGGTCTGACCCCAGCGGTAGTCGCCCAAGGCGCCGGTTCCCCGGATCACCCGGTGGCAGGGGATCAATAAAGCGATGGAATTGGCGCCCAAGGCATTGCCCACCGCCCGGACCGCCTTGGGCTTGCCGATGGCCCGGGCGATGGCTTGGTAAGAGACCAGGGCGCCCGGCGGCACACGCAGGGCCGCCTCCCAAACTTTCACTTGGAAATTGGTTCCGGACAGCAGCAACTTCACCGTCCCCCGGGGTTTGCCCCCACCGGCGGGAAAGAGGGCCGCGACCACGGGCGCCGTGGCCTCCGGATCGGCGAGGAAGCGCGCCTTAGGCCATTTCGCCTGGGCCTCTTCCAGAGCCTCACCTACCGATCCGGGCTCGCATGGGTCCAGGAAATGCAAGCCACAGAGACCCCGCTCTGTGATCAAGGGCAAGACTGCACCAAAGGGGCCGTCATGGACACCGTACCGAATGCTCAGCCCCGCCCCGCCGGATTTCATTTCTCCGGGGCTCATGGCTTCATGCGTAACGAACAGGTCATGCAGCCGCGAAGGGCCAGACAAACCCAGGTCCAACGCGGTATCAAGAACGTTGCCCGTCTCCGCCAGAACCCGCTTGGCCTCGGTCAGGGTCAGACAACCCAGGAAGCGCTTAGGACTAAGCCCGGTCCAGCGTGTAAAGAGCCGCTGGAAGTGGTAGGGGCTCAGGTGGACCGCCGCCGCCACGGCATCCAAATCCGGTTGGTCGAGCGCATGGGCATCCAACCAAGCGATGGCCCGAGCCATCCGCTCGTAATCCCGGCTGCCGGAAAACGCCTCGGGCTCAAAAGACGGGGAGGGTGGGGCGATCACGGTCAGCGCATCCATAGGTCAGTGCTCCGGACGGGCGGTTCGGACCAATATTCCACATCCGCCCGGCTCAAGCCCAGATCCTTCAGGGCCGCATCGTCCAGCGCGGCGAGAGCGCGCAATTGCCTCCGCCGTTCAAGGTGCGCCTCGCAGGTTGTCCACAGGACCGTCCAGAGGGTGGAGAGACGGCGGCGCATTAAAAAGTGGGTTGCGCGACGAACCCGGGAAAGACTGGTGTCAACCATGGCGAGATCCCTTGAATGTGGTGTAAGCATGCCCCCACACTAGGGATGGGCCATAGCGCCCCCCACCCGGTTCTTGCTGACTTGCAAAAGGGGCTGCCCATGGCCACCGCACCCAAAACGAAATCCCTCCCCCGGTCCAAGCTCTCCAGGGAGAAGATTGAGCGGTTTTTCTCCCTGCTCGCCGAAGCCAATCCGGAACCGAAGGGCGAACTGGACTACGTCAACCCCTATACCCTGCTGGTCGCTGTGGTTCTGTCAGCCCAAGCCACAGATAAGGGCGTGAACAAAGCCACCGGCCCCCTGTTCAAGGTGGCCGATACACCGGAAAAGATGGTGGCTCTGGGGTTGGACCGGGTTCGTGACTACATCAAGACCATCGGCCTGTTCAATACCAAGGCCAAGAACGTCATCGCCCTGTCCGAAGCCCTGATCGCCGAACACGCAGGCTCCGTTCCCCCGGACCGGGAAGCCCTGGAAAAACTCCCCGGCGTGGGCCGGAAGACCGCCAATGTGGTCTTGAACATCGCCTTTGGCCAGCCAACTATCGCGGTGGACACTCACCTGTTCCGGGTCTCCAACAGAACCGGCCTTGCCCCCGGCAAGACACCCTTGGCTGTGGAGTTATTGCTAGAGCGGATCGTTCCTCCGGCCTTTGCCCAACACGCCCATCACTGGTTGATCCTGCATGGCCGCTATATCTGCAAGGCACGCAAACCCGATTGCCCGGTTTGCCCGGTCACCGAGGTCTGTCTGTTCAAGGATAAGATTTTGGCCTGACCGCCCTAGATCAAACCGCCCTAAATCGGAATCGATTCAGGGTGGGTAATTTGATCTAAATTCAATAAGTTGAGCATCGAGTGGACCGGAAAACCGGTGCCCACTTTTCCGCTCGATGCTCTCGAAACCGTCATCCGGTCACACCCCAGCCTGTCCACCCCCATTGGCAGACAGATAGCGGGTCCGATGGACGTCTTGCAGACAGAGATCTGGCCTGACAGATCCACCAGTCCGTCCCCGGCTTTCGATGTGGGTCACCCGCATCTGGCCGCCGTCTTCCTCGTAGAGGAAAAAGTCGAGGACGCAGGACGCCCCCAGGTATTGCCAGACCTGGGCCGGAGATTCCTGACGCAACAGAGCCGGTTTGCCCAGGGCAGCCCGAAGGGCCTTCCCTTCCTTGCCCATCATTTCCCGGGGGGAGGAGATGGGCAGGGGGGGTATCTTGACCCCATCAAGCAGCTTCGCTGACTCGGTGGTTTGACACGCCGCCAAACCCAACATCGCCACCAAAAAACTTGTGGTTCTCAAGGGTACCAGAAGGAAAGGGGACTTCCGTCGCACCCCAAGATCAGACCGAACCATTGTTGTCGTCGTCATCATCATCGGATAAAGGCGAGACAGTTCCCTGAACTTTCCCCCCATCCTCAACCACCAAGGATTCGTAACGAAGTATTCCCGAAACCTTTCCCGTGGGGCGCACGGTCACCAGACGAGTCACGGTCATTTCTCCTTCGAACAGGCCGCTGATATCGGCTTCCTCGATGGTGACCTTGCCGAGAAATTGCCCCCCTTCGGCGACTTCCAAAATGCGGGCGTTGGCCAAGTTTGCCTGAACTTTACCCTCCACCACCAAATGGTCGCAGGCAGAGATTTCTCCGGAGAGTTGGATTTCCCGACCGACTGTCAAGGTTTTTCCATCCCCGACGGGAGACACGGCATCGGTCCGACGGCCCCCATGGCCCCCATGGCCCGGAATATCCATGCCCCGTCTGGGCATATCCTGCTGCTTGTAGGAGGTCTGCATGGGACGGCTGGGCATCTGGGTGCCTCGCTGGGCAAACGGTTTCAAGGGAGGAGCCGCCACGCTCGATGGCGGAGTGAACGTCGGCGCTGCTCGACTATCGGGTGTAAAGCTGGGGGTGTCCCCCGAGGGAGTGAAGGCAGCGGCTCCCTTGGGCCTGAATTCTGTGGCGTCTTGCCCGTCGGTCAAAGCACCTGCATCCTGAACCGAATCTGCTTCGGACTTTGCATCCGTCTTGTCGGAACCGGTGGATTCCTTGCGCGTGGGCTGGTTGGGTGTCTTACGTCCGAACATGGGCGATTGGCTCTTTCCTGGCATAAAGTGGCTCGTTGGGTCCAGGAACCGCTCCCTAGCCCACCCGCCAAATGAAGTCTCCGCCGCAGCGCCCCCCCGGTTCCGTCGCTGCCACGCATACCTCCACTTTATCCGCGCCACAAGGGGGCTTCAAGTCATCAGACGCCCTTGGACACAGCATCCTTGCGCCGAAGGGATTCCACCATATGCACCATGGCCGCCGTCCCAATGATCGGCGCCAGCAGGTTGAGGATGGGAATGGTGGTCAAGAACGCCGTCGCCGCTCCAAGAATCCAAAGGCGGCCCTGATACCGGGACCTCAGACCTTTCGCCTCCTTTGGTACCATACGCCGATGGGCGACCAGCTCCAGATACTCCCGGCTAAGCAGATAGCCATTCAGTCCATAGAACAGGAACAAGCCAATCCCGGGAATGAAATATAAGGGGATGACGACGATATTCAGCAGCACCATCACCAGCGTGAACTTGATCGACGACACAAGAGTCTCGATCAATGGACTCTTCCGGGGAGAGGGCAGGGCCGGATAGTGACGCGCATCCACGGCGTCTGCCACCTCCTCCAGGAAGAAACTGGAAATCAGCGTTACAAGAGCCGGAAAGAACAGCAGGGCCACAAACATCACCGCAGTTCCGGCCAGCCAGTCGATGGCGGTGTCCAACAAATCAATACCCGTCGCTTGGATCACGGTCGCCAGGGCCGACAAACCCGCAACCAACGCCACATATCCCAGCAGGGTCAGCCCGAGGGAGAGGAGCAAAACTTTGCGGATCCGTGGGTCTCCTAGCTGGCCAAAGGCCTTCATCAGGGCGGAAAACATGGGGTCGTCGGTCCTTCTCGATTGGATCGCACCGGATGCTGGTCGAATCGACCCGGATCCATGCGCATGGTCGATTGCAATAGGTTTAAGTGGCAGAAGACGGAAAATCGATGCCCGCTTTTCCCCCTCCCACGATTATTTTTTCGCATCGCGGAATCGCTCGAATGTGAGGGTTTCCGCCCTTTAACGCAAGGTTTGCCCCCCAAAAAGCTGGGAAAAACCTGGGACAGGACCGCACGCCGCCTTGTGATCCGGGCCGTCACAAGTATACTGCGGCCCGGCCCCATCGGCCCACGAGACGCGTGGGTGGATCGCATTCGGGCCAGGACCGTTCCACAACGGATCAGGAAGGCCCCCGGCAACTGCCGCCCAAGGGGGACAACCCCACCTGGACGTTGGACTCGTCGGCCGAAAGGCTGGACAGGGCCCGGACACGGACTCCTTACAATAAAATGGACGAGAGGATTTCATGGCCGAACCCCGTTTCGACGTGGCCGGAATTGGCAACGCGATTGTCGACGTGCTGGCAAATGCCGATGACGCCTTCCTGACCACCCATGCGCTGCCCAAGGGCGCCATGATCCTGGTTGACGAAGCCCAGGCGGAAAAGCTTTACGGGGCCATGGGTCCGGGCATCGAATCCTCTGGCGGCTCGGCAGGCAATACCATCGCCGGTTTGGCTTCCCTGGGGGCACGGGTCGCCTATATTGGCAAGGTCAACGATGACGGCCTGGGGAAGATCTTCCGCCACGACATCACCTCCATCGGCGCCACCTTCGACACCAAGCCGTTGTCTGGCGAGATCTCCACCGCCCGCTGCATGATCCTGGTAACCCCGGACGCCGAGCGCACCATGAGCACCTTCCTGGGGGCCTGCACCCAGTTGGGTCCCGATGACATCGACGCCACCCTGATCCAGGAGTCCAAGGTCACCTATGTCGAAGGGTACCTGTGGGACATGGATGCGGCCAAGCAGGCCATCGTCAAAGCCGCTGACCACGCCCGCAACGCAGGGCGTAAGTTCTCGCTGTCCCTGTCCGATTCTTTTTGCGTGGACCGGCATAAGGCCGAGTTCCTGGATTTGGTGAACAACCACGTCGACATCCTGTTCGCCAATGAAACCGAAATCATGGCGCTGTACGACACCGACGACTTCGAAACGGCAGCCAAGGCCGTGCAGGGCAAGGTGGAACTCGCCGCCCTGACCAGAAGCGCCAAGGGGTGCCGGGTCGTTACCGCCACCGATATGACCGATGTGCCCGCCGAACCGGTGACACATCTGGTCGACACCACCGGGGCTGGCGATCAGTTCGCCGCCGGTTTTCTGTTCGGCTATTGCCGCGGGTACGAGCCCAAGCTCTGCGCGCGCATCGGGGCCATCGCGGCTGCGGAAGTGGTTTCCCACTTCGGTGCCCGCCCGGAGGTTTCCTCCCTGGCCGAACTCGTCAAGGAAAAGTTGGGCTAAAAGAACACTCCCATGAGCACCCTCCGCAACATCGCGATCATCGCGCACGTCGACCACGGCAAAACCACCCTGGTGGACTCGCTGCTCAAGCAAAGCGGCACGTTCCGTGACAACCAGAAGGTGGACGAGCGCGCGCTCGATTCCAACGACCTGGAAAAGGAACGGGGTATCACCATCCTCGCCAAACCCACCTCGGTGGAGTGGAAGGGGGTGCGCGTGAACATTGTCGACACCCCGGGCCACGCCGACTTCGGTGGCGAGGTGGAACGCATCCTGTCCATGGTCGACGGCGTCGTCCTTCTCTGCGACGCAGCGGAGGGGCCCCTGCCCCAGACCAAGTTCGTGCTGAGCAAGGCACTCGCCCTGGGCCTGCGCCCCATCGTCATCATCAACAAAGTCGACCGCTCCGACGCCCGGGCCTACGAGGTCCACGACGAGGTTTTCGACCTGTTCGCCAATCTGGGCGCCGATGACCACCAGCTCGATTTCCCGACCCTCTACGCCTCTGGGCGCAACGGCTGGGCGGTGACCGACCTGGAGCAAATCGAAGGCGGAACCGAAGGGCTGACGCTGGAGCCCCTGTTCACCCTGATCTGTGAACATGTGCCCAAGCCCGCTCGGAACATCGATGCCCCTTTCACCATGCTGGCCACCACCCTGGAAGCGGACCCCTACCTGGGTCGCATCCTGACCGGTCGCATCGAGACGGGCAAAATCAAGATGAACATGCCCATCAAGGCGCTCTCCCGCGAGGGTGTATTGCTGGAACAGGGCCGGGCGTCGAAGATTCTGGCTTTCCGCGGCCTCGACCGGGTGCCCGTGGAAGAAGCCGACGCAGGCGATATCATCGCCATCGCCGGTATGGCCAAGGCCAACGTGGCCGATACCATCTGCGCCATGGACGTCACCGAGGCCCTGAAGGCCATCCCCATCGATCCGCCGACACTGGCCATGACCTTCCAGGTCAATGACTCGCCGCTCGCCGGTCAGGAAGGCACCAAGCTGACCAGCCGTGTCATCGCCGCCCGCCTGGACCGGGAGGCCGAGGGCAACGTGGCCATCCAGATCCGCGAAACCGAAGACAAGGACGCCTTCGAGGTCGCCGGTCGCGGCGAACTGCAGCTCGGCGTGCTGATCGAGACCATGCGGCGCGAGGGCTTCGAGCTGTCCATCTCCCGCCCGCGCGTTCTGTTCCAGACCGACGAGAACGGTCAACGCATGGAGCCGATCGAAGAAGTCGTCATCGACGTGGATGACGAGTTCTCGGGCGCCGTGGTCGAGAAGATGTCCCTGCGCAAGGCCGAGCTTCAGGAAATGAAGCCGTCCGGCGGTGGCAAGTCCCGTCTGGTCTTCCACGCTCCCTCTCGCGGTCTGATCGGCTACCATGGGGAGTTCCTCACGGACACCCGGGGAACCGGCGTGATGAACCGGTTGTTCCACGGCTACGCTCCCCACAAGGGGGTGATCGAAGGCCGCCGCGAGGGTGTGCTGATCTCCAACGGCCAGGGCGAAGCGGTGGCATACGCCATCTTCAACCTTCAGGACCGCGGCAAGATGTTCATCGAGCCGGGCAACAAGGTCTACGAGGGCATGATCATCGGCGAGCACAGCCGGGGCAATGACCTGGAGCTGAACATCCTGAAGGCCAAGCAGCTGACCAACATCCGCGCCTCGGGCAAGGATGAGGCCATCCGCCTGGTCCCGCCGGTCCGCATGAGCCTGGAAGAGGCGCTGGCCTACATTCAGGACGACGAGTTGGTCGAGGTGACGCCGAAGACCATCCGTCTGCGCAAGCGCTACCTGGATCCGCATGAGCGGAAGAAGAAAGCGAAAACCGTCGAGGGATAACAGCCTCGATCGGTGTGACGGTTACGGAAAGGGCGGTCCCATGGGGCCGCCCTTTTCTTGTATCCGGCGCCATCTCTTTAAGGTCCTGACCACGCCCTTACAAAACTCTGGGCTCCGCCCAGACCCGCAAAGGGTTACAAACCCTTTGATCCCATGCGTTTAAAAGGAATCAGGCCCCTGACCTTTGGTTTAGCGTAAACAATGAATCACTCTCGTGTTTCATACAGAATATCGTAGCTTCGGCAACCTGGCCGGAGGGCAAAGGAATCTCCAAGACTTTTTGCCTCGTCATCCAAGAACCGATCAGATTGAACGAAGGTCCGATTCACTCCTTTTCCGAATGGATCATTGAAGAGGCAGCAAGATCGTGAAATTCACTGTCTTTGTGTGTTCCACATCGCAATACTCGACAGTGTCTCGTCTTTTTTTGGGCGATTGCTCAAACCCATTTTTTTATGGCCTGGGGTCTGGGGCCGTTCGGCCCCAGTGGGGAACGGGGCAAAGCCCCGTGACGGGAAAACAGACCCCTTGAAGGCCGGGACAAAGCCAGAAGCTCTTCCCCAAACCCTTGACGCAACTCGGGCTTTCTGGCTCCCTGAGTCACCTCTTTCCAGCAGGATATCCGCCATGACCGAGACCTCCGTTCCCGCGCCCTGGCGTCTGCGCGTTTTTCCAAGAGGGACGGGGGCCGTCATCGCCAACTTGGCTTGCGCTGTCGGACTCGCCGCCCTGGGACACGCCTTGCTCGCGCCGCTGCCCCAGCGCTGGAGAGATGCCATCCTCGCCGCCGGGGATACCCGGGTGGGGCGCATGTTCTTCCTGGGGTTCTCCTCGGGTCTGCCATTGCTGCTGGTCTTTTCCACCCTTTCGGTCTGGCTGCGGGAAGCAGGAGTGGACCGCTCGACGGTCACCATGCTGAGTTGGGCCGCCTTGGCCTATTCGGTCAAATTCGTCTGGGCTCCCCTGGTTGACCGGCTGCGCCTGCCGATCCTCACCCCTTGGCTGGGGCGGCGGCGGGGGTGGATGCTGCTCGCCCAATCGGCCCTCTGCGTCGGTATGGTCTGGACCGGATCCTTTGACCCGGCCACCAGCCTGACCCTGACCGCCATCGGCGCCGTGATCATCGGCTTTTCCTCTGCCACCCAGGACGTGGTGCTGGATGCCTACCGCATCGAAGCGGCGGAGCCGGAACTTCAATCCATGATGTCAGCCATGTATATCGGTGGCTATCGGGTCGGCATGCTGGTGGCCGGAGCCGGATCCCTCTGGCTCGCCTCGGCCCTGGAGCACGGGGACGTTTATGACGCCGCCAGTTGGGGGATGGTCTACAAGGCCATGGCGCTCTGCGTGGGGGTGGGGATCCTCACCACCCTGATGGTGCCTGAACCGGTGGTCGAAGGCCGTACCGCCGACGAGAGCCCAGGCCGAACCCGGGACCAAGCCCGCTTCGTCGCCGTGGTCATCCTTGCTGCGGCGGGGTTTCTCACCACGTTCCTTCTCACCGAGACCTGGATCGCCGGTCTCTCTAAAGCCATGAGCGAGAATTGGGGCCTCGCGACCCACCTCGCCGGTTTCTTGGCGGGCTGCCTGCGCTTTGTCCTTTCCGTGGTGGGTGCTGGAAGTTTGGCCGTGCTGTTGATGGTCGCAGGTGTTGCCTCCCGCCGCCATGTGGCCTTGACCTACTACGCCCCCATCGCCGATTTTTTCGTGCGCTACGGCAAGCTCGCCCTCTTGGTCCTGGCTCTCATTGGCTCCTACCGGGTCGCCGATATTGTCATGGGAGCCGTCGCCAATCTGTTCTACGTGGACATGGGCTTCACCAAGGACCAGATCGCCACCTACACCAAATTCCTCGGCCTGTGGACAACCATCGGGGGCGGATTTCTTGGGGGTGTGCTCGCTCTGCGGTTCGGGGTGATGAAGGTTCTGTTCCTCGGCGCGGTCCTCGCGGCGGGATCAAACCTGTTGTTTGCCCTTCTGGCAGTTCACCCTGGGGAGACGCCCTATCTGATGATCGCCATTGTCGGCGACAACTTAAGCTCGGGGATCGCCTCCGCCGCGTTCGTGGCCTATCTCTCGGCCCTGACCAGCATCCAATTCACGGCTATGCAATACGCTCTGTTCAGTTCGCTGATGACCCTGTTCCCCAAGATCCTGGCCGGATACGGAGGCACCTTCGTTGACGCCGTGGGATACGTGAGCTTCTATGTGGGTACGGCGGTGATCGGCCTTCCCGTGCTGATCCTGGTGGTCCTCGCGGCGAAATTCGCGCCCCCCAGAAACAGCTAACCAGTCACAGAGGAGAGGGCAGGGCGGCCCACACGGCCTCCACGACAGCTTCCACGGGAATCCGCTCCATCTCCGGCCCCCCCCAGTCCTGGGCACGCAGGATGGTGCCTTTGTCTGTGCAGGGGGCGAATTTCTCTGGTGCCGTGGGGCCAAACAGGCTGATCAACGGGGCCCCAGAGCCTGCGGCGATATGCCCCACCCCCGCGTCGTTGCAAACCACCGCCGCGCATTGGCCCATCACTGCAGCCGACAGGGTCAGGGATCCCCAACCGGCCTCCTGCAAGGGGAAGCGGGCGGGGGATAGGGCCTTCGCCAGGGGCTCGCGCCATTCGGTCTCATCCGGCCCGAGCAGGAACACCGGTCGGGCCCCCCGATCCGTCAGCTGGCGCGCCAGCCCGATAAAACACTCCAGAGGCCAGCATTTCCAACGCCCTCCGGCCCCGGGACAAAGCGCCACCCAGGGCGCGGTCTCCGTACCGTCGTTGGGAAGCAGCCGCGCGGCCTCCTCCCGGTCACCCGGGGCGGGAATCAGGTCGTAGGCCATGGGGAAGGTCCGGGTCTTCCCCGTTGCCAACCACAGCAGATCCAACAGGCGCCGGGTCATATGGGCCGGACGATGGTACTCGGCGGGGGGCCGCTCGAAACAAAGCCGGTAACTCAGGGCACTGGAAAGATAGAGCCGGTGCGGCACCCGCCAGAGGATCAGGGCCGGGCGGGTGGAGGTCTGGGTGTCAATCACCAGATCCCAGGACCGCCCCGCCCCCGCCGTGCCGCGCAAGGGGTGACCGAGGATCCGTTTCCAGGATTTGGTCAACCCAGTGGTCTGGATGACCTCGTCGATTTTTCCCTCGACCTGGGCTTTCAGCGCCCCATCGAAAACCGTCGGCCCCGTCCCGGCAAGCCACGTAATCCGGGCCTCGGGGAAGGCCAGCCGCAGGCCATTGACAAAGGGCAGCTTCAACAAGCCATCGCCAACGAGGTCCAGCCCCACATGGACAAGAATGGATTCGGGTGGGGAAAAGGGGGGAGAGGGCACGGGAAAAACCTTCCATACAGCAACAATCGGACAATAGCAGGTCGCTTCCCCCCGTAAAGTACGGACTCGGGCTTTTCCCGCACCTGCAAAACAGATACTGTGCGCCCGCCGCCGCCCTGGGGGAGACGGCGATTTCGTCTATCGAGAGAGGAAACAGGTTTCATGGACATCAAGAAGATCCCCGTCGGCAAGAACCCGCCGGAGGACGTCAACGTCATCATCGAGATTCCGATGCGCGCGGATCCGGTCAAGTACGAGGTGGATAAAGAATCCGGGGCCATGTACGTCGACCGTTTCCTGCACACCGCCATGCATTACCCCAGCAACTATGGCTTCATTCCCCACACCCTGTCCGAGGACGGTGACGCGGTAGATGTGGTGGTGATCGGTCGTATCCCCGTGGCCGTTGGCTCCGTGCTGCGGACCCGCCCCATCGGCGTGCTGTACATGGAAGACGAGGCCGGTAAGGACGAAAAGGTCCTGGGCGTTCCCCATTCCAAACTGCACCCCTACCACGACAACGTAAACAGCTACAAGGACGTCCGTCCCGTCGAGCTGCAACGCATCGAGCACTTCTTTGCCCACTACAAGGACTTGGAAGAGGGCAAGTGGGTCAAGATCCTCGGCTGGGGTGGCCCCGAAGATGCGTGGAAGGTGATCCAAGCCGGTATTGAAGCAGAGAAGAAGGCGAAAGCCTAGATCACCCCCCCCCCCCTAAATCGAAACCGATTTAGGGGGGATCATTTGATCTAGGCTCATATGGTTAAAGCATCGCTTGGACCGGCTCCCCACAGGACACGACTGTGTCTCGTGTTTTTTGGGCGAGTGCCCAAGCCCATTTGGGGGCGATGCCCCCAAACCCCTCTTTTTCTTTTGAAAATAACAACCTGGGGTCTGGGGCCTTTCGGCCAGCAACTGCCCGGGGTCTGGGGCCTTTCGGCCCCAGTGGGGAACGGGGCAAAGCCCCGTGACGGGAAAGGACCAGCTGTCGTGTACAGTGCCGGAAAACCGGTTGTCCGCTCCGCGTTCCCTTCGGTCCCCACTTTTCCGCTCGATGCTCTAACCCTTCGCATCCCACGCCACTTGAGAACGCGCGCGGTATTCAGGACCGCGCGCGTTTTGCGTTTTCCGCCAAGACGTCTATCTTGTTCCATGACAGATAGAGAATCTGGGGGAGATGCACACCATGTCCGAAGATATTCGAGACCGCCTGGAGGTGATTCTTGGGGACATCACCACCTTGGCCGTTGATGCCATTGTCAACGCAGCCAATTCCAGCCTGCTGGGGGGTGGGGGCGTCGATGGAGCCATCCACAGGGCTGCCGGTCCAGAGTTGCTTGAGGAGTGCAAGCGGCTCAACGGCTGCGAAACGGGGGATGCCGAAGTCACCCGAGGGTATGGCCTGCCTGCCCGTTATGTGATCCATACCGTCGGCCCTGTCTGGGACCATCATGCACCCAGCGAAGCTGACCGCCTGCTCGCCTCCTGCTACCGGCGGTGCCTGGAGGAGGCGGCGCAGTTATCCCTCGAAACGATTGCCTTTCCTGCGATCTCGACGGGCGTCTATAGCTTTCCGCCCGATCGCGCCGCCACCGTCGCCGTGCGGGAAGTCACGCGTGTTCTCCGCACAACCCCCTATCCCGCCCGTGTGATCTTCGTCTGCTTTTCCGAAGCGTCTGAGCACTTGCTCAGAACCGAAGTCAACACAGCGTGGTGAGGGGGGATCCCTTTCGAGGAAACAGTCTATACCTCAACGGAACGATCAATCCTGAAATCGGGGCTCAACAACCATATCTTGATCTGAAACCGCAACGGCGCTGGATGTGGTGTCGTCCTTGGGACGATCCATATCCAGGTCTTTCCCCGTTGCCCGATAATAGGCGGCTTCGGCAATATTGGTGGCCTGATCCCCCACCCGTTCCAGGTTCTTGGAGATGAACATCAGTTGGGAACAGACCGAAATGTTCCGGGGGTCTTCCAACATATAGGTCAGAAGTTCCCGAAACAGGCTGGAATGGAGAGCATCCACTTCCGTATCCCGTTCCCGCACCTGGATTGCCAATTCGGGATCCCGGTCCTGAAAGGCCCGCAGCGCATCGTCGAGCATGGCGATCACCAACTCGCCCATACGTGTTACCGGGCTTTTCACCGGCACCATGGAACTATCGGCCATGGTTTCGCCCCGGCGGGCCGCATTGGCGGCATAATCGCCCACCCGCTCCAGCATGGAGGACGCCTTTAAGGCGGTTACCACGGTTCGCAGGTCATTGGCCACGGGTTGGCGCAGGGCCAAAAGGCGCACCACCTGCTCATTGACCTGGTGTTCCAGCGCGTTGATTCGCTCTTCCCTTTCCTTGATCAGCGCATCGCTTTCATCGGACTGGTTGACGATTCCCTGGATGGCGTCGCGGGTCTGGGAAATGGCCAGACCGCCCATCTGCTGAATCAGGGAATCCAGACCCCGCAGTTCATCGTCATAGGAACTCACGGTGTGGAACGGCGGGCGGGTCGCAGTCATAACGGCGGCACTCGTTTCAATGGGAGAGAACAGCAAACCTGTTCATATCATTGAAACGGCCTTGACGCAAAATAGACCCGAGAGTGAGAGCAATTTGCGGAAAAAGAAACCTCTTGCCCTCCCTACTCTGCGGCGTTGACCGCCCCCATCCGTTTCGCCCCATGCAAGGGAAGAAAGACACTGATCGTCGTGCCCTCGCCCTGCTTGCTTTCAATGGTCAGGGCCCCACGGTGACGCGCCACCACATGTTTTACGATGGCCAGACCCAGACCCGTCCCCCCCATGGCCCGGGAGCGCGCTTTGTCCACCCGATAGAACCGCTCGGTCAGGCGAGGCAAGTGTTCCTTGCCAATGCCCTCGCCCTGATCACGGACGCTGACCTTGAGGCAGGGCGCGCGCAAGGCCGCAGGCATGGCCGGCGGACCTCGGTCGCACAGGGCGACGCCGACCATTACCGGCGTTCCAGGGCGTCCGTATTTGATGGCGTTGTCCATCAGGTTCTGAAAGATCTGCGACAGTTGGTCCCCATCGCCAATGGCCGGGGGGAGGGCGGCATCCGACTCGATTCGGATCTCCATGGATTTGTCCCGTGCCTTGATATCCAGGAACTTGCGCACGCTTTCCAGAACACGGACCACCTCCACAGGGTCATTGGGGGGACTATGCTCCTCCATCTCGATTCGGGATAGGGAGAGCAGGTCCTCAATCAGGCGCTGCATGCGCTGGGCCTGTTCCAGCATGATCGCCAAAAAAGCCTCCCGCGCCTCGGGATCATCCTTGGCACTTCCCGCCAGGGTCTCGGTGAAACCGATCAGACTGGACAGCGGGGTCCGCAATTCATGGCTGGCATTGGCCACAAAATCGGCGCGCATCTGCTCCAACCGACGCAGGGCGGTGATGTCGTGAAGGGTCAAAAGCGCCAAGGAACCATCCACCCCTTTGGTGGGCAAACGGGTGGCCCGCACTTCGAATTCCCGCTCCACGGTACCCGGCATAATCCAGGTAGCCTGCCGCGATTCCTCGGTGGTCAGAACCGATTCGATGGTATCCAGAACATTGGGGTCCCGCAGGAAACTGGTGATTTCCTGTCCTGCGGGTTCCCTGTTGAACAGAACACGAGCGGCTTCGTTGGCCCGTGTGACGATGGCATCGGTACCGATCATCAGCAAGGGATCGGGCAGATTGTTGAGCACCTGGCCATCCGACCACACTTGATCTCGCAGGACCTTGTGTCGCTTGCGCCAAGTCCGGTCCAGGGCATTGGCCGCAGTCAGAATCCGCTGGGCCACATCCAGGCGGGGAAGGGGGCCCCCCTCTTCCATCCGGTCCGCCTCAATGGATTCGCTGGTCATGATCCGCATCCGCAGAATGACCAGGGACAAATCCCCCAGGAACGACCGGATCAACAGAGCCGTCAGACCGATAATCGCCCCGATGGCCGGCAGAGCCGTGGCCGGATTGGCTTCCCCCGTCAGAACCAGGGCCAACAGAATCCCCGTTGCGGGTGAACAGACCAGGGCTGACACGCCAATCAGGCGGCCAAGGCTGGGAGTCTGGCGGTCCATGGGGGGTCCTTTCCTATGGGCCGGATCCAAAAAATTGGACCCGGCCAATCGCGACCAAAGGACTCCGCTACCGCCCGGCCTCCACTGCAGCGAGGGTGGCCATATGCACGATATCGGAGACCGTGGCGTCCATTTGAACAATCTGGCAGGGGCGGGACAAACCCATCATCACCGGACCAATCATCGTCGCCCCGCCAAGTTTCTGCATCAGCTTCGAAGAAATATTGGCCGAATGCAGTCCCGGCATGATCAACACGTTCGCCGGTCCAGACAAGCGACAGAACGGATACAATTTCAACAGGTTCGGGTCCAGGGCCACATGGGCGCCAATCTCGCCGTCGAATTCGAACTCCACGTTCCGCTCTTCCAGGATCGAGACCGCTTGACGGGGTTTATCTGGCGTTCGGCCCTGGGGCGCGCCGAAGGTGGAATAGGACAACAAAGCGACCCGAGGCTCATGCCCCATACGGCGGGCCAGCGCGGCGGTCTGCACGGCGATATCGGCCAGGATCTCTGCACTCGGCGCTTCATGGACATTGGTGTCGGCAATGAAAACCGTCCGACCCCGGGCAACCATCAGCGAAACCGAGAAAACCCGTTCTCCAGGATTGGTGTCGACGGCCTTGGTGATATCGTTCAGGCAGGTGTGGAAATGGCGAGTCGTGCCCGTAACCATGGCGTCCGCGTCTTCCAGTGCCACCATGCAGGAGGCAAAAATATTGCGATCCTGGTTCACCATCCGCTGGACGTCCCGATACAAATAGCCCTGCCGCCGCAGGCGCCGGTACAGGAAGTCGGTATAATGCTTGGTGTGATAGGATAGGCGGGCATTGTGGATTTCCATGCCCTCCAGACCCGTCAAACCCAAGGACTTCATGGTTTCCTTGATCTTTTCTTCGCGGCCTACCAGCAAGGGCGTGCCGTACCCAGCATTGCGGTAGGATACGGCAGCGCGGATCATCTTCTCTTCCTCGCCCTCGGCGAAGACCACCCGCTTGGGATTGCTCGCCGCTTCGCGGGCCAGGGCTTGCAGGCTCGCCGCCGTGGGGTCCAAGCGAGCGGACAGCTCCCGTCGATAGCCATCCATGTCAATGATCGGCTTTTGGGCCACCCCAGAGGCCATGGCGGCTTCCGCCACGGCCGGAGGAATGGCGGCGATCAACCGAGGATCGAAGGGCACGGGAATGATGTATTCCGGGCCATAGCGCAGGCGCCGCCCCGAATAGGCCGCCGCCACCTCGTCGGGCACATCCTCCCGGGCGAGCGCGGCGATGGCCTTGGCAGCGGCAATCTTCATGTCCTCATTGATGGTCCGAGCCCGCACGTCGAGCGCGCCACGGAAGATATAGGGAAAACCCAAGACATTGTTGATCTGGTTGGGGTAATCGGAGCGGCCCGTCGCCATGATGGCGTCCTTGCGCACGCTCCTCACCTCTTCCGGTGTAATTTCCGGATCGGGGTTGGCCATGGCGAAAATGATAGGCTGATCGGCCATGGAGGCGACCATCTCCGGCGTCACCGTGCCCTTTTTGGACAAGCCGAAAAACACATTGGCCCCATCCATGGCCTCTGCCAGAGTCCGGGCTTCGGACTCGACGGCATGGGCCGATTTCCACTGGTTCAGGTCTGTGCGACCCTTGTGGATGACCCCCTTGGTGTCACACATGGTCACGTTGTTATGGGGAACGCCCATGGCCTTGACCAGCTCAACACAAGCGATGGCTGCGGCACCGGCACCGTTGACCACAATGCGGATCTCGTCAATGGTCCGGTTCGACAACTCCAGGGCGTTCACCAGACCCGCGGCGGCAATGATGGCCGTACCATGCTGGTCGTCATGGAACACGGGAATATCCATCAACTCACGCAAGCGCTGTTCGATGATGAAGCATTCCGGCGCCTTGATGTCCTCCAGATTGATCCCGCCAAAGCTGGGACCCAGATAGCGGACAGCGTTGATGAATTCCTCCACGTCCCGGGTGTCGACCTCCAGGTCGATGCCGTCGACGTCGGCGAATTTCTTGAATAGAACCGCCTTGCCCTCCATCACCGGTTTGCTTGCCAACGCGCCCAGATCCCCCAGGCCCAAGACTGCGGTGCCATTGGAGATGATCGCCACCAAATTCCCCTTGGCGGTATAATCGTATGCGGTGGCGGGATCGCGCTGGATTTCCAGACAGGGAGCAGCCACGCCCGGCGAATAGGCCAAAGACAGGTCCCGCTGGGTGTTCAACGGCTTGGTTGGGGCGATTTCAATCTTGCCGGGGCGACCGGTGGTGTGGAACAGAAGCGCTTCGCGTTCGAAATTGCGTTTCGTGTCGTCGGACATCTTGGGCGGGTATCCTGAAAGTTTCCTGGTGGGGACCAGTCCTCTCCGGTCCATGATTGGGAACCAGCGGGACGGCCTTGTTTTTCGACGCGACTCGAGACGCTCCCACCACAAGGCAGGAACCGAAAGGGGCATCCGGCTGGCGATTGAAGTCGATCGTTTGGTACCGATCGGCGATGGTCGTCGAACTCTCGTCCCCGCGCTCCCGCTCCGGGAATCGTCCATGGTGGAAATCTGGGCCATGGGGGAAATCCGGGGACTCGCGCCGTGTTAGGGAACAGTGTGCCCCAGGGCAGCCCCACCGCATAGACCAAAAAAACCCGATCCAGGGCAATCGGGTGAACCGGCTTGTCTGATTTTCCCCCGCCCTCAAACGCCGGGCGCAGCCCCCTTGTTTTCAGGATAAACCGGAGACGCGGCAGGTCCCCGGTCACACCATTAGATCAAACCGCCCTAAATCGGAATCGATTTAGGGCGGATAATTTGATCTAAAATCATATGGTTAGAGCATCGCGTGGACCGGAAAACCGGTTGTCCGCTCCGCGTTCCCTGCGGTCCCCACTTTTCCGCTCGATGCTCTAAGAGCCCAAACCAAAAGTCATGCCGTGAAATTAAAGGTTTCCGTCATGCCCGTGAAAACGGGCATCCAGGGTTGATTTCGGTGCCGCTGTCAAATGCACTGGCGTCGCGGGATTTGCTTCCCTTGCCTGCTCCCACCCTGGATTCCCGCGTGCGCGGGAATGACGACCAAGTGGTTGAAATAATGAGAGTCATTTCGGGTTGGGCTCTAGAGTATTCCGAGATCGAGTTGGGTCGCTTTGCGACCAAACTTGGCCTCGAAGAGACTCTAAAACTTATAGAATCAGAGTGAAACTGGGCCAGTTTGACTCAAGCTGATCCCATTTCACTCTAAGGCAAAACTACACCACCTGGCACACGTCTTCGAAGGGCAGGCGCGGTCCCCGGGGGAACAGGCCTTCCTCGGCACCATATCCGATATTCACCAGGAAATTGGCGGTCCAGGTGCCGCCCTCAAGGAACGCCTTGTCGACCTTCGCGGCGTCGAAACCGGCCATCGGACCGCAATCCAGACCCAGGGCGCGGGCCGCCAGGATCAAATAGGCGCCTTGCAAGGTCCCGTTTTTCAAGGCCGTCATCTCACGCAGGGCTTCATTGGACTCGTACATTCCGCGCGGATCGGAAACGGACCAAAGCTTGGGAAAGTGATCGTGAAAGCGCGTGTCATGGGCCACGATGACCGTGACCGGAGCGGCCTTGGTCTTGTCCACGTTGCCCGGCATCAAGCAGGGGAGCAAACGGTCCTTGGCCTCGGGCGACGTCACGAAGATGAAGCGGGCCGGGCTACAATTCATGCTGGTCGGCCCCCAGCGGAGAATATTGTACAGCCGCTCCAAAACCACCGGTTCAACGGGCTTGTCGGTCCAGGCCGGGTAGCTGCGAGCGGACAGGAACAACTGCTCCAAGGCCGCCTTATCAAGAGCCTCCCCATGGCGAGGTGGTTCGACGGACTGGGCAAGGGGATCGGTGGTCATGGCAAACTCCGTGGAAAGGATAGGGAGATCAATAGCCCCATATGGACAGCGGGACCGGTCCATGGCGACCGGTCCCGCGTCAACACACTGTTTCCAAAACGGGGACAATGACACGGTCCCCGCCTGGGGCATACGCCCTACTGGACGGCCTGAACCGACTGAACTTCGGGAATATAGTGGCGCATCATGGTTTCGATCCCCTGTTTCAGGGTTGCCGTGGAACTGGGGCAACCGGCACAGGATCCGCGCATGTTCAGGTAGACAACCCCATCCTTGAAGTCGTTGAACATGATGTCGCCGCCATCCTGAGCCACCGCCGGGCGCACCCGGGTTTCCAGAATTTCCTTGATCTGGCGGACAACCTCGCTGTCTCCCTCGACCGCACCGCCTTCGTGGGCGTCTCCGGCCTTCAAGACCGCATCACCGGAGGTGAAATGCTCCATGATCGCCGCCAGAACCTGGGGTTTGATCACTGACCAATCCTGACCATCGGCCTTTGACACGGTCACGAAGTCCGCCCCCAGATAGACTCCGGCCACCCCTTCGACCGCAAAGATGCGGGTGGCAAGGGGCGAGGCCTGGGCCGCAGTTGCGCTCGAAAAGTCCCGGGCACCGCCGGGCAAAACAGTCTTGCCGGGCAGAAACTTGAGGCTTGCGGGGTTGGGTGTTTGTTCGGTCTGAATGAACATGGAGGTCTCCGGGGAGGGTGGCGTGTCAACGGGACCCCAGTGAATTCCGAAAAAAGAGGTCCTTTGAATTTATATAGAACCAAATTAGTCGGATTTCCAGCCTCTCCAAGACACTCTAAACTTTATGGAACCAGAGTGACACTGGTCTCATGCCAATCGCCGGATGTCCTCTTCGGTCATACCGGCTGGCACAATGGTCACGGGAACCCGTAATTTATTCGTCAGGCCCGCACCACAGGCGGAGACCAAGGGACCAGGGCCGTCCTTCCCCTTGCCCGCAGCCAGGACAAGAATGGAGATCGTCGGTTCTTCTCCCACAAGCGCCAGAAGCTCGTCGACGGGCTTTCCTTCCCGCACGTAGAGCATTGGCATGTGGCCGGAGTGCCGATTGACCTCCGCCGCCATGCGCTGAAGCAGTTGTTCGGCCTCTTCCCAGGCTTCACTGCTCATGAGTTTGTCGATAAAGGCAAAGACCTGGGAGCCCTGGGGTTCGATCACGCGCAACAGGGCGACTCGACCATCGGTGGCCCGGGCGCGGCGGCAGGCAAAGGCCAGGGCCGCAGCCATTTCCTCCGTATCGTCGACGACAACCAGGAAGGTCCGGTGGCGATCTGACCCCCGACCCCAGTCCCCCTCGGAAGAGGCCTTGTCCAGCCCGATCTCGCGTTCATCTTCACCCATGGGCACCCCATTTGGTTTGATCAAAGACAACACCCCGGAAGGCAATCAGGACTTCCGGAACGCAACCCCAGCCAGCCATCCCGACACCACCGCCAGGATCACCGCCAAAACGCCATAGATGATGGCCTGCTCATGGGCGAAATCGTAGATCTCCGCACCGACACCGATCTTGCTGATCACCAGCGGGGTGATTTCTGCACTCACCACCTCACCATCGCGGAACAGATAGACTTCCACGATGTAGCTGCCAACCGGCACGTTGGCTGGGAAATACAGATTCACCCGGAACAGCCGATTGTCCAGCATGGCAATCCGTGCGTCTTCCAGCCCCACCGGGCTATCCCCACCAGCGCCATAAAGCCCCGCCTTGCGCTTCAAACGCAGAAATCCGTCCCGGAATTCGCGCTGGGTCTCGTCATCGTACAGGTACTCATCCCGAATGGGCAGGCTCAGCCGCTCTACACCAATCTGATGGCGGGCCAATACCTCAGGCCGGGCAAAATCCTTCATCGGACGGTTGGATGCCACCCGGTAGAAGGTCGGGACGTCATCGAAGGTAACGCTTTCCTTGTTCACCCAGATGACGCCCATGTGGTCCTTGCGGCGCACCACCTCGGACCGGGAGGGCCCGCGCACCACCATCACCACGTCCCCGGGACCATCCGTGGCCCCGAAAAGCAACACATCGGTACCGGTGAAAGCGGTGGTGATGGCAACAAGATGCTTGGACAGGTCCGCCACCAATGGCTGGACCTGGGCATGGGCGGCCAAGGCAACAAAGACACAGGACAGCAACGCGGCCACCGCCGCAGCCCGCTTGCGGAAGCGGCCTGTCAGGCGGATCAAGCCCGCGACTTTTCGTCCCCAGCTTTTGGACCCCCACCCTCTGCGTCCCAAGACCTCGTCGGCCATGGCTTGCCGCCTCCCTTTGGATCAAGCGCCGCGATCGCGCCCCACAGCCATGAACATGAAAGGGCAGGGGGGCCTGACAGGTCAAGCCCGAGGAAGCCCACCGATCCGTTATTTCTGAAGAATGGCGATCACTTCGTTCATCTGGGTGCGGGACCGCAACAGGTAAAAACCCTGGTCTGCCAAGTGGCTGGGCGGGAATAGTCCACCAGGGGTCCCATTAAACACCACCAAGGGATCCATTTCGGCTGCCTGCTCCAAAGATTGGACCATCTGAGCCCAGGCCGAGTCCAACTGCCGTTCAGCAATCACATTGGCAAAGTCCTCTCCCATGGCCTTCAAGATCATGGCGTAGCCGTACAAGCGCCCTTTGGTCGCGTAAAAGACATTATCATCCTTGAACGTAAAGAAACCACCGTCGCGGATTTGCCGGTCCAACAGGGCGCTCGCCGAGCCCAGGTCCTTGGCGAACCGGTCCAGGCTGGCCTGCAGGTTATCGGCCCGCGCCTCGAACACCGCATCCCCCTTGGCCAGACGGGTGTTATAGGCGAGCAAGGCCCGTCTGGCGGCCATGTACTGGTCTTCGGAGGTGGACTGGGGCCAGAAGGAAGTGGAGAAATCAATGTACCAAACCGTACCGGGCAGCTTCAGACGCCCCGCCGCCAGATCCAAATCCTTGTCCACCTGGCTGGATCCCCGGGTGCGCCCGATCTGGTCACTCATTTCCAAGGCATAGCGCGACAGGGCGTAGAGAATGCCCATCTGGAATTCGGGCATGTTGTCCAGGGCGCCGGAGGGGAAGAAGAAGGGGTTGTTGGCCACCCAACCGTTCACCTCCACCTCCCGTTGGATCAAGCCAGCGGCCATATCCACGGAGGCAGAGCCCCCTTCGGTCCGAGGCGGTTCATAGGCGATGTCATCATCCACTTTGTTGGAGATGACCATGCCAATGGGATAGTAAAGAATGATCAGCACCAGGAAAACGGCGGCGATTTTCAACAGGACCCCGCCGGTCAGCACCCGGTCCACCATGGCGCCAACCTTGTCCATCACGGACCCCAGTAACCGTTTCATAGCTGCCTCTTTCCTTAGCCCGATAGAATAAAGGGCCGCGCCCCTTGGGAGCGGCCCTGGGGTCTAAAGTAAGGTGTCAGATGGGCCGGTGAAACCCCAAAGGCTTTACGGCTTCAAGAAACCGACAATTTCATAGACATCCTTGAGGATCGGCTCTGCGATGGCTGCAGCTCTCTCCGCACCCTCGCGCAGCACGGCATCAACACTGCCCGGGTCGGCCATGAGCCGGGCCATTTCACCGTTGATCGGCGTCAGCACGGACACGGCCAGTTCGGTCAGGTCTTTCTTGAAGTCGCTGAAGGGCTTGCCCCCCACTTCGGCCAGCACCTGAGCCTTGGTCTTGTCAGACAGGGCGGCGTAAATGCCGATCAGATTGGCCGCCTCGGGTCTGCCCTCCAGCCCGTCAACCGTTTCGGGCAGGGGTTCGGGGTCGGTCTTGGCCTTGCGCAGCTTCTGGGCGATGGCATCTGCGTCGTCGGTCATGTTGATGCGCGCATAGTCCGAGGCATCGGACTTGCTCATCTTTTTCGCCCCATCACGCAGGGACATCACCCGGGTGGCCTCGCCCAGGATCAGGGGTTCGGTGATGGGAAAGAACTCCACGCCGTAATCGTTGTTGAACTTCTGAGCAATGTCCCGGGTCAGTTCCAGATGCTGCTTCTGGTCCTCGCCCACGGGAACGTGGGTGGCCTTATAGGCCAAGATGTCTGCGGCCATCAGATCGGGATAGGCAAACAACCCGACCGAGGCATTTTCCTTGTTCTTACCGGCCTTTTCCTTGAACTGGGTCATCCGGTTCAGCCAGCCCATGCGCGCCACGCAATTGAACACCCAGGCCAACTGGGCATGGGCGGGGACGGTGGATTGGTTGAAAACGACGTTCTTCTTGGGGTCGATGCCTGCGGCGAGCAGACCTGCAGTCACCTCCCGAGTGCAGCGGCGCAATTCTGCGGGGTCCTGCCAAACGGTAATCGCGTGGAGGTCCACCATGCAGAAGATGCATTCATAGTCACCCTGCAGGCTCACCCAGTTGCGGATGGCGCCCAGATAATTGCCCAGATGCAGGTTACCGGTGGGCTGAATGCCCGAAAAAATGCGGTTCATGGAGGAATCCTCGCAGCGTAAGACGGATGGGCGCGGGGTAGACCATTCCCCGAGTCCGGTCAAGTACCCCATCGGGATCCACGGGTCTGGCTTCCGCATCCAACGAGAGATAAAGTGGCGTCATGACCGAACCCCGCGACCCCGAGACCCACAGCCAAACGCCCACCTTCGACAGTGCCTTCCAGGGCGGTTTGGAGACTCTGTTCCGCTGGCGACGGGACGTCCGGCATTTCCGGACCGACTCCCTGCCCCATGGATTGGCCGAACATCTCCTGACCATGGCGGATTTGGCCCCCAGTGTGGGCAACAGCCAACCCTGGCGCTTCATACAGGTAAATACCGAGGACACCCGTGCCCGTATCATCGCCGATTTCGAGCGCTGTAACGCCCAGGCCTTAGCCAATCAGGATCCGGGTCGCCAGGACCTCTACGCCCGTCTGAAGCTGGAAGGCCTGCGGGCCTCACCGCTCCACCTCGCCGTCTTCTGCGACGAAGGGACAGACCAGGGCCACGGCCTGGGTCAGGACACCATGCCGGAAACCCGGCGCTATTCCGTGGTCATGGCCATCCATACCCTCTGGCTCGCCGCCCGAGCCAAGGGTGTCGGGGTCGGTTGGGTCTCCATTCTGAATCCCAGAGAAGTCGCCCGGATCCTGGAGACACCCCCAGATTGGACCTTCGTGGCCTACCTGTGCATCGGCTGGCCCCGGGACAACACCGAAGTCCCAGAACTGGAACGCCTAGGCTGGCAAGCCCGCCGGGGCAAAGTGGAAACGGTCGAACGGTAAAAGAGGGATCGGAAAACCGGTTCCTACTTTTCCGCTCGATGCTCTAAGCCTCAGGCGTCGACAGTGCCTTGGGCCACATCATCGCGGAACCGGGTGGCGATATCCCGGAAGCGTTCCGACATCCCAAGGAACACATCGACGATACGCGGGTCAAAATGAGTCCCCCGACCCTCGCGGATCATGTCCACGGCCTGTTCATGGGTCCAGGCGGGCTTGTAACAACGCTTGGAAATCAGGGCATCATAGACATCGGCCAGGGCCATCAGACGGCCCGACAGGGGGATCTCCTCCCCCGCGAGACCATGGGGATAGCCGCTCCCATCCCATTTTTCATGGTGGTACTCGGCAATTTCCCGGGCGTAGCGCAGGAAGGACGGTTCAGCGGAATCCAGCATGGTTTCCGCTTCCCGAATGGCTTCGGCACCCAGGGCCGCATGGGTCTTCATGATGGTGAATTCTTCGGCCGTCAGCCGTCCCGGTTTCAGCAGAATGGCGTCAGGGATCCCCACTTTGCCAATATCATGCAGGGGCGCCGACTTGAACAGAAGGTCGATATTGGATGGGGTCAACTCTTTGGAAAAGGCTGGCAAAGGCGCCAGATCCTCGGCCAAGGCCTTCACGTAGTTCTGGGTCCGGCGAATGTGATTGCCCGTTTCGTTGTCCCGAGTCTCCGCAAGCGTTGCCATGGCAACGATCGTCACTTCCTTCATGCGGGAGATATCCCGGGTTCGGTTCCGCACCTCGCGTTCCAACCAGACCGCCTTGTCCTTCAGAAAATCCGTGTGGCTTTTCAGGGACAGGTGATTGCGCACGCGGGCCATCACCAAAGCGGGGCTGATGGGCTTGGTGATGTAGTCCACCGCGCCCAGGTCCAAGCCCTTGCGCTCATCCTCGGGGTCAGAGCGGGCGGTCAAGAAGATCACGGGAATAGCCGCTGTCGACCGATCTGCCTTGAGCTGGCGACAGACCTCGTAACCGTCCATCCCCGGCATCATCACATCGAGCAAGATCAAATCCGGCGGTTCTGCTGCGCGGGCGATGCGAAGCGCCTTTTCGCCCCCCGTGGCCACTTTGACACGATAGGTATCCCGCAACAGATCGCTCATCAGGGACAGATTCTCGGGTGTATCGTCCACGACCAGAATGGTGGCAGCCGGTTTGTTTCCTTGCATCATCCGGACGTCCTTTCCCTTGTGTCCATATCCCCATCACCCTCAGAGCCCTCTGTGGCATAGCGTTGCAAAATCACGAGGGCCTCCTCGAACTCGAAATCCATGATCAGATCAGCCAGTGCCTTCGCGCCAGTCGGTCCCAGGGCTCTATCGAAAAGGGCCCGATGCCCCTTCAGGACATCCATTGCCTCTGAATCGTCCTCTTCCAAGAGGGCGGCGAGGCGAGCCAGTACTTTGGGAGCCTCCTCCAGCGGTTCCAAAGCGATGGATCCCCCTTGTGGGGATCCCGAGGTCGTGGTCCCCGTCGACGAAGATCCATCCTGGCCCAGGGCTTGCTGGGCGGCCAGGGCAACAGCAAGGGCTTCGGCCAGCACCCGCCCTTCCGCCGCCAGATCCACTGCGGCCTTGGAAAGGGCGTCTCCATCGGCATCACGGCGAGTCAGGGACTCCACCTCTGCCGCCGCTTGGGCGAGAACGAGAGCGCCCAGGGTGCCAGCCAGGCCCTTCAAGGTATGGGCCGCCCGCTCTACGGTGGCATGTCCCTCCCCGTCCACGGGCGCCATCAGCGCCCGTTCCAGAGTCGACCACCCATCGACGAAACGGCGCAGAAGTCCCAGATAACGCTCCAGCCGCCCCCCCACCCGGGCGAGTCCTTCCCTCGCAGACAGACCGGGAACCCCCAGAAGCAAGGAAGACAGGACGTCGTCCTCGAGTCCCAATCCCGCTGATGGTTCCCGCGTCAGCCCCTTCGCCAAGTCCCCCTTGGATCGCAGGGCCGGGCGGTCCCTGCGACACTCGGATCCCAGGTATTTGACCAACACCTGATAGAGAGCTTCAATATCGATCGGTTTCCCCAGGTGGTCGTCCATGCCTGCGGCCAAAGTTTCCTCTCGATCACCGGGAAGGACGTTGGCGGTCATGGCCACCACGGGCAGGTTCCCGTGGGCGGGGTCTTCGCGCAAGGCCCGGGTCGCCGTCAAACCATCCATCCTGGGCATCTGCATGTCCATCAAGACGAGATCAAAGGGTCCTTCCTGGGCCAGGGCCTCCAAAGCCTTGAGGCCATCCCCTGCCAGAACAACGGATGCCCCCGTGACCTCAAGCAAGTCAACGATCAGTTCTTGGTTGATGGCGTTGTCCTCAGCCACAAGAATCCGAGAGCCGGTCAAGTCCGGGGTCACCGGTAGCGCTTTGGCGACGGTCCGACCCGGTCGTTGAGCTGCTCCACCGGTATTGATCACATCAATCACCACGTCGAAGAGTGCAGACGGCGTGATCGGCTTGATCAGGACCGCGTCAATCCTCTGGTCCTGGGCGATCTGATCACAGTCCGGCCCCGGCCTGGGAGCGACGAGCACCAGTCCCGGCATCTCTTCCATGCCGCTGGCCTTCCGGATCGCGGCCCCCACGTCACAATCAACACCGGACAACAGGCGACTGTCTATGAAGACAACGGCATGGACCAACCCGTTTTCGCCAGCCCTCGCCAAGACGGCCTGCGCTTCCTGACAGGACCCCGCCTGGTCCACCAAAAAGCCCATTTCCGTCAGCATGGTCGCCAGGATGGCACGGGCATGGTCGTTTCCATCGACGACCAACACGGTCTCTCCCAAGGCCGTCGACCGGAAAGGCCGCTCCGTGGTCCGCTCTCCGTCGCAGAGCCAACGGGCTTCGAACCAGAAGGTACTCCCTTCCCCCTCCGTACTGTCCACGCCGACTTCGCCCCCCATCAACCCTGCCAGACTACGGGTGATGGCCAAGCCCAACCCCGTTCCCCCATAGCGCCGCGTAATGGACGTATCGGCCTGGTGGAAGGATTGGAACAGGCGGTCTTTCTGCTCCTTCGTCATGCCGATCCCCGTGTCGTGGACGGAGAACCGGAGGCGGACATCCCCCTCCGCCTCCTCAACCACACGCACCGCAAGGGACACTTCACCGGATTCGGTGAATTTCACGGCGTTATTGGCGAAGTTCGATAAGATCTGATTGAGCCGCAAGGGGTCTCCCACCAGAGACAGAGGCACGGTGGGTTCAATGTCCAAAAGGAATTCCAAGCCCTTGCTGGCTGCCCGTTCGGCGACAACCGCGGCAACGTTCCGCAGCACCTCTTCCAGGTCGAAGGGCACGGATTCAATCTCCAGCTTGCCCGCCTCCACCTTGGAGAAGTCCAGAATATCGTTGACGACGCCCAGAAGATGACGCCCTGCAGCCTCGATGCGTTGGGCATATTCCTCCTGACGTCCCTCCAGACCCGTCGACCGTAGCAGATGGGTCATACCAATGACTGCGTTCAAGGGCGTGCGGACCTCATGGCTCATATTGGCCAGGAAATTCGACTTGGCCTGATTGGCGGCGTCCGCCTGACGCCGGGCATCGATCAGCTCTGCTTCGAACTTCTTGCGCTGCGTGATATCCCGAAGAACCCCGGTGTAAAAAATATCTTCGCCCGTGCGCGTTTCCGCGACGGACAGTTCCAGGGGGACCAAAGATCCGTCCTTGCGCCGCCCCACCACCTCTCGGCCAATGCCGATGATCCGGGCCTCTCCCGTTGTTCGGTAGCGCTCGATGTATCCGTCATGAGTCGCCGCAGAAATGTTCTCGGTGAGTATCGATACATTGCAACCGAGAACATCCTCTGCCGTGTATTGGAAAATCCGCTGGGCACTGGGACTCCATTGGCGAATCCGCCCATCCCGGCCAATGAGAATAATCGCCTCGAGAACCGTATCGAAAATGGCTTGGAGCCGTCCCTGTTCCGCACGTGCAGCCTTTTCAGCGTCCTTGCGTTGCGCCGCTTCCCGCTCCAATCGACGGGAGGTTTCCAAAAGACGGGAGGTGAAAACAGAAGCAACCACCACTCCGGCGATGAGAACCACGCCCAAGGCGATCATCATGACCAGGATTTCCGGATGCAACCCAGTCGGCTGGAGCTCCGGCGAACCCTCAGGCACGAAAAGTGCCGCCGCCATGGCAATGTAATGCATGGCAGCAACTGCCCCACCAAGCACCACCCCGGCTCCCAGACGGCGCCAGAAGACGCTGGCCGACCCTCGGTTGGATCGAACCACAATGACCAGGGCCAGAAACGCGAGCAGAACCGCCATGACCACGGACAGCATCACCAACAGCGGGTCATAGATCAAGGCTGCGGGAAGGTGCATGGCCGCCATCCCCATGTAATGCATGACCCCGATACCGCCCCCCATCAAGACCGCGCCGAAGGCCAACCACCGCCAATCCCCTTGCCGATTGGACACCACCCAAAGGGCGACACCACTGGCCATCAGACCCGGCAGTACGGACAAAACGGTACCAAAGGGATCGTAGGACACGACGCAGGGCAGGGAGAAGGCCATCATGCCCAGAAAATGCATCCCCCAAACACCCAGGCCGAGACTCACACCCCCTGACGCTATCCAGGTGAAGCGCATGCGTGAATCAGACCCATCCGATTCCAAAACCCGTCCGAGGGAGGTCAAAGCCGCCCAGGCCGCAACAAGAGCAAGGAAGATCGACAGGACCACCAATCCGGGCTGGTAGGCACCTTCATAAGGAAGCGCGAGCAGAGTATCTTTAGGTAGAGGAAATAAAAATTTGTCTAGAAGCACATCAGTCCACCCAACCGGAAAAAGAGAAAGAGCCAAGCCGTTCACTCACCAAGACATCAACCTGATACCAGCTTGAGCCTCTTAAGGAGAGGGCCTTCTTTCAAAAAATGCAAGAATCACTTGTATTCTCTACCGATATTCTATTTTGGACACACGAGAATAGTGTATAGTTTCATTATTTTGATACTTGATCCAAAAAATTACATACTCCCGAGAACACTCTGTCACATTCTTTCACTCAAACAGGATCACTGAGTCTTCTTACGGAGATCGTCGCTGACCGGATCAGGTCTTTTGGCACCTTCCTTTCCGGCTGTGCCATAGAGCATTGAGCGGAAAAGTAGGAACCGGTTTTCCGGTCCACGCGATGCTCTAACCATATGATTTTAGATCAAATTATCCGCCCTAAATCGATTCCGATTTAGGGCAGTTTGATCTAGAGCCCAACCCGAAATGACTCTCAATATTTCAAGAGCTTGGTCGTCATTCCCACGCAGACGCTAATACCAAGCGGCGCGGGTTTAAACCCACGCCGCTTTTCTTGCGTTCAAACGCCAGGCGAGCTTTTACGCGCCATAAGGCACGGCGGCCACTTGGCCGCTTCCAAGGTGCGGTGAGTCAAACTCACCGCACCTTGGTATAAGGGATGCTCGTTTCTCTGTGCCGCTCCAAAGTCAAAGAATACGGTGTTTTCCTTCGTCATTCCCGCGTGCGTGGGAATGACGAAGGAAAAAATCTTAGAGCTAAATAAAGAAACGTGCATGCCATAGCGCGCAGGCGGGACGCCAAGGTGGGAGCAGGCAACGGAGGCAAATCCCGCGACGCCAGTGTGTTTGAGCACCAGCATCGAAATCAACCACGGCACACGTTACGGGGCTTTGTCCCGTCCCCCACAGGGGCCGTAAGGCCCCAGACCCCAAGCTCTTATCTGTCAAATAAAAAAGGGATTTTAGAGCATTTCCCCCAAATAGGCTTGAGCCACCACAAAACAAAACAAGACAAGACACTGTCGTGTACCGTGGAAATAAACCCTGAATGCCCGTTTTGATGGGTATGATGAAAACCTTTTATTTCACGGCATGATTTTTGGACTGATCCCGGAATACTCTAAGGGGAGGGAGGAGGCATCCAGTTTGCGCTCTTCAAGAGTATTTCCTCTATTTACGGCAATCCCGAAACGCGACATCTGCTTGGTCACGCAGCATCGCGCCGCAAAAATCCCTTGAAATCCGACAGGGCTGTGGCGCGGATCAGAAAGGCGAAGCCAAAGTAGACCACCATGCCCAAGGCGATGAGCCCGGCTAAGGTTCCCGCGCGCACAGCCTCACTCCCACGAAGAAGAGACCCGGCAACCTCCGCCCCGCCCCATAGGGTTCCAGCCATGATCAGAGTCGCCAGCAGGATTTTCGGCAGACGGGACAGCAGACGCCCATCCAGCTTCAGCTCCGCCCGTCGGTGGAGAATCCAGCCCAACAACAGAGCGTTCACCCAACTCGACACCGTAGCGCCAATGGCGATTCCCAGATGGCCCAAGGTCCACATAAGGGACAGATTCAAGGCGATATTGACCGCCATGGACACCGCAGCCACCTTCACTGGCGTGGCCGTGTCCTCGCGGGCATAGAAAGCCGGAGAGAAGACCTTAATCATGACGTAGGCAGGCAAACCCGCCGCAAAGGCCACCATCGCCGCAGCCGTGGCGGTGACGTCCTGGGCAGAGAAGGCGCCCCGCTCGAACAGGACAGAGATCACCGGGCCGGAGATCACCATCAAGGCTCCGCCTGCGGGTAGGGTCAGCAACAGGGCGAACTCCAGGGCTCGGTTCTGGTTCCAGAACGCCGCATTCAAATTACCCGCCTTAATCTGGCGGGACAGCAGGGGCAGCAACGCCGTCCCCACAGCAACCCCGACCACCCCCAGGGGCAATTGGGTCACCCGATCGGCGTAGTAGAGGTAACTGACCGCCCCATCGCTCACCATGGAAGCCAAAACGGTGCCGATCAGCAGGTTCACCTGATAGAGGCTGGAACCAAAAACCACGGGCAGGATGCGCCTCCCCAAAAGCTTGACCTTTTCCGTCACCCGGGGCCAAGCGAAGCGAACCGACGCTCCGGCCGCACGACAGTGGTGGGCCAACCAAAGGAACTGGATCACACCCGCTGCGGTGACACCCCAAGACAAGGCGTGGCCGGGCGTATCACCCAGGTCGGCGGCACCCAGCAGGGCGGCGATCAGCGTCAGGTTCAGCAACACCGGTGCCGCAGCAGCGGCGGCGAACCGCCCAAGGGAGTTCAGCACCCCCGATTGCAGGGATACCAGCGAGATAAACAACAGATAGGGAAAGGCGATCCGGGACAATTCCGTCGCCAGTTCCATCTTGCCCGGCACAATCTCGAAGCCCGGTGCCAGAATAACCATGGCCCAGGGCATGATCACTTCCATGACCGCGACGAAAACCACCAGAATCAGGGCAAGGATCGTGGCCGCCCGGTTGGCGAAGTGCTGGGCCGCCTCCTTCCCCTCGACCTCCACAGTACCAGAATAAAGGGGAACGAAAGCCGCAGAAAAGGCCCCTTCGGCAAAAAGACGTCGGAACAGATTGGGAAAGCGGAAAGCCACGAAAAACGCGTCGGAGACCATGCCGGCGCCCAAGTAACGGGCGATCAGGATGTCCCGGGCAAATCCGGTGATCCGGGAGAGCATGGTATAACCGCCCACAGTGGTAACGGCGCGTATCAGGGACATGGATGGCAACCTCTGGACCCGACGGGTGAAAAAATAGAGCCGCGAAAGGTGCGCCGGCAAACCGGTCTTTTCAAGCGACTTCACGGGCACCTTCAAAGGCGGATCGCGAAATCTGACCGATAGATCAGTGGAAATCGGGTTGCAATTCACCAATATGAGTGCACGGTGGGGCTGCCCGGGCGGGACCTTGCCGCCCATTGTCAGGCACAAGGGCAAAGTCTCTGCCCTTCCAGCCACTTATTCATCCTCCCATGCCTGCGTGGGCCCCGACCGGAGACCACGTCTTGCCCTCTCTGATTTCCCCCACCTTGCGCGACGGGTGTCCCATCCGAGTAGCCGTTCTGGTGACCCTCCACTGGACACCCTCCGCCGGTGGCCATGTGAAAGTCTGGGAACGCTTCGCAGCAGCGGCGGCCCAAACGACAGATCTTGACCTGACGATCTTCTTCCTCGGGGCGGAAGACAGGGTCGTCCCCATCCACGATCACGCCCGCTTTCACCTCCTGCCTCCCCGCCTGGGCACGGACCGTCTGCCTTTCCTGGATAGTGGCGCCGGCCATACGGACCTGGCGAGCTTCCATCCGCGCCTGGCAGCACTGCTGGCGGGCTTCGATCTTTTGCTCAGCACGGATCATTTCTCCTTTGGCAAGACGGCCCGGCAAGTGGCCAGGAAGCAGGGCATTCCGATTGCCCATTCCATCCATACGGATGTGGAGACCCTGGCCCGCACCTATGGTCCCAATATCCTGCGACAGGCCCTGGGGTCCCGCTTTGGCGGGTGGTTGGCCGATGGATTGAACTTGGGAGACCGCATTGCCAAGGCCGAAGGCAATAAACTGCGCGCTCAACTGGCTCCCGGCGCCCATATCTTTGTATCCCGGCCCGAGGATACCGCCCTGGTCCAAGCGAGTTACCCAGGAAAATCTACCAGCCTGTTGCGCCGGGGTATTGATCTGGAGATGTTTTCCCCAGACAAGCGGGACCGGTCCTGGCTGGCGGAGCGTTTTGGCCGGACTCCCGATCAAACCGTCGCCGTCTTCGCGGGACGGGCCGACGGCAGTAAGCGCGTCCTGGTCGCCGCCCAGGCCCTGCGCATCCTCGTGGATCGGGGCCATGACCTGACGCTGATCATCGCCGGGTCGGGCTCGGACCTGGACAATGTGAAAGCCCTGCTGGGCGACCACGTCCTTACCCCCGGATCCCTGCCCCAGGCGGATTTGGCGCGGCTGTTGGCCTCGGCTGACCTGTTCCTCTTTCCCAGTGAATCCGAGACCTTTGGCAATGTCGCCCTCGAGGCCCGGGCCGCCGGATTGGCTGCCGTCCTGTCAGCGCGACCCGGCGGCACGGCACGGTGGATTCGGGAAGACGGCGTGGACGGCTATGGCGTGGCGGGCGGCGACCCGGAAGATTGGGCCCGAGCCTTGGAAATCGCCCTAACCGGAGACACCCGGGCCGTGGGCCGGGCCGCGCGACGCGCCATGGAGCAGGATGCCCCCACCTGGACGAAAGTGTTCGAGGAGGACCTGATGCCCCATTGGCGGCGGTTGGCGGATCTCCAATCCGCCCCCTGAGACGGACCGCAGCACGGCATCATGGGACGGCCAGACCTCCATCGTTCGCCCCAATCACCACAAATCGCTCCAAAAGGCCGTCCCAACACCAGTGGGCATCGGCCGTATTGACCCGGACCCCGCCCAACCACTCATCCCGAGGCCAGCGCTCGCTATCAAGCCCTGCAAGAACAACGCAGCCCCGATCGGTCACCATCAGCCGTTGGGCACGAAAAGCCTCCGACGGCCCCTCCCATCCCTCTGGCCGCAAGAAGACGCCCCCTCCCTCCAAGGCCAGAAGGGGATCCTCTCCGGCGCAGAGGCTGGCGACCCGGTCGAAAAACGCCCAGTCGCCCAGGAACAAAACCGTTTCCAGGTCCATGGAGGCCCGAAAAAGCGGCCCCGGCTCGACATGACCTTCCCCCACCAGGGAAAGGATGCGCCGCTCAGTCAGGGTCAAGCCATCAATGATCCAGGGGAATTCAGCACAATGGCGGCAAAGGGCGGCCCCCAGGAACGGCAGGCCCTCCACACCGCGCTCGGCAAGGGCCCGCAGGGTCCGGGGATGGGGGCCCCGGAAGATGGCCCAGGCATGGCGCGCCTGGAGCAAGGTTTCCTCGGTAACCGGCAAACGGGCAGGAAACAGGCCCGCGAGTTGGTCCGGCGTCAACTGGCCCAGCCCCCGGAACGGGGAAATACCGGGAAAAGCATTCACACAAATCAACGAAAGACGCTGGGGATCCCCCGCCCATCCGGTGAAGGCGTCCAGGATTTGCAGGAGCTGCAGCTGGTCGAGCAGATCGTGCTCGAACCAAAGGACAACCTCTTCACCAGAGGTCACCGCCCGGTGCAAACGCGCGTCTCGCTCCCGAAAGTCAGCGGTCACGGCCGCCGGATCCAGTCTATCCCCGGCTAAATAGGCGGCGCGCACCGGTGCCAGATCCTCCAGCGAGAGAACCGGAGGAAAGGGGCCATGGTGCATCAGGTCACGCCAGGGCAAAACCTCTCCACCGAGGCCCGCCTCTTTCAGGGCCTCTCCCGCCCCATCGCCATTGGTCACATGGAGAGTCACACGAATCCCCCTTGTTCCTATTCCGCTGCCAGTTTGCCCGCTGCGGTCTTTCCCTTCCCCTTCGGCTTCTCGGCAATGGCTTCTTCCAAGGTCGTGCGAATCTGTCCGAGCTTGCCCTTATGGACCACCTTCATGCCAAACACATCCTTGACGTAGAACACGTCCACCACCCGCTCCCCATAAGTGGACACACGGGCCGATGAGATTTGCAGAGCCACCTCGGTCAAAGCCGTGGTGACAGCGTACAAAAAGCCCGGACGATCCCGGCCATTGATCTCGATCACCGTATGGGTCTTGGACGCCACATTATCGATGATCACCCGGGGCGGCACGGTGATAGCGCGGGCCCGTTCCGGCAGGCGCGGCACTTGCTCCCGCAGAGCCTTATCCAGGGAAATGAAACCAATCAACACGTCATGGACGGTCTTGCGCAACCGGGTGATGCGGTCTTCGCCCTCAACCAGATGCCCTTCCATGGTTTGCACGGTGAAGACATCAAGCGCCATACCGTCGACCATTGTGGTGATCTTGGCATCCAGGATGTTCACTCCGGAGAGCGACATGGCCCCGGCAATCTTGGAGAACAGGCCCGGATGATCCTCGGTCAGGATCAGCACTTCGGAGACGGCGCGGGCTTGGTCGGAGACAACCTCCACCGCCACCGCCTCGCCCTTGACCCGGGCGCGGCGGATCATGCGGGCATGGCTTTCATGGGTGTCGGAATCGAAGGTCAGCCAATAGGCCGGGTAATGCAGGTCGGCATAGCCCTCCCGTTCCGCTTCTGGCCAGTCTTCCAGCGCTGCGACCAAGGCCGCCCGTCGCGCCGCCACCCGTTTGTCCCGGGCCTCCGCCTGAAAGCCGCCGGTCAGGACATCCTGGGCCCGGTTAAACAACTCCCTCAGAAGGGAGGCTTTCCAGTTGTTCCAGACATTCGGGCCGACGGCGAGAATATCGACCGTGGTCAAGACAAGCAGCAGGCGCAGACGCTCCATGGACTGGACCAGATCCGTGAAATCCAAAATGGTCTTCAGATCATCCACATCCAGCTTGAAGGCGGTCCGCGACATATCCAGGTGATGGCGCACCAACCAGGCCACGGTCTCGGTTTCCTCAGGGGTCATGCCCAAGCGCGGCCCCAGCTTCAAGGCCACATCCGCCCCGAGAACAGAGTGGTCTCCACCCCGCCCCTTGGCAATGTCATGGAGCAACACCGCCAAATACAACGCCCGACGGGACTGGATTTTGCTAACGGCCATGGCTGCGGTGGGCATCAACTCCTTGCTCTCACCCTTTTCCAGCTTGTGGAGAAGGCCGATAGCTCGGATCGTGTGCTCGTCCGTCGTGTAGACATGGTACATGTCAAACTGCATCTGCGCTGTCACCCGTCCGAAATCGGGAATGAAGCGGGCAAAGACACCAGATTCGGACAGGTGACGCAGGGTCACTTCCGGATCCTTGGGCGAACAGAGAATCTCCATGAACAGGGCATTGGCGTCCGGATCATCCCGCAGGACGGTGACCCGGGGCAGGTTTTCGGTCACCAGCCGCAGGGTATCGGGGTGGATATCCAACCCCTGGTCCTGGCCCACCTTGAACAGACGCATGATCAGGATCGGCTGTTTTTCCAGATCGTCCGGCTCCTTGACGGCCAGCCGTCCCCCGTCCAGTACGAAATCCCCCAACTGCTTCTTGCCCAGGAACATCGCGGCGCGGGACAGGATCGGACGCCGCTTCTGTTGTTCCTCCAGCACGGCGCAAAAGATGCGGGTCAGATCGCCCACGGTCTTGGCCATCAGGAAATAATGCTTCATGAACCGCTCGACACCCCGACCGCTCTTGCGGTCCGTGTAGCCCATGCGCTCGGCAATCGTGGGCTGGACGTCGAAGGTCAGGCGTTCTTCCGGTCGATTGGTCAGGTAGTGCAGGTGACAGCGCACGGACCAGAGGAAATTCCTCGCCCGGTTGAACTTGGAGGCCGCATCCGGGGTCAAGACACCCAGTTGCACCAACTCCCGCATCTCCGACACGCCGTAGATATAGCGGGCGATCCAAAACAGGGTATGAAGGTCACGCAGCCCTCCCTTGCCGTCCTTGATATTGGGTTCCAGCACATACCGGGAATCCCCCATGCGCAAATGCCGCTGGTCGCGCTCACCCAACTTGGTTTCGACGAAATCCGGGCCGGTCCCATTGACGACGCCCGTCCAGTATTTCTTTTTGAGTTGCCCGAAAAGGGTCCGATCCCCCCATAGGTACCGCGCTTCCAGCATGGCCGTTCGAATGGTGATATCGCCCTTGGCCTGGCGTAGACATTCATCAACGGATCGGGTCGCATGACCCACCTTCAACCCCAGGTCCCAAAGCACATAGAGCATATATTCCACCACCTGCTCATGCAGGGGGGTGGCCTTGTAGGGCAGAAGGAACAGCAGATCGATGTCCGAATGGGGGGACATTTCACCCCGCCCATAGCCTCCAACGGCAAGAACACTCATCTGCTCGCCCCGGGTGCGGTTGGCCCTGGGATAGACATGGGATGTGGTGAAGTCGAACAGGAGCCGGATGATTTGGTCCATCAGGTAGCTGTATTCGGCGAAAGCCGCAGCGCCCGAGCCCTTTTCCTCCAAAAACCGGCGGCGAATCTCCGCTCGGCCCTCTCCAAGCGCGTCCTTGAACAGGGGCAGCAGCTTGGTCCGTCGGTCCCGGTTGTCGCCAACGGCGGAGGCCAGATCCTCCAACCGACCCGTTACGGCCTTGCGGTCAATGATCTCGCGAGGTTTGCGAATACGGTGCGCGCTCATAAAAACCCTTTCCTTCCCGCCAATCCAGAAAGGAGGAGCGGACTTCGGACGCTCCCCCATTGGCGGGTGTGACTGACATGGGGAGTCTAAAGGGTTTCGCACCCGGATAAACGGTGAATTTTTCTCCGTTCTCCTGGCCTGGGCTTAGAGTGAAACGGGATCAGCTTGAGTCAAGCTGGCCCCGTTTCACTCTCATTCTATAAGTTTTAGAGTATCTTCGAGGCCAAGTTTGGTCGCAAAGCGACCCAACTTGATCTCGGAATACTCTAGAGCCCCGGCGTGGCGCCACCATCCACATTCAAGACAGCGCCATGCACATAGGACGCGGCATCGGAGCACAAAAAGGCCACCATGGCCGCGATATCCTCCGGAGTCCCATATCGGGCGATGCCCGCAGCTTCGCGCAGGGCCTCCCTGGCGTCGTCTAAAGAGAGACCCGTGGCCTCCGCATGGGCCTGGACCCGGAATGCGAGGCGATCGGTCACCACATGGCCGGGGCAAACCACATTCACCCGGGGCGCCCCCCCACCGGCTTTATGCGCCAGGGCTTTGGCAAAATTGATCATGGCCGAATTGACCGGTCCCCCAACGGTGAAGTCAGCCCGGGGGGTGTGGGCACCGATCCCCGAGATCATCAGAATGACCCCCCGATCATGGGTGAGATGGGGCCAGGCCGCCCGGCAGAATCGGACCGCAGCATGATATTTCAGGGCGAAGCCATCCAAGTGATCGGTGTCGCTCAGCTCCAAAAAATCCCCCCGCTTGGTGGCGCCAGCGTTATTGATCAGCACATCCAACCCGCCCAGGATTGAAACGGTTTCCGAAACGATCTGTGCTGGCACTTCGGTTTCCGTCAGGTCTCCGGGAAAACACAAAACCTCCGGTGCGCCCTTGGCCAGGGCTTCGGTTTTCACTGCCTCCAGGGCCTCCGCATCCCTGGCGGCCAGGGACAGGGCCATCCCCTCAGCCGCGAGAGCGAGCACAATGGCCCGGCCAATCCCCCGACTGGCGCCGGTCACGATAGCAACGCGCGGCCCGGTCCGCGCCCGATCATTTCGATCCACGAGTCAATCCTCCGGATAAAGACCCCGGGTGCGCGCCTGGACCCGGATCATGCCAAACAAGGCATCGATATTAGGCGTTTTCACCCCGACCTGTCCCGCGATTTCCCGGACCGCAGCCACCAAGGCATCCAATTCCAGGGGTTTCCCCGCGTCGGCATCCTGAAGCATGGAGGTCCGAAAGGCGCCCAGTTTTCGGGTCATGGCGTGGCGTCCTTCCGGATCCATATCGATGGGAATGCCGATCCGCCCTCCGACCTCGGCGGCCTCGACCATGCAACGGGACAGGAAGGCGCGGAGCAAGGGGTCGTCCAGAATCCGGTCACAGGATGCCCCGGTCAGGGCCGAAACCGGGTTCATGGTCATATTGCCCCAGAGCTTCAGCCAGATCTCCCGCTGGATGGAGTCCACGGCCGTAACGTCAAATCCCGCCTCGCTCAGGGCGGCGCAGATCGCCCTGGCCCTTGGTGTTTCTCCGCCCCCGGTCGGTTCACCGATGAACAATCCCTTGCCAGCAATCCATCGCGCCACGCCGGGTTCCGGCGCCGTCGCGGCCAGATGAGTGACACAACCCAGCACCCGGTCTGGGTCAAGCGCCCGGGTCACCCCGCCACCGGGGTCAACCGTTTCCAGGGTTTTTCTCCCCTCGAATGCCGACAGACCATGGAAGAACCACCAAGGGATCCCATTCATGGTCGACAGGAGGGTCGTTTCGGGACCGAGCGCCGCACCCAGAAGGGGCGCCACCTCCCCCAGAGCCGTGCTTTTGATGGAGAGGATCACCAAATCCTGGGGTCCCAGATCCTCCAGCCGGTCCGCGGCGATCACGGGGACTTCCGTCCGCGTTTCCCCGCCTTCGGGATCGGATTCCACCAGGACCATGCCCCGCTTCCGAACGGAAGCCAAGGTCGCGCCCCGGGCGACGGCGGACACCACATGACCCGCAACACCCAGACGAGCCGCCATCAGGCCTCCGATAGCACCCAAACCGTAAATACAAATCCGCATGTGCCTTTTCCTCTCCGCTCCGGGGTCAATCCAGGTCCCGATAGGAGGGGTCGATGGTATCCACCAACCGAACCATGGCATCGAAACCATCCCGCCCCGCCCCGTACTTGGGATTGAACTGAAGGGCATCCCGGGCGCATTTCTCCAGCACCGGTTCCTCAATCGGCAGGGTCGGCCCAAGCGCGGCGCCCATCACCTGGATCTCGCAGGCGCGCTGAGCGGTCCACAGATAGGCGAAAGCCTCTTCCACCGTGCCGCCCCAGGTCAAAAGACCGTGGTTGCGCAGAATGAGAACATTCCGGTTATTTATTGAATCCACAACCCGGGGTCCTTCCTCCGCATGGACGGTGATCCCCTCGAAATCGTGGGTGGAGACCCGACCATGGAGTTGGGCCGAGTAGAAATTGTCCCAGGACAATCCCTGGGCACTACAGGCCACGGCGGACCCGGCAGTGGTATGGGTATGCATGACGCAATGGGCACCCGCAACCCCGGCATGGATGGCCGAATGCAGGGTGAAGCCCGCAGGATTCACCGGATGATTTGATGACGAGACAATCTGTCCCTTCAGATCGATCTTCACCAGATTGGATGCCGTGACCTCCGAATAGTGCAAGCCGAAGGGATTGATCAGAAAATGCCGGTCCGGCCCGGGCAAGCGCAGGGTGATGTGGTTGTAGATCAACTCAGTCCAGCCAAGCATATGGAAAATTCGGTAGCAGGCGGCCAGATCAGTGCGTAAGGCACGCTCGCTCTCGTCCATGGAGGCGGTCGCCAGAGTCATGGGTCACTCCCTGTATTCAGGACACGGGTTGAGCCCCGGGCCAATCGTTGCCCGCTATTTATAAATATATTAATGAAAAACGGAAATCCCCATCCGTTAGATCACGATGAAATTAGGTCTGTCCCACGGTACCCGACAGGATCTCGTCTTTTTCTGGGCGATAGCCCAAGCCCATTTTTCTTTTATAAATAAGAGCTTGGGGTCTGGGGCCTTTCGGCCCCAGTGGGGGACGGGGCAAAGCCCCGTGACGGGAAACCGATGCCCACTTTTCCTCATTCCGTTCTATGACGATGGGGATCCCCCCACCATCCCCTTCAACCGATAGAGCGCATCCAGGGCTTCCCGGGGGGTCAACTCATCCGGATTGACGGCCTTCAGAGCCTCTTCCAAGGGATGGGGTCCGCTGGACGCCCCGCCGCTTCCGCCAGTCCCCGTGCCTGACTTGGGCCGGGCCGCCGCGAAGAGGGGCAGGTCGTCGGCCAGTCGGGTCGCAGCGCCCGATTGATCTCCCTTTTCCAGAAGGTCGAGGACTTCCTGGGCGCGGGCGATGACCCGGGGCGGCAAACCGGCAAGGCGCGCCACATGGATCCCGTAGGATCGATCCGCAGCACCCGGTCCCACCTCATGCAGGAAGACCACCTGATCCTTCCATTCCTTGATGCGCATGGTGTGGCAGGAGAGGTGATCCAGGCGGGATCGGAGCGCCGTCAGTTCGTGGTAATGGGTAGCAAAAAGAGCCCGGCAACGGGTCATATCGTGGAGGTTCTCCACCGTTGCCCAGGCAATGGACAGGCCATCGTAGGTGGCCGTGCCCCGCCCGATTTCATCCAGAATGACCAACGAACGCTCTGTGGCCTGATTGAGGATGGCCGCCGTCTCCACCATTTCCACCATGAAGGTGGAGCGACCCCGGGCCAGATCGTCCGCAGCGCCGACGCGGGAGAACAGGCGGTCCACCACGCCAATCCGCGCGCTTTCCGCAGGAACGAAGGACCCCATCTGGGCAAGCACGGCAATCAGGGCATTCTGCCGCAGGAACGTGGACTTACCGGCCATGTTCGGACCGGTCAGCAGCCAAAGCCGCTGTTGGGCTTCCAAGTCGCAGTCGTTGGCGACGAAGGCCTCCCCCCCTTCGGCGGCGAGGGCGGCTTCGACCACGGGATGGCGTCCCCCCTTGATCTGGAAGTCCAACCCGGCCGTCACCTCCGGCCGGGCATAGCGCAGGTCGGCGGCCAGATCGGCCAACCCCTGGCAGACATCCAGTCGGGCGAGACCCGCCGCAGCCCGGGCGATATCTCCGGCCCGGGACAGGATCTCCTGGCGCAAATCGGCGAAAAGACTGAGTTCAAGGGCCAGGGCTTTGTCTGCGGCGCCGCGGATCTTGTCCTCCAGTTCGGACAGATCGACCGTGGTGAAGCGTACTTGGTTGGCCAGCGTCTGGCGATGCATGAAGGGGTTGGCCTCCCCGTCACCCTCGCCCTTGGCCGTCATCAATTTGTCTGCCCGGCCCGCCGGAACTTCGATGAAATAGCCCAGAACGTTGTTATGCTTAACCTTCAGGGCCTGGATTCCCGTTTCCTGGGCGTAACGGGATTGCAGATTGGTGATCAAGCGGCGGCTTTCCTCCCGTAGCCCCCGCAGTTCATCTAAAGCTGGATGAAATCCCTTACGGATAAACCCCCCATCCCGGGCGAGCAGGGGCAAATCCTCTGCCAGTGCCCGATCCAGCAAGTCCACCAAACCATCATGCTGGCCCAGATCGACCAGGGCACCATCAAGCTCCCGGGGAGGGGCGCCACCCGCTGCGTCCCGCACCAGAAGGCGGATGGTGGGCACCCGGAAGAGAGCCTCCCGCACGCTGGCGAGATCCCGGGGGCCGCCCCGCTCAAGGGACAGGCGAGACAGCGCCCGTTCCATGTCCGGACAGCCCTTCAGGTGAGCCCGCAAATCCACCCGGGTCTGTTCCGCATCCAAAAGAAATCCCACAGCGTCCAATCGCTCGGTGATTTCCGCCGGATCCGTCAGGGGCGCGGCGAGGCGGTCAGCCAGCAGGCGGGCGCCTGCGCCGGTCACCGTGCGATCCACTTGGGCCAACAGGCTTCCCTTGCGACCTCCGGTCAGGGTCTCGGTCAGTTCCAGGTTCCGCCGGGTGGCCGCATCGATTTCCATCCGCGCGCCACGGGACAGGCGACGCGGCGGAGAGAGGTGGGGCAGGCGCCCCACCTGGGTCAGTTCCACGTAATCGATCAGGGACCCGATGGCCGCAACCTCGGCCCGGGTGAACCCTCCGAAGCCGTCCAGTGCCTTGACCCCGAACAAAGCCTCCACCCGCTTGCGGGCGTTCTCACTATCGAAACGACTAGAGGGGAGGGGGCTAAGGCGCGACTTATGGGGGCCGAAGACCTCGAACAGGGCCGGATCCTGGATCAACTTTTCCGACAGGATCAACTCGCCGGGGGACAGCCGGGCCAGCGCCGGGGCAATATCGCCCTCTTCCAACGGTTGGGAGAGAATATCGCCCGTGGACACATCAACCCAAGCCAGGGCCGCCGCATCCCGCAAACGGGTCAAGGCCGCCAGGTAGTTGTGGGAGCGGGCATCCAGCAGCTCCTCCTCGGTGATCGTTCCGGGGGTGACAAGGCGCACCACCTCCCGCTTGACCACCGCCTTATAGCCCCGCTGCTTGCGGGCCTCGGTGGGATCCTCCATCTGCTCGCAGATGGCGACCTTATGACCGGCACGGATCAGGCGGGAGAGGTAGGCCTCGTGGGAATGGATCGGCACGCCGCACATGGGGATGTCATCGCCCGAATGCTTGCCCCGTTTGGTCAGAGCAATATCCAGGGTTTCCGAGGCCTTCACCGCGTCCTCGAAGAACAGCTCGTAAAAATCCCCCATGCGGTAGAACAGCAGACTGTCGGGATAGGCCCCCTTGATGGACAGATATTGGGCCATCATCGGGGTCGCATCGGCAGGGATGTCTCTGTCCGGAGTGGACGCAGACCTATCGATGTCGGATGCGGAGGCTTGGGGCTCGGCAGTCAAGGTGGACCTACGGGGGCTCGGGTTTTGGACAGGGGCGGACGTGGAAGTGGGCGCGGCAAACTAACACGAATGACCGCGCCCGGGTCCAGACCTTGATGAAAGCGCCCCTACCCCCGAATGGAGGTCAGGAACGCCCTGACCTGGCTCCGAAGACCATCAGCCTCGTTCAACAGGCTGTTGGCAACGTCCCGCAGACCCTCCGCAGAGGCAGCGGAGTCTGTCCCTCCGTCTGCTTCGCGGCACCGATCGACCAAACCCAGCCGTAGACCGCCTCGCCGAGGTCATCCAAGAGGGTCTGTTGTCTTTTTGATTTCGCAACGAAAAAGGCTTCCTGGATCAAAGGGGTCCGTGGTCAGGAGTGAGGACAGGTCAGAAGATCCCGCACCCTCTCTTTGAGAACAGGCAGAACCTCTGCCTCGAACCAGGGATTCCGGCGCATCCAGGCGGTGTTTCGCCAACTTGGGTGGGGGAGGGGGACGTACCCAGGCCCGAAGTCCGCGAACCGGCGAACCGTTTCGGTCATGGTCGCTGCACGGGCCTTCCCCAGATGGAAGGCTTGGGCATATCCTCCGACGAGAAGGATGCACTCCACCTGGGGCATGGCCTCGAGGAACGGCGGCTGCCAAAGGGGGCCACATTCGGGACGGGGAGGAGCATCCCCACCGCCCTTGCCCTTGGCTCGCCCTGGGTAGCAAAGCCCCATGGGCAGGATCGCCACCCGGGACAGGTCGTAGAAGGCCGCGCGATCCAGCCCCATCCAGTCCCGCAACCGATCCCCACTGGCGTCATTCCAGGGGATCCCCGTTTCATGGACCCGGGTCCCGGGCGCCTGACCGACCACCAACAATCGTGCCGTATCCGAAACACGCAAGACCGGCCGTGGCCCAAGGGGCAAGTGATCAGCGCAAAGCACGCAGGCCTCAGCCCTGGTGCGCAAAGCGTCCAGGATATCCGTCACGGATCAAAGTCCCGCCAGCAACATATCCACGAAGGCGGGAACCGCGCGACTCGCCAGGTCATGGACGTGCTGATCAAACAGGCTGGACCCCTCTCCGGCCTCCAGGTTCAGCTCCACCGTATGGGCATCCGCCTCCAACTTGGCGACCTGGACGAAGCCCGCCGCCGGATAGACCGTTCCGGAGGTGCCGATAGACAAAAACAGCCCGCAACGGGTCAAGGCGTGATGGATCCGCTCCATGTCCAGGGGCATTTCCCCGAACCAAACCACATGAGGCCGCAGGCCTTCCGGTCGCCCGCAGGCCGGGCAGGGGTCCTGCCGGGACAGGTCGGTACGCCAATCGAAGATCACACCGCAGGGGTCGCAGCGCACCTTGAACAGCTCCCCATGCATATGGATCAAATTCTCCGGAGAGGATCCCGCCCGTTCGTGCAGGTCGTCGATGTTCTGGGTCACCAGCAACACCCCACCCGGCCATTCCCGTTCCAGGCGAACCAGGGCTTCATGGGCCGCATTCGGCACAACTTCGGTGTCCAGCAGGGTCCGACGGCGGGCATTGTAGAACGCATGGACTCCGTCGGGATCCCGAGCGAATCCCTCAGGAGTTGCGACATCTTCCAACCGCACCTTTTTCCAGATACCGTCGGCGTCGCGGAAGGTATCGAGACCGGATTCCTTGGAAATCCCCGCCCCGGTCAGAATGACGATGGAATCTTCGGGATCCAGGTCGGAGCGTGTGATCTCCGGAAGGGCATTTGTCATGGTCGTTCGCTTTCTTAAGTTGGGCGCTTCCTTAAGTTGGGCGCTTCCTTGAACTGGGAGGGTCATGCTATCCAGAAGCGCTTGGTCCGATCCAGGGCCGAACCAACATACCCCCCCCCACGGAAAATGAGGCTCCCATGATCCGTGTCCTTTTCGTTTGCACTGGAAACATCTGCCGCTCCCCCACGGGCGAGGCCGTCCTGAAGGCCAAGGTCGCGGAGGCCGGACTGGCCGACCGGATCCAGGTCGACAGCGCAGGGACCACCGCTTACCACATCGGAGAACCACCAGACTCCCGATCCCGGGCCGCAGCACGGTTGCGGGGCTATTCCATGGAGGGGCAAAAGGCCCGACAGGTGGAAAAAGCGGACTTCGACGGGTTCGACTATATTCTGGCCCTGGACCGGGGTCATTTCCGCAGCCTCCAGCGATCCTGTCCAGAGGACAAACGGGACCGGCTCCACATGCTCATGGACTTTGCCACCCTCCATGCCAAGGGCACCGACGTGCCCGATCCCTATTATGGTGGAGAGGACGGGTTCACCACCGCGCTCACCATGGTGGAAGACGCCTGCGATGGCCTGCTCGCCGATTTGAAAGCCCACCTGTGACCATTCCCAATTTATAACGAAGGAAACTCCGTCCATGATCCTCACCACCACTGAGTCCGTCGAAGGCAAACATATCACCGCCTATCTGGGCATCGTTTCTGGCGAGGCCGTGCAGGGCACGAACATTTTCAAGGACTTCTTTGGATCCATCCGCGATGTGGTCGGTGGACGCTCCGGCAGCTATGAAAGCGAGTTCCTGGAGGCCAAAAACGCCGCCCTCGCCGAACTGGAAGAACGCGCCCAAGCTGTCGGCGCCGATGCGGTGATCGGCGTGGACCTGGATTACCAAGTTCTCGGCGGCGACCAAAAAATGCTGCTGATGGTCGCCGCCAATGGCACGGCGGTGAAACTGGGCTGAACGACCGAGGCAAATGGAATAGAAGCACGGTACACGACAGTCAGTCCTTTCCCGTCACGGGGCTTTGCCCCGTCCCCCACTGGGGCCGAAAGGCCCCAGACCCCAGGCTGTTCTTTTTTCCTCATTGCGCTCTAGCCCCAGTCTATTCGTTCCTCAAATACGGCGCCGGACGGGCTCCCAAGGCTGTCCAGGTGCCCGCAAATCCGGCGAACACCGTGAAGACCACGCAGACCACCAAGGTTCCGGCCACCACACCGGGCAGGAAGACCCACTCGGCGCGCATGACGAACACCAGGACCGCCCAAGCGGCCACGGAACCAATGACCGCAGCGATCCCCCCCGTCGCCAGACCGAGTACGCCATACTCCATCATATAGGCCCGCAGGATCATGCCTCGGGTGGCCCCGAGCACTTTCAGGGTGACCGCTTCCCGGACCCGACGGCCATGGTTGGCGGCGAAGGATCCAGCGAGAACCAGGATCCCGGCCAACAGGGTCACCCCAGCGGCGGCCCGGACTGCGGTGCCCACGTCCTCCATCATCGTCATCACCAGATCCAGGGCATCGCCAACCCGGATGATCGACACATTGGACGCCTGCTCCGCCACCGCCTGTTCAATAGGCGTGACCTGGGACGGGTCGGCCCGAACCGTGGCGATATAGGTGCGCGGCGCTCCGGCGAAGGCGCCGGGGGAGACCACGAAGGCGAAGTTCATGGACAGGCTCGCCCAGTCCACCTCCCGCGTATTGGCGATGACGCCGGTGATGTCCCGGCCCAGGATGTTCACCGTGACCGAATCCCCGGGAACCAGCCCCATGCCCTCGGCGAGATCGGCGGTCAGGGAGAACAGCGGCGGCCCCGCATAATCCTCCGGCCACCAAGTCCCGTCCTTCAGGGTGGAATTCTCCGGTAGGGTGGCTGACGTGGTAAACCCTCGGTCGCCGCGAACCGCCCATTTGGCGTCCGGCGCCACGGTCGCTTGGTCCACCGGCACATCTTTCAAAGCGCGAATCCGCCCCCGGACCATATCGGCCAACAAAATCTCCGCATGCGGCGCCACGGAGAGCACCGTCTTGCGAAACGCCTCCGACTGGTTGGACTGGATATCGATGAAGAAGAAGGTCGGCGCCTTATCGGGCATGTCCTCCTGAATCTGCCGATGCAGGTTCCCCTCGATCAGGGCCACGGCCACCAGGACCGTCAACCCCAATCCCAGGGACAGCACAACACTGGGCGTCGGCGCGCCGGGGCGGTGCAGGTTGGTCAAGGCGAGACGCAGACTGGGCATACCCTTGGGGTGCCGGACCCGCTTCGCCAGGGCCATCACCCCCCCGGCCGCCCCCCGGAACAGGGCGAGAGACACCCCCGCCCCCAGGACAAACCATAGGGCGAGGGTGGGATCCTTGGACCCCAGGACGGCCAGGGTCGCCAAGGCCAGCCCCACCAGACCCACGGTGACCCTGTCCCGACGGCGAACCCGAACGGCCCCCATGCCCGTTTCCCCCCGGAACAGGGCGGTGGCGGGAATGGCCCGCGCCCGGGCCAGGGGCCAAAGTCCGAAGGCCAAGGCCGTGAGGAATCCAAAGGCCGCCGCTTGAACCAGGGGCGCGACAAAAAACCCTGCCGCCGCAGGCACCGGCAACCGATCCCCATAAAGGGCCAGCAACAAGGGCGGCAGTCCACCGCCCACCACCAGACCCAAGCCAATCCCGATGGTGGCGATCAAACCGGTTTGGATCATGTAGACCTGGAAGATCAGCTTTGCCGGAGCCCCCAGGCATTTCAGGGCGGCAATGGTCCGCACCCGACCATCCATATAGGCCTTCACCGCATTGGCCACGCCGATCCCCCCCACCAGTAGGGAGGTCAGGCCGACCAGCACCAAAAAGAGGGTCAAGCGATCCACGAACCGTTGAAAATTGCCCCCCGCCTGTTCCGTATCACGGATCCGCCAGCCCGCCTCCGGATAGGTCGACTCCAGGGTATCCTTGGCTTGATCCGTGGTCACACCCGGGTGGAAGCGGATCAGGGTATGGTATTCCACCAGACTGCCCGGTTGGATCAGCCCGGTCTTCTCCACCGTCTCGGCCGCCACCATCAGGCGAGGGCCAAGACCGAATCCACCGGTGATCTGATCCGGTTCCCGATCGATCAGGGCGCGCAGTTCCACCGTGATATCGCCGACCACCAGACGGTCACCCAAGGACAGACCCAGTCGGTCGGCCAAGGCCGGAGCCGCCGCCGCACCGGGGATACCATGACGGACCGCCAGGGCCTCCCTCAGGGACGAAGCCCCGCTCAGCGTGATCTTTCCGAACAGCGGGTAGGTCCCATCGACGCCCTTCAGTTCCACCATGGAGCGGCGGGAGCGATCCCCCTCGACCCCCACCATGGAGCGCATTTCCGTATATTGGGACAGGTCTCCCAGGCCTTCCAGGGTCGCCCGTTCCTCCGGCGAGACCTCGCGGTAGAGCAAGCGCAGCTCCAAATCTCCCCCCAGAAGGGCCTGGGCATCGGCCCGCATCCCCTCGGTGATGGAGGAGTTGACAGACCCGGCCAAAGCGATGGCTCCCACGCCAATGGCCAGACAAGCCAGGAAAACGCGGAACCCGGCCAATCCAGCCCGCAACTCCCGCAAAGCAAAGCGTAGGGGCACGGGCCCCCGGGTCAGGGCAACTCTCCGGCTCATGCTGAGTCCTTCCGAAAGCTGAGCCAGCCGTGAACATGCAAAGCCTGAAACAGGCGCTGGGGAGCGGCGAACCCGGCGCCCTCGAGCAGAGTCCCCAGGCGCTTTGGCCCCACAGGATGGGTTTTGGCCCGGGCATGGGCGAGGCCGCGCGTGATGGCCTCCTCTGGGATCTGACGGTCGCGCTGCCAGGCGACCCAAGCGGCCTCCATCAGCTCTGCGCCGGGGAGGGGAGGCTCGGGCGGCAGGAAATCGGCCAGAATCAGGGGCGCGCCCGGTTTCACCAGGGCAGCTATCCCGGCGAACAGGGCCGCCTTTCCCTCCACCGTATCGGGCAGAAAATGGCTCACCAGCACGCACAGGGCCGCGTCGAAGGGGGAGGGGGGGGCGCAGGACAGGTCCTCCAGGGTTCCCGCCATCAAGTCCACACGGTCGATCAATCCGCCCTCGGCCAGGGTCAATCGCTCCCGGGCGACAGCCAGCATGTCTTCCGCCGGGTCCAAACCCAGGAAGGACCACCCCGGCTGGTGGATGCCCAGGCGCAGGATCTCCGCTCCAGTCCCTGCGCCGACCACCAGGATCCGGGCCTCTTGGGGCAACAGGCTTGCGGTGACGGCGGCGATTACATCATGGAGGGTGGCATATCCCGGAATGGCCCGAGCCACCGTATCGTCATAGGCCAAGGCGCGTTTGGCATCGAACCGGGCGACGGAGAAGGTTTCAGGCCCTGGATTGCTCCCGGTCATGATGCGGCCTCCAGGCTGGTGGACTCCGTGGACCAGGGGTGCTCCCCCGGTTCCTCGCCGGTGATCAGGCCATCCTTGACGTGAACAACCCGGTCACAGCGGTGGGCCAAATCCATGTCGTGGGTGATCAAGACCAAAGTTGTGCCATGGCGCGCCCGTTGGGCGAACATCAGATCCATGATCCGTTCGCCCGTTTCCCCATCCAAATTCCCGGTGGGTTCGTCGGCCAGAAGCAAACGGGGCCGTACCGCAAAGGCCCGGGCCAGGGCCACACGTTGTTGTTCGCCCCCGGACAACTGCCCCGGATAGTGCCCCAGGCGATGGCCGAGACCCACGGCCTCCAATTCCTCCCGGGCGCGCTCAAAGGCGTCGACCCGTCCGGCGAATTCCAGGGGGACGGCGACATTTTCCAGGGCCGTCATGGTGGGGATCAGGTGGAAGGCCTGGAAAACGATGCCCACCCGATCCCGGCGGAACAGGGCAAGACCATCTTCGTCCAGGGCGGTCAGATCCTTGCCCGCAACGATAACCTGACCGGAAGAGGCCCCCTCCAGCCCGGACATGACCATCAGCAAGGAAGTCTTTCCAGAGCCCGATGGACCGACCAATCCCAGGGTTTCCCCCTGGGCCACGGTCAGGTCGATGCCGCGCAGGATGTTGACCTCGCCCGTCGGCCCCCTCAGCTTAAGGTGAAGATCCGCCAGCGCGATGACCGGCGCGCCATCCCCCGAACCCGTTTGGGAGCCATCCATGGACTATTTCTCCAGTTGTTTCACATTGGACCGAACGCGGCCTCCCCGGCGATATGGGGCAGTGCGGCGGTGGATCCAAGGCGCCGCCTTGGCCTTAGCCCTGCTGCCCGCATCCGGCCTCCTGGCTATCTATACGGCGCAAGCGGGGGAACCGATCACTCTGGTCGCCCTGGGGGACAGCCTGAGCGCGGGCTATAACCTGCCGCAGGAGGCCGCCTTCCCGGTCCGCCTGCAAGCAGCCCTGCGCGACAAGGGATACGATGTAACCGTGATCAACGCCGGGGTCTCCGGCGACACGACGGCCGGCGGGCTGTCCCGCCTGGACTGGATGCTGGCCGATGACCCCGATGGGGTGATCCTCGAGTTGGGAGCCAACGACGGCCTGCGCGGCCTGGATCCGGCGAAGACCAAGGAAAACCTGGCCGCCATCATCACCCGCCTGAAATCCGAGGGGGTCGCCGTTCTGCTCGCGGGGATGCTCGCCCCCCCCAACCTGGGCCGGGACTATAGCCGGGAGTTCAACGTCCTCTATGGGGAGCTGGCCCGGGAACAGGATGTGCTTCTGTACCCCTTCTTTCTGGATGGCGTCGCGGGCCAACCGGATTTAAACCTGGAGGACGGCATCCATCCCACGCCCGAAGGAGTGAATATCATCGTGTCCCGTATCCTGCCCATGGTGGAAGCCCTGATCGACCGGATCCAAGTCAGCTCGAAAGGCGCCGACTCGAAAGGGGAAGGCAAAGGCCAATGATCCGTCTTTTCCTTGCCTTGACCCCTCCAGACTCCCTGCGCGACACCCTGACCGGGCTGGACCAGGGTCTACGCGGCGCCCGTTGGGTGCCCAGGGAAAACCTGCATGTGACCCTGCGCTTCATCGGCGAAGTGGAGGAAGGGCTGGCCCGGGAAATCGACCAAGCCTTGATGGACTTACGGGTCGCTCCCTTTTCCCTGACCGTCTTGGGCCTTGGCCTGTTCGGCACGGGGCACCGACAAAGGACCCTTTGGGCGGGTGTGGAAAAAACGCCGGACTTGGTGCGCCTGAAACACAAGCTGGATCGGGTCCTGGACGAGCTGGGCCTGGAACCGGATCGGCGCCAATACACCCCCCACATCACCCTGGCCCGCCTGGACGACCCCCACCCGGACCGCCTGCGCGCCTATGTGGAAGCCCATAATCTGTCGGTCTCCCATTCCTTCCCGGTGGAGGCCTTCAGCCTCTTTTCCAGCCACCTCCGCCGGGACGGCCCCTTGTACACCGAGGAAGCGGTCTACCCCCTGGGCAATGGGTCATAAGGCCCACCTCACACCCCAAAACGATCCAGCACACGCACCACAGACGCCACGTAGGACCCTCCGAACAAACGGACATGGACCAGAAGCGGATAGAGATTGTACAGGTCCCGCCGGTCCTCGAAGAAGCCCGGTTCCAGGGGCCGATGCTCCCTGTAGCGATCAAAGAAGGGGGTGCCGAGGGTCCCAAACAGGGTTCCGAAGGCCAGCTCGATTTCCGGATCGCCGTGGTACAGGGCCGGATCGATCAAGGCCACCACCCTACCTTCTCGAGAGAGAATATTCCCGCCCCATAGGTCCCCGTGGAGCAGGCTGGGGTGGGCCGGTTCCCGCAACCACCGCTCCAGACGCCCTGCCAGAGTCTCCACCCGGGCCATGAGAGCCGGAGAGAGGTGCCCCGCCGTCATCGCCTGACGGGCCATATAAAGAAGGCGATGCTCCGCAAAAAAGGGAACCCAACGGTTGCCTTCTGGATTGGGCTGGCGCAGCCCACCAATCACCGTGTCCCGATCAAATCCATAGACGTCCTGTGGTACGGCATGGAGGGTTGCCAGCATGTCCGCCAGATGGCTCTGGGCTGGGGTATCCAAGACGTCGCCCCCCTCCACATGGGCCATGAGCAGAAGGTCATCCTCGGCAAGCAAGACCTCTGGCGTCGGGACCCCCGCCTCAGCCAAATGGCGGAGCATAAACCCCTCCAGATCGAGCCGATCCCCCGAGGCCCCCTTCTTGGCCACGAGCACCCGGTCATCTTCAAGATCAATACGCAAAACCTCCGCGACACAGCCCCCACCGAGGGGAAAGGCGCGCCGGGGTACGGCTCCCGTGGCACGAAAAATGCGGGCAACGAAAGGGGCATCCAGGGACATGGTGGAGGGGATCCTTCGGCGATTGGGTTTGAGGATGGACGGCACTTGGCGGCGTGGGACCGTCCGGGGTACTCTGCCGACCGCACCCCGCGCATCCGGAGGATACCGCCATGCCCTTGCCTGGAGAAGGCCCCACATCAAACCCTGCTTTGTCCTTGATTGCCCGGCTTTTCCGCTGTGTGGCAGGGCCGCTGGTGGTCGCCCTTTTGGTTACGGGTTGTTCGGCCTTCACCCCCATCGCGCCCCCCAAACCGAAAGCCCAGGAGTTCAGTCTCGACGCAGCAAAAAGCGCCATCAACCAGGCCAAGGCTGCGGAAGAGGCCGGAAATTGGGATAAGGCCACGGAGTACTATAGGGAAGCTGCGGCACGCTGGCCCGTTTACCAGGACGCCTGGTCAGGCTTGGCGCGGACAGCTATGAAACGGGGGGACGGACAAACTCTGGCCCTTGCCCGGTTTTTCGAGGACCGGGTGGTGGATTCCGACAGTATGCACCCCCGTCAAGCCCGCATGACCTATGTAAACGCCGAAAAGACACCGCCCAAGGATATTCCCGCTGTTGCCGAATGGTCCAAGCGCATGGTCGCATTTTTCGAGTACAAGGACGCCTATATCCAACGGGAAGCCTTCGATAGTCGAACGAAACGATCTGCGGTGGAACGGTACGCAATTTATCCCGTCGCCGTGGGAAGTGTGACGGCAGGCGTGTTTTCCCTTTGGACTGTCTTTTCAGATGTCGGGGGCGGATCAAGCAGCGACTGATATAGTGAAAATATTGTGTTAATTCTGCTCTAACCACCTGATCCAAGTGGAACTCAAACAAACGCCAGGAACTGATATCCTGGCGTTTGTTTTTTGGTGGGGGGATAGTTCCGGTGCCAATACCCAAGGCAGCCACCGGATCGAAAATGTTAATCCCGCCCGGACAGGCTTTTCAGCAAGTCCAGGGCCTTTTTGCGCACGTTTTCCGTGGGCAAGCGCCAGTAGGCGCGGATCAGCTCCAGGGTTTCATTCTTCTGAAGAGGATCCTGCTCGTAGGCCGGAATGGCCGGTTCGGACAGACCGTCGAGCTCAGGCAGGGTTGGTGCCTTACGCACGGCGGTGACATCCTCACCGATATCTTCGAAGAAAAACGCCACAGCGACACCCAAAACCTTGGATATGTCGTAAAGGCGACTGGCGCTTACGCGGTTGCTCCCGCGTTCGTATTTTTGGATCTGCTGAAACGTCACACCAACAGCGTTGGCGAGTTGCTCCTGGCTCATTCCCAAAAGGGTTCGGCGCAGGCGCAGACGACGTCCCACATGCACATCAACGGGATCGGGCGACTTTGCCGCACCATCACCCAGGGTCTCTTCGGTTTTTGACCTTCTCACGTTCTTGCCCCATGATCTAAGCAGGTTGCTAAATCTTGAACCCATCTCGCAAAACCTTAGCGTGTCCGGGTTCTCGACTCCAGATTTTTCGCCGACGGGATTACGCACCTATATAGCGAGACACCGCCCTTTACCCTATTTTCGCTTCTTTTGCGAAGCATTGGAGAGCACACGGCATGCGACAAGCAAGCATTAAGCGCGTTACCAAGGAAACTCAAATCATCATAGACCTCAACATTGACGGAACTGGGGCCTACGATGTGTCGACGGGTATCGGTTTCCTTGACCACATGCTTGAGCAATTATCGCGCCATAGTCTCATGGACCTTACGGTACGCGCCCAGGGTGACACCCATATCGACTTCCACCATACAACCGAGGATGCCGCCCTGGCGATCGGTGAGGCGGTCTCCAAAGCTTTGGGAAATCGCAAGGGAATTCAACGCTATGGCTCGGCTTTGATCCCTATGGATGAGACCTTGACTCAGGTCGCCCTGGACCTGTCCAACCGGCCTTATCTGATCTGGAAAGTCGCCTTTAACCGCGACAAACTCGGCGATATGGACACCGAACTTTTCAAGGAATGGTTCCAGGCTTTTTCGCAAACCGCAGGTGTCACATTGCATGTTGCAAATCTTTATGGCGAAAATAACCATCACATAATTGAATCCTGTTTTAAGGCTCTTGCCCGCGCGCTCCGTCAGGCCTGGGAGATTGACCCACGCAAAGCAGACGCCGTGCCATCGACCAAGGGTGTCCTGGGGGGCGGAATAGAAGAAACCTGATTCCGTCTGACAGAAAGCAGGGTAGAACCCGGCTCACACCCAGGCATGGGTCCTGTTACCGGGCACCTTGGCAGGGTACTGGGGGGCTGCTAAAAGCCCTTCATAGAGATCTTCTCCTCATGTATGGACGGAAGCGGACGCGGTTTGACGTTCGTTTCCAGGGAACGACCGAGCTATGACATCCTCTCAACTGGCCATGACCGTTGCCATCGTCGACTATGGGTCCGGCAACCTGCGATCTGCGGCGAAGGCCTTTGAACGGGCTGCCCTGGAAGCGGGCATCCAAGCCAAAATCCTGGTCACGGACGATGCCGAGACCGTGCGCCGCGCCGATCGCATCGTCCTGCCCGGCGTGGGCGCCTTCGCCGACTGCCGCAGGGGCCTGGGTGCTGTCTCTGGCATGGTCGACGCCTTGGAAGACGCGGTCCTGGCCCAGGGTCGCCCCTTCCTGGGCATTTGCGTCGGCATGCAACTACTGGCCGATGTCGGTGTCGAGCACGGCCGACATGAGGGACTGGGCTGGATCCAAGGAGAAATCCGCCAGATCTCCGTTCCCGACACCACCTTCAAGGTCCCGCACATGGGCTGGAATTCCCTGGACTTCACCCCGGGCTCGCACCCCCTGCTGGAGGGCCTGACCCCGGGAGATCACGCCTATTTCGTCCACAGTTACCATTTCCTGCCCGCCGAAGATCAGCAGCGCTTGGTCTCAGTGGACTATGGCGGGCCCCTTACCGCCATGGTTGGCCGCGACAATCTGGTGGGTACCCAGTTCCATCCGGAGAAGAGCCAAGCGACGGGCTTTCGCCTGATCACCAACTTCCTGCGCTGGACGCCCTGACCGGGCGCCGACGTCCTCTCTGTTTCATAACCGCTCGCCAAGCTTCAGGTTCCAAACCGCCTGATTCCAAGCCTCAGATTCCAAGGAAGACGACTGCGATGATTCTGTTTCCTGCCATCGACCTGAAGGACGGCCAATGCGTCCGCCTGCTGAAGGGCGAAATGGACAAGGCCACCGTCTTCAATGACAGCCCGGCGGCCCAGGCCGCATCCTTCGCTCAGGCCGGATGCCAATGGATCCATGTCGTGGACCTGAACGGCGCCTTTGCCGGACGGCCGGTCAACGCCGATGCCGTGGACGCCATCCTCGGCGCCGTGGAGGTCCCCGTGCAATTGGGAGGCGGGATCCGCGACCATGGGGGGATCGACCTCTGGTTGGCGAAAGGCGTGCGCCGGGTGATCCTGGGTACGGTGGCCCTGCGCGATCCGGAGTTGGTGAAAGAAGCCTGTCGGCGCCATCCGGGACGGATCGCGGTGGGGATCGACGCGCGGGACGGCAAGGTGGCCGTGGAAGGCTGGGCAGAAACCAGCGAGATCACCGCCCTCGACCTGGCCCTGCGGTTCGAGGATGCCGGAGTTGCCGCCATCATCCATACGGATATCGACCGGGACGGCCTTCTTTCCGGTCCCAATGTGGACGCTACCGCTGCCCTGGCCGATCGACTGACCACGCCTCTGATCGTTTCGGGGGGGGTATCCTCGCTGGAGGACCTGCTGACCGTCAAAGCCCAGTGCCACCGGGGCATTGAAGGGGCCATCAGTGGCCGGGCACTCTACGACGGTCGCATTGACCTCCCCGCTGCCCTATCAGCCTTGGCGTGACCACCCTGGCCTGAGCCGATTGAGACCGCGACGAAGCGGAGAGAAGGAAGTCTCACCATGTTGAAGATGCGCATCATCCCCTGCCTGGACGTCAAGGACGGGCGCGTGGTCAAGGGCGTTAACTTCGTCGGTCTGCGAGACGCCGGAGATCCGGTGGAGCAGGCCCAGCTCTACGACGCTGCGGGTGCCGACGAGCTTTGCTTCCTGGACATCACCGCAAGCCACGAGAAGCGCGATACCCTGTTCGATGTGGTCCAACGCACTGCCGAGCACTGTTTCATGCCCCTGACCGTAGGGGGCGGTGTCCGCGTGACCGAGGATATCCGCAAGCTCCTTCTGGCAGGCGCCGACAAGGTCTCCATCAACACGGCCGCCGTCCACCGACCAGAGTTCGTAAGGGAAGCGGCCGAGAAGTTCGGCAACCAATGCATCGTCGTGGCTATTGACGCCAAATCCGTAGGTCCAGACAGGTTCGAAATCTTCACCCATGGAGGCCGCAACGCCACAGGCATCGACGCCGTAGAGTGGGCAAAGCGCATGGTCGCGCTGGGCGCCGGAGAGATCCTGCTGACCTCCATGGACCGGGATGGCACCAAACAGGGGTTTAACCTGCCGCTGACCCGGGCCATTGCCGATGCGGTCACCGTGCCTGTGATCGCCTCAGGTGGGGTGGGCACCCTGGACCACCTTGTGGACGGGGTCCGTGAAGGCCACGCGACGGCGGTGCTCGCGGCGTCCATTTTCCACTTCGGCGAATACACCATCGCCGAAGCCAAACGGCATATGGCCGCCGCTGGCATTCCCATGCGCATGGACGGATTGAAGGAGGCTTCCCTATGAGCGACGAAACCATGACGGCGGGAGGTGCGGGCCCGGAAATCATCGATGCCCTGCACGCCGTGATCCGCAGTCGGAAGGGGGCCGACCCTTCCGGCTCTTACACCGCAAAGCTGTTCTCCAAAGGACCAAAAAAGATCTCCCAGAAGGTGGGCGAAGAGGCCGTCGAGGTTGTCATCGCCGCTCTCGCCGAAGGCCCCGACAAGGTCGTGTCCGAAAGCGCCGACCTGCTCTATCACCTGATGGTGCTCTGGGTGGAAAAGGGAGTGGCGCCGGAGCAGGTTTGGGATGAATTGGCCCGCCGGTTCGGCACATCGGGATTGGAAGAAAAGGCCTCCCGACCCAAGGCCGCGAAGGCACTCTAAAGTTACTCTCGTTCTGGGACAGAAGAAGTTTTTGCACACCACAAGATCCGACCTTGTCCCTCAGCGCCCGATCAAAACGTCATGAATTTCATTGACCCCTGAGAACCCTGAACCGGAGAGCGATTGCCATGGCCTATGATCCCGACAATATTTTTGCCAAAATCCTGCGGGGCGAGATCCCCTGCACCAAGGTCCACGAGGACGAACACACCCTCGCCTTCAAGGACATCCACCCGCAGACCGCCGTCCATGTCCTGGTCATTCCCAAGGGCGCCTATCAGTCTTGGGATGATTTCTCCACTAAGGCCAGTGACGCCGAAATCGGCGCCCTCATCCGGGCCGTGGGCAAGGTTGCTCGGGACCTGGGCGTGGCCGAGGAAGGCTATCGGGTCCTGTCCAATATCGGGGAAAATGGGGGCCAGGAAGTGCCTCATCTGCACATTCATCTGTTTGGTGGGCAAAAATTGGGCCGGATGATTAAGCCTGCTTAGAAAAACAGAAAACTTCGAAAGAAGTTAAGGGAATGCCCCGTTTGAAAAGAGGGCATATCGCAACTTCATTCGAAGTTTTCTTTTTATTAAAACAAATTAAATGCCTTTTCGAAGGGTACTGTCGGATTGCGCCTCGTGGCTCTCTGACCCAACTGATAGCGCATTTCGTGAATGGGTTGACGTGAATCGAGCCGTATGTCGCAAAATTACAGCTCTCCCGTTGTTATTACGCCACACGTCATCCCTCTTTTCGATCCACCCTCCCCCCACCAAAGGGCACCTGATCGAAGCCACCCCTCTCCCCAATCGGACCGCACCCCGAGACACCCGGCGGGCCCTTCCCAAGCGCGACCAGAAAGAGGCAGGAAGCCCTCTCCATGCGTCTTGATCAAGTCCTCTCTTCCACTCCCTGACCAGACTCTCCCCAGAGAGTCCCGATCCCAAGCGGCAGGTTTGTCGTTCAGGATGGACTGTGGCACACCACTGCGGTGCCTCCCTGCCGACGCGGGTCCACACCCTGACGACACAGCGGACAAAGGCCAATCTCACAGCCCTCTCCCACTGACGTAGCCTCATGGATCCTAGAGTGCCTTCGAGGCAGAGGCGGAGCTATTTACCAACCGAATGCGCTGAACGACAGCTCCCGTCCCCGGCCGTGGGATCGCAAAGAATGAACTTCGGCAACAGCTCCATGGTCTCTTTTTGCTCCTCCGCCGAGATGGAGGGACCCTCGTTTCCGAAGGGAGGAACACGCCAAGTTCGTTGAATCAGGTAGACCGCTTTCTGACCCTGGATGAACAGGTTAAAAACCGTCTCCCCCACATCCATATCGTTTCGCCGGTTACACCCAAGAATCCAAAAGGCCCGACCCACATTGTTTTCAACGTGCGTTTGAGGCGTGGTCGCTGTGTAGGACTGACACTTCGATTTATAGGCCTCGACCGTCCGCTCATAGACCGGTTTCAAGCCCGGGGCCTGGGGACCCCGAGTGGTCTTGATGGTAATCATGTCCTCCCATTTATCCGCGCTCTGTCCCTTGGGAACGTAGTAATCAAATTGCACGGTGTCAGAGGAAACCTTGTAGATCAAAGCCCATCCCTCAAGGCGGGGGACCACGAGAGCCTCTGCTCCCCCTGCCGACAAACCACCCCGCCCCGGGGAGGGGTTTTGAGCTGCCGCAGGAGGCCCCCCCAAAGGCATGGGCTGTCCCTGGGATTCTGCCTGGGCCTGGGAAAGGGAAAGGGAACCAGGGGCTCTGAGCGCACCCTGCGACGACTGAGCACCCACAGGCGTGGCCAAAAGACCAACGAGCAGGGCGCCAGCCAAAGCGGAAATGGGGATCAAATGGGTCATGGTCCAAGCCTACCGCGAAACCATGGCAAAAGGGAGGTGGATTCCCCCGTACTCGGGCACCCTTACGCCACCATCCGTTTCCCCGGGGCGAGGCGGCGATAGGCCAGGGCCTCGGCAATATGCAGGCGTCCCACACCTTCGACCCCCTGCAGATCGGCGATGGTACGCGCCACCCGCAGGATCCGGTGATAGGCCCGGGCGGACAAACGCAAACGTTCCGTTGCCTCCACCAACAGGGCCTGCCCCGCGCGGTCGGGCGTGGCCACGGCTTCGAGAACTGCGCCATCGGCATCCCGGTTCAGAGACACCCCCTCCCCCTGGTCGGCATAGCGGCGGGCCTGCCGCTCCCGGGCCGCAAAAACCCGCTCCGCCACGGCCGCTGAGGGCTCTCCCCCCTTAAGCCGCACCAGATCCAGCGGGTGAACGGCGGGCACGTCCACATGCAAATCGATGCGGTCGAACAGGGGACCGGACACCCTCCCCTGATAATCCTCTGCACAGCGAGGAGCCTTCGAGCAAGCCTGGGAGGGATCATCCAGGTAACCACAACGACAGGGGTTCATTGCAGCGACCAGTTGGAACCGGGCTGGATAGGTCACATGCAGGTTGGCCCGGCTGACGGAAACCGTTCCCGCCTCCAGGGGTTGGCGCAGGATCTCCAGGGCTCCCCGTTGGAATTCGGGCAATTCGTCCAGGAAAAGCACCCCATTGTGGGCCAGGCTGATTTCCCCAGGGCGGGCGCGGATGCCCCCACCGGCCAGCGCGGCGGAAGAGGCCGTATGGTGGGGATCCCGGAAGGGGCGGCGGCGCAACAGGCGACCCTGATCCAATTTTCCCGCCACGGAATGGATCATACTCACTTCCAGGGCTTCCCGGGGGGAGAGGGGGGGCAACAGGCCGGGCAAGCGCTTGGCGAGCATGGATTTGCCCGACCCCGGCGGCCCAACCATGAGCATGTTATGCCCTCCCGCAGCGGCGATCTCCAAGGCGCGGCGGGCGCTTTCCTGACCCTTGATATCGGACAGGTCGGGGATTGGGGTGTTGTCCTCTGCCATTTCCGGTCGGGGTCGGGCCAGGATTTGGGATCCCTTGAAGTGATTGATCAGCTCCAGAAGCGTGCCGGGGGCGAGCACATCCCCATCTCCGGCCCAAGCCGCTTCGCCCCCCTGCTTTCCAGGGCAGATGAGCCCCCGGTCATCGGCGTGGGCGGCCAGGGCTGCGGGCAGGACCCCGGCAACCGGCGCCACGGCCCCATCCAGACCCAACTCCCCCAAGACGACTTTGGACGCCAGATCGTCATGGTCGAGGATCCCCATGGCAAGCAAAAGCCCAAGGGCGATGGGCAGGTCGAAATGGCTGCCTTCCTTCACCACGTCGGCGGGGGCGAGGTTGACGGTAATCCGTTTGGGCGGTAGGGCCAAGCCAATAGCCATAAGAGCGGAGCGCACCCGCTCGCGGCTTTCCCCCACCGCCTTGTCTGGCAGACCAACGATGGTGAAGGCGGGCAGACCGTTGGTCATGGACACCTGGACCTGGATCTCCAGGGTGTCGATGCCCTGGAAAGCAACCGTATTGACGCGTGCAACCATGCCATTCCTCCACAAGTGTTGGAGGATCATACACGGTCCAGGTGAGCGAAAAAGCGACGAAGTGTCTCGGTCCCTTTGATCCCCCAGGTTTGAAAGGAGTGGGCTCCGGGACTTGAGGCCCTGATGGGGAGTGGGGCAGGGCCTCGCATAGAAGTCTCGACCCGCATCACCCGCCCAGGGAGACAATCCCGTAGACGATTCCCACTGCCACCGCCAAAAGCGCCGCAGCGATCAGAGGATTCACGAACTTGGGCTCGGTGACACCGGGGATGGCCGGACGCACACCCAAAACCATGGGGCGGATCAAATTGTCCTTCTTGACGATCAGGTAGAAGAACGCCGCAGCAATATGCAACAGGATCGCCGCCATCAGCAGGTTGAACAGGAATTCGTGAATTTCGGTGATCGTCCCGGAAGTGGAGGAGGACACCAGGGAGGCCAACGGTCCCTCGGTCAGGACATCGTCGTTAGAGAACAGCCCGGTCACCGCCTGGGCCGCAGCCAGGGCCATCAGCAGAAGGACCATCAAACCACCGGCCGGATTATGCCCCAGATAGGCTTGATGCTTCCCCGCCCGGGCGGCCTTCAGATAGGCGATGGCGGCACCCGGCCCCTTGACGAACTGGCTAAAGCGCGCCGTATCGCTGCCCACCAACCCCCAGAAGAAACGGAAGACGATCAGAGTCAAAACGCCTTCCCCGGCCAGGACATGAACATCCATGTCAAAAACCACACCCTCGGCCGTCAGATAGGCCAAGAGGATCAGAGCCACCAAGGCCCAATGGAAAAGCCGGACGGGACTGTCCCAGATCCGCATGCGTCCGCCAGTTGTCGATGTCGTCATAATGGTCACGCCTTTTGCTACATCACGTTGATAACCGGACGGATTTATGGTGCTCTGCGCCCCGTTGGATCCTCTCGCCGGTCCTGAGCCACCGGTTCTTTGGTCCAAAACCGGGGGAATCCCGAAAGGTTTTGCTCCCCCGTGACACCACCCAGCGTCCGGCGATATGGTGGCGCCATCCATTGCGCATCGCAACCCGGAAAGGATGACCATTTTTTCATGTTGCCTCTTCTGCTGCCCTATCTGATTCCCCTCGGCTTGGCCATGACTGGTGTGGGCGCCTCGATCCTGGCCGGTGCGTTGACGGGCCACCGCATGGGAGGCGAGCGCCTTGCCGGGGTGGGAATCGCCTTGGGCACCCTGGCCGGGTGGCTATGGATCCGTTGGCTTCCCCAGGTCTTGCTGCCCCTGGATTGGGCCGTCCTCGGTGCCGCCCTCGCCGCCGCAGTGGGAATGGCCATCGATGGAGTCAATCCGAAACCCAAAATCGCCCTGGCCGCGTCCGCCCTCGGCGCCGTCGCCCTGACCTGGGGGGTTGCCGTGACCATCGCTTCGGCGACGGAGTTGGGACCCATGATGGCTCTTCTTGCCTGGGGCCTCGCGGCCCTCTATTGGCTCACCCTGCTTTGGCGCATGGCCCACCGGAAAGGGGACCATGTCAACGACCTGGCCGGACTCGTCGGACTTTTCCTGGGTCTGGTCGGCGTCGCTTGGGCCGTCGATGCCTGGGTCGCCCGCGACCTGTCGTTGGCCGCCCTTTGCGCACTGGCCGGTTGGATGATCTGGATGGCCTTGGCCAAGGTTCCCTTTTCCCAGACAGCCCGGCTTTCTGCCTCTGGGCTCGCGGTCTGTTTAGGGATGGGACTCGCCCTGACCGAGCCTGCCGCCCTTCCTGGGCTGGCGGTGGTGGCGTTGGTCCCCCTGGCCGATGGCACCGCAGCCCGGGTTCCCCTGCCCAAAGGCCGTTTGGGACTCTTTCTCCGCCCTGTCGTGGTAGGCGTATTCGCCCTGATGCCCCTGCCCATCGCCGTCGCCATGGCCCTGGTTTCTGCGGGAATGCCGGTGAGTTGAAACAGAAACCGTTGGTTTCCGTGGGAATGCCTGCGAACTGCCTCAGAAACAGGACTCGGATTTTCCCGTTCCGACGCTTTGCGCTATAGTGGGAACCCGTTCCATCGCAGCTTGCTCCCACCCTGGACGCCAGGAGCCCGGTCTTGAAGAACCGTCTTCCCCTTTTGATCGCCATCGGCATCGGTATCGCCGTCGCGGTGCTGGCCTTGCTGGCTTATCTGATGCTGTCCGGTGGATCCGACGACCAAGTCGGGACTGCCGGTTCACCCGGCGGGTCCCCGGCCCTGTCGATGGCCGAACCGTCTTCCCCGTCGAAACCGACGGACAAACCGAAAACATCCCCAGTCTCTCCCGAAGCTTCGAAGGACATAGCCCAGAGCCCATCGACGCCGTCACCATCGGCTCCGGAAACAGGGCCCCAGGCCAACGCTTCCCCAGAGACCTCCTCCGAAGCTTCTCCCGAGCCCTCCTCCAAGGCTTCCCCCGAAACCTCCATGCAAACCGCGCTGAGGTCGGATCTCGAACCGCCTAGGCCCGCCGCACCCGACCCCCAGCCTCCAGCCTTTGACGTTGTCCGGGTGGAAAAGGATGGATTCCTTGTGTCTGCAGGCCGAGCCGAGCCGAACAGTCAGGTGACCTTGCTGGACGGCAAAGCGGCCCTGGACAACGCGCCCGCCAACTTCCGGGGAGAGTGGGTCATCACCCCCGACGCTCCCCTGAGTCCGGGCGACCACGAGTTGTCCCTTGAATCCAAACTACCCGACGGCACGATCCTGCGGTCCACGGAATCCGTCGCCGTCAACGTGCCCGCTCCGGCCTCTACCGCGCCCGTCCTGGCAGTCGCCCAACCCAAGGACGGCAAGGGGGTTTCCCGCGTGCTCCAGGGTCCCGGTGCGAAACCCAAGGAGAAGGGATCGGATGATCTGGCCATCGAGGTCGTGGATTATGATGACAAAGGGCGCTTGGCCGTCGGTGGATCGGCGCCGGAAGGGGAATCCGTCCGCGTCTATTTGAACAATAAGCCCATCGGCAACTCCACCTCCGACCCGGCCAACCGCTGGGACGTGTTGGACCAAGCCCCCCTCGCCCCCGGTCGCTATACCCTGCGAGCGGACCAGATTGCCCCCGATGGCACGGTCACCAAGCGGGTCGAGATCCCCTTCCTGCGACCCGAGAGCCTACCCGTTCCCGCCGATGGCGGTATGCTGTTTGTCGTTCAACCGGGCAACAACCTGTGGACCCTGGCTCGCAATGTCTATGGCGAGGGCCTGCGGTATTCCGTTATCTACGCCGCCAACAAAGAGCATATCCGTGACCCGGATCTGATCTATCCCGGTCAGGTCTTTACGGTTCCCGCCAACGCCCAGTAGAACCGCCTTTTCGGGAACGGATCCCCCGCCGTTCCCGTTTCCTTGTTTCAAAACCATGGAGGACACCGCCGTGCGACGTTTTGACATCGGCTGGAAAACCTATCTGCTGCCCGAACTCCACCCCGAGGGTTGGCGCTTCCTGGCCGTGTTCATCGCCGCCACCCTGGGCCTTTGGCTGCTGTGGGATTGGCTGCTGATCCCCGCCCTGATGGCCTGCGTCTGGTGCTTCTTCTTCTTCCGCAACCCCAAGCGCATGGTCCCCGATCGGGACGGGTTGGTGGTGACGCCGGCCAGCGGAATCGTCCAGATGGTGGGCGAGGTTGATCCCCCCGCCGAACTGAACCTGGATCCCCCGGGCCCACGTCAACGGATCAGCGTGTTCATGAGCGTCTTCGACTGCCATGTGAATCGCGCGCCCATCGCCGGTACGGTCAAGGACATCGTCTATTCCAAGGGCAAGTTCGTGAATGCGACCCTGGATAAGGCCAGCGAAGACAATGAACGCAATTCCGTGGTCCTGGACCTGCATGGGGAGCGCGGACAGCTCGCCTTCGTCCAGATTGCCGGTCTGGTTGCCCGTCGCATCCGCTGCGACCTGACCAAGGGTCAGTTGGTCCTGACTGGCGAGGTGATGGGTCTGATCCGCTTTGGCAGCCGCCTGGACATCTACCTTCCGCCCGGCGCCGCGCCGCTGGTCGCCCCCGGACAGAACTGCGTGTCCGGTGAGACCGTGATCGCCGACCTGGCGTCTTCCGAACCCGAACGCCCGGGAGTTCTCCGTTGATGGGACGCCGCCGCCGCTTCCAACCCTCTCGCCGTCGCACGCCCCGCCTGAAGGGTCTGCCCCTCAACAAGATCGTGCCCAACGTGATGACCCTTCTGGCCCTCTGCGCCGGATTGACGGCCATCCGCTACGGTCTGCGTGAGGAATTCGAAAAGGCCGTCATGGCGATTTTCCTTGCTGCAGCTCTGGACGGGCTGGATGGACGGGTGGCGCGTATGCTCAAGGGCACCAGCCAGTTTGGGGCCGAGCTGGACAGCCTGTCGGACTTCGTCTGCTTTGGCGTCACCCCGGCCATCCTGCTCTATCTGTGGACCATGAACACCGCGGGCGGCATCGGCTGGGCGCTGGTCCTGCTCTACGTTGTCTGTTGTGGTTTACGACTCGCTCGCTTCAACACCCAATTGATGGGAGAGAAGGATCTGCCCTCCTGGGCTTACAACTATTTTACGGGCGTTCCCGCTCCGGCTGCAGCCGGGCTGGTGTTGTTGCCCATGATTCTCTCCTTCGAAATCGCTCCCGAATTCTTTGCCAAGCCCCCGGTGGTGGCCGTCTTCCTGGTGGGTGTCGCCGCCCTGATGGTCAGCCAACTGCCCACCTTCAGCTTCAAGAAGATGAAGGTTCCCAATCGGGCTGTCCTGCCACTGATGGTGGGAATAGGTGTGCTGGCCGCCTTCCTGGTCACCAATCCCTGGATGACCCTGGGGATTCTGGGCGTGATCTATATCGGAACCATTCCCTTTGGCCTGCGATCCTTCCGCAAGCTGGAGCGGGAAGCCCAACAGGTGGCCAAAGAACGGGAAGCCGGAGAGGCCGAGCTTTCGCCGCCAGACACAGGCGAGTCGGGACTGGGTGAAACGGATGACACCGCCAAAGGCCAATAGGATCCCGATAAGAGCAAGGTGCGGTGCGTTAAATTCCACGGTGCACGACAGTGTCTCGTGTTTTTGGGCGAGTGCCCAAACCCCTTTGGGGGCGATGCCCCCAAACCCCCATTTTTCTTTTAAAAATAACAGCTTGGGGTCTGGGGCCTTTCGGCCAAAAATAATGGGTTGGGGCCTTTCGGCCCCAGTGGGGGACGGGAAAGCACGACTGTCGTGTACCGTGGTTAAATTCACCGGACCTTGGAGCAGCCCCCTTGGAAGCGACCAAGAGGAGGCTCCTGTGACGCCGCCTATTTCGTCGCTTCGATATGGAACGTAATGGTCACATCACGGCCCACGGCATCGCCGCTTTCCCATTCTCCCAGACCCACATGGTAGTCCACCCGATCAATGGTCAGGGATCCATCGGCTACAGCCTTGGCACCGTCGATCGCCACCGTGAAGGGGATCTCCACTGGTTTTGTCACCTCCCGGATGGTCAGCTCCGCCTGGGCCAGATAGCCACCGTCGGCACCCGGGGCAATGGCCGTGGTGACGAAATGGGCGGTAGGATGGTCTTCGGCGGCAAACCAGGGCCCTTGGGGGATCTGGGCATCCCGATCTGCGCTGCCCGTCGTCGCTGACATCATGTCGATGGTCACATCCACCTTGCTGCCCGGCAGATCGTCCGGAGAAAAAAGGATATCAGACGAGAAAGATTGAAAATGGCCGGTAAAGTCGGCACCCATCTGACTGCCCTGGAAGGTCAAGGCGCTGTCGCTGGGAACCGTAGTCCAGCTATCCGCCGCCCAGACCGGGCTGGCCAGGAACAGGCCGCCCGCCAACAGGGGTGCGCCGATGCGAAAAGCAATCATCGGGAAGTCTCCGATTAGAGGAAAGGGGAGGCCGACTTGGCGCCGTGGGGCGCCATGCGGCGCAATGTTTCGTCCTTGTCCACCACATGGTGCTTTAGGGCACCCAGGATATGCAGCCCGATCAACCCCATCATGGCCCAAGCCATCCAGGAATGAATCGCCGCAGCCCCCTTCTGCAAAGACGGGTCCGGTCCCACCAGATTGGGCAAGGTGAACAAGCCAAAGACACTGACCGGAAATCCCGCAGCGGAACTGGCGATCCACCCCGTCAAGGGAAGGCCAATCAGGCAAGCGTAGAGAGCCAGATGGGTCGCCTTGGCCAAAAGGTGTTCCCATGCCACATGGGACGGCAAGGCACCCGGGCCGGGCTGGCGGGACCGCCACCCAAAGCGCGCGAGGGTCACCACCAAAACCACGACTCCAATGGACTTATGCAGCCCATAGAGCTCTAGCTTGGCCGCACCGAGGGGGAGATCGGCCATATATAAACCCAGGCCGATCATTCCAAAAACGGTCAGGGCCGTAAGCCAATGGGCTAATTTGGTCACTGCACCAAAGGCGGTCTGCGTGTCGGACAGTCTGGCCATAGCCAATCTCCTTCCTCTCGCTCTTTCTGCAGTTACTGACGGGTCCCTTCCAGATTGATCAGAATGTCCACTTGGTCTCCAACGGCCGGAGCGTAGGTCTTGATGCCGAATTCCGTGCGGGTCACGGTGGCGGAACCGGTGAAACCAGCCACATAGGCATCAAAGAACGGATGTTTGGCGGCCTTGTTCAGAGTCACAGTCAAGGTCACCGGCTTGGTCACGCCGTGCAGGGACAGATCACCGGTGATCTTGGCGGTGTTGTCGCCGGTCACCTCAATGGCCGTGCTCTTGAAGGTGGCGGTGGGGAATTTGGCCACATCGAAGAAGTCGGCGGACTGCAGATGCTCGTCCAGTTTGGGCACGTTGGTTTCGACGCTCTTCATGTCGATAGTGAACGTCACGGAGCTCTTGGACGGATCCTCACGGTCGAAGGAAATGGCGCCGTCGAAGTCCGTGAATTCGCCAACGAAGGTGGAGAAGCCCATGTGGTTGACGTTGAAAACGATGGAGGTGTGGTCCTTGTCGATGGCATAGGATTCCACATCGGCCAGGGCAGGGGTCGCAGTCAGGCCGACGGCAAAGGCCAAGGGCAGGACGAATTTTGTCAGGGAAGCACGAATCATGGCTTTGGATCTCCGGTGCGCGAATGGCAGCTTGTGATTTCAGGAAGGGACTGTCCCGGTAGGCTGTCTTTGGGGACCGTCCGTATGCCCGATATCTACGCCTCGTCTCGCACTTGCGGAACCAAGCCCGTGAGAACATGATTATCCATGAATCATGGACAACTTGAACATATTAAGCATTTTTGTTGCGAAAATTTCCCGTATTGGTCCTTGGGTTTCTTTTCTACTCATCCAGGCCTACGGGGGATTCATTGCTGAGGTGTTCGGTCTTAAAGGACTGGCGCAATCCGGCATCCCCAGCAGAAACCACATCCCCGGGCTGCGCGGGCTGGGCAGGCGACGGAGTCTCGTGATCCGGCCGAGTATCCACCATCTGTGCACGAAGGCGGGGCAGGGCTTCGGGATAGTCGCTTTGAAGCCAAGTGATCATCTTTTCCCGGATCTCGCAGCGCAAATCCCAGGCAACGGGGCTGTTCTTGGCGCTCATCAAAGCACGGAGCTGAACCGTATGCGCGCCGGAATCCGTGACCTGTAGGACATTCACATTGCCGTCCCAAAGGGGACTCTCCGCGAGTAGGTCGGACAACTTTGCCCGCATGGCCTCAAAGGGTGCGGTGGGATCCACTTCCCAAAAGACGGAGCCGATGATGCTTGCACTTTCCCGGGTCCAATTCTGATAGGGCTTTTCCACGAAGTGGGTCAAGGGAACCACCAATCGGCGCCAATCCCATATGCGGATAACCACATAGGTCAGGGTAATTTCTTCGATCCAGCCCCATTCCCCTTCGACCACCACGGCATCCTCAATTCGGATGGGCTGGCTCAGGGCGATCTGAACGCCGGCGATCAGGTTCGACAGCACGGGTCGAGCGGCGATACCCATGACGATGCCGGCAACACCAGCAGAAGCGAACAATCCGACCCCGAATTCCCGGACCTGAGGAATGGTCAACAACATGGATCCCACGGTGACCAAACCAATCAGCAAGGTGCCCGCGCGAACGAACAACCGCATTTGGGTCTGGAACTTGCGGGCCTGGAGATTGTCTTCCTCGTCGATGCGGAAGCGGAGGATGGATAGCTCTGCGCCAGCCTTGATCAGAGCAATCGTACTCCAGCCCACCATCATGATCGTCCCAAGGGCAAGCACCCGGTTGGCAATCAAGCGCATGTCGTTGTCAAAAGGCAGGACGGAGAAGGCCAGGATCAATCCACCCAACGCAGCCGCAAGGCGAGTCGGGCGGCGGAGGCGCGTTGTGAAGGCGCGGGCGGAGGGACGCGGCAAACGGGCGGCGACCGACCGCCAGACCGCCCGGTGCACCAAAAGAGCGGCACCAAGACAACTCCCGATGATCAGCAGGGCGAGGCCGACCCACAGCCAAGTGCCGTTGAATTGGGCAATCCAGGAACTGGTGGTTTCCTGGATGGTCACGATTTCCGCTTTGATGCTCTCGACTGGCATGGGGTCTCCCAGGTCTTGATACCTGGGGAACAAACGGGCGGGTCCGGGTTTGGTTGCCGCAGTGCAATATGAAGCCGTACAGCATTCACCGAAACAAACCCCTACAGGGCCTCGCCTCGCAACAGCTTATCGACCTGTTCCTGGTTCAGCCCCCCTTGGGCTTTTGCCTGGGCATCAGCCACCGCTGCCGTAGCCGCTCCATCCATCTCCAGATCTTGCTGGAGCATTTTCAAATGCTTCAGGAAGGAGGCAACCTTGCGGATCTGCTGCCCGGTGATGTCCTGGAAGGTACAGGCTTCCATTACCGCCTCGACCCGCATTTCGGTCACCGGATCTTGGGCCTTCTCGATCAACAGTTCCGATAGGCCTAAAATGCGGGACACGGCCCGCTCCTGTTCCTTGACGACGGATTCCAACACCTTGATGGATGTCTGAAGCGCTGCTTGAACTTTTTTTTGATCTGCCATCTAAATCCCCACCCTCATTGAGTCTACGTTACCGCCTTTTGGCGAGGAAAGGGAAGAGCCCAATGGTTGGTCGACCCGCCAGATTCCTCAAATTTATTGAAACCCTCACTGTCCAATCGAACAGAAATCTTCCCAAGGTTTTCCGTCCGTCTTATCCCAAACAGCTTGGGGTCAACCCCATGCCGTGTTTATTGCGTTCAAACGCCAAGCGGGCTTTTACCAGCCATGAGAGGTCGCTGCCAATCGGTCGCTGCCAAGGTGCGATAAGTCAAACTTATTGCACCTTAATATGAAAGCGTTCTGCTTGATTTGTGCAATTACGGTACACGACCGTGTCTCGTCTTTTTTGGGCGGTTGCCCAAACCCCCTTTTTTTATATATCCCGTTTCCTTGACAGACCGAAAAATGCGGGGCTTTGCCCCACTCCCCACCGGGGCCTGAGGCCCCGGACCCCCCTTCGTTTTTTTACCAATGGGATCAAAGGGTCCGTGACCCTTTGTGGGTCTGGGCAGAGCCCAGCAACATTTTCAAGGACACAGAGTATATATAGATTTTAGAGTGCCTTTCAGCCCCAGTGGGGGACAGGGCAAAGCTCCATGACAGGAAAACACTCCCTGTCGTACACCCTGTTTTAAATCAGACAAAATGCTCTAACCATTTGATCTAAAACAAAAAGGGCCGCCCAGATGGAAGCGGCCCTCGCCTAGAGTATTCCGAGATCAAGTTGGATCGCTTCGCGACCAAACTTGATCTCGAAGATACTTTAAAACTTGTAGAATGAGAGTGAAGCGGGCCCAGCTTGTTCCAAGCTGATCCCGTCTCACTCCAGACACCCAAAGAGACTTTGTCTCCCAAGACGGGGGCTCTTAGATCAAACCGCCCTAAATCGGTTCCGATTTACGGCAGATAGTTTGATCTAAAATCATATGGTTAGAGCATCGAGTGGATCGGAAAACCGGTTCCCACTTTTCCGCTCTATGCTCTAAAAACAGGAGTTCGATTGAACTCACAGTCCTCCCACACAAAGCGGGGACAGCCCTTACTTTGGCGCGATAACCATGATCATCTGCCGACCTTCGAGCTTCGGATGCTGCTCCACCTTGGCGATCTCACCCATTTCGGTACTCACGCGTCGTAGAACGTTCATGCCGATTTCCTGGTGGGCCATTTCCCGGCCACGGAACCGCATGGTTACCTTGACCTTGTCGCCGTCTTCCAGGAAACGCTTCGCATTGCGCATCTTCACTTCGTAATCATTCTCGTCGATATTCGGACGAAGTTTGATCTCTTTGATCTCGATGACCTTCTGCTTTTTCTTGGCCTCGTTTTTCTTCTTCTGGGCTTCGTACTTGAACTTACCCAGATCGAGGATCTTGCAGACGGGAGGATCAGCGTTGGGAGAAATCTCCACGAGATCAAGACCGACATTTTCTGCACGAGCAATAGCGTCGCGCGTCGACACGACCCCTACATTCTCGCCTTCTTCATCGATCAAACGCACTTCGGGAACGCGAATATCCCGGTTGGCGCGCGGTCCATCCTTGGACGGCGACGCCTGCATCGGTGGCCTGGCTATGTTTCCAATCTCCCTATGGTTTACGAAACAGCGCGCATGGGGGGAACCGTTCCGAGTTCACCCAATCCCCGGACCGAACCGGGGGGGGGACCCATTTCCTGGAACATGTGCCCCCTAAATCGGGGCTGAAAGCCAGCCCCAACCCCCGAAATCGGATATTACCCAAGAAGATCGGGAGGGACGGACTCCAATTGGAGTGTATCAAGGGTGTCCGCGAGCGCAAGAACTTCCTGGGCTTTTCCACCCAAACGGCGAATGGCGATGATCTTTTCCTCCGCCTCCTTCTTGCCGACAACCAGGATCACGGGGACCTTGGCCACGGAATGTTCCCGGACCTTGTCGTTGATTTTTTCGTTGCGAATATCCAACGTTGCCTGGAGACCCTTGGCTTTCAGCCCCGCGAGCACATCTTTGGCGTCGTCATCCGCGTCAGAGGTAATGGTCGCCACCACCGCTTGAACGGGCACCAGCCAGAGGGAGAATTTACCCGCGCAGTTCTCGATCAAAATGCCCATGAAGCGCTCGAAGGTGCCCAAAATGGCCCGGTGGAGCATCACGGGACGGTGTTTGTCACCATCCTCGCCCACGTAATCGGCGCCCAACCGATCGGGCAGAACAAAGTCCACCTGCCGGGTACCACACTGCCAATCCCGCCCGATGGCATCGGGTAGGACAAATTCCAATTTGGGACCATAGAAGGCGCCTTTTCCCGGATTCAATGTCCATTCCAGGCCCGCCGCATCGGTGGCTTCCTTCAGGGCCGCCTCGGCCTTGTTCCAGGTGGACCGATGTCCTTGGCGATCCGGAGGCCCGTTACCGGACCATCGAACTCACGGACGCTGCCGTCGGGAAGAGAAATGGCGACCATTGTTCCTTCAACCTTCGCAAGGGTAGAGGTTCTTAAGGGATCGGCACGTTAGACGATGGGACGGGTCTGGGGAATCGGAATCCCGCCCGTTTCCACGAAATCTCAAGCCTTTTTCCGGATCCCGACCAGCAGGGACCAGGAAGCCAGCGCCAAAACCGCGCAAATGCCAATGCTTGTCATCAAGGACCGGGTTGTCCCGTCATGGAAGACTCCCACTGCGTAGCCGGCGATCGACCCCACAGCCATTTGCGTGAATCCCAAAAGAGAGCTGGCTGCCCCTGCCATACGTGGGAAGGGTCCAATGGCCCCGGCCATGCCATTGGGCATGATAAAGGCGCAAGCGAGCGAATGCCCGCAAATGAATGGCATGACCGACCAGACCGACTCCACCCCCATCCAGGCCAGAGCCACCCCGGAGAGATCGGCAACGATACTCACCCCAAGCCCCAGGTTGATCAACCAAGCCAATCCCAAGCGGCGGGACACCCGTCCGCCACAAATGGCACCCAAAGTATAACTCATGGCGAAAAAGAAGAAAACGAAGCCAAAATTCCGGGCATCCACTCCCAGCACATCGATGATCACAAAGCTGGACCCGGAAATAAAGCTGAACAATCCCCCAAAGGTAAAGGCCACCACCAAGGCATGACCCAGATAAATGCGATTACGCAGAAGGGTCAGGTAGTTCCGTCCCATGGCGATGGGAGAAATTGCCGAGGGATCCCGATGGGCATTGGTTTCCCGCAGGAAGACCGCCACACAGAACAACATCACGGCCCCAAATCCAACCAGCACCAGGAAATTGGCCCACCAACCGAAGGCCGCATGCAACCACCCCCCCAAGATCGGCGCCAAGGCCGGAGCCAGAGCCATGGCGGAGGTCATGTAAGACAGCATGCGGGCCGAACCCTCCACCCCATACACATCCCGCACGATGGCTCGTCCCACGACAACTCCACCACAGGCTCCCAGCGCCTGCACGAAGCGGGCAGCGATCAGAAAATGGATATCCGGCGCCAGAACACAGGCGACCGAAGCAACGCTATAGAGAAAGAGTCCGCCCAGAACAACCGGGCGCCGTCCGAAACGGTCGGAGAGGGGACCATGGAGTACCATACCCAGGGCCATACCAATGGCGAAAACGGACAAGGTCAACTGGACCAGCGAGACATCAACGCCGAAGTAATCCACCATGGCCGGAAGGGAGGGTAGGTACAAATCCGTACTGACTGCACCCAAGGCGACCAGACCAGTCAGAAGGACGGAAATACCAAGAGACCTGGGATCCGCGCCACCGCGCATCAGGCGCGTGGGAAGGAGAGGCATGGGTAATCAAACTCCCTTATCAAGACAATAACGCTGTCCAAAATTCATAAAAAAATCGTCGACTTGAGGATATTTCGGATCATATAAGGGAAAATATAGAAGTTCTTTCCCGCTAATTACAAAATAAAATAGATCATTTTTCTACAATTTCATATATTCTTTCATTCCAATATTGTTTAGGTTGATACTACCTCTGATCGGAGAAACCGACCGTGAACGAGCAACAAAACCAGCCCCCCTTTGATGGCCTTCAACTGCAAGGCACAGAGTACAGGCGGGCCGATCTGTCCGGGGCCAATTTCGATGGCGTCAACCTCACTGGCGCGCGGTTTTATGCGGTCCTGAGCAAGGCGAAATTCACGGACACCAATCTCTGTGAAGCCGATTTTGACGATATCGCCCTTGCGGATGCTCGGTTCAACAACGTGACTTTGGCAGGCGCCATCTTCACAAATGCGAACCTCTCTCGGTTGACGATCAAGGATGCCACCCTGGCGCATTCAACCATCGAAAATGCGGATGTGACAGGATTGCGCATTAATGGTGTTCTCGTAACCGATCTGTTTGACGCCTACGAAAAGGCAAAACGGTAGGATCTGACTCCAAGGAGATCGAACACCAACCCTAACCATACCGGTGCAGGCCTGAGCCCTTTTGCTTGAGCCAGGACTGTGCCTGTTCGTGATCCTCCACCAAACGGGCGACCACCGCCCAAAATTTTGGGGAATGGTCAAAGACCGAGAGGTGGGCGACCTCATGGGCTGCTACATAGTTCACTATGTTAACGGGCGCCAGAACCAATCGCCAGGAAAAAGAGAGATCCCCCTTGTGGGAACAGCTGCCCCAGCGGGTTCGGGTATCCCGCAGGGTGATCCGACCCGGACGGACCCCCAGGGTTGCCGCATGGGTCTGGACCCGGGTCCCGATTTCCTCTCGAGCACGAGCCTTCAACCAATCGGTCAAGCGCCGGGGCAAGTGCTCCACTTGACCGGAGACATGAACCGCTCCGTCCTCGGCCCAAACGCCCCTTCGGGCATCGGGACGGTGAACAATCCGCTGCGGCTCGCCCAACAGGGGGAAAATCACCCCATCGGCAAAGGGAACGGGCTGCGGCTGGCTCGCCAACTGTCGGGCCACCCACTCTTCCTTGTCCTGGACAAAATCCAGAATGAGCCGTTCGGACACATGGGGGGGCGCAACGACAACCAACCGCTCGCCCGAGGGGTCGATCCGAAGGGACAATCGGCAAGAGCGGGCGTTGCGACGCAGGGTCACGGGAAGGGCACGGCCATCAACGGTCACGGATCGGGCAAGGGTCATGGATCGAGCCGAACAGACGCTCACAAGTCGTCCCATTCGACGATATGCTCCTCGATGGGACCCGACTCGACCTCGGACAGGGCGCGACCGCGTACGCTCATACCCGCCCGGTGCACACTATCGGGATCCCCGGTTTCCAAGGGATGCCATGGCGGCAGGGGTTGGCCGTCGGCCAACAGCCGATAGGCACATGTTTCTGGCATCCACGTCAAGCGATGCAGCAGCTTGGGAACCAGCTTGACGCAGTCCGGCACGGTATCCCAGCGGGTCGCGTAAGAGGAGCACCGGCAGCTTTCCAAATCCAACAGTTCGCAGGCCACGTTGGTGTAATGGATACGCCCCGTGTCCTCTTCCTGCAGCTTATGGAGACAGCACTTCCCACACCCGTCGCACAAACTCTCCCATTCCGTCTCCGTCATGTCCTGGAGCGGTTTGGAGTCCCAGAACCTTTCGGTTGGGTTTGATGTGTTTCCGCTTTGCAACGGACTCGTCCCGAGCGAGGCCTTTCGCCTCAGCCTCGAGAATAAACGACCGGACATGGGGAAGAATCTCCTCGCGCCAGCGGCGCCCGTTGAAGATACCGTAATGGCCCACCTTGTCTTGAAGATGGTGTTTGCGCAAGCTTTCCGGAAGATTGACACAGAGGGTATGGGCCGCTGCCGTCTGCCCCTTGCCGGTGATGTCATCCCGTTCCCCTTCGACGGTCAGCAGGCAGACATCCTTGATGGCCCCGCAATCCACCTGACGCCCCTTACACTTCAGGACCCCTTCGGCCAGTTCGTGGTCCTTGAAGATGCGCTGAATGGTCTCGAGGTAGAATTCGGCGGGCAGGTCCATCACCGACAGGTATTCGTCATAGAAGGTCTGATGGTCCTCGGCACTGTCGCCATCGCCCTCCACCAAATGCTCGAAGTACTTCAAATGGGCGCTGACATGGCGGTCCATATTCATGGCCATGAAGCCCGACAGTTGCACAAACCCGGGATAGACCTTGCGCCCCCCACCCAGATAGGTGCCGGGCACGGTGTGAATCAAGTTGTCCTCGAACCAGGACATCTCGTGTTCGTCGGCGAACTTGTTCACTTCCGTGGGATTGACCCGGGTGTCGATGGGTCCCCCCATCAGCACCATCGACGCCGGACGACAAGGATCATTGTCCTCAGCCATCAGAGAGACCGCCGCCAAAACCGGAACACTGGGCTGGCAAACGGCCATCATGTGGGTGTTCGGACCCAAAAAGCGCAGAAAATGGATCAGGTAGTGGACATAGTCGTCAAAGCCGAAGGGGCCTTCGGCGGCGGGCACTTCCCGGGCGTTCACCCAATCGGTGATATAGACGTCATGGTCGGGAAGAAGGGCTTCCACCGTGCCCCGCAAAAGCGTCGCATAGTGACCGGACATGGGAGCCACCACCAGCAGGCGGGGCTGGTCCGGTCGCTCGATGCCGCGCTTGAAATGGACCAGATCGCAGAAGGGCAGGTCCTCGACCGTCACTTCCTCGACCCAGGTGCGCTGGCCATCAACCACTGTGTGGTTCAAGTCGAACTGGGGCTTGCCATAGCGGCGGGTCACCCGTTCGATCAGGGACGCAGAGGCCGCCATGGACCGACCAAACCGGGTATAAGAGGCCGGAATCCAGGGATTGCTATAGACCCCTTGCATGGTATGGGCCGCGAACCGGAGAGGCGTCAGGGCCGCGTGCTGAAACTCATGCAGTTTGTAGAGCATACCAGATGTTTCCCTCGACGTTGAACCTAGAGCGGCGAACCCACTACGGTAGACAAACTGGCAAGGCCCGATGGTCTGGGCCAAGCTGGCGTCCAAGTCCCACTTCCCGATAACCAGTCACGGAAGAGTCACCGTCCGACGACAGAAAAATACCCAGGAATGGGAAAAATTGTAAAGATATTAGGTCAATATCCTACTAATAGCCTAGATTACCAGGGAAAATACTGGCTCTCCGGGTCAGACAGGTCCGTGATCCATGCCTGTTGAGGGAGTCTAGGACCTTTCACACAGATCGCCAATCATTTTATGTTGCAGTGCAAAAAAACTCGGACCGAAGCGGACCTGAACGCAGCCCATGGAGTCCGAAAATGGCGCGACGGGGAGACGGGAAGGGGGCAGAATGGGCGGATCATGACCGACTCGATCCCTCAAATTGGCTCTCATACAGCAGAGTCTCCACCCGTGGCAATCCTCGATCCAAAGACCTGCTATCGGGCCTTGAGCAGCCGGGATTCCCGATTCGACGGACGCTTTTTCACCTGTGTCTCGACCACGGGGATTTTCTGCCGTCCGATTTGCCCTGCGCGCACGCCTGCACCGGACCATTGCCATTTCGTCCGAAGTGCGGCAGAAGCCTTAACCGCCGGATACCGCCCCTGTCTCCGCTGCCGCCCGGAAACGGCACCCGGACTGGGGGGATGGCTGGGCACCGAGGCCACGGTCAATCGCGCCCTCCGCCTGATCACCGAAGGGGCCCTGGACGATGCCTCCATTACGGATCTTGCGGACCGCCTGGGCATCGGTGAGCGTCACCTGCGCCGCCTGTTCCTCCAGCACCTGGGCACCTCGCCGGGCGCTGTGGCACGGGCACGGCGCCTATTGCTGGCCAAGGCCCTGTTGACAGATACGGACCTCTCTTTGACCGAAGTCGCCCTGGCCGCCGGCTTTGGAGGCCCGCGCCGGTTCCAGACAGCGATCCGGGAGACCTATGGCAAAAGCCCGAGGGACCTTCGTCGCACAAAAAAGGGAGCCGGACAGAGCGGCACTCAGGCTGGTCTGCGCCTGCGTCTCGCCGCAACGGAGCCCTATCACTGGGAGGGCCTGCGCGGATTTCTCGCCGCTCGCGCCATCCCCGGGGTGGAACGACTCACCGAAACCGGCGCCTACGAGCGAACGTTGTCCCTGGGGTCGACCAAAGGGCGGATGATCCTCTCCCGGGATCCAAAGGGGTGGTTTTGGGTGGTGCTGACCCTTAACCGCTGGGATGCCCTGTCACAGGTCCTGGCCCGGCTCCATGGTTTGCTGGATCTGGCCGCCGATCCGGCGGCGATCTGCGCCCATCTGGGCACGGACCCCCTTCTTGCCCCCCGGATCGCAGCCCATCCCGGCCTGAGGGTTCCCGGCTGTTGGGATCCCTTTGAACTGGCCGTGCGGGCGGTGCTCGGCCAACAGGTCAGCGTCGCGGGCGCCACCACCCTGGCCGGACGGCTCGTCGCGCGCCTGGGAAAGCCCCTTGAAGATGCCAGTGACGGCGATCCAAGCCAGCCAAACCGCTTGTTTCCCGACCCCGAGGCCCTGGCCACCGGCGATTTGACAGACCTGGGTCTGACAACGGGACGGACAGGCACGCTTTCGGCCCTGGCCCGGGCCGTGCTGGACGATCCCACCCTCCTGGACCCCACCGCCGATCCAGACACCGCCCGCGCCCGGCTGGAGGCCCTGCCGGGCATCGGTCCCTGGACCGCCCAGTACATCGCGCTCAGGGCCTTCCGCGATCCTGACGCCTTCCCCGTGGGTGATCTCGGCTTGCTGCGTGCCTTGGAAAACCAAGGTCCCTGGGGTTCGGGACGGCCAAACCCCAAACAACTCTCAGAGCGGGCCGAGGCCTGGCGGCCCTGGCGCGCCTATGCCGCCCTTCACCTGTGGACCGACCCATGATCCGCCTGTTCCGCGACCGCATCGAAAGCCCCTTGGGGGAGATCCTCATCTTTTCCGACGGCACGACCCTCCGCGCCGTGGAATTCGCCGATTATGAGCACAGGGGAACAGCCCTTCTCACCAAAGCGGTTGGGCCCCATTCGGTCACAGCCGCCACCGATCCGGGGGGCGCTTCCAGCGCGCTCAAAGCATACTTCAAGGGGGATCTGCAAGCGCTCGACGCCCTGACCCTGGAACCGGGAGGCACTGCCTTTCAGCGCGCGGTCTGGCTGGGGTTGCGCCACATCCCAGCGGGCGAAACCCTGTCCTATGGCGCCTTCGCCGCCCGTCTGGGCGTCCCCAAGGCGGTTCGGGCCGTGGGGCGGACCAATGGCCTGAACCCCATTGCCATCGTCCTGCCCTGCCACAGGGTCATCGGGGCCAATGGCACGCTGACCGGCTATGCGGGGGGATTGGACCGCAAGGCTTGGCTCCTTGACCACGAAGGATGGACACCACCCAAAGTCCGAAGGGCACCGAAACCGGCCATGGGAGACCTGTTCGACAGTTGATGTTTTCCCGTCAGGGGGCATTTGCCCCCAAATGGGCTTGGGCACTCGCCCAAAAAACACGAGACGCTGTCGTGTACCGCGCAGATTGCGATGGACGGCCCGCAGGCCTTCGACCGGTGAATGAGGGCAGGTCGCGTAACCTGTGCTACTCCGTCTGTGAAATCAAATGGACGAATCCTCCGGCCACGGTGCCCTTTCGATGGCCTGCAGCCCCCAGGTCTCGACCCTGGGCATCGATAAGCGCATAAAGCCGATCCTCGGCAGAGTCCGCCGTGACCGACGCATAGTGGAACTCATGGCCGGATAGGACCTCTCCTGCCGCACCCCACCAGCCAGACGCCAGCATGCTTGCCCGCCGGTAGCCCAAGTGCCGCTTCCGTTGGGCAAAACTGGTATCCACGGGAAGAAGACCCGCCATGGCATGAACCCGTCCCTGGGCATCGGTCAGGCTTCGGCCCAAGACCATGTAGCCCCCGCATTCCCCGAAAATCGTCACGCCCCGGGCCGCAGCGGCACGGAGGCCGCCGAGGAAGACACGGGAGTCCGCCAGTCGACCCGCCTGAAGCTCGGGATAACCGCCGGGCAGGTAGATCGCATCGGCGGATCCGTCCGGTCCCTGGTCAGCCAGGGGGGAAAAGGGAAGGAGCTCCGCCCCCGCAGCCCGCCATCCGGCGAGCACGGCGTCGTAAGTGAAGGCAAAAGCGTCATCCAGGGCCAGGGCGATTCTTTGCCCCGGAGGCGGCAAGGGCCAAAGAGTCCCCGGAGGCGGTAAGGGCCAAGGAGTTCTGGACGGGGGAAGGGGGAGTCGGGATTCCCCATTGCCGTTTGCAGCAATGGGCCGGGCCAAGGCAACAAGGGCATCCAGGTCCAGGTGCTCGGCAACACAATCCGCCGCAGCCTCCAGAAAACGATCCAGGGCCGGATGCTCCCGGGCCTGGACCAAACCCAAATGGCGTTCGGGAACCACCAGATCGGCCCGGTGGGGCAGCCCCCCCAGGACACGGATCTCAGGAACGGTTTGGGCAATGGCCTGGGTGAGTGCCTCCAGGTGGCGGTCCGAACCAACCCGGTTGAGAATCACCCCGACAATGGGACAATCGGCCCGATGGCGCGCGAAACCGGAGACCAAAGCGGCAACGCTGGCGCCCATGCCCCGACAATCCACCACCAGCACGACCGGCCAACCTGTCCGAGCGGCCAGGGAGGCGGCTGATCCGTCCGCGAGAGGAGCATCCACCCCCAGGGCGCCATCGAACAGGCCCATGACCCCCTCGGCCAGCACCAGATCCATTCCTCGGGTCTGACGCGCCGCAAGGCTGGCAACAAGGGAGGCCCCCATGGCCCAGGTATCGATATTGACGCAGGCCCGCCCACAGGCGGCCTCGTGGAAAGCGGGATCGATGTAATCCGGACCGGCCTTGACCCCGGCCACCGCCACCCCCCGGCGGGTCAAAGCCCGGGAAAGGGCCAGGGTGACCACCGTCTTACCCGAGCCGGAGGAGGGCGCCGCAAGGATCAGGCCCGGTCCAACGGAGGACATTCCTGGGTTAAGCCCCCGGCTCATCAGGATCCCGAAATCGAACCGGAAAGGTATTTCCCCAGAATTTCCGCCATTTTCTCCGGAGTTGTCCCATGGGAGAAATGGGTCAGGAATTTTCCATCCGGCCCCATCAAATAGGTGATCGATGAATGGTCCATCAGGTAGGGGGCATCCCCCTTTTCCTCGACCTTCTTGTAATACACCTTATAGGCCCGGGCAGCTGCGGCGACCTGCTCCGGCGTACCGGTCAGGCCCACCATGGTGGGATAGAAGGCCGTGGCATAGTTTCCCACCACATCCGGTGTATCCCGCTCCGGATCAATGGTGATGAAAATGGGCGTGATGTGCTCCCGCTGTTCCGGTGTCAGCTTATCCAGGGCAGCGCCGATGAGGGATAAGTTGGTGGGGCAGACGTCCGGACAATAGGTATAACCGAAGTAGATCAGCATATCCTTGCCTGCGAAATCTTTGTCGGTCACCGCCTCGCCCTGGCCATTGACCAGTTCAAAGGGACCACCGATGGCCGCTTCCCCTTCGCCACCCGGCATGAAAGCCAAGCGGGCGCCGATTGCCACAACCACCACGACCAGAATCGCGAGCACCGGTGCCAAAACCTTGAGGGAAGGGGGCGCCCCCTTTTGGGACTTGTTTTTCGCCATGAAGCCCGTCCTTTCGTTACGCGTCAAAGGGGGAACCGGAAGCAGAAGCAGAGATTAGACCACCAGCTCATAGGCCAGGAAACCAAGGATTCCCGCATTGATAATCAATAATGTCGGCGCAACCGTATCGACCAGACCCCGCCACCGGGTCACAGCAAATTGGCCCACAGCACCAATGCCGAACAAAGCCGGAATGGTTCCAAGGGTGAAGGCTGCCATCCCCATGGCCCCGGCCAGCGCATCGCCCGTTGCGGCGGCTGCGGCCAAGGCGCCGTAGAGCAGGCCGCAGGGAATGAAGCCCAGGAGAACCCCAAGCAGGTAGCCCCGCCAGCCATTGGGCGCCGCAAACAGGGCCTTGGCATGGCGCCCCACGCCATCGGACCACATCCGCTCCAAAGAGCGCAGGCCCGGCAGATGCAGCTTGAACTTGGGCAGGGCCTGCCCCAGGAACAACAGGGCGGCCAGAACCAGAAGAGCAGCGGACAACCATTTCAAGGCCGAAAACCCGCCGAGAGTGCCCGCGAGAACGCCCGCAATAGACCCCAGGAAGACGTAGGTCGTGCCCCGCCCCAGGTGATAGGGCACCAGGGCCGCGCCGGTCAGGCGGTGCCATTCGCGCATCTTTCCAGCGGGGATGGCCTGCATCCGCGCCGTCACTTGGGACAGCACAAAGGGACCGCACATCCCCGTGCAATGGAGAAGGCTGCCCGTCAGACCCGCCATGAACAGGGCTCCGAGGATCCCGCCATCCTCGACCACTACCGCTGAACAATGGGCGATTCCGGAATCCAGGATTTGCAGAAGAATGGTTTGTTGATCCATCGCCAAACGCTATCCGGATCCGAGAGGGGAGAAGCGGGGAGACCGGGCTTCCATGGGGCCGGTCCAGATGCCCCCATCCTGGGGGGCCTCGGGTGCCTGCCACCAGGACAATTCCTTCGACAGCGGAACAACCTCGCCCACAACGAACAGGGCGGGAGGTGCCAAGGCCAAGCGGTCCCGGGTCTCCACGGCTCCAGACAGGGTGGAGATATGAACTTTTTGGGCTGCAGTCGTGGCGTCGGTGATGAAGGCCACCGGAGTGTCTGCACCGCGCCCATGGGCCATCAGGCGCTCCGTGATCACGGCCAAATGCTTCAATGCCATATAGAACACCAGCACCGGCGCGCGAGCCAAAGCGCCCCAATCAAAGTTGTCAGGAACGTCGCCTGTCGCCGCATGACCCGTGACAAAGGTCACCGCCGCATTGGTTTCCCGCGTTGTCGCCGGGATCCCGGCATAGGCCAATCCCCCGATCCCCGCCGTCACGCCCGGAACCACGCGGAAGGGGATCCCCGCACGAACCAAGGTTTGGGCTTCCTCCGCTCCCCGTCCGAAGACAAAGGGATCACCGCCCTTCAGGCGCACGACCCGTTTTCCGGCCCGGGCCAGATCCACCAACCGTTGGGAAATATCGGGCTGGCTGGGGGAGGGTTTTCCCCCTCTCTTTCCCGCATGGATGATCTCCGATCCCACCCTGGCGAGGGCGAGAACGCGACCATCCACGAGGGCATCGTGAACAACCACGTCGGCCTGACCAAGGGCGTGAACAGCGAGTAGGGTCAACAATCCGGGATCGCCCGGACCGGCACCCACAAGCCAGACCCAGCCCGGTTCCACCGGCGGCAGGGTGAGGCCCAAGGGGGCGAGGGGATTTGTCTCGTTCATGGGCCGCACGCTACACTGGTCCGGATCCGGTTTCCACAAAGTCGAATGAAAAAGTGATCTTCATCAGACCTCCAATCATGAATCACCGAACCCCTCAAGGGATAAGGTTTTTTCTTGGCGCGTGCTGGAGATAGACTGGCACCTATGGAAAAAACGCTTCGATCCGGCTGGACCACCGGTGCCTGTGCCACGGCAGCCGCCCTTGCGGCCTTCCGGGCCCTCGTCACCGGACAGTTTCCCGACCCCGTCACCATCGCTCTGCCCAGGGGCCGGACACCGACCTTCCCGCTCGCCCGGGCGGAGTGGATTGAGGGACGGGCGAGGGTGGGAATCATCAAAGATGCCGGGGACGATCCCGACGTAACCCACGGGTTGGAAATCCAAGCTACCCTCCGTTTATTGCACGAGAGCAATGGTTTGGTCTTCCGAGCCGGAGAAGGTGTGGGACGGATCACCAAACCGGGCCTCCCTCTGCCTCCGGGAGAACCGGCAATCAACCCTGGCCCCCGTGCGCAAATCACGGCCAATCTTCAAGCTGAAGCCGCACGCCTGGGCGTGGGCGCCGACGCCGAAGTCACCTTATCCATTCCCGGAGGAGTGGATATAGCTAAAAGGACGTTAAATCCCCGTTTAGGTATAGTCGAAGGTCTATCCGTCCTAGGAACGACCGGTGTCGTCGTACCCTTTTCCTGCGCCGCCTGGATCCATTCCATCCACAGGGGGATCGATGTGGCCCGGGCCATCGGTCTGGATCACCTTGTCGGATCAACGGGACGCACCTCGGAAGCCTCTGTTCAGAAACTGTTTTCCTTACCAGAGGAAGCCTTGATCGACATGGGCGATTTTGCCGGAGCTGTGTTGAAATACCTGCGCCGCCAACCCGTTGCCCGCTTCACCCTGGCTGGCGGGTTTGGCAAATTGACCAAACTGGCCCAGGGCCATTTGGACTTGCATTCCAGTCGATCCACCGTCGATATGACAGCCCTGGCCGCCATCCTGCGGGACCTGGGCGCACCTTACAGCGCCGTTTGCGAAGCCCAAAAGGGTGCCACCTCCGCCGTTGCTTTGGCCGTCGCGAACCGGGAAGGCCTGGATCTGGCCGGGGTCATCGCACGCCGTGCCCGGGCGACGGCCCTGGCCTGTGTGGGAGGAGGACCAGAAATCCATGTCATTGCGTTCGGGAGGGACGGATCCATCCTCGCCCGAACCGATCAGTCCTGATTGGGACCCAGGCCCCTGTCTTCATAACTTCATTCGTAGTTTTATAAGACTGACCGTTTCGGTCTTAGCAACGGATTTTTCCGATGGCTCATAAAATCTTAATCCTCATTCTTGGCGGTACGCCGGAAGCCTATGATTTAACGATAAAACTGCAATCAGTATTCGATTGTCTATACTCTTTGGCGGGTTTGGCTCCGACCCGACGCCCCTTAGTCGTCCCTCACCGAATAGGTGGGTTTGGCGGTGTGGAAGGGTTGACCCAATTCTTACGGGAAACCGGCGTAACCCATTTGGTTGACGGCACCCACCCCTTCGCCACCACCATCACAAACCATGCCAAAATTGCCTGTGAACACCTTGATATTCCGCATATAATTTTCCAACGACCTGCCTGGACCTCCGGCCCTGGGGACCACTGGATCCATCGCGCAAGCACGATGGAAGCCGCAGCCCTCTTCCCCGATTTGGGCTGTCGACCCTTCCTTGCGCTCGGGCGACGGGACGCTGAAATCTTTGCCAAGGTGCCGAAGATCACCCCCATCCTCCGCCTGATTCAGGGTGACGCCCCCGTCTCTGAATGGACCCTCGTCCACGGTCGGGGACCCTTTACACCTGGGGAAGAAACCACCCTGTTGCGCCGTCTCAATGCCGATTGTCTGGTCTGTAAGAACAGCGGAGGACGATCTGGATGGGCCAAGCTAGACGCGGCGAGAACCCTGGGATTGCCCGTTGTGATGATTGACCGCCCCCCCCTGGACGCCGGACCCCTGACCACCGATCCCTCTGCCATAGAGCCCTGGATCCGCCAAACACGGAAGGTTGGATAGGAAAAAAACCAGCCAAGGGAATCAACAATCTGATCAAAGCGCACTTTTTGCGCTTCATTTCCGCGCCGCTTCATGTCAGTCTTATGACATCCCGTTGTGTCTTCCATCTCAGTTCTCGGTCTCTGGCTTCAGTTTGTGGCCCAGTTCGCTGAATAGAAATAGGGGAGAAGCAAATGATCGGTTTGATCGTGTTGTCCTGCGTGGGATCCCTGAATTCCGTCTGTACCTTCACCATGGTGGATTACGCCTATCCAAGCGTCGAGCGCTGCCGTATGGCTGCGGCCATGACCGCAGGCCGAAACCGGGTCCGGGTTGTTGCCACCCGTCCCGGTGACAAGATGGTCTATTGGTACAAATGCGCTCCGGACACCGTCGCCAGCCATACGGACAGCTGGATCAAGGTGGATGGGAACATAAGAACGGCGGATGCCAACCCTCCGTTTTAATTCGGGTTTGGAAAACCATCACAGAGGATCATCAGCCCAGCACTTGACCCGGGCTTGGGAACCCTCCCATCTTGTCGTCACGCTTCGACGAAAGGGTTTCCATGTCCAATTCTTCTTCCCCTGAATCCATCACCTGGCACGGCACCACCATCCTCTCGGTTCGCCGAGAGGGTAAGGTGGTCATCGCCGGTGACGGCCAAGTCAGTTTTGGCAATACGGTGATGAAAGCCAATGCCCGCAAAGTGCGCCCCCTGGCGGGTGGCTCGGTGATCGCCGGGTTCGCGGGCGCCACCGCCGATGCCTTCACCCTGTTTGAACGGCTGGAAGCCAAGCTGGAGCAGTATCCCGGCCAGCTCACCCGCGCCTGCGTGGAGATGGCCAAGGATTGGCGCACAGACCGCTATCTGCGCCGCCTGGAGGCCATGATGGCCGTGGCCGACAAGGACGTCTCCCTGGTGCTGACAGGCACTGGCGACGTGCTGGAGCCCGAAGACGGGCTAATCGGTATCGGATCGGGCGGCTCCTACGCCCTGGCCGCCGCCCGGGCCCTGATCGACATGGACATGGAGCCCGAAGCTATCGCACGCAAAGCACTCGGCATCGCGGCTGACATCTGCATCTACACCAACCATAATCTGACCGTGGAAACCCTATGACCGCCTTCACCCCCCGAGAGATCGTCTCCGAACTGGACCGCTTCATCGTCGGTCAAGGGGAGGCCAAGCGCGCCGTCGCCATCGCCCTGCGCAACCGCTGGCGCCGTCAGCAGTTGGCGGAAACCCTGCGAGACGAGGTTCAGCCGAAGAACATTCTGATGATCGGTCCCACCGGCGTAGGCAAGACGGAGATCGCCCGCCGCCTCGCCAAGCTGGCCCAGGCCCCTTTCCTTAAAGTGGAAGCCACCAAGTTCACCGAAGTGGGCTATGTGGGCCGCGACGTGGAAAGCATCATCCGCGACCTTCTGGAAAATGCCATTGGCATTCAGAGGGAGCGCCTGCGCAAGGACGTCCATTCCAAGGCGGAAGCCAATGCGGAAGAGCGGGTCCTGGATGCTCTGGTGGGCGAAAGCGCCTCTCAGGAGACCCGCCAGAAGTTCCGCAAGATGCTCCGGGAAGGCCAGCTCGACGAGAAGGAGATCGAGCTGCAGGTCCAGGACACCGGGGCCTTGTCCATGCCAACCCTGGACATTCCCGGCATGCCCGGTGCCCAGATGGGGATGATGAACCTCAATGACATTTTCGGGAAAGCTTTCGGTGGCCGCACCAAGGCGCGCAAAATGAAGGTGTCTGATTCCTATGAGGTGCTGCTGCGGGAAGAGGCGGATAAGCTTCTCGACGAGGAACAGGTGGTCAAGGACGCCATCTCCTCCGTCGAGCAGCAAGGCATCGTCTTCCTCGACGAAATTGACAAGATCGCCGCCAGTGCCGAACGGAAGGGAGGAGACGTCAGCCGGGAAGGCGTGCAGCGCGACCTGTTGCCGCTGATCGAAGGGACCACGGTCACCACCAAGCACGGTGCGGTCAAGACCGACCATATCCTGTTCATTGCTTCAGGCGCGTTCCACATCGCCAAACCTTCGGACCTTCTGCCGGAGCTTCAAGGCCGCCTGCCCATTCGCGTGGAGCTGAAAGCCCTCACGGCGGAGGACTTCAAGCGCATTCTTCTGGAACCGGAAGCCAGTCTCATCAAGCAGTACAAGGCCCTGCTCCTGACCGAGGAGGTGACCCTGGAGTTCCCAGACGAGACGGTGGAGGCCATCGCCGCCATTGCCACGGAAATCAATCGCTCCGTGGAGAATATCGGTGCCCGTCGCCTCCATACTGTGCTCGAGCGCCTGCTGGAAGACATCAGCTTTGGAGCCTCGGAACAGAGCGGGGAGACCATCACCATCACTCCGGAAATGGTCCAGCAGCGGGTGGGAGAATTGGCTGCTAAGGCCGATCTGTCCAAGTTTATCCTGTAACGGACTCTGAAGCGGTGATTTGCTTCACGTGAAACACCGCGTCCGCTTGCCAATCTAACACCGTTTCTCGACGCCATCATCCCGCATGATCTTCAGTTCATGCGGGATGATTTTGTCCTTGAAATCAATGAGCCAGGGTACTTTTCATAAATCCATCTGCCATTCGCGTCGTGATTGACTTTATCAAGTCCTCTATTGCAACAGACAGAATGGCGCTCACATTCCCACAACCTGGTTCTATCGAATCCCGATAAAAGCCACCATATATCCTTTGATCCACCATGTCTTTTCCCTCAGGATCTCGGAAAGTAATCTTGGCTTTCGTTCCTGGCATGGCATTTATTTTCACGACAAATGCATCTGTTACCTACATGAGACCTGTAAGGTCTTCGGTCTTGACAGACACCAAGCCTTTTAGTTCTTGCGCACGCATGTCGTCCAAAGTGGGCTCATGCGGCAGGGGGACAACCACCTTCACATAGTCTTCCAGGACCGTTCGCGCTGCAGGAGCGACTAAGGATCCCGCGTCCATGGGGATGGAAATGGATCCGCATCCCATCGCAAACCCGATGGATCCCCTCAGCAGGGTGTCATCCACGTAAAGTCCAATTGGCCCAGGGACTTTACTTTCTTTCTAGCGTCCGCGTGCATTGCTTAAAACGGTACGAATTTGACCGATATCGTCGTCGTTCAGATGGCCCAGACTTTCCGCAAACTCATGGGCCAAAAGGGTCATGGCCGGGGACAGGCCTCCGGTATCGACCACCACCTTGGGATGGGACTTAACCGCCAGGCGCTTTAATTCCTCTGCTTCATCCCAAATCAGACCCAAAATACCGCAGATTTCCATGACCAAACCCGGTGTCGGGCGACCCCGTCGACCGTGTTCCAGAGCCGAAAGGTAAGCGGAGGAGAGATCGAGCTGCTCGGCCATGGCCTTCAACGTCAGGCCCCGTGCCGCTCGCAAAGCCCTGAGGCGTGCGCCAAACGGCGTCATGGAAGCATCCGTTCCTTGCGTTTCAACATGACATACAACGCCCCGTCCCCCCCATGCTGGGGTCGAGCGGCCGAAAAGCCCAGGATCAATGGGCGCAAGTCTCCCCCATTGAGCCAAAGCGGCACGGCACGGCGCAAAACACCGATCCCCCCTTCCGCCCGTTGGCCCTTGCCGGTGATGACCAAAATGCAACGCCACCCCACCCCATGTCCTCGACGGATAAAGGCCCGCAAGGCGCTGTGGGCAGACTCCTGAGTCATGCCGTGGAGATCAATACGCCCATCAATCTCAAGCCGTCCCCGCTTCAAACGGGAAGCAGTCCGTCCATCCATATCGACCAAATGGCCGGAAGTCAGGTCAGCCAGGGCATTCAGACGGGTGGGCTTTGTTTTCGGAGGCGGGATCACCCGAGCCGGGTGCGCGCCGCCCGGAGGCGGTCCGTCTTCCACCGCCCTCGCTGTGTCTTTGGGACTCCCTTCCTCTTCTTCCAGGGCCTTCCGGGGACGGAGGGGTGCCACTGAGCGAGCCACTTCCCGCCAGAGACGTTCCTCGTCAGCGGTCAGCTTGCGGTCACGGCGTCTCATCGACCAGAAGAATATGCAGCCGCAGGGGGCCATGGGCCCCCATTTGGAGTGTCTGTTCGATATCACCGGTCCGCGAGGGTCCAGTGATGAAATTCACCGTCCGGGGTGTGGAACCCTGGGCACGAAGCATCGCCCAGGCCTCCTCCAACCCCCCAACCACATCGGAGGTCTTCAGAACGACAATATGGGTTTCAGGCAGGAAATTCAGGGTCGAGGCCCTTGTTGCACTTGAGGATAGCATCAGTGTTCCGGTTTCCGCCAAACCACAAAGGGCGGGAACGACGGAAACCGTATCCGCAGGCGAAGGCAAACCCCGTTTGACCGTCAGCATCCCATGGCCCGCCAAACCGTCCAATTCGGGGTCGGCGCTGGCCACCAGTTCGGTGGACAGATTCCGATCCTTTAAATAGGTGGCGATGGCGCCGGGCAGGGCCTCCCTATCCGGGATCCGCTCGACCGTGGCCGCAGCTTCCTGGGCCATGGTCAAAAAACGGTCCACCAACTCGGCAGGCGTTCCCTTGGCGCGTTCTGGCACCAGAACCGGCGCTTTCGCTTCCAAGCGAGCGCCAGGTCCGACCGCCACATCTGCGTCGGACAGAGGTCCCCGACGCAGGGACCGGCGAATCCCCCCTAAAATGGCGTCTCGGGCCGCAGTCATATCGGTATCTTCCTTGGTTTCTCTTGGTCAATTGTAAATGGAGGAGGACGAATCCGCACCCCTCTCTCCCTTGAAGGCCTGATGGGTCGCTTGTCCATCGGGATCTTGGTCGACCGTAAACTTTCGGGCCATGGCCCGCCAGTCCGAATCCGGCGCCGTACATCCCACACGCGGATTTTGGGCCAGGGTAATGACAATTCCCCCAAAAGCCCAAAGTTGCCGCCACTGGTGCAAATCACTCATCATCTTTTGCACGGTGCGGTCCCGCAATCGGGTCGCGATCCAAGGCCGAATGACCATCACATAGAGGATAACGCTGGCCACTAGGCCCACTATGCCTAAAAGAAAGTGGATAAACAACAGGGCCACACTGATCAAAATCAAGATCAACAGAGGGACCAAGTTATCCACCACACTGAAAACGGGGGATCCGCCCCGGTTCAAGTGATTAAAGTTTGTGTAGATGTGGATGAGCCCTGTTTCATGGGCGACGCGGATCCGCTCGTGAAATCCCATGTCCCGCTCCAGGGCCTTCATCTTGCCGTCTCGAATGGTAGGTGATTGCGCCATTTCAACGTTTCCCCCGCGAAGCCGCGCGGTTCGGAGCGTCATGCATAAAAGAACGAACCGGTTTCTCGACTGGAAGCGGAGGGGTTTAATGTCGCGGCCGCTCGCCGTCTGCCCATCGGTCCATGAAAGTCCGACCTTCCGGCGCTGGCAGATCCCGTACCGCCGTCCAGCCATTGGCAAGACCCAATCCCCTGATATGCCCGCGCTTTCCCCCAAACGATTTGAGTATTCGAGCAGCCATGCGGGTTCCCAGACGATATAGGCCCGGCCGTTGTGCCAGGAAAGACCAAAATCCCAACCCAAAGCGCGCGCCCTTGGGAGTCAAATGGCGTTCGAATTCCTTTTCCCGCCAGTGGCGCAGCATCTTGGGGAGAGGGATACGCATGGGGCAGACCTCCTCGCATCGACCACAAAGGGAAGACGCATTGGGCAGGTGCGTGGCACCTTCAAGCCCCAATAAACCGGGAGTCAAAACGGCACCCATGGGACCGGGATAGACCCACCCATAGGCATGGCCACCAATGGCGCCATAGACGGGGCAATGGTTCATACAGGCCGCACAGCGGATACAGCGCAGCATGTCCTGAAATTCGGTTCCGATCATATTGGAGCGCCCATTATCCAATAGAATCACGTGAAACGCCTCGGGACCATCGGGATCCTCGGATCGCCGCGGGCCGTTGGAGAAGGTCGTGTAGGAACTCATCTCCTGTCCCGTGGCAGAACGCGCCAGCAAGCGGAGGACCAAGGACGCATCCTCCAAGGTTGGGACGATCTTTTCCAAACTGGCCAGAACCACATGAACCTTGGGCAACAACTGAGTCAGGTCACCGTTGCCTTCGTTGGTGACAATGACCGTAGACCCTGTCTCGGCGACCAACATATTCGCACCCGTGATGCCAACATCGGCACCAAGGAAACTGGACCGCAGAACATCCCTGGCTTCGTCCAAGAGTTCTCGGGGCTCCTCCAACGGTCGATCGGCGGCATATTGGGGGTGGGCCTCCCGAAAGGCCTCTGCCACCTGAAACTTCCGAACATGAATGGCCGGCGCAATGATGTGGCTGGGATGTTCATGGCGAAGTTGGATGATGTACTCTCCCAGGTCCGTCTCCACCGGAGTGACACCATTCTCCTCCAAATAGGCGTTGAGCCCCATCTCCTCAGAGATCATGGACTTCCCCTTGGTAACGGTTTTTGCATTCGCCGCACGGCAAATATCCAAAACCGTCTTTCGGGCCTCTTCGGAATCTCGGCACCAGTGGACCTTGCCACCCGATTCCAAAACTTTGGCTTCAAAGGTCTCCAGGTAATAGTCGAGGTTTTCCAGGACATGGTTTTTCAAATCCCGGCCCGCGTCCCGAAGTTCTTCGAATTCGGGCAGTCGTTCCACGGCCACGGCCCGCCTGGCCCGAAACCCGGTTTTCATGGTTTCCAGGGAATGGACAAGGGTCTCATTCGCCAGGGCGACTTTGACGTTATCCTTGAAGCTGTGGGTGGTCGCGTCCATGGATCTGTTTCCGCTTTCTCGTTCTTTTTGGGATCCGTCGGTGTTGTGTGTTTCACGTGAAACATCGTCACGGGAAACAGAGGCTACCCCTTGGTTCCCTCTTCCCCTTCACCCATGGCGGAACCATCGGCCATACCTGCCAGGATCTCCACCACATGGCGCACCTTTAATGGTGCTTTCATCCGTTCGGCTTTTCCCGCGATGTTCAGCAAACAACTGGTATCCCCACCCAGAAGGGTTGTCGCCCCCGTTTTTTGGGCGTCTTTGATCTTCTCTGAAACCATCCGGTCGGAAATCTCCGGGTATTTGACGCAAAACGTCCCGCCAAACCCACAGCATTCCTCGGCCGACGTCAACTCCCGCAATTCCAATCCCCGAACCTTGGCCAACAACCGCCGAGGCTGATCCTTGATTCCCAGCTCCCGCAAGCCGGAGCAGGTGTCATGGTAGGTCACCACTTCATCGAAACGGGCGTCGATATCGTCCCAATCAAGGACATCGGTTAGAAATGACAACAGTTCGTGACTCTTGGCTGCCAGGGCTTTCGCCCGTTCGGCATAGGCGGGATCATTGGCAAGGAGCTGAGGATAGTGCTCTTTGACCATCCCCATGCAACTGCCCGACGGCGCAACCAGATACTCATAGCTCTCGAAGGTCTCGATCACCCGTCGGGCCTGGGTTTGCGCCATGGCCTTGGCGCCACTATTGAATGCGGGTTGTCCACAACAGGTCTGGTCCGGAGGAACCTCCACCTGGCACCCTGCCTTCTGAAGGAGGGAAATGGCCGCAAACCCCACCGTGGGTCGAAACAGATCGGCCACGCAGGTGATAAAAAATCCCACCCGGGGACCATAAGCGGAGGAAGTCACCATGGGTCATCCAATAAATCTGAGAACTGGGGCGGAGAAGGGCGCAGACATGCGGAAGACACAGAAGCCGCAGCACCACCTCAGTCATCAAAATGACCGCAACCGTCCCTTTTTACAAGGTTTTGGGGTCGAACGGGACGGTGGAGAAGGGACGTCGGGCCAAGGTGTCGCTTCGGGGAACCAACAGCCAATACCGCCCGGGCGACTTCATTCCCCCCGCGTGGTATAGGGCTTGCTCTCCACCGCCCCAAAAGAAGTCGCCGCGCACAGCGCCCGTGATGGCACTGCCCGTATCCTGGGCCACCATCAACCGCCTTATTCTCTGCCCTTGGGCATCGGTCGTCGTCAGCCAAACCGGAGCACCCAGGGGGATGGAGCGCTTATCCACCGCCAAGCTCCGTTCCGGTGTCAGGGGGACACCCTGCGCCCCAATGGGGCCGTCGCCAGCAACCAACCGGAAGAAAATGAAGCGGGGATTTTCGCGCATCAGCGCAATTCCTTGGTCCGGATTGGCTCGCAGCCAGGCCCGGATTGCGGGCATGGACGCGCCATCGCCAAGCCCCCGGTCACGCATTAAACGCCCGATGCCAACAAAGCGGTGGCCGTTGTTGGCGGCATAGCCAATCCGCTGAATACGACCGTCGGGCAAGCGGACCTGTCCAGACCCTTGGATATGGAGCATATGCACATCGACGGGATCCCGCGCCCAGAGCAAGACGGGAGCCACCCCATCAATGGCACCGGTCTCGATGGCCTCCCGATCCGGATAGGGCTCCAGTCTGCCCTGCCGATCGCGCATACCCTTGGAGCCGTCCATACGCAAGTCCCTGGGAACCCCGTAAATTGGCGTATTGTAAATGGCCGTCCGTTCAAAGGATCCGTCCAGAGTGGCTTCGTAATATCCAGTGAAGGTTCCGGTTGGTCCATTCGGTCCTGTCACTTCCCAGGCCTGAAAATGATCGGCGAACAAGCGGCGCGCCTGCGTGGAATCGCCCAAGGGCACCATCCGGGCCGCAGCGCAGGCCGCCTGCCAATCCCCGACCCGAGAGCCGATCGCAGAGGGGCCAATGGAGTCCCCCGGCTTCATGGAAGAAAACATGGTACAGGAGCGCAGAAAGGCGGGCAGGGCGTCGGCCATACTGTCTTGGGACCAACCGGGCAGCTCTGACATCGCAACCGGTCGATATCGCGCCTTGGTTTCCGACTTGCCGTCGATCAAATCCGGGCTTTCACATCCGACCAAAAGACCGATCGCACCAACCACAAAACCCGCCACCGTTCCCCGAAAGGCGCCTGCAATCCTCCCCCCCTGGACCATGATCACGCCTCGTCGGGAACACGGGTGGCGAGCAGTTCCCAATTGGGATCGCCGGAGTTGGTATCGCGTCGGAACGTCCAGATGTCTGTCACCTGTTCCACCGTATTGGGATCGCCATCGACGACCTGCCCATCGGAGTTTTTGATGATGTTCACCTGTTCCGTCTTAAAGGTGACAGTGACGAGGGCATCGGATCCCTCCATCCGGGCTTCCGTTATGGCCACGGTCTTCATGGAGATGAGTTCCGTCTCCATGGTTTCGTCAGCCGCCTCCCGCTCGTCGATGGCCCGAACGAAGTTTTGGTAGACTTCGCCAGCCAGGAGAGGTTTCAGGGTCGCTTTGTCACCTTCGGCAAAGGCGGACAGAATCATTTTGAAGGCACCCTGGGCACCGGCCACAAAGCCATTCGGATCAAAGGAAGGGTCGGCCAATTGAATCTGGGTCAGGCCCCCAGCAACGGTTCCGTCCGCCGCCTCGCTCGCCACCGGCCCGCGACCCGGTAGATCGATCACGTTGTCCCGACCGCCGCTCTCGGGTGCCCCCGGTCCGGCTGTCGGGTCAAACCGTTGCTTTTCCTCCCCCGTTCGCCGTCCGAGGACACTGCGCAAACGCAGGACAAGAAAGGCCGCCACCATGGCGATCACGATGATGTCGATGTATTGGAAACCTTCGTTCATATCCGTCATAGCCTGGGTTCGAGATAAGGGCAGACTAACGCATGCGGGCGCCCTTCACCACCGGGGAGTTGTGGAATTCCACAAGCCACCGGGGGAATATCCCATTCCGAGGAAAAACCAGAGCCATATTCGGAAGCCATATTCGGATCGTGTCTCCGAAAAAGCCCGATGACTGGCCTTTCCTTGGCAGGGCCCGGGGAACCGGTTTAAGGTGCCAGCACTCGGCTGTGTCCGTCCACGCTTTCGTTCTGTTTGATGGTGGCAAGCGCAATCATTGTTGAGGAACCGGATCCGGATTGGACCGTTAAGGCGAAAGGGGACCGGAAGCGCCAGTGCCCTGGTTCCCATCCTTCTTCTACATAATTCCCCATAGGGAGACCGGCAAGCATGGGACCCATCCTTCTCCTCCTCTTTATTGGCATTCCCATTCTGGAAATCGCCGTTTTCATTCGGGTAGGGGATCTCATCGGCCTCTGGCCCACCATCGCCACGGTTCTGTTGACGGCCATGGCCGGGACGGCCCTGTTGCGTCATCAGGGATTGGCGACCCTCGCCAAAGCCCGGGCCAATTTGGACGCGGGTGCCCTGCCGGTGAAGGAAATCTTCGACGGCGCCTGTTTGCTCGTGGCAGGTGTTCTGCTTCTGACGCCAGGGTTTGTCACCGATGCGATGGGCCTGCTTCTTCTGATGCCACCCGTGCGCACGGCCCTGCGTGGCTTCCTGTCAACTCGGGTTAAGACCCAGGTTCATATGGGCGGAGCGCAGGGAAGTCCTGGTCCGACCCGGGGACCGGGGAGCACCCCGTCGGGACGACCCGATATCATCGACGGCGATTTCGTGGATGTGACGCCTGGGGAAGCTCCCCCCCCATCCGATGAGGAACCGCGAAACGGACACTCTCCTTGGGTCAAGGGTCCCCAGGACCCTCCCGGTTCGGGCGGTTGAGCGGCAACCGGCTCCGTGGTACTGATCCCCATCCCGGGTCAAACGAGATCAGAGATTAATCCCTTTCACGACGAGGATTCCCATGAGCGAGGAAAACCAGCAGCCCCCCCTGATCGTCAATGGTCAGTACATCAAAGATCTGTCCTTTGAAGTTCCGAACGCCCCTCGGATTTTCACGGAAATGGACGGTCAGCCCGAAGTTCCCATCAACGTCGACGTCAAAGCCGTTGCCGTGGGTGAGCGTTTCTACGAGGTCACCCTGCATTTCCGGATCGAAGGCCGGGTGAAAGACAAGATCGCCTTCATCTGCGAACTCGACTACTGCGCCGTGGTCACGCTGAACCTGCCCGAGGAGCACGTCAACCCGGTGCTGCTGATCGAGGTTCCCCGCCTGATGTTCCCTTTCGCACGGAATATTCTGTCCGACCTGACCCGCGACGGTGGCTTCCCGCCGCTGATGATCCAGCCCCTGGATTTCGCCGCCATGTATCGCAACCGCGAACTGGCCAATCAGGCCCAGGCGGAAGCCAAGGACGCGACCAAAAACTGATCTAGATTCAACTGGTTGAACATCGAGTGGGCCGGAAAACCGGCTCCCACTTTTCCGCTCGATGCTCTTGCGGTCAAAAAAAGCCCCCGGTGCGGTGTCTCCGCCCGGGGGCTTTTTTTTCCGCCTGCGGAGCTCTGCCCCGCTCCCCGCTGGGGCCTGAGGCCCCGGGCCCCGTTCAGAAAGGAAAGGCTCAAGGACCTTTGATCTGCGGCCTCAAGACTGGTTTTCCGGCGCCAGCTTTGCCCAAAGGGGATCCTTCACCTTTTCCAGGAAAGCCGCATGGGCGTCCAATTCCTCAGAACTCGGCGCGTGGGGGCGAGGCTCCCGATAGGGGCGGTTCACCTTTGCCACCTGGAAACCGGCGCTCTCATTGGCGGCGAGAGCCAAGCCGGGTTGGCGCCCTCCGATCAGCTCCAGATAGACTTCGGCGAGCAGGAGGGAGTCCATCAAGGCTCCGTGCTTGGTCCGGGCCGAATTATCGATACCAAACCGACGACACAGGGCATCCAGGTTGCTTTGGGCCCCGGGAAACTTGGTTTGAGCCATGCGCAACGTGTCGATGGCCCGATCCTTTGGCAGGATCGGGCGGCCAATGGCGGCCAATTCCGCGTTCAAAAACTTCATGTCGAAGGCGGCGTTGTGAATCACCAAAGGATCCTCATCCACAAAATCCAGGAATTCTTGTGCAATATCGGCAAACAGAGGTTTATCGGACAGGAAATCCTCCGACAGGCCGTGGACCCGGAATGCCTCCGCCGGCATGTCCCGTTCGGGGTTAATGTAAAGGTGCAGCTCACCCCCGGTGGGCATGTGGTTCACCAACTCCACGCATCCGATTTCCACGATGCGGTGGCCGTCCTTGGGGTCCAAACCCGTGGTTTCCGTATCCAGAACGATTTCGCGCATGGGGAAGAAGTGTCCTTTGGTTCTGAGGGCGGTTCATTGGCTGAAGCCCGCGTTACAGCGGGCGGCGGGCTCCGGCCCGGGCCAGACGGATCGCCCGTTTCAAGACCGTCCCCGCCGGACGCATGCCAAGCCCGGTCGGGATGATCACATCAGCGCCCCGCCGCTTCAAGAGGTCAGATGTCTGGCGGGACCGGATCCGATCAAGGGTTTCCCGGGTCATACGGGGTCGGCGCAGCACCCGCTGGGTTTGCAGGAACTGGGGTGCCGTCACGACCATAACCAGATCACAACGGTTCTCCCCCCGGGTTTCGAAGAGTAGGGGAATATCCAGGATCACCGGGTTGGCACCGCGAAGAGCGGCTTGCCGCAAAAACCGCCGTTCCGCCTTTCGCACCTTAGGGTGGAGGATGGCTTCCAACCGCGTCAACGCTGGTGTGTCACCAAAAACCCGTGTGCCCAGAGCCTTGCGATCAATCCCCCCATCGGAACCGGTCACGCCGGGAAAGGCGGCCTCCACGGGGGCCACGGCCTGTCCACCTGGCCCCATCAATCCATGAACGGTGGCATCGGCGTCGTGAACCAGGATCCCCAGGCGGCGGGCCATGGCCGCACAGGTGCTTTTCCCCATGCCAATGGATCCGGTCAGGCCGATCACGACCAGGGGTCGATGGCGCCGGGCGAGTTTTTCCCTGAGGTGGTCCCCGGTCCGTCCCTGTCCCATGCGGGTCACGTCCGAACCTTCCTGGCCTCCAGAACCCGTCTCCTCAGGTCTTCATCCACTTGTGGATTGATGCCGAACCAAGCTTCAAAAGCGGGTCGCGCCTGATGCAGAAGCATCCCCAGACCATCAACCACCCGGCACTCCCGATCCCGCGCCCGGCGGAGCAAATCCGTCTCCAACGGGGCATAGACGATATCATTCACCAATGTGGAGGCAGAAAGAGCGCCGAGGTCGATCTCCAAGGGGGGCTGTCCCTGCATACCCAGGGAGGTGGTATTGACCAGGATCCCGGCCCCCTCCAAGGCATGGGGCAGGCCCGTCCAATCGGTTACGGTAATGGGACCGCCCAGGTCCTCGGCCAGGGCGTCTGCCCGCCCTCGGTTGCGGTTCACCAGGGTCAAACGGGGGCAGCCCACATCCAGTAGGGTCGCGCAAATCGCCCGGGCCCCACCCCCAGCACCCAGAACCACTGCAGCACGCGCCGCAGGATCCCAGTCCGGATGGGCCTGCAGGACATTCTGAAGAAAGCCATATCCGTCCGTATTGTCCCCCACCATGGAGCCATCCGGCTCACAGATAATCGTGTTGATGGCCCCAATACGTCGGGCGCGTTCGGTCACTGCATCCATACAGCCCATGGCCGTGACCTTATGGGGTACGGTGACATTGGCGCCAGCGAAGCCAAGGGCGGGCAGGGCACGAAAGGCCTGTTCCGCCCTCTCCGGTTGGACCGACAGAGGCACATAGGCCCCATCGATCCCATGGCGAGCCAACCAGGTTCCATGCACCACCGGTGACAGGGAATGGGAAACCGGCCAGCCAATGATCGCGGCCACACGGGCTTTTCCAGTGATCATGGGATGAGGACTCCATGGAGACGCAGAACATCGACAAGGGGCAACAGGGGCAAGCCCTGGATGGCAAAGGTATCGCCCTCAATCGCGGAGAACAATTGAATCCCCACCCCCTCCACCTGATAAGACCCGGCACAGGACAGCACGTCCGGCCCGGCGTCCGCCAAATATCGGTTCAAAAAATCGTCGGAGAAGGTCCTGACGGTTAATCTGGGACGGGCGACATGGTGCCAGATTCTCTCGCCACCACGCAGAAGGACTACAGCGGTTTCCAGAACATGGGTCTTTCCCCGCAGGGCTATCAGTTGCTCGCGCGCTGCAACCAGGGACGCCGGTTTCCCCAGCCACTTTCCCTCTAAGTCGGGTATTTGATCTCCACCGATTACCAGAGCGTCGGGATGGGATTGGGACAGGCGGCGAGCCTTGAACTCGGCCAGGACAATCGCTGCGTCCATGGCCGAGGCCCCCTCTGCCTTCAAAGACTGTTTGATGGTCTCCTCATCCACCCGAGGAGGCTCGGCGACGAAGGGGATCCCCGCATCGGTGAGCAACCGCGCCCGGTGAGCACTGCCCGATGCCAGAATAACGGTTGGTGCGGATGACGCTGGTGGTTGGGTTTGCGTCATCAACGGCCTCCTTCCCAGGGGTTTGTCCCCAGTTTCTGCATGATGGTCGCGGCCACTTCCTCGATGGATTTCCGGGTGACATCAATGGTCACCCAGCCCATGCGAGCGTAGAGGCGTCGGGCTTCCGTCACTTCCTGATAGACCTTTTCCAGATCCGCATAATCGGTGGCGTCATCCTGGCGCATCATCCGCAAGCGGGTGCGTCGGATATCGGCCAAGCTTTTTGGATCCCGGGTCAGCCCAACGACGAGCGGACCAGACAGGGCCAAGAGCTGTTCAGGGGGATCAATACCGGGAACCAGGGGCACATTCGCCGCCCGGATACCCTTGTTGGCCAGAAACATGCTCGTTGGGGTCTTGGAGGTGCGGGAGACCCCCACCACCACCACTTCGGCTTCGTTCAATCGGTCAAGGGATTGACCGTCGTCGAGGGCAAGGGCGAAATGCATGGCCTCGATCCGGTCGAAATAGCCTTCATCCAAGGTATGTTGACGGCCGGGTTGACGATGGCCCTTGGCCTCGAACAGGCGAGACAGCGCATTCATCACCGGATCGAGCAAGGGCACACAGGGCACGTTCAACTCCCGGCAGGCGTCTTCCACCACACCCCGGAGTTGGGGATCAACCACCGTGCAGACCACCATTCCCGGATCCCGGCGGATCCCTTCAACCACCCGGGTGACCTGACCCATCGACCGCAACAGCCACCATCGATGGTGAATCACCCGCACATCTTCGAATTGAACCAAACAGGCACGGACCACATTGCTGACCGTTTCGCCTGTGGCGTCGGAAACCAGATGAATGTGATGGGATCGCTGAGGCAAGGGTTGATCCTTCCAGAGAGGGCACCTTGCACTCATAAATCAAATCCTGGCCAATGGGAATGCCAGGAAAGAATCCGGAGAGGGGAGCTTTCAGGTCTCACGTCACCCGTAAATATCCGGTTAGCCCCGTTTTCTGGTGTTCGATCACATGGCAGTGGAACGCCCAATCGCCGGGATTATCCGCCACAAGCGCGATGTCGATGGTCTCCTGTTTCAGAAGCAAGGCCGTATCAGTCCAATTCGAAGCAATGGGACGCAGGTTCGACTTGAGAGGAAGGAACGTGAGGCCGTGCAGATGAATTGGGTGGTCATTTGGACTTTCATTGCGAAGTCGTAATATATAGCTTTTACCACGCTCCAACGTGGCCAACGGTCCTCCCCCGGCGGCATCCCCCGGCCAGGCCACCCGGTTGATGGACCAAAACGTATAGCCAAGAGATCCGCAGAACCCATTATTTGGGGGGGTGTCACTGGGCGACCAGCCGAAGACAAACTCGATCAATTCTGCGCTGTCCAAAACCGGTCTCGAAAGCGGATTGGGCGCAAGGGGTTTCAGTTCGGCCAAGTGACGTCCCGCATCCTGTCCCTTAGCCCTTAGGCGGGCAAGGGTGCGTGGTCCGCCGGGCTGCGTATTCAGAACGACAATTTCCGTTCCTTCCTCGCCGGGCATGCGAATGGCCAAATCGACCCGTTGGCCTGGACCAACGAAAAGGGGAGCCTCGGCCGTTGGCCAGGGCAGGGCTTCCTCAAGGGGGTGACCGTCCATCGCGATCACCTGTCCCTCCACTTTGGGCAGATGGATCTGATAGACGCGGGTCGTATCGGTCACAACTAGGCGAAGACGTACCAATCCCCCCGCTGGCAAATCATAGAGCGGCTCCCGTTGCCAATTGGAGGTCATCACGGTGCCAAAGGTGCCGGATCGGGCTGCGCCCCGGGCAGTGTAGAGGTCAATGAATTGACCATCTTTGCCCAACCGAAAATCCCTAAGATTGATGGGAAGATCCTCGTCAAACCCGGGGTCTTCCGCCTCCTCGACAATGAGCACGCCGGTGAGGCCCCGGGCCATCTGCTCCATCGTATTGCAATGGGGATGATACCAGTAGGTTCCAGCATCACGGGCCGTGAAGGCATAGCGAAAGGTCTCATCCTGCCCGATCGGAAATTGGGTCAGATAGGGGACACCATCCATTTTATTTGGCACCCGTAGACCATGCCAGTGCATGGCCGTCATGTCGGCCAAGGTATTGGTCACATCAACCGAAAAGACCTCCCCTTGCCGAACCCGTAACACAGGGGGTGGGGCATCGGGGGACAGGCTGACCATGCCTTCTGTTGGTGCATCACTCAGCGCATAGCGTGCGGTCTGAATGGTCAACCGGGGAGGCAAGGCACTCGCACGGCTGGCCCATCCAACCATGCCCAATCCCAGAGCTGCCCCGGATGAGAGAAGAAAGTGACGACGGTTCATGAGTCCACCCCGTATACCCGTAAATCATAAATGATAATAATTCTTATTCTCTATAAACCACAACCCCTTTCTGGACTTTCGCTCTCTCATTCCGGGCAGAGGCCGCAGCCCCCCGGCCTGCCCCTGTTTCTTCTTCAAAACGCCTGTGGAAAACATCTGATCCCGGGGAAAACTCGACCCTGCAGGGAGAGGGGTGAAAAACCACACACCTTGACCTTTCGTTTATCCGGCTGACGGTCCCCCTGGGGATAAGGCTTTTTGCCGCACCGCAGAATCGGGCATGGGGTGCATAAGAAGACTCATTCCCACTCTTCTCAAGTTTTCCTCCACGCTTTTCCACAAGGGTTTCTGCGGAGTCTCGACGTTTTATCCCCGCTTTTCACCATAGTTATCCACAAAGCTCTCTTTCCGGTCGCACCTGTGGATAAAATTTGGAATAACGGGGATCCTCGTTATCCACAGGGATCAACAACTACCACCACTCTTTTCTTTTAATTTCCTTTTATATTAAGGAGGAAAACTCAAACCCTCGGATCCAGCCGACCCATACCCACCTTTCTCACCCTGGCCAGCTATCAAGGGAGCCATTCCGTGACCCTCTCCGCCAACATCGATAAACCTTTCCTACGCGTCCTTGCTGGCGAGAGTGTTTCCCCGCCACCCATCTGGCTCATGCGTCAAGCGGGGCGATATCTGCCTGAATATCGCGAGACGCGGGAGAAGGCTGGGGGCTTTCTTGATCTATGTTACACGCCGGATTTGGCCGTGGAAGTGACCCTCCAACCTCTCCGCCGGTATCATTTTGACGCGGCCATCCTGTTTTCCGACATTCTGGTCATTCCCCATGGCCTGGGTCAGGACGTGGCCTTCAAACAGGGGGAAGGACCTGTCCTCGACGCTTTGAAGGATGTGGACGCCATCGATCGCCTTGACCCCGCTGGGATCCGAGACCGGCTCGCCCCTGTTTTCAAGACAGTTGCTGGGCTGGCCAAGGCGATCCCCGAAAGCACAGCCTTGATTGGCTTTGCGGGCGCGCCCTGGACTGTTGCGACCTATATGCTGGAGGGGGGCTCCAGTAAGGATTTTGCGACGGCCAAAAGCTGGATGTATGGTCGACCCAAGGCCTTCGCCCGGCTGATGGCCCTGTTGGTCGAAGCCACCACCGATTATTTAATCGCGCAGATTGATGCTGGGGCCGAGGTGGTTCAGCTGTTTGACACTTGGGCCGGCGCCTTGCCGGAAACGCAATTCCGGGCCTGGGTGATCGATCCCATTGCCCAGATCACCCAAGTGATCCACGAGAAGCGGCCCGGCGTACCAGTCATCGGGTTCCCGAAGGGAGCCGGTGTGCTCTACGAGGATTTTGTGAAACTCACCAAGGTTGACTGCGTCGGTATCGACACCGCTGTTCCGCCCAGTTGGGCGGCCAAACACCTGCAGCCCCATTGTGCAGTCCAGGGCAATCTGGACCCCATCCTGTTGGTGGCCGGAGGGGAGGCCATGGACGCTGCGGCGCGGACAATCATGGAAGCCCTGCGTGGAGGACCCCATATTTTTAACCTGGGACATGGCATTGTGCCCCAGACCCCGCCCGAACACGTGGCGCGATTGGTGGATGTGGTACGGCAGGGCGTTTAACCTCGCCTCCGTCACGGCCTGAATGGAGACTGTCATGACCCGCGTTGCGGTGGTTTTATTCAATCTTGGAGGACCGGATTGCCCGGAGGCGGTGAAGCCGTTCTTGTTCAATTTGTTCAACGACCCGGCGATTATCAGCGTTCCGAACCCCTTTCGGTTTCTATTGGCCAAACTGATCTCCGGTCGTCGGGCCCCCATTGCCCGGGAGATCTACGCCAAGATTGGTGGTAAATCGCCTTTGCTTGAGCAAACGGAGGATCAGGCCAAAGCCTTGACTGCCGTTTTGGTCTCCAGGGGGCTCTCGGTACAAACCCACATCGCCATGCGCTATTGGACCCCCTTTGCTGCGGAAACCGTTGCCGCAGTGAAGGCCACATCGCCGGACCATATCGTTCTCTTACCGCTCTATCCCCAGTATTCCCGAACCACCAGCGGATCCTCCCTCAAGCAATGGCGCGAGGAGGCGGCCAAGGCGGGTTTATCCGCAAAGACCCATGTGGTTTGCTGTTATCCAACGGAACCGGGGTTTGTGGCTGCCGTGGCGGCTTTGATCACGGAGGCCCTTGAACGAGTCAAAGCTGCGGGCCAGGAGACGCCGAGGATCCTGTTTTCAGCCCATGGGTTGCCCAAGAAGATCGTCGATGGGGGTGACCCCTACCAACAGCATGTTGAGGCCACCGTGGCCGCTGTCGCGGCCCAGTTGGATCGACCGGATTTGGAACATCAGATCTGTTATCAAAGCCGGGTCGGGCCGATGGAATGGATCGGGCCCAGCACCGACGCTGAAATCGAGCGGGCAGGGGCCGAGGGCAAGGCTTTGGTGGTCGTGCCCATTGCTTTTGTGTCCGAGCATTCCGAAACCCTGGTGGAGCTTGACCTGGAATATGGGGAATTGGCCAAACACAAGGGCGTGCCCCACTATGAGCGCGTTCCAACGGTCCAGACACAGCCCCATTTCATTGATGGTTTGGCAACCTTGGTCGAAGGCGCCTTGACTGTAGAGGGCCGACCCTGTTCCCATCGGGACGGCCGCCTCTGTTCCCAGGATCGGACCGATTGTCCGCATCCCGGACCAAACGCGTCCTCACAGTGATTCCGCGATAAAATAAAGGATTCCCCATGCTGTCCTATGGCTCCGATTGGTACAACTGGGTGAAAACCCTCCATGTGATCGCCATCATCACCTGGATGGCGGGCTTGTTTTACCTGCCCCGTTTGTTCGTCTACCACGCCCAGGAACCCAAGGGGTCTGCCACGTCGGAAACCTTTAAGGTCATGGAGCGACGCTTGCTGCGGGGGATCATGAACCCCTCTCTCATCGTGGTTCTGGCCACGGGGATTCCCATGATGGGAGATTGGATGACCGACGGTTGGCTCCACGTGAAGCTGTTGATGGTCGCGGGGATGATCACCATGCATATGCTCTACGCCCGTTGGCGGCGGGCCTTTGCCGAGGATCGCAACACCCGGAGTCACGTCTTTTACCGGTACGCCAATGAGGTTCCGACGGTTCTGCTTTTGATCATTGTTCCGATGGTGATCCTCAAGCCCTTTTAAGAAGGCCTCTGGCTTTCGAGTTTTCCAAAACGATGAAATCATGACCCGGAACCGTCATGGATGTTGACGGCTCCGGGTTCCGGCGCTAAATCTAGGAAAGCGTCTAAAGGGGCCGTTGGGCCCACACCCCATCATACAATTCGAGTCTTCGCTTGGAACAAAGGGCACCCGCCACGGGTTCCTTTTCGCGAAGAGGGTATTCCCCAGACAACGCCGCGATCCCGCCGCCCATAGCGGGTCGTCACCTCTCCTCTTCCTCGGATCCGCTTCTTTCCCGACCTTTTGGGATCATCGGCGGTATTCCTGGTTCTCATATCCCATTTTGTCTTCTATCCGAGACCACCCATGCATCTACAGGAATTAAAAAGAAAATCCCCGGCCGATCTTCTGGCGTTCGCTGAGGAATTGGAAATCGAGAACGCGAGCAACCTGCGTAAGCAGGACATGATGTTCGCGATCTTGAAACAATTGGCTGAAAACGACACGGCTATCTTCGGTGAAGGGGTGTTGGAAATCCTGCAGGATGGCTTTGGATTCCTGCGTGCTCCGGAAGCGAATTATCTGCCCGGCCCGGATGACATCTACATTTCGCCAAGCCAAGTGCGGCGTTTTGGCCTACGTACTGGCGATACGGTGGAAGGGCAGATCCGCTCTCCCAAGGACGGGGAGCGCTATTTTGCTCTCCTGAAGGTCAACAAGATCAATTTTGAGGCACCGGAGGCGGTTCGCCACCGCATCAACTTCGACAACCTGACTCCGCTTTATCCCGACGAGCGGCTAAAGCTTGAAATCGACGATCCGACCCGCAAGGAATTCACCACCCGGATCATCGACCTGATCACCCCCCTGGGTAAGGGACAGCGCGCCTTGATCGTGGCGCCGCCCCGGACCGGCAAGACGGTCATGTTGCAAAACGTGGCCCATGCGATCACGGCCAACAATCCCGAAGTCTATCTGATCGTCCTGCTCATCGACGAGCGGCCTGAGGAAGTGACCGACATGGCGCGCTCGGTGAACGGCGAGGTGGTGAGCTCCACCTTCGACGAACCGGCCTCCCGCCACGTTCAGGTTGCCGAAATGGTCATCGAGAAGGCCAAGCGTCTGGTGGAACACAAACGGGATGTGGTGATCCTGCTGGACTCCATCACCCGTCTAGCCCGCGCCTATAACACTGTGGTTCCCAGCTCCGGCAAGGTGCTAACCGGTGGTGTGGATGCCAATGCCCTGCAACGGCCCAAACGCTTCTTCGGTGCCGCCCGGAATATCGAGGAAGGGGGATCTTTGACCATCATTGCCACCGCCCTGATTGATACGGGGTCGCGCATGGACGAGGTGATTTTCGAAGAGTTCAAGGGAACGGGGAACTCGGAAATCATTCTGGACCGGAAGCTGGCCGATCGCCGCATTTTCCCCTCCATCGACATCACCCGCTCCGGTACCCGGAAGGAAGAGCTTCTGGTGCGTCGGGATGTCCTGTCGAAGATGTGGGTCCTCCGCCGCATTCTGTCCCCGATGGGGGTCCAGGACGCCATGGAGTTCCTGCTGGGTAAGATGAAGGAAACGAAGAACAACGATGATTTCTTCGACGCGATGAACAGCTAAATTTTTAGAGCATCGAGGGGAAAAGTGGGAACCGGTTTTCCGCTCTACGCGATGCTCTGACTATAAGAGTCTCGGTCACGGTATGAAAAAAGGCCCCAGCCAATCGGTTGGGGCCTTTTCATTATGGACGGAAGGGGACGGGGCAAAGCCCCCCTCTTGTTTCACGTGAAACACAAAAGGAAGCTTATGGTAGGAGAACCGTGGATCCAGTGGTCTTGCGGGATTCCAGATCCGTATGGGCCGTGATGACGTCTTTCAGGGCATAGGTCTGATTGACATCGATCTTCACGGCGCCGGAGGCCACAATGTTGAAGAGGTCGTTGGCGGTCTCTTCCAGTTCGGGCCGGGTCGCCGTGTAGTGCATCAAGGTCGGTCGGTGCAGGAATAGGGATCCTTTTGCTGTAAGGAGGCCCGGTGCAACGGGCGGAACCGACCCAGAGGCGTTTCCAAACGTAATCATCATGCCCCGGCTTTGAAGGCAGTCGAGGGACTTGTCGAAAACTGAGGCGCCCACACCATCATAAACCACGGGCACACCCTGGCCGTCGGTGATCTCCTTCACCCGGTCCAGGAAATCCTCGGTATTGTAGTTGATCACATGGGTGCATCCATGGGCCTTGGCCAGCTCCCCTTTGGCTTCGGATCCCACGGTGCCGATGGTGGTCACACCCAGATGTTTGAGCCATTGGCAGGCGATCAGACCAACACCGCCGGCGGCGGCATGGAACAGGACAGTCATACCCGGCTCTACCTTAAAGGCGCGGCGCAGCAGATATTGGACGGTCATGCCCCGCAACATCATGCCAGCGGCCTGGATGTCCTCGATGGTGTCTGGGAGGGGCAGCAGGGTGGCTTCGGGCATCACCCGCTCCGTGGCATAGGCCCCGATGGGGCCCGTTCCGTAGCAAACCCGTTGTCCTTCCTTCACGTATTGGACATCCGATCCAACAGCTTCAATGACGCCGACGGCTTCCAGGCCAATGCCAGAGGGGAGGGGGAGGGGGTAAAGGCCGCTGCGGTGATAGGTGTCGATGTAGTTCAAGCCGACGGCGGTCTGACGGATCCGGACCTGTCCCTGTCCGGGATCGGGCAGATCCATCTGCTCCATCTGCATGACTTCGGGGCCGCCGGTTTTATGAATACGAATGGCCTGTGCCACGATTGGTTCTCCTGAGTCTTTACTGTAGGGAAAGGGACTTTACGGCTTCCGTGCCAAGGCGTCTTTCAATGCGGCGGGATCCGTGATGGGAAGGCCGCAGACACCGGCCGTACAGACATAGGCGGTTGGCTTTCCCTCCACGGCTGTCTTGCCCCGGGCGGGATGGCCTTCGGGGAGGTCTTGCCCCGACGAAATACGGCTGACGACGAAGGTCGCCAAGGGACTTCCAGCAACGATCCGGGACAGGGAGTCATCATCGTCAACCAGAACCACCTGCATGCCTTCGGCCAACAGTTCCAAACCGGAGAGGGCCGTGGCCGTATGGGGAAATTGTTGCAGGATCCGGTCCCCATGGGAAACGATCACCTGATCTCCCCGGTCCCGAAAGTGGTCTTCTCCGGTCAAAAGGAAGAGACGGGCGAACACTTGAACCATCATGCCGTTGCCAGCGGGTTGGGAGGTATCAGCGAGACTTCGGACGCGGAGGATCATATCTCCGGCGTCGTCGGCGCTCTGGAAATAGCCGCCCCCGGCGGGGTCCCGGTAATGTCGTTCCACTGTTCCCGTCCAGGCTTTGGCTTGATCGAGGAAGGGACGCTCTCCTGTGCCTTCATAGAGAGCCAGGGCGGCCTTGATCATTGCGGCGTAGTCTTCCAGAAGGGCGGTGGTCTGAAGGCGCCCCTGGCAGAGGGCATGGCCCAGGCGATGGTCTCCATGGGTCATGGTGGAGAGGATGCCGTCATAGGCCTGTCGGGCGCGGGCAATCCAATCGGGTCGGTCGAAGGTGAGACCGGCTTGGGTCAAGGCGGCGATGGCCAAACCGTTCCAATCCGCCAGGATCTTGTCGTCCCGCCCTGGACGGATCCGCGTCTCCCGGGCGGCAAGCAGAACCTGCCGTAGGGGCTGGAGCCGGGCTTCAAGGTCTTCGGTCATCTCAACGGTCAGGCCCTGGGAGCGGTTGAGGATCGACGTGCCTTCCCAGTTGCCGCCGGAGGATATGTCGTAGACCTCCTTGAACAGGGCGGCGTCTTCGGGCGGAAGCAGGCCATCGATTTCCTCTGCCGTCCAGACATAGAACTTACCTTCCACCCCTTCGCTGTCGGCGTCGAGGGTTGCGCAAAACGCGCCATTTTCGCCGGTCATTTCCCGATCCAACCAGGCAATGGTTTCCGCTGTCCGGCGCGCGAGCAGGGGCGATTGGGTGTCCTTCCAGACCAGGGTCATCAATTCGATGAGCTGGGCATTGTCATAGAGCATTTTTTCAAAGTGGGGGACGAGCCAGTCATCGTCCGTCGAATAGCGGGCGAAGCCTCCGCCCAAGTGGTCATAGATGCCCCCTTCGGACATGGCACCCAGGACCTTGACCACGCCCAGGCGGAACCTTTGGTCTCCGGTGCGGAGCCAGGCCCGCCAGAGGAAGTCAAAGGCAAAGGGCATGGGAAATTTTGGTGCCTGCCCGACACCGCCCCGATGGGGGTCCAAATGTTGAACCAAAGAGTTGGCGAATTCATTCAGCTTAGGAATAGACAGGGGCGGGGCGGTAGATGCCCCATCGGCGTTGACTTGGATCAGCCCCTCTTTCAGGGAGTCCGCGGTCTGTCTGATGCGGTCCGGCTGCTCGTGGAAAATTTTGGACACATGGGCGAGAACGCTCGGAAAGCCGGGGCGACCATATCGGTTGTCGCTCGGAAAATAGGTGCCGCCGACGAAAGGCTCTCCGGCGGGGGTCAGGAACATGGTGAGGGGCCAGCCCCCCCGTTCCCCGGTCATGGACAGGGCCCCTTGGTAGAGGGCATCCACATCCGGTCGTTCTTCCCGATCGACCTTGATATTGATGAACAAGGCGTTCATCTGGTTGGCGATCTCCGGGTTTTCGAAACTTTCATGGGCCATCACATGGCACCAGTGGCACGCCGCATAGCCGACGCTTAACAGAATGGGCCGGTTGCTCTCCCGGGCTGCGGCGAACGCCTCGTCTCCCCAGGCATACCAATGGACGGGGTTGTCCTTATGCTGCAGCAGATAGGGGGAGGTTTCCTCGGACAGGCGGTTTCGGGCTTCAGCTGGGGCCATCGGGTCGCTTCCTTGGTCAAGTAATGGGCAGAGCCATCTGCCGTTTTTGGCGGTTGGATCTGGGGAGAGCCCGAAATGGCAAGGCGGCATTGCCTAAACAGGTTCCGTGCCCTAACTTTGTGTGTTCTAGCAGGGTTTGCAACGGGGCGTCGGGTCCGGGTTGCCGGGAAAGGGAGGTCGTACCACCATGAAATTAACCGTCGACGTGGATTGCACGCCCGAAGAGGCACGGGCGTTTCTCGGCTTGCCTGATGTGAAGCCGATGCAGGAGGCGCTCATGTCCCAGATTCAAGAGCGGATGGCGACCAACCTGAATGCCATGGATCCGGATACTCTGTTCAAAACCTGGTTTCCAGCCCAGGTTCAGAACCTGGGGAGCCTGCAGGAATTCTTCTGGAACCAATTCGCCAATGCGACCCGTGCCTCGGCTCAGAAGACCGAAGACTAACAGGACACGACAGGGGATGTTTTCCCGTCAAGACCTCAGGCTATTATTTGTGAAAGAAAAATAGGGGTTTGGGGGCATTGGCCCCCAAATGGGTTTGGGCAATCGCTCAAAACTAAGAAAGAGGGAACGGCGCCTTTTGGCATGATGCCATTGACCCTCATCCCATTGGAGATCCCATGACAGCGACAACCATATTTGCCCCCGCCACGGCTCGCGGTCGCGCGGGGGTAGCGGTGATTCGTGTCTCCGGTCCGGCGGCGGGTGCGGCTCTGGTTGCCTTGACCGGATCCCAACCCCCGGCGCGCCGGGCGCGGCGGGCGCGCCTGACCCATCCCCAATCCGGGGACGCTCTGGATGACGGACTGGTCCTTTGGTTTCCAGGACCGGGCAGTTTTACGGGTGAAGATGTTGCCGAATTTCAAACCCATGGCGGAACTGCCGTCATCGCCGCCATGCTGGAGGCCCTCTCCCGGGTTCCCGATCTACGGCCTGCGGAGCCAGGGGAGTTTTCACGGCGGGCCTTCCTCAATGGGCGCATGGATCTGACGGAGGCTGAGGCCATCGCCGATCTGGTCAATGCGGAGACGGAGGTCCAAAGACGCCAAGCGCTCCGCCAAGCCGATGGGGCCTTAGCCCGCCTATACGATGGATGGCGAGATCGGTGCAAACGGCTGTTGGCCCACCTGGAAGCGGTGATTGATTTCCCCGATGAGGATCTGCCTCCAGAAGTCGATGCCGCTGTGCGGGAGGGGATTGCCACCTTGTCCACAGAGATCGCCGCCCATTTGGATGACCGGCACCGGGGGGAGCGTCTTCGGGATGGTGTCCATGTGGCTGTGGTTGGCGTGCCGAATGCGGGGAAGTCGAGCTTGGTCAACCGGTTGGCACGGCGCGAGGCGGCGATCGTGTCCGCGATGGCCGGAACCACGCGGGACGTGGTCGAGGTGCATATGGACCTTGGCGGCTACCCTTTGGTCGTGGCCGATACTGCAGGCTTGCGGGAAACGGATGATCTGGTTGAGGCGGAAGGTGTGCGCCGGGCGCGCGCGCGCATGGAAAGCGCGGATTTGACTCTCCATGTGATCGATGGCACCACTGTGGGGCAAGGGCCCGATGGATTGGATGGCCCCACGGGACCCGGCGTGATCCGGGTATACACCAAGATCGATTTAATCGCCGTCGACGCTTTGGACCAGGTTCGAAGGGAAGGCGCCTTTCCCCTGTCTACCGTGACGGGGGAGGGACTTGGGGATTTGGAAGCAGCCTTGGAGGACCGGGCGCGGATCTTGTTGGATGGAGATGGGGGCCCAGCCCTCACCCGCCAACGGCACCGGACCGCGCTAGAGGAGGCCCGGTCTGCCTTGGACCAATCCCTGATCGCGCCCCTTCCAGAGCTGGCAGCTGAGGATTTGCGCATGGCTATGCGGGCGATTGGTCGTGTAACCGGTCGGGTGGATGTGGATGAATTGTTGGATGTCATCTTTCGGGATTTTTGTATCGGGAAGTAGGGCTCCGATACCACCCAAAAAACGATGAGTCCCATTGACGAAGGAAGAGAACCCCTATGACGCGAGACGGAACATGGGACGTGATCGTGGTTGGCGGTGGACATGCGGGAACGGAAGCCGCCGCCGCTGCGGCACGTCTCGGAGCCCGATGTCTACTAGCCACCCACCGCGCCGATACGGTTGGAGCCATGTCCTGTAACCCAGCGATTGGCGGTTTGGCCAAAGGGCACTTGGTCCGGGAGATTGATGCCTTGGATGGGGTGATGGGGAAGGCCATTGATCGTGGCGGAATCCAGTTCCGTACTCTCAACCAATCCAAGGGTCCGGCGGTCCGCGGTCCCCGCGCCCAAGCAGATCGAAAGCTCTATGCCCGGGCCGTACAAGATCTGTTGGCTGAGCAGGAAAACCTGACCATCCTTGAGATGGCCGTTGAGGATTTGATCCTTGACGATGAAGGTTGCTGTCAGGGAGTGGTCACCGCCGATGGGCAGCGCCTGACTGCCGGGGCCGTGGTTCTCACCACGGGAACGTTCCTTCGGGGTGTCATCCATATTGGGGAAGAAACCATACCGGCGGGGCGGGTAGGGGAAGCCCCTGCCCTTGGATTGTCGGAAACCCTGCTGCGTTTGTCCCTCCCCTTGGGGCGTCTGAAAACGGGGACGCCGGCCCGATTGGACGGGCGGACCATCAATTGGGCGGGGCTTGAGGAGCAGCCGGGGGATGATCCACCGCTGCCTTTTTCCTTTTTGACCGATCGGATCACCACGCCTCAGGTGTCGTGTCACATCACCGAGACCACCCCGGAAACCCACGCCATCATCAGAGAGAATATCCATCGGGCGCCCATGTACTCGGGCAAGATTCAAAGTGTCGGACCACGCTATTGTCCGAGCATTGAGGATAAGGTGGTGCGGTTTGCCGATCGGGATCGGCATCAGATTTTCCTGGAACCGGAGGGGTTGGACGATCCCACCATCTACCCCAATGGTATTTCCACCAGCCTACCCTCTGATGTCCAGGCGGCGATGATTAAGACTATTCCCGGTCTTGAGGCGGCCAAAATTCTGCGACCCGGATACGCCATTGAATATGATTTCATCGATCCCCGCGCCCTGAGCACAACCCTCGAAGTGAAAACGGTCCCCGGCCTATTTTTGGCTGGTCAGATTAATGGGACCACGGGCTATGAGGAAGCCGGTGCCCAGGGCCTGCTGGCCGGTGTAAATGCGTCCCTTCGGGCTGGGGGAGGGGGGGAGACCTTCACCCTGGATCGGGCCGAAGGTTATATGGGGGTTATGGTCGATGATTTGGTCACCTTGGGGACAAGCGAACCCTATCGGATGTTCACCTCCCGCGCCGAATACAGATTGCTTCTTCGCGCCGATAATGCGGATCGTCGACTGACAGCCAAGGGAATGGCCATCGGCTGTGTGGGCTTGGGCCGTGCCAAGCTATTCACGGAGAAGGAAGCGGCCATCGCCGATGCTCAGGTCCAGGTGGCCAGCTTACAGGCTACGCCCCAGGAACTGGAGCGTATGGGTGTTTCCGTGAATAAGGATGGTCAGCGCCGGTCACCCCTTGAGCTGTTGACCCTGGCCAATATGACCTGGGACCACCTGGTTACGCTTTGGCCCCTGCTCGGGACCCTACGCAAGGATGTGGCGGAGCAGTTGGAAATTGAAGCCCGGTATGCGGGCTATCTTTCCCGCATGCATTCGGATATCGCAGCCTTCCGGAAGGATGAAAGCCTTGGCTTATCTGTGGATTTGGACTACGGCGTGATCCCGAGTCTGTCTGCGGAACTGCGAGGAAAGCTGGAGACCACAAGGCCGGAAACTTTGGGGGCCGCGGCGCGCATTCCAGGAATGACACCTGCAGCCTTGACGGCTCTGCTGCGTCATGTGAAGAAGGGAACCAAGGCGGCCTAGCGGTGTTTCACGTGAAACGAAACCGGCGGGTATCGCCCCTGTGTTTCATGTGAAACGGGAGAACACTGTGCCATCCCCTCTCACCTTCGAGCGCTTCCTTCAAGACACCGGTGTTTCACGTGAAACGGGGGAACGTCTGGAGGCCTATCTGGCTGTTCTGAACAAGTGGCAGGCTAAAATTAATCTCGTGGGAAAAAGCACCCTGGAAGACCCTTGGCGGCGCCATATGTTGGATTCAGCCCAGTTGCTTCCCTTGATTCCGCAGGGAACGGAAGTGCTTATGGATTTGGGAAGCGGCGCCGGTTTTCCCGGTCTCGTCTTGGCCATTCTCGGTGTACCCCAGGTTCATTTGGTGGAGTCCGATACGCGAAAATGCGCGTTTTTGACAGAGGCGGCTCGGGTCTCCAGCACCAAAATCACTCTCCATCCAAAGCGGCTCGAGAGCCTGGATCCCTTTCCCGTCGACCTCATAACGGCGCGGGCCTTTGCGCCCATGACACGAATCCTTGAATGGGCAGAGCCATTTCTCTTGTCTGGTGCACAGGGGCTCTTCTTAAAGGGCCAAAGCATTGATGATGAGTTGACCGAAGTCCACAAGATATGGATGATGCAAAAAGAGCGGTTCCCAAGCCGCGCCGACCCTTCCGGCCAGATCTTGCGAATTGGAGACCTCACCCGTGTCTAGCCAGTCTATTGGTGCCCCCTTGTCTGTTACCGGTCCTCGTGTGATCGCTATTGCCAACCAAAAAGGAGGCGTGGGCAAGACGACGACGGCCATTAATCTGGCCACGGCTTTAGCCGCTACGAAGCAGAAAGTCCTGATTATTGACATGGACCCCCAGGGGAACGCGTCGACGGGTCTTGGCATTGCCAGTAATCAAAGGCGGGTGACCAGCTATCAGATCCTCATGGGGGATCGAAAGGCACGGGACGGGGTCATTTCTACGGACATTCCCGGTTTGTCCATTATTCCTGCGGGCGTAGATCTCGCCGGTGCCGAACTGGAACTCGTGGATGAAAAAGGACGGGAATTTCGGTTGAGGATGGCCCTGGAAGGGGAACTCGAAGGGTTCGATTATGTGTTGGTGGATTGTCCTCCCGCTCTTGGCCTTTTGACGTTGAACGCGCTCGTGGCGTCCCATGCGGTGATGGTGCCGCTTCAGTGTGAATTCTTCGCGCTTGAAGGGATCAGCCATTTGACCAAGACTATTGAGCGGGTCCGCAGAGCCTTTAACCCTGGCCTCGAAATACAAGGGATTGTTCTGACCATGTTCGATAGGCGGAATAATTTGTCCGACATGGTGGCTGCCGACGTGCGGGGCTACTTTGGTGCCAAAGTTTATAATACCGTCATCCCTCGGAATGTTCGGATTTCCGAGGCACCGTCCCACGGAAAGCCCGTTTTGTTGTATGACTTAAAATGCGCGGGGTCGCAGGCTTACCTGCATTTGGCAGGTGAATTGATCAAACGGGAAGGTGGATTGGCCGCATGAGTAATGAGTCTTCAGCACCCAGTGGACGCCGCCGTGGTTTGGGCCGGGGCTTGTCTGCATTGCTGGGAGATGATTTGGAATCCGCGTCCACCGAAGGGGAAGAAGGCAGTCGTGGCTTTCACCTGATTCCCATCGGAGATTTGGCCCCGAATCCCAATCAACCCCGAAAGGCCTTTGATGAAGAGGCCATTTCTGAGCTTGCGGAATCCATTCGGGCGCAGGGTATTTTGACGCCGATTCTGGCACGTCCGGATCCTGCTATGCCAGGGTCCTATCAGATCATTGCCGGAGAGCGACGCTGGCGTGCGGCGCAACGGGCACGGCTGCACGAAGTTCCCGTTTTGGTGCGGGACCTATCCGACCAGGAGACCTTGGAAGTTGCCCTGGTTGAAAACCTCCAGCGGCAGGATCTGAATCCCCTGGAAGAGGCGGAGGGCTATCGGCGGTTGCAGGAGGAATTCAGTCACTCCCAAGAAGATCTGGGGCGTGTGGTTGGAAAGAGTCGCAGCCATGTGGCCAATACAATGCGCCTCTTGCAGCTTCCCATGGATGTGCGCGATTTGGTGTCCAAGGGGCTTCTGACCGCCGGCCATGCACGGGCTTTATTGACCACCGAAAATGCCAGTGCTTTAGCACAGGAAGTGGTGACCAAGGGTCTGAATGTCCGCCAGACTGAAAAGTTGGCGAAAGGAAGCGGGGAAACACCGGATAAAGCCGCGAAGGAAAAATCTCGTGCGGGCTCATCCGGGCCGCTCAAAGACCCCGATACGCTGGCTCTGGAGCGTGATATTTCGAACTCGCTGGGGTTGACCGTCAGCATTGAAGCAAAAGGACGGGGTGGTAGTTTGGTTATTGAGTACGAGACTCTTGCGCAACTCGACGATGTTTTGCATCGGTTAAGCCAAGGCCATTTAGGTCAAGAATCACGGCCTTCTGATGACGAGGCTGATGGATTGGATGATCTCGTGTCTCTCGATGCTCTGGATGAGGATGAGATGTAAGGAGCGGTCGCCCCAATCTTGTGTTTCACGTGAAACAAAAAAAGGCCGCTGTCTTTCCAAGACGCGGCCTTTTCTATGATCGTTAGAGCGAGGAAGGCTACCTCCGTCTTTGAATAGCACCCTTTGCTAGCCGAATAATCACGCGTTCTAAAAGGGCGGCGTCGGGCAGGCCGGAGCTTTTGGCGTCTTTTTCCGCTTCCAATAACAAGTCCAACGCCATGGCAAGTCGTGTCGGGCTCCAGCCCTGGGCTTGGTTTTGGAAGGTGGTTTTGGTTTTAAACAATACGGGTGGCTTTAGGGCGCCCATGGCTTGGTCAATAGACCGACCTTGTGCGAGAAGGCCAGCTACGAGATGGAGCCGAGTAAAATGCCGGGACAGACTACGAAGGATGGCGACAGCGTTCGTTCCCTCTTGGGTTAATCGATCCAGTGCCCTCAGGGCGTCTGCCGTGTTTCCTTGGCCTACCGCGTTGATCAAAGCATCCATGCCAATCTGTGCGGTATCGCCGATACAAGCTAGGGCGTCCTCCAGGGTAATTTGACCTTGAGGGCCGCAATAGGTGATGAGTTTATCCAGTTCGGATCGCGTAACGCCGCGGTCCCCTCCCAAATGAGTTGCCAGATACTCAATGACATCTCCGTGGGCTGAAAGACCGGCTTGGGCCAGCATGTCCCGAATGACCGTTTCCAATCCTCTGCCTTCGTCGGAATAGCAGGGAAGGGAGGCCGCTGCTTTTGCGCCTTCGAACAGTTTGCGCAAGGAAGACCTGGGGCCGAGGTCGCCTCCCTGAAGGACGACGAGAGAATCCCCGATAGGATGGTCTAAATAGGACTTGAGACTGTTGGCATGTTGGTCCGTGATTTGCCGAACGCGCCCTACCCGACGTCCTCCTGTCAGGGAAAGGGCAGCGGCCTCATCGGAGAGTCGAGCGGGATCCGCTTTGAGATCGTCACCGGTCAGTTCAAAAACCCGAAACGGATCTTTTAGGTCATCAATGACGGTCCGCATGAGGCGATCAATTCGTTCTCGAACAAGGCCTTCGTCGGGGCCATAAACCAGAACAGCGCGAATATCGGGATTTGGCCTCTTCAAAAAGCCATCTATTGCGGAGCCGCTGAGCTTCATCCAAGACCTACAGGGCTATGGTTGAGTAGTGCCTGCCCAAGTTTAGGTCGTCGCTCCCGCTTGGGCAGGCAATAAATGAGGAGCAAAAATTTAAAACGCGGACAAAGGCCTAATCGCACCGTTTTGTCGTTGCGGCTTTTGGGCGAAATAGGAGGCAATTCGTAGATAAAGAAGCTCCGCAAGTTCTTTCGATACCCGGTCAATGGCGTCCCGTTCTGCGATCACATCTGAGATTGGAGAATTTACCACATCATAGCCGGCCCAACTTGTGATGCTATTGTTGGTCAATTTCTTCGGCATGGCTTTGCCAGTCTGGTCCAGGCGAAAAAGGACATAGGATAGGCTTGCAAAGGCCTGATAGCGTGTGGCTAGGTTTTCCTGGGTGATACCCAACGATTTGAGGCTGACCGATAGGTTACTTTGTATGCTGTACAGGGGTTGAGGTGAATCCCCGATGCGGTTGATCATTGCGTTTCGAAAAACGCGGGCGGCACGGGCCCCATCTTCATCCGAATATGAGGGGGGGTGGACATAGACTGTCCCCATGGTCTCAGAGACGGTATTGGACCTCCGTTGACCCCCGCCAAACAAATCACCTGTCGGTGTGGTGGTGTCGGCGAGAATGGGGCGAAATCCACATGCTCCGGTGAGAAGACCCCCACTTAGGGCAATCAGGAAGTGGCGCCTAGACGATGACATTGATGATCCTGTTTGGAACGATGATTATCTTTCGAATGGGCTTGCCTCCAACCTGAGCGGCGACGGTGGACAGAGCGAGCGCGGCGGCTTCTGTCGTGTCCTTATCCGCATCTCGGGGCAGGTCGATTTTACCGCGCATCTTGCCGTTGACCTGGACCGCAATGGTAACAGAGTCGTCGGTAAGAAGGGCCTCATCGCAGATTGGCCAAGGGGTTTCGGTGATCAGGGTGGTATGACCCAGCTGAGCCCAGATCTCCTCGGCAATATGGGGAACCATGGGTGCAGCCAGTTTCGCTGCCGTCTCCAGGGTAAAGCGATAGATGCCCGGTGCACCGGTCTCGGTCCCATCCAGGGACCCCAAAGCATTGGTTAACTCACGCAAACGGGCGACGGCATTGTTGAAGCGGAATTTTTCTAGATCGTCCGTTACCCCGGCGATGGTCTTATGGGTTTGGCGCAAGAGCATGTCGGTCTTGGGACCAAGGGTTTCGGGAAGAGTTGCGCCAGGGGGAGGCAAGGGTACGGAGGGTTGGACGGCCAGACGCCAGAGGCGACCCAAGTAGCGCCAGGCGCCTTCGATCCCGGACTCTGTCCAGTCCATGTCCCGCTCCGGCGGGCTGTCTGATAGCATGAAGAGACGTGCGGCATCGGCGCCATAGGAATCCAAGATAGCCGTGGGGTCCACGGTATTCATCTTGGACTTGGACATTTTTTCCGATGCACCAACCGTAACCGGCGCGCCGTCGGACAGTCGCACGACCGATCCATCGGCGCCTTTGTCGATGTCTTCAGGGGACAGCCATTCCCCCTTTGGACCCTTATAGGTTTCGTGGCGGATCATGCCTTGGGTAAACAGCCCGTCAAAGGGTTCAGCCACTCCCAGATATCCGCAATCACTGAGCGCACGGGTGAAAAAGCGGGAGTAGAGCAGGTGCAGCACCGCATGTTCGACGCCACCCACGTATTGATCGACCGGCAGCCAATAGTCGACGGCGGCGCGGTCGAAGGCCTGGGTTTCGCTCTTGGGCGAGCAGAAGCGGGCGAAATACCAGGAGCTCTCAAAGAAGGTATCGAAGGTGTCCGTTTCCCGCTGGGCCGCCTTACCGCACTGTGGACAGTCGACGTTTTTCCAAGTGGGGTGGTGGGCGAGTGGGTTGCCCGGCTTGTCGAAGCTGACGTCTTCGGGCAGTTCCACGGGCAGTTGCTCTTCCGGAACGGGAACGATTCCGCAATCCGGACAGTGAATCATAGGAATGGGACAGCCCCAATAGCGCTGGCGGGACACACCCCAATCCCGCAGTCGGTACTGAGTGACGCCGGCTCCGGCTCCCAGCTTTGCAATTTTTTCGATGGCGGCCCGCTTGGCCTCGGTCACGGACAGGCCGTCGAGGAAGTGGGAATTGATGGCGATGCCGTCACCGGTAAAGGCATCCGTCGCCGTTTCCATCTCTGCCGTAAAGGCTGCGGGATCAGCGTCTTTTGGGGCAACGACAGCGCGGACTGACAAGCCGTATTTTCGGGCGAAGTCCATGTCCCGTTGGTCATGGGCGGGACAGCCGAAGATGGCGCCCGTTCCGTATTCCATCAGAACAAAGTTGGCCACATGGACAGGCAGATGCCAATCCGGATCGAAGGGGTGCCGAACCTTCAGTCCAGTATCGAATCCCTTCTTTTCCGCCGTTTCGATATCCGCTTCGCTCGTGCCCATGCGACCACATTCGGCAATGAATTCGGCCAGGGCAGGATTGGTTTGGGCCAATTCCGCAGCGATGGGATGATTCGGAGACAGGGCGCAGAAGCTGGCGCCAAATAGGGTATCGGGGCGTGTGGTAAAGACCTCCACACCGTCTTCACGACCGACCAGATCAAAGGTCACTCGGGCACCTTCTGACCGGCCGATCCAGTTCGTCTGCATCAGACGGACCTTGTCAGGCCAGCGGTCCAGTTGGGAAATGGCGCTCAACAGGTCTTCGGCATACTGGGTGATCCGCAGGAACCACTGGGACAGCTTGCGCCGTTCAACCGGAGCCCCGGACCGCCAGCCCTTGCCATCGATCACCTGTTCGTTGGCCAGGACGGTATTTTCGACCGGGTCCCAGTTCACCCAGGATTCCTTGCGGTAGGCGAGACCGGCTTTGACGAAGTCCAGGAACATTTTCTGCTCATGCCGGTAGTATTCCGGCTCGCAGGTGCTGACTTCCCGATCCCAATCAATGGACAAGCCCATGGGTTTGAATTGATCGCGCATGATGGCGATGTTCTGCCGGGTCCATTTCGCAGGATGGACACCCCGTTGGATGGCGGCGTTTTCGGCGGGTAGGCCAAAGGCATCCCAGCCCATGGGGTGCAGGACATTGAAACCCTGGGCCCTCTTGAAACGGGCCACCACATCGCCCAGAGTATAGTTGCGCACATGGCCCATGTGGATCCGACCCGAGGGATAGGGGAACATTTCTAGAACGTAATATTTCTTGCGGGATGCATCTTCCCGCGCGGTGAAACATCCGTTTTCAGCCCAGGCTGCCTGCCATTTGGCCTCGGTTTCCTTGACGTTGTAGCGGTCCTCGGACGCCATGCCTCGGTGATCTTTCATGCTAAGGGATAGGAAGGAGTGGGGGGCATCGGCGCCCCCGGAGAGTAGAGAGAGATTATTCGCCTGTCAGGACTGCGAGCCGCAGTTGCCGGGCTCGGGTCAAGATAGCGTTTTCCATGTCGGTGGCCACGGAATTGGCAACGGTGGCTTCGACCCAAGCCCCATCGCGGTCCCGGACCTGGCGGAAAACGGAGACCTTGATCCCATCGGCCCGCAGGGCTTTGGCCAGGATATAAACATTGGTCTTGAAGCGCTCGTTCGGACTTTCAGGCGGAGAATACCAATCGGTGATGATCACGCCACCGAAAGGATCTGCCGAGGTCAAGGGCATGAAGGCAATGGTGTCCAAGGAGGCGCGCCAGAGGAAGCTGTTGACGCCAACGCCGGTGGCTCCAGGTTGGGCCTGTTGGCCCCCTCCGAATAGGTTCAACCCTCCGGGTCCAAACAGGCCCTGCTCCTGGTTGGGTTGAGAAGGGTCCCTGAAGACCCGCTGGCCGGTTAATTTATCCCGCTCCGGATAGACGGCCTTGGACCCTTCGCATGCGGTCACAGCCAGGGCGGTGGCCCCAAGGAGTATCGCGGCCAGGCTGCGGTTCAAGTATCGCATGGCAGTCTTGTGATCCCGGTTCATCATTTGTCTTGGCACCCGTCGGTTAGGCGGAAGGAGCAGGCCGAGGGTCGGCCATGCTGAAAGGCAGGGACAACCATACTCACGACAGCACAATTTTTCCATCCCTCCAGCGCAGCAAAGGCCGATTACCGGGGCTTCAGGGGGAATGGTCCCATAAATATTCCTGCAATGGCCATAAAAGTGCCAGAGGGAAGGCGTTGGGCGGTCTTTCGGGTCAATCCTCCAAGAGCGGCGAGGGGGATTTTCTGTCCTCTCGCGATAAAAGCGGCACGCGAGGGGCCAAGGGTTGGCATTCCTGGGTGACTGGCGGTTGGAAGGATTGGTGATATCAGGGCCATATCAAGCCCGAGGTGGCGGGCTCGTCCAAGGGCTGTTCTGTCATGACAGGCCATGGACAGGAGGCGATCAGCACGGGCCCGTCTCCAGAGTAAAATCCGGGCGAGGGGGCCATGACGGCCAATGTATTCGGGCAAATGAATGCCGTCGGGGATCCAGGGGTGGACACCGGGCAAGGGAGTGGCAAGCAGAAGACGGATCCCACGCCTGCCTGCGAGGTCCTTCATCCGCTTCAGAAGGGCAAGGCGATCCTTCTGGGACCATTCATAGTGACGGATAATAACAGCGGCGCCCCGGGGCAGGCGAGCCATGACGGGCAGGGGATCAGGCAGCCGGGTGGCGTCGGTTATCAGGATTGGGTGAGGAGTGGACGGGACGGGTACCATAGCATTCACCTTGACCTATTTTTCCGCTCCGGTTCTAGATTAAAAGGAAAGCGGATTCACTTTTATCCCTGCCATTCCGAGGGTAGATTTCCCCCCAAACCAGAATTCTCCCCTTTTCTATCCGCCGGATCCGATCATGCCCGAGACGAAAAACGCCATTCCCTCTGATATCACCGAGAATTTGCGGGAGATCCAGACCCGCATCGTCAAGGCCTGTATGCCGGTTGGTCGACCACCGGAGGAGATTACTTTGGTAGCGGTCAGTAAGACGAATACCGCCGACCGTATTCGTGTTGCCCTGCGGGCGGGGCATCGGGTTTTTGGGGAAAACCGTATTCAGGAGGCCCAAGGAAAATGGCCTGCTTTGAAGCAAGATTTCCCCGAGGTGGAACTCCGATTGATCGGCCCCCTTCAGACCAACAAGGTCAAGGATGCCCTGGCGCTGTTCGATGTGATTGAAACCGTGGACAGGCCGCGTCTGGCCCGGGTTCTCGCAGAGGAAATGGAACGGATGGGACGGCGGGTACCGGTGTTGATCCAAGTGAACACGGGGGAAGAACCCCAGAAAGCTGGTGTCCTTCCCGCAGGTGCTCCGGCTTTCATTCGGGAGTGCCGGGACGAATTGGGTCTGGATGTCCGGGGGTTGATGTGTATCCCGCCGGTTGACGAGGAACCGTCCCCCCATTTCGCTCTCCTGCGGGAAATTGCAAAGGATGCAGGTTTGTCGGTGCTGAGCATGGGGATGAGCGGGGATTTCGAGAAGGCTGTGCCCTTTGGCGCCACCCATGTTCGGGTGGGGACGGCAATCTTTGGATCTCGACCCATGCCCGCAGCTTGACTGCCTGGATTTTCTTAGGCCCCACCCGAAATGATTCTCATTATTTCAATAGTTTAATCATCATTCCCGCACAGGTGGGAATCCAGGGTGGGATCAGGCAACGGAGGCAAACTCCGCAACGCCGGTGTTTCGTGTTTTTTGGGCGATAGCCCAAGCCCATTTGGGGGCCAATGCCCCCAAACCCCCGTTTTTTTAGCCCGGGGTCTGGGGCCTTTTGGCCTCAGCCTCGCCAAAGAGGGGGGGAACGGGGCAAAGCCCCGTTACGGGAAAGCACCGACTGTCGTGTACCCTGGCCCGTTTTCATGGGCCTTCGAGGCCTAGTTGTGCCAAGAAGTGGCCCAAGTGGCCTCGGAGCACTCTAGGGCTCCTGCTGTTCTATTGGAGGGGCTATGTGGGGGCAGCAATCTCCAGAACGGTGCCTGGTCCGACGCAGGCCAGGACTTGGCGCAGGTGCGGGGTTGAGAGGGCCACGCAGCCTTGGGTCGGTTTGCCTTCCGGTGGGGCAATGTGGAGGAAGACGGCGCTTCCAAGTCCGGGAACCACGGGATCATCGTTATGGCCTAAAACGACAATCAGATCATAGAGATTGTCTTCCCGCCAAAGGCGCTCGTGACTTGACGGATGGGGCAAGGTGACCGGTCGATTATAGGAGGTGAGGTCTTGGGGGTCGTCGCACCAGCCCATATCAGGGGTCAAGGCCACGACGGGCAGGGCCGTCATGGGGGGATCCACCCGATCGGCACGATAGTAGACCCGACGGAGGGGAAATTTGCCGACGGGGGTGCCCCCATCCCCTTCCACCTTATCGCGGAGAATACCGCGACGACCCAGGCGGCAAGGAAAGAACTTGGATCCAGCCTGCAAAACGCCTGGCGCTTCTACTCGAAGGAGCGGAACAGAACCGGTCGTCGTACAGTCAGGCATCAATGGGCGCCGCACGGGTCAGGGGGATGGAACCACGGGCCTTCTGGTATTTCTCCAATCCCATCATCATTTTTTGGGCGAACCAAGCGTCTTGATCGATTTCGCCGCCCTCTGGAGATCCTCCCCTTGGAGATTCCCCCCCTGGAGGTTCCATGATGGTCGTCGTGGCTTTTGAACCCGCTCCCGTTTGGCCGACCTGCAGGACATCTCCCTCGGTGGTTCCAGAAGAAGCACTGTTCGAGGCAGTCTTCAGAACCCCGCTGGCCGAGAGAGGCCGACTGGCGGCTTGGGCTTCGAGCAATTGGGCCATAGCTGCAGGATCGGGGAGGGGGGATTGGGAACTGGACTGACCGGTGGTGTGAGTCTGGCTGGAGGTCGATCGGGTCGACCGTCCGGCGTTGAAGCGGACAGCCCGGTTTCGGTAATCATCAAGGCTTTTTCCTGCGAATTCCCGGGTTTCAGACAGGGATCGTGGCTGTCTGCTTGTGGCGGTCGCCGGGTCCACCGCTGTCTGAGCCGGGTTCCTGTCGGCCCGAAGGGCCACTGTTTCAGATTGCGCTGGGGCACGGGTGGCCATGCCCAGGGCGTCATCCCCCAGAGGAGGATTCACGGGGGCACGACCGGCAACTTGTGGCGTTTGTCCGACTGAGGATGCGGCTTCGGCCCGTTGAGGCAAAACGATGTCGACGCTGCCGGGCCGAGGGGGTGTTGGTGAAACAGCTGGTGAAGCAGCCCCGTCTCCCAAGGGGGCGAGAGCCCCGTCCCCCAGGGGAAGGTTGGATGGCATGGTTCCCTGGGTTGTTAGGGAACTGCCCCCTAAAGCGGCTGTTGTCATGCCCGTATTCGCCGCCATCCGCCAACGCGGAGGGAGGAGATCCAGGGGAGCGTTGGGATCTTGGGCCAGAGCCTGGGCAGATTCTGCCTGACCCGAGGGGGGGTTGACCTGAGCTGTTTTCACAGTCTCTTCACCATTGACGGCCATGTCGAACAGCGCAACGGCGTGTTCCCCCAGATCCTTACCGGTCAATTCCTTGGCTAAAACGTTAACGGCCGCTCCCGCGAGGCCAACAACGCCTCCGAACAAGACACCTCCGGCCAACCGCGGACCGGCTTTTATCTGATCGTCGGTCAGCTCCCGGTAAATCGTGTTGACCACTGGGATATGCTGCAGGGGATTGATGACGTCCAGCGCGTCCCAGAAGGTAAAACCATCCATAAAGTCGTCGTTGATAACCTTATCCCCCTCGAGCCGGTATCCCGGATTCGTGGTATCTCTGGGTGCCTGTGGCAGGCTGGTTATCGCGTCGACGGCCATTGTGGACATCCTTAGCGTGGACGGCTCAAGAAAAATGGTACCCTTAACCTAAGCAAATGGCGTGCCGGATATAAACCTATTGTTTTTCAAGGGGATGAAAGATTCTGTTCTCTGATTTTTCCTACCGGTCGGCATCTTCTGCCTGTCTGGGCGGCAAGGGGTACCGACCAGGCCCTCAGGCTGTCTCCCCCGGGATTTCCTGAATCAAAACAAGTGGCCGCCTTTTCGAGCCTTGGTTTGCAGATACCGGAGATTGTGGGGATTGGGCTCGTAGATATGGGGGACCCGCTCCACCACCTCGACCCCATGGCGGGCGAGGGCTTCGACTTTCAGGGGATTGTTGGTCAGAAGTCGGACTTTGCTCAGTCCCAACAGGCGCAGGATTTCCGCCGCAGGCAGGTAAATCCGCTCGTCGTCGTCAAACCCTAACTGTCCATTGGCATCAAGGGTATCAAAACCCTGGTCCTGGAGTTGGTAGGCCCGCAGCTTGTTCACAAGGCCGATACCCCGGCCTTCCTGGGCCAGATAGAGCAGGACGCCGCTCCCCTGGGCGGCGATGGCGTCAATGGCGCCACGCAATTGATCCCCGCAATCGCATCGCAGGGAGCCCAGCAGGTCGCCGGTGAAGCATTCGGAATGCAGTCGGGCCAGGACCGGTTGGTCCGGATCGGGTGTTCCCACCAGGATCGCCAAATGTTCCGTGCCCCCGTCGGAAGGGCGGAAGGCGATAATCCGGGTATCTTCCGCTCCGTTCAGGGGCACCCGGGCCTCGCTGACCTTGCGCAGGGAGCGCGCCGCCGCAATCTGGTAGTCCAGAATGTCCCGGGAGGAAAGGGACAGGGTTGGGGGCGTCAATGTGGTGAGGTCCTGGGCCGGATCCAGATCGACGACCAGGGCGGCCGGCAGCAGCCGGGCCAGCTTGGCCAGGGTGACCGCCGCTGCTGCGGCAGAGTTCATGCGCAGGGGGGTCACTTCGGTGATGGCGGGCAGGGGGCCTTCCAGGTCCAGGCAGGGATCGGCAAGGCGGCTGACCAACTCCGGTGTCGGGGCGTCTGCCAGGGTCAAGGCGACCGGATCCGGTCCGGCTTCCGTCAAGCCGAGGACGGTGGCGCGGCGACCTGTCAAGAGAACCCGGGCTGGGCCAGTGGCGCGGTGTGCCAGATCGCCGAGGGTGGCTGGGGAGACGGATTCTGCAGCCAGAGCCAGGAGATGGCTGTTTTTTCCCCGAATGGAAACGGGCGCACCGAGACGCAATTCCGCCAAGCCCCGGTCGACGCGGGCCAGGATGCCGGGATCCTGGCCAAGACTCTGGCCTGATTCCTGATTGGAATGATCATTTGGATTGGACCCCGGAGAGAGGGGAGAGACGGGGGAACGGGTGTCTTCAGTCACGGGATATCCAACATGTTCGATAAAAAAAGTTCTCACCCCTCCTTCGAACTCGAAGGAAGTATCCGATGGCGTCCATATGGGGTGTCGGTCCTTGGCAAACCAGACGAATTGCCAATCATGGATCGGGAAGCTTCGTAACTGGGAATTTGCCGTTCCTATACCAAAGCGCGCCCGGTAATGGTATCCATAGAATAACGGAAAACGAAGAGTGCAACAAACCATGACATCCGGCAAGCGTCTGCTCCTGGTCGATGACGATGATTTCCTCCGCCGATCCCTAGGCGAGCAATTGCGAGCCCAGGACGATCTGGACAGTGTCGATGAAGCGGCCTCCGGGGCCGAGGCTCTGAAACTGGCTGTCGCGGGCCACTATGACGTGATCTTGCTGGATGTGGGTCTGCCGGACGAGGATGGACGCGACACCTGCCGCGCCATGCGTGACGCGGGGGTTCGGGGGCCGATCATCATCCTCACCGCCGCCGATACGGATGACGACACCATCCAGGGTCTGGGGGCAGGAGCCAATGATTACGTGACCAAGCCCTTCCGCCTGGGGGTTCTCCTCGCCCGGGTCCGGGCCCAGATGCGTCTTCACGAACAAAGCGATGACGCTGTTTTCCTGATCGGACCCTATCGGTTTCAGCCTGCAACCAAGATGCTGGTGGACCGGACCACGGAAAAAAAGGTGCGCCTGACCGAGAAGGAAACGGGGATCCTGAAATTTCTCTACCGGGCCGGGGACAAGGTGATAGCTCGGGATGTTCTGCTCCACGAAGTCTGGGGGTACAGCGCCCAGGTCACAACTCACACCCTGGAAACCCACATTTACCGCCTCCGCCGTAAGATGGAACCCGATCCTTCCCAGGCCACGATTTTGGTGACGGAGGAGGGGGGGTATCGGCTGGTCCGGGGGAATGGTGGGGAGTAGGTGGCCTTCAGGTTCAATACGGTACAAGACAGGGGGTATTGTCCCGTGCCCCACTGGGGGCAAATGCCCTCAAATGGGTTTGGGCAATCGCCCAAAAAAGACGAAACACGGGCGTGTACTGTGAGGTTGAATCGGAAGGAACTCTGGTCTATCAGGATGCTATCCTTCATCGGCTTGTAGGCTACGAAACATTACGAACGCATCGACATAGCCTTGTTTCGGGTGCTGGAATGCATTCGGCAAGCGGCCAACGATTTCGAACCCAAGGTGGCGCCATAGTCGGACCGCCCGATCATTGCTGGAGATCACGAAATTGAATTGCATGGCCAGGAATCCGGCCTGTCGCGCGATCTCCAGAGAATGCTCGCACATGGTTCTTGCCACGCCACGACCGGTGGCGTCGGACGCCGTCATGTAGCCGCAGTTCGCCACATGGGCGCCGCCTCCCGTCTGATTGGCGCGCAATACATATGTGCCGACCACGCGTTCCTGATCTTCTGCCACGAAGCAGAGCCGGTCCGGTGCCATCCAATAGGAAAGGGCCTCCTCACGATCCATGTCACGTGGAAGGGTATAGGTCTCGCCCGCCCGGATCACGGGCTCAAGAATCCGCCACAGGGTGTCCTTGTCACTGGGTTGCGCGGGTCGAATGGAGAGCATGAAACAAGTCCTCTGAGCGAGTCAGCGTCACCGGAACGAGAATATCGAACGGGAAAGTGGGGGCCGAAGGGAACACAGAGCGGACAACCGGCTTTCCGGCCTACGCGATATTCTAGAGTGCTCCGAGATCAAACCACCTCAAGTCGATTCCGATTTTGGGTGGTTTGATCTAAATGACCATCAATGCTGCCGTCAATGCGTTCAGGGTGGGGATGCCAGCATCGGTCGCGCGCAGCTGGCCCTTTTCACATTCAATCAGGCCTTCCGACCGCGCCATGGACAAGCCGTCCCGGTCGATGATGTCAGCCAGTCCCAGGCCGGTCAGGCGGCGCATGCGGGCGTCACTCACCCCTTCGGCCAGGCGTAGACCCATCATCAGCATTTCCTGGGCGCGGTGGCGTGGAGGAATGTGGCTTTCCTCCTTCAGGCCCGTCCCGGTATCCTCGACCCGTTTAAGCCAGGATTCGGGGCGGCGGTGGGCCACGGTGGCGCGGAAGCCGTCGGCGTCCACCCGCAGGCGGCCATGGGCTCCCGGTCCGACGCCCAGGTAATCCCCGCCCCGCCAATAAATGAGATTATGGCGGCTTTCCTGGCCCGGGCGGGCATGGTTGGAGACTTCATAGGCGGGAAGACCCGCGTCGCTCAGGATATCTCGGGTGAGCAGGAACAGGTCGGCGCTTTCGTCCTCGTCGGGTAGGGTAAAGTCTCCCCGGCAATAGGCGCCGAAAAACCGGGTGCCCTGTTCTATGGTCAATTGGTAGACGGACAGGTGGTCCGATCCCAGGGTCAGGGCTCGGCGCAGTTCCGCTTCCCAATGGTCCAGGGTCTGTCCGGGGCGGGCATAAATCAGGTCGAAGGAGAAGCGGTCGAACAGGCTCCGCGCCGTATCCAGGGCCGCCAAAGCGGATTTGGCATCGTGAACGCGACCCAGGAATTGCAGGGCGCGATCCTCCAGGGACTGGATCCCCAATGACAGGCGATTCACTCCGGCCAGCTTGAAATCCCGAAAGCGGTCCCGGTCGACGGTCCCCGGATTGGCCTCCAGGGTAATTTCCAGGTCTGGGGCCGTGGGCCAGAGGTCCGATGCCCGATCAATGAGGGCGGCGACCGTATTGGGGGCCATCAAGGAGGGCGTTCCTCCGCCCAGGAAAATACTGGTGAGCATGCGACCCTGTCCGGCCAGCCGTGCAGACTGGGTCTCCAAGTCGGTGATCAGGGCCTGGGACCAGATACCATGGTCGATGGTATCGACGACATGGCTATTGAAGTCGCAGTACGGGCATTTGGACAGGCAGAACGGCCAGTGGATATACAGGCCGAACCCTTCGTCCCCTTGCGTGACGGTCGAAATTTGATGGTCTTGGTCGTCCATGGGGGTGGACTCCGCCTTTCCCAGAAAAAAGACCCGGGCGGAACCGCCCCCGGGGTTATGGCTTTAGGCAGGCATCCACCATTTTGGCGAAGGCGCGGGCCCGATGGCTGATCGCCTGTTTGGCGTCCGACGCCATTTCGCCGAAAGTGGCGGTATGCCCTTCTGGTTGGAATATGGGGTCGTAACCGAAGCCATGCTCGCCCCGAGCGGGCCAAATCAGCAGGCCATCCACCCGACCCTCGAACGTTTCCACATGACCGTCGGGCCAAGCAAGCGCCAGAACGCAGAGGAAAGCGGCGCTGCGATCCGGTGACCCGGTCAACAGGGTATTTATTTTTTCCATGGCTTTGCCGAAGTCTTTTTCCGGTCCGGCCCAGCGGGCGGAATAGACGCCCGGTGCGCCGTCCAGGGCGGATACCGTCAAGCCGGAATCATCGGCGAGTGCGGGCAGGCCCGAAGCTTCGGCGGCGGCGCGGGCCTTGATCAATGCGTTCTCCTGGAAGGTCGTCCCGGTTTCTTCCGGCTCGGGCAGGTTCAATTCGCCTGCCGATTTGGCTTCCAGGCCGAACGGTGCGATCAGGGCGTTGATCTCCCGCACCTTGCCTGCGTTATGGCTGGCCACCACCAGGGGGCCTTGGGTGAGTTTTCTCGTCATGGGTCAGTCCCTTGCCCAAACGGATCAATCGGCGAGGCCGAGGGCGGCCTTCTGTGCCGCGACCAATTCGCTGACACCTTTTTGTGCCAAGCTCAGCAGCTCCATGAACTGGGCCTGGGAAAAGGGGGCTTCCTCGGCGGTACCTTGGATTTCCACGATGCCACCCCGACCCGTGAGCACGAAGTTGCTATCGGCCTGGGCGTTGCTGTCTTCGGCATAATCCAGGTCGAGCACGGCGGTTCCCTGGTACAGGCCGCAGGAAATAGCCGCCACATGGTCAGTCAGGGGAATCTCCTTAAGGATGCCCAGGGTTTTCAGGTGGGTGAAAGCCATGTGGAGGGCCACCCAGGCGCCGGTGATGGCTGCGGTGCGGGTGCCGCCATCGGCCTGGATCACGTCACAATCAAGCTTGATCTGCATCTCGCCCATCTTGGCCAGGTCCGTGACCGAGCGCAGGGACCGACCGATCAGCCGTTGGATTTCCTGGGTGCGACCACTTTGCTTGCCCCGGGCGGCTTCCCGGTCCGTGCGGGAATGGGTGGAGCGGGGCAGCATGCCGTATTCCGCCGTGACCCAGCCCTTGCCACTGTTGCGCATCCAACTGGGGACCCGTTCGTCGACGCTGGCCGTGCAAAGCACATGGGTGTCGCCAAACTTGGTCAGGCAAGAGCCTTCAGCATATTTGGAGAAGCCGGGCTCGAGGGAGATGGCCCGGGTGGACTCGGGGGTGCGTCCGGAAGGTCTCATGACGGTTTTCTTTCGGTGGCCTGCAGGATTTGACCGGTGTTCTAGAGCAAACCGGCGCAAATCAAAAACCATTTCCTGGTCCTTCATCGACGACTTCCGTCGAATCCGGGGGAGGCAGAGGCGTTGGGCCGTTGACCGGAACCCCTGGGCGACCTACCTTGGTGAAGACTGTCCTGAAACCGTTGGGAGAAATAAGGCCATGGTGATGACGGGTCGCGGACCTATCGTCACCGAGCTGGACGAACGGTCTCGAAAGATCTTCGGCCAGATCGTGGAGACATATGTGGAAACCGGGGAACCGGTGGGCTCTCGGACGTTATCCCGGCGCTTGGCGGTCTCGCTTTCCCCGGCCACCATCCGGAATGTGATGGCGGATCTTGAGGAGCAGGGCCTCCTCTATGCGCCCCATACCTCGGCGGGGCGCATGCCAACGGATGCGGGGTTGCGTCTGTTCGTCAATGGCCTGCTGGAAGTGGGCGGTCTTGATCCCATGGAGCGGGATCGGATCGACGCGCAGGTCCAGGGCGCAGGAAAAAGCGTCGATAGTCTGTTGAACGAAGCCACGACCATGTTATCGGGCCTGTCCCGGTGCGCCGGTCTGGTGTTGGCGCCCAAGACGGACAGTGGCCTGAAACATATCGAATTCGTGCCCCTTGGTCCGGGCCGGGCCATGGTCATCATGGTCACCGAGAATGGTTTGGTGGAAAACCGGGTGCTGGAAGTCCCCCAGGGCCTGCCCACCAGCGCGTTGGCCGAGGCCACCAACTACCTGAATGCCCGCCTGTCGGGCCGCACCCTTGATGAAGCCCGGGACGAAATCCAGGAGGAGCTGGATAACCACCGGACCCAGATGGACGAATTGGCCGCCCGGGTGGTGGCAACCGGCATGGCCACCTGGTCCGGCGGCGACCGGAGCGGCGAACTGATCGTGCGGGGTCAAAGCCATCTGTTGGCCGATGTCACGGCCCTGCAAGACCTGGAACGCATCCGCAGCCTGTTCGAGACCCTGGAAACCAAGGAACAGGTCCTGCGTATTTTGGACATGGTGAATGGAGCTGAGGGCATTCAGATCTTCATCGGAGCGGAGAACGAGTTGTTTTCCGTCTCTGGCTGCTCCATGATCGTGGCCCCTTATCAGAATAGCCGGGAGGAGATCGTCGGCGCCATTGGCGTGATCGGTCCCACCCGGATCAACTACCGCCGTATTATCCCGTTGGTGGACTACACCTCCAAGGTTATCAGTCGCATGATCGGCTGAAGCGGCGGTCTTCCCGAGAAAATCCAAGGTAAAGACGGAACGCGTCATGACGCAGCAGAACAACACGCAGGAAAACCCGGTACCCGAGTCCGAGGATCCGTCCTGGGAGGATACCGCAACCCCGACCGGGGAGACCCTCGGTGAGGACCTGGATGGCGCTGAGGATCCGGAAGCTCGCATCGCCGCCCTGGAGGCGGAAAATCGCAAGCTGAAGGAAGACTATCTCCGTGCGCTGGCCGAGGCCCAGAACGCCAAACGCATGGCCGATAAGCGGATCGAGGATAATTCCCGGTATGCGGTGTCGAATTTTGCCAGGGCGGTGCTCGGTGTCGCCGACAACTTGACCCGCGCCCTGATGGCGGCTCCGCTGGAGGCGCGGGAAACCAACGACATGATCAAGAATCTGGCCGTTGGCGTCGAGATGACGGCGAAGGAATTGGAAAATGCGTTGAGCCAATACCAGGTGCGCAAGGTCGAGGCCCAGGATGCGGCCTTTGATCCCAATTTCCACCAGGCGGTTCAGGAAGTGGAAAACACTGCCGTTCCCACGGGGACAGTGGTTCAGGTGCTCCAGGACGGCTATGTGATCCACGACCGCCTGTTGCGCCCGGCCATGGTCATGGTCTCCCGGGGTGGCCCCAAGCGTGAAGCCAAGGTCGAAGCGGAAGAGGGCGGTGCTGTGGGCGTCGACCGCACCGTTTGAGGAAGACTTTTAGAGCATGTCGCGTGAAATGTGATTCACGCGACATGCTCTAACCCTCTGATATTGAAGCAAATTGTCGTTGCAATCTGTTCCAGATTACTCAGGATTTGCTCTAGAGATCCGGTTTTTCCACTGGTTTTGAAAAGAAGACCGGTTGGGGTGGGGGATCTATCCATCCCAACCGGTCTGTTACTTTTCGAACGAAAACTGAATTCGATATCCAGACCTTGGGACTCAAGTGTAGACGGCATCAATCGCGTAGAAAAAACACCGAAGAGATCCTTTCAGATCGGAAATAAATTTAAAATATTAGTGGAAGTTCTATTCAATTTCACTGTCAAAGTACCAATCTAAATTTTGATCTAAAGGGGAAACGCCGTGTTTTTGCGTTAACACGGACGACAAAGTTTCGGTGATTGGGATCATTCCGTATATATCGTCGTCATGATCTTCTGAAAACAGCTCTTTCAAAGAGTTGATATCAATATAAGATATGTCTATTTCCTTTATCACTCGTTCTGTATCGTAAGAAAATCCACGAAGGTATCGTTTTATAGCCACGATTATTCTCCTTATGGCTCTACAGATCGACTAGGATCAGCATCTTTTGTCCTTTTTCCTGTAATATGATCAAACTCTCCTTCATGTTTCCCTCGTCTATTATAGCGTTCCACCGCTCCACTTTCGTAATCCCATTCATATATTTTGCTGTCAGAGTCTTTCCATCTTGCGCGTAACTTCCCAGCTGCATTGCGAGTTTTTGGAGTGGCGCGATGCGTATCCGGAAAGGCCGGTAGTGATTTCGGTGGATTGTAATAGTTATGGTATTTCGAATCTCTTCCACGTTCTTTGCGCGCATCATGTTCCCGTTGCCTCTGCTCAATCGACCCTTTTGAGGAATCCGAGCGTTCGCGGCGGGGAATTTCCCGCTCTGCACGTCTGCCAAAGGCAAAAGCGTTACTAAGGGCAAATATCTGAATCAGCAGCGTGGTAATTAAGAGCATCGCACGAACTGGTTTTTGGAAAAGGATCAACCGTTTCACGGATCGACCTCCTCCAAAAAGATTCGGGATTGACGCAAGACGCAGGCGTCTTCTTCGCAGAGCGGTAGGAGGATGCGTTGAAACGGTCGCTCCCGCCGCTCCTTTTCGCCGACAGTAAAGGCTGGTGCATTGGCTGCGATGAAGCTCCGCATGGTAGCCTCGATTCGGTCCGCCTCTTGACTGTGCTTTTGCTCTCGCCGATCAAGTAGGATCACCGCATCTACAAAATCATTTTGTTTTACGTCCAAATCTAAAATAGTAATTCCGAAGATGCCGGGTTCAATAGGGACATTAAACCAGTCACAGTCAAAAGAATTGTGACATGCAGAACGATTTTCTCTCTTAGGGCTTGTCAAACAAGATAGAATCCCTTGTTTATTAAACGTGCATGCAACAAGATCTGGTGGGCTACTTACTTCTGGAAGAAATGGACCAGCTAGCATAGCACCAGGACCATCCCAGGGCTGTCCCCCAATTTTATTGTGATCTGTCTCTACGTGAATATCAAACCTTCGGCTACCTTCTGCAGATGCTAGTTTTATTATGGATATATTAAGTAATATCATTAAAATGCACGAAGAGATTGATAAGAATAATCTATTTTTAGTCATGTGTTCCTCATTGAATTGAGATCTACATTATCTTGTGCTTGAGGCATATGATCACAGCTCTCCCAGAGGAAAAGTCCTCTGTTGTCACAGGGTGGTGTTTGCCAATGACCTTGGAGTGTTCCAGATCAGACGATAGGATGCACTGAAAGATTGAGAGATGTGCAAAAAAAATAAAAATACAGCTTTTAATTGTTAATGAGTATTAATCAAATCAGATAAATTTTCCAGACCAGCACCCAGGCGGACTTCCGGTGGTGCAGGAGCTCCTCACGGATGGGGAGTGTCATTTTTTGACCTGTTTCGTTGATTGCCTGACGTTCTTCGGGACAGAAGCAGGATGGTGAGGCCAAGAACGATCACGCCACCAGTGGCGAAAGGAAGGACCGCGTCTCCGGCTTTGGGACTGAACAAGAGGCTCCAGGCGCCTTTCAGGAGAGCGCCAAGGGCGGCGACGGCAAAGCCAAGGCCCCAGGAGCGGTGCCAGAAGGCGGCAACCAGGGCCACCGTATAGGCCAGAACCGCAGCCCCGCCGAACAGGGTTTGCCCGGTCCAGCCCTGGGTGAGAAAGGCCCGTTCCATGGCCAGGAAGCCACTGACCTTCTCCACAGGGGCGTCGGGGACCGGGAACCAGAACATGGAGGTCAGGATCGCCAGGATGGTGGCGAAGACTCCCGCCAGACTTCGGCGCCAGGCCGCGTAACAGAGCGGAAGGACGAGGAGGGGACGGGCGACCCAGGACAAGAGGTTCTGATGGCGTTCGAAAGCCCAGTCAAAGAATGCGGGCTCTGTGAAAAACATGACAAGAAACACGCCAATCAGCCCGGCGAACCCGACGGCGAGGAGCCAATCCAGGGGGTCCCGGAAGGGATCCGAGGTCGGGTGTTCACGCCTCACCCCCAGGGACCGCGTCGGGTGGCGGGGGCCTGTCCCATTTCGGCTGCCAGTGCACGCAGCTTGGCGATGCGGTTCTCCGTGGCCGGGTGGGTGGTGAAGAGGTTGTCCATCTTCTTGCCGTGCAGGGGATTGATGATGAAAAGATGGGCCGTGGCCGGATTGTGCTCGGCTGAGGGATTCTCGATGGCCCGGGCGCCCCGGTCGATTTTGGCCAGCGCGTTGGCCAGCCAAAGGGGGTGTCCGCACAGCTCGGCTCCGGTTCGGTCGGCGCGGTATTCGGCGGTGCGCGAGATCGCCATTTGAACCAGCATGGCCGCCATGGGTGCCAGGACCATCATCAGGATCACCCCGACAAAGCCCAGGGGATTGTTGTTGTTCCGACTGCCGCCGAAGAAGAAAGCGAAATTCGCCAACATGGAGATGGCGCCTGCCAAGGTGGCGGTCAGGGTCATGGTCAGGGTGTCCCGGTGCCGCACATGGCCCAACTCATGGGCCATGACACCAGCCAGTTCCTCGGTTGAGAGCATGCGTATCAGGCCTGTGGTGGCGGCCACCGCAGCGTTCTCGGGATTGCGGCCCGTGGCGAAGGCATTGGGCTGGGGGGTATCGATCACATAGACCTTGGGCATGGGCATACCGGCCCGCTGGGTGAGCTGGCGGATGATACCATACAGGTCGGGTGCCGTCCGGGCGTCCACTTCCCGCGCGTTGTGCATGCGCAGGACCATCTTGTCGGAATTCCAATAGGCGAAGACGTTCATGCCTCCGGCGATCAAAAGGGCAATGACCATGCCTCCCTGGCCGCCAATCAGATAACCGACGGCGAGAAACAATCCGGTCATAGCGGCCAACATCAAGGCAACGCGGGTGAAACTCATGATCTGACTCCCGATGAACCCCAGTGAATGATGGACCACAGGTTCCGATCCTGACATAAGCCGGGGAGAGTGGTCGTCAAGACTGGAATGGAGGGGGTCGGAAGACCCATATCAAAGCAATGACCGAAAAATCAGCCAATACACCCATCCCGGGTGAGCCCGCCAAGGCACCGGATACCAAATCCACCGAGACCTCCACGTCCCCAAAGGAGGAAATACCAAAGGAGGAGGTAAAGGAAATCGGGGGACCCCGGGGTCCGGAACCGACCCGCTACAACGATTGGGAACGCAACGGTCGCTGTAGCGACTTTTAAACGATCCATCGCCGTTCTCCCGCGGCTTTTCCAGGACAGGTCTTCGCCCGGTGTCTCCCTTCGTCTTCGCCGCGGTTCTTGGTGCCGCCCTGCTGCATGCCGCCTGGAACGCTGTGGCCAAGGTTGGGCTGGATGGCTTTGCTGCGATTCTTCTCATCGCCATGGCCGGTGGGGTTGCGAGCTTTATCCTGCTGCCCTTCTTTCCGACACCGGATCCGGCGTCCTGGCCCTATCTGGCGGTCTCGGTCGCCTTGCACCAAGGGTACAACCTGGGTTTGATTGCGGCCTATCGGACCGGTGACTTTGGGCAGGTCTATCCCCTGGCCCGGGGTGGGGCGCCGCTGATGGTGACTCTCGCCGGGTTGTTGGTTCTTGGGGAGCCCTTGGATCCGGGTCCGTTGGTGGGGATCCTGGTCCTTGTTTCCGGTGTTTGGCTCATGGCCAGGCGCGGAGGGGGAACAGGTTTGCCGGATCGCCGGTCCGTTCTTGCCGCCCTGCTGACTTCGGCGTTCATCGCGGGCTATACGGTCACCGATGGCCTGGGAGGGCGTCTGGCGGGATCCCCCCATGGGTATGCCCTGTGGTTGTTTGCCCTGGATGGGGTCTGCGCTGCGGTGATTTACCTGGGCGTCCGGGGTTGGGCCGGAATTCGTGCCCTGGGACCGGCTCTTCCCGCCGGTTTGGGCGGCGGAGCCCTGTCCCTGGGTGCCTATTGGACGGTGATTTGGGCCATGACCCAAGCGCCTATGGGGATGGTCGCAGCCCTCCGGGAAACCAGTATCCTTTTTGCCCTCCTGCTGTCCGTCTTGGTTCTCAAAGAACGGGCCGGTCCCTGGCGCCTCGCCGCCGGTGGGCTGATCGCCCTGGGAGCGGTTCTTTTGAAGACTTTGTGAGGCTTTAGAGCATCGAGCGGAAGCGGAAAGGGGGCATGGTACACGACAGTTGGTCCTTTCCCGTCACGGGGCTTTGCCCCGTCCCCCACTGGGGCCGAAAGGCCCCAGACCCCAGGCTGTTCTTTTTAAAAGAAAAATGGGGGTTTGGGGGCATCGCCCCCAAAGGGCCTTGGGCACTCGCCCAAAAAAGACGAGACACTGTCGTGTCCTGAGAAAAGGGGGGGAGAACGCCATAAACGGGAGGGCGGGGACTCACTCTGCCTGTAGCTTCAACGCCAGATAGCGAAAAAAGTGGAAACGCGGCACACGAGTGCTAGAATAGGGGTTGTTGAACTCCTGTTGCTCTCTATTGGTGTGTGCTGTCCCATGGCAACCGCTTGGTTTTCCTCTTCATTGTTTTTCTGCGCGATGGGTTTGGTCGTCTTCGGCCCGACCAGGGTTTCCGAAACGCATGCGGGTGCGATCGCCGACGTAGAGACCGGCGTCATTTCCGGCCCGGTGCAGGCCGAGGTTCAATCCGTTTATGACGGCGATACCATGAAGGTTTTGGCCGCCATTTGGCCTGATCAGGTGGTGCTGACCTCCGTCCGTCTGAACGGTGTGGATACCCCTGAAATCCGGGGGAAATGCCCAGAGGAAAAGGCCAAGGCCAAGGCTGCGCGGGATCGGGTCCGCGCTTTGGTGGCAGAGAACGGCTCACGCGTCTTGTTGTTGGGGGTGCAGCGGGGCAAATATGCCGGTCGGGTCGTGGCGAATGTGGCCATGCCTGACGGTCGAGACTTGTCCCAGGTCCTGGTTTCTGAAGGGCTGGCCCGGTTGTATGACGGGAAGACTCGCCAATCTTGGTGTGTTGGCGGATGAAGTGTGACGTAGAGCCCGGTACACGACAGGGAGTGCTTTCCCGTCACGGGACTTTGCCCCGTCCCCCACTGGGGCCGAAAGGCCCCAGACCCCAAGCTCTTATTTGTAAAAGAAAAAGGGGGGTTTGGAGGCATTTGCCCAAAAAACACGAGACACTGTCGTGTACTGTGGACGCGAAGTGGGGATGGCCCGTCTGCCTCTTGGCTTGGCTGCTGGCGGCTTTCCTTTGGGGTGGGGTTTGGTCCATCGCGTCAGCGGCGGACATGCAGATGGCTTCCGAGGCGCCCGTGGTCATGCCCACCGTACAGGAGATGGATTCCTGGCTCTCCCGAATGGGGAGGGGGCAAACGGAGGGTCCCTTGATCGCCCAAGCCTGTTGCAAGACATGCCGCAAAGGTAAGGCATGTGGGAATAGCTGTATCAAGCGGGACAAAAGCTGCAGTAAGCCTCCTGGCTGTGCCTGTGACGGCCAGTGATGCTTGGATCACCCTGATCGCTGTTCGAAGGCCTTCTATTTTCCGTAAAAATCCCTGTACCAAGCGACGAAGTTCCGGACCCCGTCCTCGACGGAGGTTTTTGGCATGTAACCCGTGGCGTTGGACAGCAAGCTCACATCCGCCCAGGTTCCCGGAACATCCCCCAATTGCATGGGAAGCATGTCTTTTTTGGCTTTGATGCCGAGAGAGTCCTCGAGCAGTTCAATGTAGTGCATTAACTTGATCGGTCGGGTGTTGCCGATATTGAAGACCTGGAAGGGACCGACGGGGCTGGTGGCCGGGTCGGGGACAGGCTTGTCGTGGGGCACAGCGGCAGGAATGTAATTCAAGGATTTCAGAATCCCATCGACGATATCATCAATATAGGTGAAATCCCGGATCATCTCCCCATGGTTAAAGACCTTGATGGGGTCCCCCTTCATCATGGCTTCGGCGAACAGGAACAGGGCCATATCCGGGCGGCCCCAGGGGCCATACACGGTGAAAAAGCGCAGGGCCGTACAGGGCAGGTCGTAGATATTGGCGTAGGAATGGGCCATCATCTCCGTCGCCCGTTTGGTGGCGGCATAGAAGGTTAGCGGGTGATCAGCGGGGTGATGCTCGCTGAAGGGTTGCTCTCGGTTCGCCCCATAGACGGAGCTGGTCGAGGCGAATACCAAATGCTCCACCGCCGTCGCCCGGCATCCCTCCAGAATAGAGAACGTACCGATTAGGTTGGAATCCACGTAGGCGCGGGGGTTTTCCAGGCTGTAGCGCACCCCTGCCTGGGCGGCCAGATGCACCACCCGGTCGGGTCGGTGGCGGTCAAAGACAGCGCGGACGGCAGGTTCGTCGGCCAGATCCACCCGTTCTTCGACGTAATCCGCAAAGGGAGTCAGTCGGGCGGCCCGGGCTTCCTTCAGCGAGACGTCGTAATAGGGCGTGAAATTATCCAGGCCCACGACGGCGTGGCCTTCCGACAGCAGGCGCAAGGCCACATGGTTGCCGATAAACCCGGCGGAGCCGGTGACGAGAACCTTCATGGTGGAATTCCCAGGGTAAGGGATTGGGGAAGACGGAGGCCCTGTATAGGCGAACAAGCAGATATTGAAAAGGAGCGGGCCACGGTACACGACAGTGTCACATATCTTTTGGGCGATTGCCCAAGCCCGTCTGGGAGAAAATGCCCCCAAATCCCCATTTTTTTAGCCCGGGGTCCGGGGCCTTTCGGCCCCGGTGAGGGACGGGACAAAGCCCCGTGACGGGAAAACATCCCCTGTCGTGTCCCCGTGGGACCGGGCAAGAGAAGGAGCGCAAAAGGCGGGCCCCTTTAGGGGGGCGTGGGAAAGGCATCCTGTTTTCAAGCCCGTGCGGATCAGCACCCCCCCTATGCGGTTTTTGCGCATAGCGCTGCATTGTATACTCGATTAAGGTGATCGCACTATCCGGAATATGTTTTCGATATTTCTGGAAGTCGGCAAAAAAAATGAAAAATGCCGAGACTCATGGGGAGGTATTCAAATGTTCATCCGTCTGATCGACGGGCTGAATGAGGTTGTTGGCCGCGTTTTATCCATCGTGGCAGTCCTATTCGCCAGCATCATTATTTATGACGTTGTCATGCGATACGCTTTTAACGAGCCATCGCGGTGGGCGTTTGACATTTCCAAAATGCTTTACGGATTTTATTTCGTAATGCTGGGTGGATATGCATTGAGGCATGGGTCTCATGTCCGCGTCGACTTGCTGCTTGAAAAGCTTTCTCCGACAGTGCGTCGTTGGGTGGAAGTTCTCGCCTATCCAATATTTTTCTTTCCTTTTGCTTGGGTGTTTACCACCAAAGCCTTTGATTTTGCCATGCGCTCCTGGAATTCGTCGGAATCAACATACGGAGCGGTCCAGATTCCCGTTTATCCCCTGAAGATCGCCATGGCCGTTGCGGCGGTTCTGCTTTTACTTCAGGGCTTGGCTCAAGTATTGAAATTGATCATGAACGTGGACATGGAGAGCGAGAATGCTGAGTCCTGAGCTTATTGCTCTCGTCATGTTCGGCCTGCTGGTGGTGGGCTTGTTCATGGGCCACCCTCTCGCTTTCGTGCTGGGTGGGACCGCCGTCATTGGTGCCCTGTTGGGGCCCGGCGAACGGGTTTTGGGTATTATCGTTAGCCGGATCTTCGGCGATGTCCTTGACAACTACACCCTGATTGCCATTCCGCTTTTTGTCCTTATGGCCCGCTTCCTGTCGGATTCTGGGGTGACGGACAAAATGTTCGAATCCCTTCGTTTGATGTTGGCCCGGGTTCGGGGAGGTCTGGCGCTTGCGGTGGTGTTCATCTCTATCCTGTTGGCCGCCACCACGGGGATTATCGGTGCCTCCATCACCGTAATGGGCGTGATCGCCCTGCGGCCCATGCTGCAGTACCGCTACAGCCCAACTCTGACCACGGGTGTGATCGCCGCCTCGGGAAGCCTGGGTATTCTCATTCCGCCCTCGATTATGCTCATCTTGATGGCCAGTTACAGCCCACTGTCCGTCGGTCAGTTGTTCGCCGGAGCGATGGTCCCCGGTGTGGCCCTGGGTTTGACCTATGCGGTTTATGTGGCGCTGGTGGCCGTCTTCCGTCCCGATATGGCCCCTGCGGCCCGGGCCGAGGAAGTGGGTGAGCATTCCCGTGTCCAACTGTGGAAAATGCTGGGTCTTGAAGCGGTTCCGCCATTGGTCCTGATTCTGGGTATTCTCGGGAGCCTGCTGGCCGGTATCGCAACGGCGACGGAGGCTTCTGCCATCGGCGCCTTCCTGTCCCTCGCCATTGTCATCGTCCGTGGCAAGTTCGAATGGCGGACGTTCTTCGGCGCCCTGCGGGAAACCGCGAGGACCTCGGCAATGATCCTGTTCATTGTGGTGGGCGCCACGGCCTTCACCGGCGTCTTCAACATCAGTGGGGGCCTGGGTGCGGTCCAGGACATCATTCGGGGTCTGGATATGCCCGCCTGGGCGCTGATCACGGTGATGATGGTGATCGTTTTTATCTTGGGCGCCTTCTTGGACTGGACCGGTATCGTTCTGCTGTCCTTCCCCATCTTCCTGCCGATCGTTCAGGAAATGGGGGTCAATCTGCTGTGGTTCGTTGTTCTGATGGCGGTTGTCCTGCAGACCTCGTTCCTGACCCCACCATTTGGGTATGCGCTTTTCTATCTGCGTGCCATCGCGCCCCCTGAAGTGCGAACCGGACAGATCATCATGGGCGTTGTGCCGTTTATCGGGCTGATCATCCTTATGGTGCTGGCCGTGGCCTTCTTCCCAGAGTTGGTCACCTGGATGCCCGATCAATTGTATACTAAATAAAAAAGGGAGGTTTCCTAATGAATATGTTTACCAAGACCCTGCTTGGGGCTGTTTCCATCAGTGTTCTGGCGGCTCCGGCCTTTGCCACTGAGAAATGGACCATGACCTCTACTTGGACCTCTTCTTTGGCGCTGATCGAGTTCGATAAGCACTGGGTGGAGCTGGTGAACAAGCTGGCTGGCGACGAGCTGCACATCGATTTCTTCGAGGGGGGCACCCTGGTGCCATCCGGTGAAGTTTTCGGTGCCGTCCAGTCCGGTGACATCCAGGCTGGCGCCGACTGGCCCGGTTATTGGGCGGGCCGTAGCCCGGCTTTCTCGCCGCTGGCCACCCATACCAGTCTGTTCAACGCCGTGGATTACATGAACTGGATCACGGCTTGGGGTGGTGAGGACCTGTACAAGGAGGTCTACGGCAAGTTTGGCATGGTTTATATTCCCTATGCCGTGACCAGCGATGAATCCGGTTTCCGGACTCAGACGCCGATCAAGACGAAGGAAGACCTGAAGGGTAAGCGTTTGCGCCTGTCTGGCCTGGATCAGGGCAAGGTTCTGGAGCGTTTGGGTGGCAATCAGGTGTCCATGGCCGGCCAGGAAATCTATCAGGCCATGGAACGCGGCGTGATTGACGGCGCCGAGTTCTCCACGCCGAACGTGGATCTGACCGCTGGTTTCGATCAGGTCTCCAAGGCATGGTCGACCCCGGGGTGGCACCAGTCCGCCTCAGTCTTCGGTGTGATGATCAACAAGGCGGCCTACGACGCCCTGTCCGACGAGACCAAGGAAAAGTTGGAGATCGCTGCGCAGGCCACCATGACCTGGGGTCTGGCGACCTTTGAGAAGCTGTCCTCCCAGGCGACCCGAGATTTTGCAGCCAAAGGCATCGAAATCACCCGCATGGATGACAAGACCCTGGCCGAGATTCAGCAGGTTTCCAACGAAGTGATTACCGAAAGCGCCTGTGCTGACCCGTTGACCGCCAAGGTTTATGCCAGCCAGCTGGCCTATTTGGCGGACTATAAGGATTGGCGCGCGGCCTCCCAGCCCTTCGGCTTGGGTCGCAACCCGAACGGTCCGGATCTGGCCAAGATCCAGGAATGCGCCGACAAGCAGTAAGTTGGAGCCTTTCCACCCCAAGGAAAACCCCCGGAGGATCGGTCCTTCGGGGGTTTTTATTTCATGCCTGAAGGGTACAGGATCGGGGGGTGTTTTCCCGTCACGGGGCTGAAAGGCCCGAGACCCCGGAATAAAAAAAGGGGGGTTTGGGGGCATTGGCCCCCAAATGGGCTTGGGCAATCGCCCAAAAAATATAAGACACTGTCGTGATACTTGGTTTGTCAAGTGGGGAAGGCTGCCGGTGAGGAAGAGAAAGACCTATCCGGGGTGTTTCTTAAACCTCCGGTCTTCATTTGAGGCTATTATCCCTCACCATCCTTTTGTAGGCTCCTGGGGCGATCTGTCAGCGAAGATGGGTCGGCCCAAAGTCCTGACCGCTTTTCTCTCTCTATCCCATTTCGTGCAGTTGCAATGTAGTGGACCGAAGGAAGCGTCCTATGACCGTGGAAGACTTGTTTTTTAGCCGCTTGGGTCCGGATTTCGAGATCACGATTGTGGATGTGGGCGCTGCCGAGGTCGGGGAGAAACCGAGCTATGAATCCCTAGTCTCTTCTGGTTTTGCCCGTCTCATCGGCTTCGAGCCCGATGAGACGGCCTGCGCGACCTTAAACGATAAAAAGGAAGGCAAGCGGGTCTACTACCCCTATTTCGTCGGGGATGGGCGAAAGGCCACTTTCTATGAAACCGTCTGGCCTCCAACCGGGTCCCTTTATCCACCCAACACGGCTCTAGTCGAGAAATTCCAGAACCTTAGTGAGGTGATGATCCCCAAGGCGGAGCATCAAGTGGAGACCGTCCGCCTTGACGACCTGCAGGAAATTCCCCGAGCGGAATTCATCAAGCTCGACGTCCAGGGCGCGGAACTGCGTGTCCTGGAAAATGCGGTTTCTTTGCTGCGGAGCACCCTGGTTGTTCAGGTGGAAGTGGAATTTGTGGAGCTCTACAAAGGACAGCCCCTTTTCGCCGACGTGGATTGCTTCCTCCGATCCCAGGGGTTCCAGTTCCATTGTTTCGCGAACGGCCTTGCCGGGCGAGCCTTTAAGCCCATGGTGGTTGGTGATGACATCAACCGACCCTTGCGCCAAGTGCTCTGGGCAGATGCCATTTATGTCCGTGACTGGATGGAACTGGATGCCCTGTCGAATGACCAATTGCTGGCTTATGCTCTCCTGTCTTGCCTCGTTCTTCGCTCTCCAGACCTGTCTCATCAGGTCTTAGGCCACTATGATCTGGTGAACGGCACCCGAGAGGCGGAGACGTTCATGGCCTTTTTGCAGCGGAGGTAATCCCGCAGTTGGGAAAGGGAGAGGCCCGCCAGATCGCTCCTTGGGGTCCTTTGGGACCTCCCTTTATCGTCGTTGTTGTGTCAAAGACGCTCGAACCCAATTGATTGGCGCTGACCGTCGGCGTACAAACCCCGGCATGATGGATTCTGCCACCGCCACCCGCGCCGCCGCCCTTGATCTTCTTATCGCCGTCCTCGACATGGGACGGACGCTGGAGGATGCCATGGGTACCGCTTGTAAGGGCCTCGCCCCTCGCGACCGGGCGTTCGCCCATATGATTGCCGCCACCACCCTGCGCCGCATGGCCCGGTTGGAAAAGGTCGTCAAGTCCTTCCTGGATCGCCCGCTCCCCAATAAGGCCAAGGACGCCAAACATATTCTGCGCCTGGGTGCCGCCCAGATGCTTTTTCTCGACACGCCACCCCATGCGGCCGTGGGCACTGCAGTGTCCCTGGCCAAAGCCCGGCGCATGACCCCTTATGCGGGGTTGATCAACGCCGTGCTGCGCAAGGTCTCAAAGGATGGTATGGCTCGGCTGAACGCCCTGGACGCCCCCTTCGCTGACCTGCCGCGCTGGATTGGCCAAAGCTGGGTTTCCGACTACGGCGAAGAGATTGCGGCCCGGATTGCCCGGGCCTGCGGGCGGGAAGCGCCGCTGGACCTTACTCCCCGGGATGGTGATCCCAGCGCTTTGGCCGATTTGACCGGGGGAGAGGCCCTGGCCGTCGGATCCGTGCGCCTGCCAGCCGGAACGCATGTCCTCGACTTGCCCGGGTTTGAGGAGGGTCGGTGGTGGATTCAAGACGCTGCCGCAGCCATCCCTGCCCGGCTGTTGCCCCTCGCACCCGAGCTGCGTGTCGCAGACCTTTGCGCTGCGCCCGGGGGGAAGACCCTGCAACTGGCCGCTGCGGGTGCCCGGGTTACTGCTGTGGACCGTTCAGAAAGTCGCCTCGGTCGCGTTTACGAGAACTTGGAGCGGGTAGGTCTCGCCGATCAGGTGGAGGTTTTGGCCGTCGATGCTCTCCACTGGGCGGGAGAGATCGAGCCCGGGACCTTTGACGCGGTTCTCGTCGATGCGCCCTGCACGGCCACCGGCACTTTCCGTCGTCATCCGGATGCACCCTGGCTGAAGAATCCCGACGACGCCAAGGCACTCGCCGCCACCCAATCGGGTCTGTTGGATGCCGCACACCGGCTGCTTAAACCTGGCGGTACGCTGGTTTATTGTGTTTGTTCCCTTCAGGCCGAGGAAGGGGAGCCCCAGGTGGCTGCAGCCCTTGTCCGCCATGGGGATCTCACGCGCCAGCCGATAAAGGCTGGAGAGGCAGGCCTGGAAACGGGGATGCTCACCTCCGTGGGTGACGTGCGGCTATTCCCGTTCCACCTGGACGACAAGGGTGGGCTCGACGGCTTCTACATGGCCCGACTGGTGAAAACATCATGACAACACCGCTTAAATCCACCCCTGGTCCGGGTCTTCATGTGCTGTTTCTGGTCACTGAGGACTGGGCCTTCTGGCGGCATCGCCGCCCCATGGCCCGGGCTGCCCGGGACGCCGGGTTCCAAGTCTCCGTCGCCTGCCGAGTGCACGAGCACCGCGCCCGGATCGAGGCCGAGGGTTTCCGTGTCCTCCCCCTGCCATGGAACCGCCAAGGGGTCAATCCCTTCGAGGAGCTGGTCCTGTTGGCCAAGGTCATCGCCCTGTTGCGTCGGGAGAAGCCTGATCTGCTCCATAACGTGGCCATCAAACCCGCAGTCCATGGGAGCCTTGGCGCTCTGGTGGCTGGAACCCCGGCTGTGGTCACCACCGTTGCCGGACTGGGCTACATTTACGTGTCCGACAGCTTTAAGGCGCGGTGCCTGCGGGCTGTCTTTACCCCTCTCTTCCGCATTCTGTTCAACCAGCGGAAGCGGATGTTGATGGTACAGAACACCGATGACCGCGCATTTTTTGTTGACCAGGGCATCGTTTCCGCTGACCGGATCGCTCTGATTCCCGGATCCGGTGTGGATGTGGATCTGTTTCCTCTTGCCCCGGAGCCAGAGGGTCCCCCCCTCTTCGTCTACGTCGGTCGGATGCTCGCCGACAAAGGTCTTCGCGAATTGGCTGGGGCTGCACGGCTGTTAAAGGAACGGGGAGTTCCCTTCCGTCTTGCCCTGGTGGGAGAGCCCGATGCGGGCAATCCGGCCACCTTGGACGAGGCTACCCTGCGCGCCTGGCAGACAGAAGGTCTGCTCGAATGGTGGGGCCACCGCGACGACATCCCAGCTCTTTGGCGAGAGTCCCATGTTGCCGTCCTACCCACGTTTTATCGGGAAGGCCTGCCGAAGGCCCTCTTGGAAGCCGCTGCCGCAGGAAGGCCCTGCGTCACCACCGATGCCCCGGGCTGCCGGGACTTCGTGGTCGATGGCGAGACAGGGATCCTGGTTCCCCCGCGCTCCGTTGAGCCCCTTGCCGAGGCCATGGCGGCACTCGCCACCGACGCTGAGACCCGGGTCAGAATGGGTGCTGCGGCCCGCGCCAGGGTTATTGACGGTTTCTCGGCAGAGGCCATTGGCGCTCAGACGGTCGCCCTCTACCGCACCACCCTCCTCGAGGGAAGGACGAGCCCATGACGCAGTCCGACCTGTCCGATCTGATGGTCGTCCTGATCCTTGCCCTGTTGGCTGTCCCTTTGTCGGCCATGGCTACGGGAGGTTTGATCCGCGAGTTAATTGCCCGGGCTGTTCTGGATACTCCCAACGCCCGATCCAGCCACCATATCCCGACTCCTCGGGGTGGAGGGCTGGCGGTCATGGCGGTGGCGCTTCCCCTGATCGGCTTGGCATGGCTTCTCGCAGGACCGGAGGGATGGGGTCCTTGGATGCTGCTCGCCGGGGCCTGCACCCTGCTCGCGCTGTCCTTTATGGATGACCTTTGGAACCTGGGGGTCGGCGCGCGGTTTGTTGTCCAGCTTCTTTGCGTGGCCCTGGGCCTTATGGCTTTGCCAGAGGGAACGGCGGAGCTGGGCATGGGGGGGGTGTTGTCTCCTTGGGTGGGGGTGCCGATCGCTTTTTTCGGGTGGGTCTGGTTCGTGAATCTGTTCAACTTTATGGACGGCATTGACGGTATTACAGGGGTGGAGACCATTTCTCTGGGCCTGGGGATTACTCTCGTGACCCTGGTCGGCGGCCTGGATAAAGGCTGGGCCGTGCCCGCGCCCATCCTGGCGGGGGCTGCCCTGGGCTTCCTGTTCTGGAACTGGTGTCCGGCCAAGGTATTTCTTGGCGATTCCGGGAGCATTCCCCTCGGTTATCTGCTCGGTGCTCTGTTGGTGGCTCTGGCGGCCCAAGGATATGTCGTCGCTGCCGTGATCCTGCCAGCCTATTATTGGGCTGATGCGACCATTACTTTGGTTCGTCGCCTCCTAAAAGGAGAGAAGATTTGGCAAGCTCACAGGACACATTTTTACCAACAAGCGACTCGCCGGACCCCTGGGGAACCAGGATGGACCCATGACCAAGTGTCCTTGACTATAGCTGGAGTAAACATTGTCTTGACCGGATTGGTCGTTTTGTGGACTTTGGGCACAATTCCAATGTGGGTTTGTTTTACCTTGGCTTTTTTCGTAGTGATGGCCGTCTTCGTCACATTCTCACGAGTACAACGAAAGAAAAGATTATGAGCGAGATCGTTGAACCCGTTTTTCTGATCGGTGCTACGAGTGGCATTGGGGGAGAGGTTCGTCAACGTCTGCTTGAGCGGGGAAGACGTTTGGTAAGTTTGTCCCGCGATCCGACCAAATTGGGTCCGCCCGTGGCTGGAGAAACGCAGCGTCAATGTGATTTGATGGATGGGAATTCCACTAGAGCTGCCCTAAAAGATGCCCGAATCATCATATCTTGTGTTCATGCTCGCTTCGTTGACCAGATTCTGAAGGTAAGCAACGATTCTGGAATCAGACTCATTCAAATGGGCTCGACCCGCGCTTTTTCCCGGGTTCCCGATCCCACTGTCAACCTTGTGGCCAATGGTGAAAAATCTTTAAAAGCAAGTAGACTATCTTGGGTCATGCTTCAGTCTACCATGATCCATGGCTTTAACGGCGAAGACAATATTCAGCGTATCCGTCAACTTGTCCGTCGGAGCCCCATTCTGCCTCTGCCTGGTGGTGGAAAGGCACTCATGCAGCCCATTCACACCTCTGACGTGGTTCGGAGTGTGCTTGCTTGCCTGGATAACCCGAACGTTACCGGACCAATTATCATTGCCGGACGATCTGCCTTGTCCTATCGCGATCTGGTGCATGCCGTTGCTAAGACAGAAGGACGACGCATTCTTATCATACCCCTCCCTATCCCTCTGCTTCTGGCCCTACGCCATGTACTTGCCATGATACGTTTCGGTCCTCGCATGTCTCGAGAAGAGATATTGCGCCTACAGGAGGACAAATGTTTCGATATCGGGCGTATGCGTGCCGAACTGGGGGTAAATCCTTTGGATTTCATTGAGGCTCTTCAGCTCTCCAATGAACAGGAAGGGATTAAATATGAGTGATTATCGAAAATTCAATTACGTGGAAGGTATTAAGAGAATTTTTGGAAATTCTCAAAAAAAAAGAAGTGTGCGTTTTTCAAATATTCCTGCTAGGGCTTGGCTGGTCTTTCTTCACGACCTTGTAATGGCATTTTTGTCTATACCTATTTCGATGTATTTAAGGTTAGGAAATCATATTGGTGCATTTTATACAATAAAAGAACTTTTAATACCTTCTTGTATATTTGTAGTATGTGCTGCTATAGCGTTTTATACTCAACGTATGTACATTGGTATTTGGCGTTATGCATCTTTGGAGGATTTGATCGCCATTTTCCGAGGCGTCGTTTTGGCGTTGGTTCTGTTGCTTGCAACGACATTTTTACTTGGCCGGATGGAATACCTTCCCCGGTCTATTCTGTTTATCAATTGGTTTGTGTTAATGGCTCTACTGGGTGGGCCACGCTTTCTCTACCGATTCTTAAAGGATCGGAAATTTGAACTGCGCCGCCAAGCCTATCAACTCGACAGCGGTACCATTCCCGTGTTGCTCGTTGGGGCCGGAGATGCCTGCGAGATGTTCTTGCGGTCCGTCTCCCAGGATCGCACCACTCCCTATGTCCCTGTTGGCATCGTCGCAGAAAATGAAAGCCGCGTGGGGCGAAGGATTCGAGGACAGGAGGTCCTGGGAACCTTGGAGCAACTGGACTCCGTCGTTCATCTGCTTAAAGCCCGCGGTCGGAAACCGCATAAGCTGATTCTGACCAAGGACGATATGGATCCGACCCTGGTTGCGGCCCTGTTGGACGATTGCGCGGCCATCGGCCTCTCTCTTGCCCGGATGCCCCGGGTGACGGAATTGAAAAGTGGCCTGAAGGAAAATGTGGTCGTGCGTCCGGTCGCGTTGGAAGACCTGTTGGGTCGCCCCCAAACGGTGCTGGACCGAGACCCGGTTATGACGATGGTCCGGGGTCGACGGGTGTTGATTACCGGTGCGGGTGGTTCCATCGGTTCGGAATTGGTCCGCCAGATCGCAGATCTGGAGCCGAGCCGCCTCCTGCTTGCCGATAGCTCAGAATTTGTCCTGTACACTATCGACATGGAAATCGGCGAGCGTTTTCCTAATCTGTCTCGCCGTGCCCTGATCGCCGATGTGCGGGACGAAGGGCGCATAAACTCCATTATGGTGGAGGAGAAGCCCGAACTGGTGTTCCATGCTGCAGCCTTGAAGCATGTTCCTATGGTTGAGGTGAACCCCCTTGAAGGTTTGCGGACGAACGCCCTGGGAACCCGAGTGGTCGCCAATGCCTGTCGTCGCAATGGAGTGCTGACGATGGTGTTGATCTCCACCGACAAGGCCGTCAATCCAACCAATGTCATGGGTGCGGCTAAGCGATTGGCTGAAACTTGGTGTCAGGCGCTGGACTTGGAAGAAAAGGGTAAGTCTACCGGAACCCATTTTGTGACCGTTCGGTTCGGCAATGTTCTCGGCTCTACGGGATCCGTTGTGCCCCTGTTTCAACGACAACTTGCCAAGGGTGGTCCTCTGACCGTCACACATCCGGAGATCACCCGCTATTTTATGACCATCCGCGAGGCCGTCGAGTTGGTCCTTCAGGCAGCGGCCCTGGGATCCCGGGCCGATACCTATCGGGGGTCCATCTTTGTGTTGGACATGGGCAAGCCGGTGAAAATCGTCGAATTGGCTAAACAGATGATCCGTTTGGCGGGCATGCGTCCCGATGAAGATGTGAAAATCACCTACACGGGCTTGCGCCCCGGCGAAAAGCTGTATGAGGAGATCTTTCACGGCAAGGAGAAGCCCTTGCCTACTCCGACCGAGGGAATTCTCGTGGCGGAACCCCGGGCTATGGATCTGGAGGTCCTGGAAGGCCATTTTCAGAATCTGCAAGAGGCCTGCATGGGTCCAGACTTGAAAACGGCATTTGGTGTCTTGGAAAGACTGGTCCCTGAATTCTTCCGGAACTGCTCGCCGGGGGGACAGGAAATGGGGGAGGAAGCAACGCCGTTTCAATAGAACGGTCATCAGCCCCCGTCGGATGAAACCGTTTCCCTCTAAGCGGATGGGTGCAAAACAGATTGGGCCATGCTATAGGAGCCCGGTATTCAGTCGACTCCACCGCTTCAGGGATTTTCGCCCGTGCTGCACACCATTGCCATTCGCCGAGCGCTCATCAGCGTTTCCGACAAAACAGACTTGGTGACCTTCGCCCAGTTCCTCGCTGATCGGGATGTGGAGATCCTCTCCACGGGCGGTAGCGCCAAGACCATCGCCGATGCGGGCCTGCCTGTCGTCGAGGTCGCTGATTTCACCGGTTTCCCTGAAATGCTCGATGGCCGGGTCAAGACACTGCATCCAAAGATCCACGGGGGCATTCTAGGGATTCGCGACAATCCGGACCATCGCCGTGCCATGGCCGAACATGATATTCACCCCATCGACCTCGTTGTGGTGAATCTCTATCCCTTTGAAGCAACCGTAGCAAGGGGCGGCGATTTCGAGACCTGTGTGGAAAACGTGGACATTGGCGGGCCAACCTTGATCCGCGCAGCCGCCAAAAACCACGACAGCGTGACCGTTGTCACGGACCCAGAGGATTACCAGGTCGTCATGGACGAAATGGTTGCCCATGATGGGGCGACAAGTATTGAGTTGCGCCGACTGCTGGCTGCTCGGGCTTTTGCCCGCTGTGGTGCTTATGATGGTGCCATCAGTCGTTGGTTCCAGGAGCAGGTCGGCGACAGTAGCCCTCGCCATATCGTTTTCGCCGGGCGTTTGCGCCAATCTCTTCGTTACGGCGAAAACCCTCACCAAAACGCTGGCTTCTACGTCCATGGGATTGGCCGTCCTGGTGTTGCGAGCGCTGACAAGCTTCAGGGCAAGGAACTCTCTTACAACAACATCAACGATACCGATGCTGCCTTCGAGCTGGTGTGTGAATTCGCTGAACCCGCTGTGGCGATCATCAAACACGCCAATCCCTGTGGTGTGGCCCAAGGCATCGATATGGTGGAGGCCTATAGGGCGGCTTTGGCCTGTGATCCGGTGAGTGCTTTTGGGGGTATTGTCGCCCTGAACCGGACCATCGATTTGGCAGCAGCTGAGGAGATCACCAAAATCTTCACGGAGGTGGTTATTGCCCCGGACGCGGACCCCGACGCCCGTGCCCTCTTCGCGTCCAAAAAGAACCTGCGTCTGCTGTTAACGGGTGTCCCTGCGGATACCAGCACCCAGGGCTTGACCGTCCGCTCTGTGGCCGGTGGCCTGCTGGTTCAGGATCGCGACTCGGCAGATGTGTTGGACGCCAACCTCAAGGTTGTCTCCAAGCGCGCCCCAACCGACCGGGAAATGGCGGACATGCTGTTTGCTTTCCGGGTTTGCAAGCATGTGAAGTCCAATGCCATCGTCTACGTGAAAAATGGTGCCACTGTCGGCATCGGTGCCGGTCAGATGAGCCGCGTGGATAGTGCCCGGATCGCCTCCTGGAAGTCCCAGGAAGCGGCAGAAGCGATTGGCGTGTCAGAAGCCGGGACGATTGGCTCCGTCGTGGCTTCCGACGCCTTCTTCCCTTTTGCTGATGGGTTATTGGCTGCGGCCAAAGCGGGAGCGACTGCGGTGATTCAGCCCGGTGGCAGTATGCGCGATGACGAGGTCATCAAGGCTGCCGACGAAGCAGGCCTAGCCATGGTGTTCACAGGGGTTCGTCACTTCCGGCATTAGAGTACCTTTCCGGCACGGGGCTTTGCCCCGTCCCCCACTGGGGCCGAAGGCCCCAAACTATTATTTTTGGCCGAAAGGCCCCAGACCCCGGACAACAAAAGGGGGGGGGGTTGGGGGCACTTGCCCCCAAATGGGTTTGGGCTATCGCTCAAAAAAGACGAGGCACTGCCGTGTGCTGTGACGCTTGGCTTACCGTACTTTGGAAGCGGCCAAGAGCTCGCCGCGCCCTACGGCGCATCAAAGGCAGCGTGGTATTTGAATGCAATAAAAGGGGCGTGGGTTTGAACCCGCGCCGCTTGGTATGAAGTCTGTGTTTGGGTCGATACTCTAACTATTTGAACTAGAGTCCGGTCGTAAAAGAGGGCTGGTTGCAATCGGCGAACGAAGGCGTGTGCTTTAGCTCAGCAAAGTCAGCATGGGGGCGCTGTCGTCGATTTTCTTGATATTGTCCAGACCTTGACGCATTTCACTCATGATGAATTCGGCGCGTTTGACAGGACCACCACTTGTCGGTTTTGGAAACAGGCGGATCCAGGCGTTCATTTTCACGGTCAGTCCGCAAAGCACACCGCCGATGGTGGTGTGGTAACTCTCGATCAAGCCTCTCACTTTTTCGAACCGTTCTGCGGAAATATTGTCCCACATCACCTTAGTGGACCGGTCGAAATTCTCGAACCGTCCCGTGATGGCCGATGACAGCTCGTTGATGGTATTTTCCATCATGGAACAATTTTTCAGCAGGTTGGCATCCTGCTTGAGCTGATAGTTGTTCCGGATCTCATACATCGAACTGATGAAAACTTCAAGAAGAGGTGCCAGCCTGTCTAAGCATTGTCGGTAATAGGAGAGGGATAGGAATATATCTCCGTAATCTTCCAAGAACTTTGGAACATCAAGCATGCTAATGCCTAACTTATCAGACATTTTCTGCAGACGTTCTTTTGCTTTTTTCAGGTCTGGATCACGGAATAGTTTAACGACATCATCGAAGCTGTTGATAACTAGATTATCATCCCCGTAGATTTGCATGATCAAGGGGTGGGTGAATTTGGTCATATAACTGGTGAGCTGGCTGTTTTTTTCGTCCGATAGCTTCAAGGCATCCTGTTGGTTGACAGAGATTCCATGTTCCCGCAAAAGAATGCGGAGAGAAAAGACGTCGTAGCTTTCCATTTTGGCCAGTTTACGCAAGACGACCATATCCGGGTGAATGCCCTGTTCCGGATCCCAACCGAACAGCTTAGGTAGGTCTGCGACTTCCACTTGGCCACTGCCCGTGGACAGGTCCTCGAACATTTCGATGACGGAAAAGAGCTTGGCGTTCTTAATCATCCGGGCCCGAGCAAGGGCTGGAGTCTCCAGGGGGATGATATTAAGCGGCAAGACGAACAGCGAATCCATATCGCTGTCCTCGATGGGCGTGTGTTTGCGTTCTTCGACCAACATGTCTGCGTGTTCCCGGTCCCCAATTTCTTGGCGCGGGTCCCTAGCACCGTCGGTACGGGATTCGGGACTCCGATGGCAGGAGTGGGGCAAAAACCTGTCCAAGGGCTTTACGGATGGAAACACCAAGGAAAAGCCGTGCGCCTTTTAGGACTGAATACTCTATCGGAGAGTATTGGCTCTGTCTTGGCAAAACAAGATTGAAGGATACCATCTTTAGGTTTCATTGGTAATGGTTTCATGGAATTTCAACAAGCCGGTGCTTCACTGCCCCTGGTTGCGGGTTCTCGGTTCTCTTCCGGACCCTGGACGACATGGGGTGGCGCTGATAAGGTCCGCGCCGCCCCTGAACGGTGATTATTCGGGGCTGCGATATTTCACTGCGGTTTCCCCTATCGAGGACCTTTTGGCGTGACCTTATCCAACGCCCTGGAGCCAACCACTCACACGTCAAGCCGCGTTCTGGTCCATCGTCTGGTCCGAGATTTCGTTCGGCCACGTTGGGGAACCATCCTTCACGGAATGGCTTGGATGTTGGTTTTGGCTGGGGCAACAGTCGCCGTGGCCCATATGCTCAAGCCTGCCATCGACGGAATCGTCAATGGGGGGCAGCCCGACGCGCTTTGGGCGATTGGAGGGGGGATCCTCGCGGCATTCGCAATCAAGGCCGTATCCAATTTCTTCAGCGTCGTTTTGGTGGCCAAGGCTGGCCTTGGTGCGGTGTCGGATGCCAGGGGTCGTCTTTACCGGCACCTCGCCGACATGGATCTCGCATTTTTCCAAACTCATTCGGCCAGTGCCTTGACTTCAAGGTTTACGGTCGATCTACACCAGATGCGGTTGGCCGTGTCCAATGGGTTGATCAGTTTGGGCCGGGATCTGGTGACCATGGTGGGTTTGGTGGCCCATACGATCTGGTTGGATTGGCGCATGGCCTTGCTGGCCTATGTGGCCCTGCCCCTGGCGATCTGGCCGGTCAGTCGGATCGGAAAACGGATCCGCCGGATCGCCTCGCGAACCCAGGGAGAGCTGGGAGGGTTGAACGCCCGCCTGACTCAAACCCTACGGGGGATCCGCATGGTCAAGATCTTCGGCGCAGAGGAGTTCGAGCGGGCCCGGGTCCACGGCTTGATCGAGGGGGTTCGGGCCCAGACCTTTAAGGCCGAATGGACCCGCGCCTTGGTAACGCCGGTGATGGAAGTTTTTGTCGGCGTCGCAGTGGGTGCGGCCCTGTTTTACGGGGGTGATCGGGTGTTGCGCGGAGAGGTCAGCCCCGGCGATCTGACCGCTTTCCTGGGGTCCCTTCTTTTGGCCTATCAGCCGGCCAAGCGCCTTGCCAACCTCCATACCATCCTTCAGGAAGGATTGGCGGCTGCGGATCGCATGTATCACTTGATGGATATGCGACCGGCCCTGATCGAAGCATCGGATGTAAAACCCCTGGGCCCCGGTCCCCGAAGGGTGCGCTTCGAGGGAGTGAGCTTCGCCTATCCCAACCACGTGGAGCCGGAAATCCAGGGGCCGCCTGCGCTGACAGGTGTGACCTTGGCGCTTGAGCCGGGGACGGTTACCGCTTTGGTTGGCCCGTCGGGCGCGGGTAAGTCCACCCTGATGAACATGATTCCCCGATTTCATGATCCGGTGGTGGGCCGGGTCGAGATCGATGGAGCGGATCTTCGAGGGCTAACCCTCTCCTCGATCTGGGAGTCCATTGCTCTGGTCAGTCAGGAGGTGGTCATTTTCGATGACACCGTCCGGGCCAATATTGCCTATGGCCGACCGGAGGCAGACGAGGCGGCCATTAAGGCCGCAGCCCGACGGGCCGCAGCCCATGATTTCATCGAGGCCCTACCCCAAGGATATGATACGGTTTTGGGCGAGCAGGGAACCCGCCTGTCGGGGGGGCAGCGTCAACGCCTGTCCATTGCTCGGGCCTTTCTCAAGGATGCGCCTATTCTGCTTCTGGATGAGCCCACTTCGGCGCTTGATACTGAGTCGGAACGGCTGGTCCAGGCGGCTTTGGCGGACCTGATGGCCGGGCGCACCTGCCTGATTATCGCCCACCGGCTCAGTACAGTTATCGGCGCTCATACCATCCATGTGATGGAGAATGGGGCAATTGTCGAGACGGGCACCCATACCACGCTTTTGACCCAAGAGGGTGTTTACGCAAGGTTGTATGCGGCCCATGCTTTGGGTGCGTGATGTCGCGCAGTGGGATCTGTGGGGAAAAAATCCTTCGATTCCCAAGGATAGATGCCCTATCCTCAGCCTTTCAAGGAAGCCGGTGATGGATCTTTGGTCATCACTATTTAGGGAGCCACGACCAAGGAATCGGTTGGTTCCCGCCCGGGGAGCGATATTCGGTGTGGGATGAGATCTGAAATCATGCATCTCGCCACTGCGGCGGACATTTTGTCTGCGGCGATGGAGGCCGCTCCCGATGGCTTGCTGATCCTGGATGGCCAAGCGCAGGTGGTCGCGTTCAATTCCGCAGCTGAACGTCTGTTCGGACGGCAGCGCGAGGAAATCTTGAGCCGCAACGTGTCCGAACTTCTCGGTGAGAAATTCGCCACCATTACCGCCCTTCTTGGCCGGGACCCGGACAGCGAGTCCTCGGAAACCAAGCGCTACCTCACGATTTCACCCCCCAGTGGTCTTTCGGTCAGCCTGGAGATGACCTTCAGTGCCACCGAGGTCTCTGGGACCCGGTATCATGTCGCTCTGGCCCGGGAAGCCTCGGTTATGCCCACCGGGCCGGACACTTGGCTGGAGACGGAAGAGCGGCTGGGTAATTTCGCCGCGAATATGCCCGGTATCGTGTTTCAGCGGGTTCTCCGGCCCGATGGCGCCATCTATTATCCCTTTTTTTCCACCGGGGTGGAGGAGGTGTTGGGCTTCCATCCGGAGGAAATCACTGTTGCCCGGGATGGCAGCCTGGACGCCATCCATTGGGCTGACCGGGATCGCTACCTGGAAAATGTTCAGCGGTCTGCGGCAACGCTGGGGGTCTGCCTGGAGGAGTTCCGGGCCATTGGCCGCGATGGCACGGTGAAATGGCTTTCCGGAACGGCTCAACCCCAAAGCATGCCCAATGGCGACGTTCTTTGGGACGGTGTGTTGATTGACGTCACCGACCGCAAACGGGCCGAACTGTGGCTCGAAATGATCATGAACCATGCTGCTGATGGCATCGTGACCATTTCAGAGGACGGCTTGATTGAATCCGTGAACGCGGCGGTGGGCGAAGTCTTTGGCTATGACAAAGACGATTTGCTGGGTCAGAATATCAGCGTTCTGATGCCCGATTCCGATCAGGCCGAACATGGCGACTATCTGAAACGGTATGTGATCACTGGTGAAGGCACCTTGATCGGGACCGGTCCGCGGGAACTGAGGGGCAAGCGGAGCAATGGGCGTATTTTCCCCCTGGAGATGGCCCTGTCGGAGGTTCTGACCGAGGGACGGCGTATTTTCATTGGGGTGATTCGCGATATCACCCAGCGCAAGGAAACGGAAAACGCCCTGGCCGCCACCCAGCAACGGCTACAAAATATCGCCGACAACGTACCGGGGTTGGTGTTTCAACGCATGCTGACCACCGACGGGGAGTTGACTTTCCTGTACATCAGCAATGGGGTGAAGGAAGTCCTCGGTGTTGAGCCCGAGGCCCTGCTTGAAAACGGGACCCTGTTCTTGGACGCGATGGCATCCGATGACAGGGACCTGTTCCTGGAGAGTCTGAAACAATCCGCCCGGACCCTTGAGCCCATGGAGGATGACATCAAGGTCCTCAGTATGGGAGGGGACGAGCGGTGGTTGCGGGGTTGGTCCAGGCCACACCGTCTACCCACCGGAGATGTGGTTTGGGAAGGGGTGGCTCTGGATGTTACTGATCGGAAACGGGCCGAAGGGCGCCTGACATTCCTGGCCTACTACGATCCCTTGACCGGTCTGGGCAATCGCTCCTTGTTTGTCGAGCGGTTCGAGCGGGCCCGGCAGTTTGCCAGCAACATGGGAACCTGGGTGGCGGTCCTGTCCCTGGGGCTTGATCGCTTCAGTATCATCAATGCCACAATCGGCCATACCATGGGCGATAAGGTTCTAGTGGCGGTGGCTCGTCGTTTACAACAGAGCCTGGATGCCGGATCCATTGTCTGTCGGGCGGGGGGAGACCGCTTCTTGGTCCTGCTGACGGGCCTATGCAATCACGCGGATCTGTTTGAATCCGTGGAAGTGCTGCAAAGCTCCTTTACACAACCCCTGGAATTGGATGGTCAACTGTTCGATATGACCGTGTCCATCGGTGGGGCCGTCTATCCCAACGACGGGAATGACGCGGAAACCCTGATTATGCACGCGGACGCGGCCTTGCACCGGGCTAAAACCGGAGGCGGCGGGGCGTTCCAGATGTTTACTGAGGAAATGGGCGCCCGGGCCGCTCAGATGCTGACCATGCAGAACCGCCTGAGGCGGGCCTTGGACCGGAGGGAGTTTGTCGCCTTCTTCCAGCCTCAGGTGGATGTCAGAACGGGTGAGATCACCGGTTGCGAAGCCCTGGCGCGTTGGATCAGTCCGGAAGATGGCTTGATCCCGCCGGGCAAGTTCATTCCGGTGGCGGAGGAGTATGGCCTGATTGATGCGATCTGTGTGCAGGTTTTGGCTGATTCCTGCCGGTGGACGTCGGAATGGCGCCGTCGAGGTCTGCCGCAGATAACTGTGGCCGTGAATATTTCGGGTCGCCAGTTCCACAACTCGCGCCAGTTGATCCATATGGTCGAAGAAAGTCTGAGCACCTTTAACTTGAACCCCGAGTGTCTAGAGCTGGAGCTGACAGAAAGTTCCGCTATGAATGATCCGGAGAACGCCATTAATGTGGTGAATATGTTCAGGGAACGGGGTGTATCCTGTTCGATTGATGATTTCGGAACGGGCTATTCTTCCCTATCCGTGCTCAAGCGTTTCCCCATCCGCAAGCTTAAGATCGACCGGAGCTTTGTGATGGATGTGACAACCGACCAGAACGATGCGGCCATTGTTCAGGCTATTATCGCTATGGCCCATGCCCTGAACCTCAAGGTCGTCGCTGAAGGCGTGGAAACCATTGAGCACTTGGATTTTCTCAGCAAAGTGGGCTGCGACGCGATCCAGGGCTACCTCTTCTCCAAACCTCTGCCGGGGGAAGAAATGGCCGCGATGCTCGGTGCGGGTAAGCCGATACCCAAGCCCGAAGACGTGTGATCTAGACGGGGTCAGAAGGGTTGAATGTATATAACTTCAATTGAAGTTGACAGGCCCCCCCCTAGACGGCACCTTGCCATACAAGCCCGATTCAGAGCCTACGCAGGGTTTTGTGCTCTTTCCATCTTGTTGAGGAAGAGAGAGCAGGGTTGCAATTAATTACAGTAAATCAAAACCTTGTAAAATTTTCTTTATGTGCTGAATTAAAGTGACAGCGTAGGGTCGTGGGTCCTGTCATTTGTTCCGAAGTGGGTATGGATTCAGGGGTTAATCTCCGGTGGGAGGGGATACCGGGCCCAGGTTTCCTACGTTAGAGGAGGGTCAGTCTTGGCCGCAGAGGTTAAACATTCCTACACCGTTCCTTGCACGTCAGCTTTTCGAGACGCGGCCCTTGCCCTTGCCGATCGGAGACGGGTCAATGTGGGTGATTTGGCCCGCTCGGTGATGTTGGTGGTCCCGCCAGAGGAAATCGAGACCTTCCCCGATCCCGGAGAGCCCCAAGCGGGGGATCGGGAGACAGTGGTTCTCAAGTCTGGACCGTCCGAGGGGCGACCCTGGCGTCGCAAACCACGTTTGCAGGTGCGGATGATCAAGGGGTTCGAGGTCCCCTTCATCCGCCGGGCCATCGGTCTTGCGCTTGCCATGGAGAAGGGGGCCGTGGCCGTCTCCATTGGTGGAGTCAGCGCCAAGGAAGCCGCCGCAGCGGAAAAGGAAGCCGCTGCAGCGGAAGAGGCACGGCGCGCCTTGGAAGGCAAAATGCGAAGCTTGCGCGCTGAATTGGATCGCGAAAAAGCGGAAATGGCCCGGGAATCAGCCGATATTCGCGAGGAAGTGGATCGCTTGCGGGCGATGGTTGGGGTTTTAATGACCGATCCCCTCCCCGGAGGTGTCACCAGCCGGGGCGAAGCCCTTTTTGTCATGGGGTTTCCGCCCGGCACCTGGCCCGATGGCCGGGAATTGAAAAGCCGGTTCCGTATGCTGGCCACCATTCACCATCCCGACAGCGGCATGGGCAGCCATGACCGAATGAGCCAGTTGAACCAAGCCATGGAATATTTGCGGAATCGTTAAGTTCATTGCGAGTCCGATCTGAATATCGACCCCTTGGCCCGACCCCCGCCCCGGGATATGCTGCCCGCCGCATCCCCTTTTCACGGGGTTGAATATGGAAAATCGGTCATTCAAAGCCGAATTCAAACCCGTCAACCAGTCCAAGAACACCATCCCATTGGAGGCAACATCCATGAAGCGGCGTGAATTCCTAACGACAGCGGCCACGGCCGGTGCGGCGGCGGCCTCGACTCCTCTGGCAGCAGGCGTCCTGGCCGCTCCCGCTTTGGCTCAAGAGCGGATCGAATGGAAGATGGTGGCGCCCTGGCCAAAGAACGCACCGGGTGTTGGCGTCAATGCCCAGCGGTTCGCGGATATGGTGACTGAGATGTCCGGGGGGCGTTTGACCATTACCCTGTTTGCCGGGGGCGAGTTGGTTCCGCCGTTCGAAGTGTTGGATGCCGTCCAGAACGATACCGCTCAAGTAGGCCACTCCACGCCCTATTACTGGCAAGGCAAGGCCAAGGCCTTGAATCTGTTCACTACGGTACCCTTTGGTCTGCTGGCCTGGGAAATGAACGGTTGGTTGACCTTCGGTGATGGCATGGCCCTATGGGAGGAAGTCTATGCCCCCATGGGGGTGAAGCCCTTTTACGCGGGCAATTCCGGAAGTCAGGCGGGCGGTTGGTTCAATAAGGAGATTAATACGCTCGAGGACTTGAAGGGCCTGAAGATGCGCATTGCCGGTCTGGGGGGCGAGGTCATGCGGCGACTGGGCGCGGCGACGGTGTTGACTCCCCCGGGTGAGATCATGCCCTCGCTCATGTCTGGCGCTGTGGATGCTGCGGAATGGGTCAGCCCCTGGCTGGACATTGCCTTTGGCCTGCAGAAGGCGGCAAAGTACTACTATATGCCTGCCTTCCATGAGCCCGGCCCCTCGCTGGAGGTCATCGTCAACCAGGCCCGTTATGATGCGCTGCCCACGGATTTGCAGGCTATCGTCAAGTTCGCTGCCCATGCAACGAACTCCATCACCCTTGCGGACTTTACCTACAACAACACCATCGTCTTCGACAGCATGAGGGAGAAGTACCCGCAGATTGAGATCCGGACCTTCTCAAAGGAGATTATCGTGGCCATGGGCAAGGCAACGACCGAAGTCTTGGAGGAGATGGCGGCCGGGGATCCGATGACCGCGAAGGTCTATGCGTCCTTCAAGGCCTTCAATGAGAAATGCGCCAAGTACCAGGCCCATGCTGATCTTCCCACCCTGCGTAATCGGGAAATTGCCTTGGGAATGGTTTGATTTCTTCCCATCACGGGATCCAGTGGGAGGTTTCTACAGCTTTTCGCCTGATTCAGGAATCCACAGGTCACGACAGTGCCTCGTATTTTTGGGGCGATTGCCTAGAGTGAAACGGGATCAGCTTGGGTCAAGCTGGCCCCGCATGCCTCTCGTTATAGCCCGCCCCCAACCGGGGCCTGAGGCCCCGGACACCCATTTGCTTTTTTACCAATGGGATCAAAGGGTCCGTGACCCTTTGCGGGTCTGGGCAGAGCCCAGTAACTGCGAAGCAGGGTTTCAGGATTTTCAATGCCCCCAAACCCCCCTTTTTCGCCCGGGGTCTGGGGCCTTTCGGCCCCAGCCTCGCCAAAGAGGAGAGGACGGGGCAAAGTCCCGTGACAGGAAAACATCCCCTGTCGTGTCCGGTGTCATGAATTGGAAAATATGCTCCAAGTGATAATGAGAGAAGCTCACGGCCACTCGGCAGCAGGCCGTTCCCACAGATTTTCGAAGATTTTCTCAGGAAAGCAGACCTATTTAACGGCGCGAACGTTTGCGAGAAAGCTTTCCACTTCCTTCTTTAAAAGGATCGCTTGGCGAGAGAGGTCGGTGGAGGCGCCCAAAACCTTTTCCGACATTTGCTCCGTGTCTCCGGCGACATGGGTGACATTTGCGATATTCGCCGAGACTTCGTCTGTGCCTGCGGCGGCCTTGTGGATGCCAGTCGCGATTTCGCGGGTGGCCGTCGCTTGCTCTTCGGCCGCAGTCGCGATGGACGAAATGACTTCGTCAATCATCAGGATGCGTTTGCCAATGACATCAATGGCGGTGGCACAATCTTCGGAGGCTGTTTGCATACCCGCGACTTGAGATGCGATATTTTCGGTGGCATTCCGTGTCTGATTGGCGAGCGTTTTCACTTCATTGGCTACGACGGCAAACCCTTTACCAAGTTCTCCGGCCCGGGCAGCCTCAATGGTGGCGTTGAGGGCCAAAAGGTTGGTTTGGGAGGCGATGTCGGTAATCAGATCGACCACTTCCCCAATTTTAACAGCGGCTGTCTTCAATTCGGTGACGGAATCGTTGGTCCGTTCAACTTCTTTTACGGCGGTACGGGTCATCTCCGAGGATCGGTTGATCTGCATATTCACTTCGTGAATCGAGGCGCTTAATTCCTCGGATGCGGAGGCGATGGTCTGGACATTCGTGGAGGCTTCTTCCGCCGCATTTGCCACGGTGCGTGATTGGGAATTGGTGTCGTCGGCAATCTTTGAAAGGCTTTGTGAGTCGGATTCCATGGCCGAGGATGCGGTCTGCACGCCAGAGACCACTTGGTTGATTGTTATCTCGAAGTCGGATATGGCATTTTCCAACACCTCACCCCTTGCAATCTGGCGTCTTCGTTCCTCGTCCTGTTCCGCCTGAAGCGTCTCGGCGTCCATGGCACGAATGCGCAAATCCTCCAGGGCCAGGAATAGATGGCCGAATTCGTCCATTCGGGTGGGGGTGGGGACCGGTTCGGAAAACTCCCGCTGGGACAAACGCCTAACGGTTTGCATCAAGCCTTTAATGGGGCGTGAAAACCGCCGCAAAATCGAAAGGGTCGAGAAGACCGATAGCCCAAGGGCGATCACCACAAGGGAGATGGCGGTTACCGCCCGTGTCATCGCCCAACTCGACCGCTGTTCGGCGTGGGTGACAGCTTCGTCCATGGCGGTATAACTGATGGCCAGGATGGCATTGAAGGGACCGTTGCACATTTCGGTGTAGGCTTTGGCGGGCATGGCCTCCTGCCCTCCTCCATCGAATCCCGCGACAAGGTCGTTCATACGCTTCTGCACGCGTTCGATTTCTTCGCGGGCCGTTTTGACCGTTGTCAGGACGGCGGAAGGGACATTGTCGTGGGCCAACAAGGCGTCCAGGGTGGGCCAAGCGGTCTGGTAGGCACCGATGAGCCCGAACCACTTTGCGGCAATCTCTGGGGAAAGGCGCCGACTATCCACCACATTGGGGCGGAGCAAGGAACATTGGGACCCGAATTTATCGCGAATGAGCCAACCCAGTCTGCGGACCTGGACCATTTCAGCGACAATGGGATCAAGCAGTCTTGCCCGGTTTTCGAGGGTCTGGGAGGCCAAGGAGAGGGCTTGGACCATGTCGAAGACACTCTGCCTCCAAGGTTGCGTGGCGCCGACGTCCCGCTCCTTTCTGGGACGTGTTGCTTGGGTATCAACCAAGGTTTGCAGTCCAGTCATCGTTTGCCAGCGGCTTTTCAGGCCTTCAAGGAGGTGGGTCTTGTCCGGCAAGTCGGTGCTCAGTAATTTCTCCATGACACTCTTGTAGGCGGCATTTGCCTTTGCACGGACAGCTTGAATGGCCGCAGTCGGGTCATCTTGTGCGACGAGGGCGGTTTGTGCGCTGGCATTTTGTCCTCGGACGACAATCATGGCCTTAAATAAGTCTCGATTGACTTGCGCGGCGGCGAGGATTGTTTTTGCTGCGTCGTAATCGCCAACCGATTCAAAGGCGATAAAAGAAGCGGAGAGGAGAAAAAATGAAAATCCGAAAATCTGGAGAGTTATAAAAAACATGGACAATGAATTTTTAAACATGACAACCCCCAGTCAGTTTGGACATTTTTGAGGCGGCTTTTTTTGACCAGAATAGCGGTGCACAGATAGTGACACTGCTGCTATTACTATATCTGTGCATTCTTGTTTCGAAACACCGTTAATCCAATGAAAATAAATGATTTTTGCTCATAGTCGACGGTGTTTTCTGCGTCAATCGAGTTGGACGTAAACAAGATGCTACGGAGTCAGTAATGTTCGCCAACCTAGTTGAAAATAGTACTTTCTGATTGGAGATTCTGTCCAGAAAAGGATGGTTCTTGCTCTTTTCTTTGGTTGTGTTCACAGCCACGGGGCAGGACAGGGATACTTTCCAGTGACGGGGCTTTGCCCCGTCGTCACTGGAGCCAATGGGCCCCAGACCCTGGGCAAAAAAATGGGGGTTTGGACAATTGCCCAAAACTATAAGACAAGATTGTGTACCGTGGTTGACAGCAATCTGCGGATTGATGAGATCAGCAGGCTGAAAAAAGTGGTCGTGTGGCCTTGGATGGGAGGTCAACAGTGAGGTCGGCAAGGAAAAGGCCCTGGTGATTGATCACCAGGGCCCGTTCAAAAAGTCTAGAAAAACAGGGTTTCAAACTGTGGCTGAAGCCTCTGTTTGGTGTGGTACCCTGGAGCGGAAAGAGGCCAAGTCGGGCCAAGACGTGGCCCAACTTGATCTCGGAGCACTCTAGCGGCGATCCCCCAGGAACATCATCAGGAACTGCATCAGGTTGATGAAGTTCAGGTACAGGCCGAGCGCACTGAAAACTGCCAGCTTTGTCTCGGACTCATGTCCCATCCCGGCGTAGTACCGCTCCTTAATGGCTTGGGTGTCGTAGGCGATCAAGCCAGAGAACACCAGGACGCCGGCGGCAGAGATGACAAACATCAGCATGGAACTGCCGACGAAAATATTCACCACGCCAGCAATCAGAATGCCGATCAGACCCATGAACAGGAACTTGCCGAAGGCCGACAGGTCCCGCTTGGTCGTGTAGCCATAAAGGCTTAGTGACGCGAAAGCCGCCGCGGTGATGAAGAAGACGCGGACCACGCTTTCCCCGGTGTACATCACCAGCAGCGTGGACAGGCTGATGCCCTGCAGGGCCACGAATGCCCAGTAGAAGGCTTGGGTGGCCGTTGCGCTCATGCGTTGACCCGCGAACATGACCAGAAACAGCAGGGCCAGCGGCGCGAAGACAGCGATCATGCCCAGGCCGTTCAGACCAATCAACTGCCCGTCCGGGGTGATTTGATAGAAGATTCCGGCCATGGAGGTGTGAACAACCGCGAGAGCGACCAAGCCTGACAGCAGCAGACCGGATGCCATGTAGTTGTAAACACTCAGCATAAAAGAGCGCAATCCGGCATCCACTTGGGCCTCCGCCCGCGTTCCTGCCTTGGACCGCGACAGATGCGCTTGTCTGATGTCGTCGACCATTTTTTCCTCTTCGATCTCTCAACTCGTGGTGGGAACCGATTGGGAAGCCTGCCTGGAACAGGTCGTTCCAGTCTCCCCTCGTTCCTAATATGGCATGCTTTTCGAAGGAATCAACGGATACTCGGTGGAAACAGATGGCGGGTTTCCCCAGTAATATTTGTGTATATCGTCCGCCTTGATTTCGCCTTCATTCAAAAAGGTTTGGCGACCCGAATTTTTTCTCGCAGTACAAAGCGGCAGTCAGTCAGGGTCCAAGGCGAGGGGACTTCGGATCTTGTTCTGCAACCAGACGCCGGGCTCGCTCCTGACCGTTGACAGCGTAACAGTATACGCAGCCATGGGCGCAGGTGTCATAGGCGCCAATATCCCGGGACTGGACGCAGGCGCATGCGGGTCGGTGGGGTTTGGCCTTGGGAGCGATGGGCCGACCGGCAATGCGCGACAGGCGTGCGGCGTCTATGCAGGCGGCCTCGACTACGCCGGGGACCAATAACTCGGGTTGGGCGCAGAGGGAAAGGCGCAGGCCCCGCTCTGCGGCCAGGTCGGCCAAGTCCCTCAGAAGGGCCTGCTTTTCCTCCACCTGAGGGTCGCACCAAGCCAGGTCGTGGAGCTTGTCCAGACGCCGCGCGGCCTTCTTATAGGGCTGGAGGACGGAAACCACCACTTCATTGGCGAGCGCCCGTCCCGCGACCCGGTCGGCCAGCCGCGCGAAGGTCTCTCGGTGGACGGACTTCGGGGTCTGGTCGGAAAAGACGATCGGGTCGTACCGCCAGACAACCCGATCGGACCCATGGGTCCGGGCGATCTCCTCCATCACGGTCAAGGCCTGATCCGGGGGGGGCGTGCCGCCGTCCAGGCGAGAGGGGTGGCCCGTCATGGTATACTGGACGACGAAAGGGATTTCCCGGGCGGCGACCTGCTCGAGCTGGGGCAGGAAAGGTCGCGCGTTTCGGGTCCAAAAGATGAAGCCCTCCACGTCCTCGGCTTTCAAGGAGACCCGGCCTGGAGGACCGCCATAGGGGTTGCGGACCTCCACCCATCCGGCTTCCAGTCGCCTTGCGAACCACGCAGCGTGGAAGGCGGGAATATCTGTCCGGTAACTGGCGGAAACGATCATGGGGAAGATCTGGGAGCCGAGGGAGAGGCGGTGGGCGGGCGCCCGGTCACCCCATCATGGAGGGGCACATGCCTGAGGCGCAAGCCGGAGCACCACAGGGTGCGGGCTGAGCGGTGGCCGCCGGTCCACCGATACTCGGTGCCATCAAGCTCTTGCGGACGTCCGTGTCTCCGCATTCTGGGCAAGCGAGGGACTTAGCCTCGACCTTGCCATCATAATCGGCCATGTTGTCGAACCAGTGTTCAAAGACATGCTCGTGGCTGCATTCTAGGCTGTAGCGGATCATTGCTTGAATCCCCATGGGCTGTCCGGTTTCTGAAGTCCCTTATAGTCCCTCTGACCCTCGGGGGAAAAGGGGCAAGGGAAACGCACTCTTTGGTCCCATTCTTCTCGGCTCCATTCTTTGACCCTGGGGACCTCTCAGATGCACCAAACGGATGCTTTTCATAGCTAGCCGCTTGGCAGTCTCGGGGGGAGAGTGCTATCCTGCCCTCGCCCCAAACCGGGGAAACGGTCTTTGACTGAAGGTAAGCGTCTGAATATACGGGAGAAAAAACCTCTTGAGAGAGCCTGTTGCAGGTGCTCGGGGTATCTCCTATATAGGGGTTAAGCGTGCCCAAGGGGGGCGCGATATCGTCAATTCGGAACCGTTTCGCGACGGCGGCAGCTCCAACAGGGCACTGTCTGCGCCGGTTTCCGGGGATACACCGCGATGCCAACGTGGTCGCGGAGAGTCCGCCAATCGGGAGAGTATGAAAGATGAGCAAGGTTATCGGCATCGACCTGGGCACGACGAATTCGTGCGTGGCCGTCATGGATGGCAAGGATGTCCGCGTTATCGAAAACGCCGAGGGTGGGCGCACCACACCCTCAATGGTTGCCTTTACTGAATCCGGTGAGCGTTTGGTGGGTCAGCCCGCTAAGCGTCAGGCCGTCACCAATCCGGAAAATACCCTGTTCGCCATCAAGCGGCTGATCGGGCGCCGGTATGGAGACCCCACCGTTGAGAAGGACAAGGGGCTGGTTCCCTACAGCATTGTCAAAGGTGACAATGGGGACGCATGGGTTAAATCGCACGACGAGAGCTACGCGCCGTCTCAGATTTCCGCTTTTATCCTGCAGAAGATGAAGGAAACGGCTGAGTCGCACCTGGGCGAAAGCGTGACCCAGGCGGTCATCACCGTCCCGGCCTATTTTAACGACAGCCAGCGTCAGGCCACCAAGGATGCCGGCAAGATCGCCGGTCTGGATGTGCTGCGCATCATCAACGAGCCCACCGCTGCGGCCCTGGCCTATGGAATGGACAAGAAAAGCGGCGGCACGATTGCGGTCTTCGACCTGGGTGGCGGTACCTTCGACGTGTCCATTCTGGAAATCGGCGATGGTGTGTTCGAGGTGAAGTCGACGAACGGCGACACCTTCCTGGGCGGTGAGGACTTTGACGCCAAGATCATCCAATATCTGGCCGATGAGTTCAAAAAGGAGCAGGGGATTGATCTGCGCTCCGACCGTCTGGCATTGCAGCGCTTAAAAGAAGCGGCGGAGAAGGCCAAGATCGAGCTGTCCAGCTCCATGCAGACCGAAGTGAACCTGCCGTTCATCACCGCCGACCAGTCCGGCCCGAAGCACCTGAACATCAAGGTGAGCCGCGCCAAACTGGAAGCGCTGGTGGACGATCTGATCCAGCGCACCATTGACCCCTGTAAGAAGGCGCTTGCAGATGCCGGGGTGAAGGCCAGCGAGATCGACGAGGTGATTCTGGTCGGCGGTATGACCCGCATGCCCAAGGTTCAGGAGACGGTGAAGTCCTTTTTCGGTCGGGAGCCTCACAAGGGCGTGAACCCGGACGAGGTTGTGGCCTCTGGCGCCGCCATTCAGGGCGGTGTTCTGAAGGGCGACGTGAAGGATGTGCTGCTGCTTGACGTGACCCCGCTGTCCCTGGGTATCGAGACCCTCGGTGGTGTGTTCACCCGCCTGATCGACCGCAACACCACCATCCCGACCCGCAAGTCCCAAACCTTCTCCACCGCTGAGGATAACCAGACGGCGGTGACCATCCGGGTCTTCCAGGGTGAGCGCGAGATGGCGGCGGACAACAAGATGCTTGGGCAGTTCGACTTGGTTGGTTTGCCAAGCGCACCGCGTGGCGTGCCGCAGATTGAGGTGACTTTTGATATTGACGCCAACGGTATCGTGAACGTCAGCGCCAAGGATAAGGCCACCGGCAAGGAACAGGCGATTCGCATCCAAGCCAGTGGCGGTCTGTCCGACAGCGATATCGACCGCATGGTGCGTGAGGCCGAGGCCAACGCTGAGACCGACAAGAAGCGTAAGGAAGCGGTGGAAGCCCGCAATCAGGCCGATGGTCTGGTTCATTCGACCGAGAAGAACCTTAAGGAATATGGCGACAAAATCCCCGCTGAGGATAAGACCAAGATCGAGAGTGATCTGGCGGACCTCAAGGGGGTGATGGACTCCGGTGACGCCGAACAGATCAAGGCAAAGACCGAAGTTCTGATGCAATCCGCCATGAAGCTGGGTGAAGCCATGTACGCCGCCAACCAGGAAGCTGCCGATGGCGCGTCCGAGGGTGGTCCGGAGGCCAGTTCGGCCGATGACGGGGTTGTGGATGCCGACTTCGAGGAAGTCGACGACAAGAAGAAAGACTAATCGTCAGGCGCCAAGGGCTGGGATCTCCCGGCCCTTGGACGTTGCGTCCTGGTGCGGACTGCGTTTCCGCCTCAGTCCCGGCGTCAGTTCACGAAGGTTATCTGGGTAGGTGACCTGAGGGGCTGGCGTTTGGGTTCTGTGTCACAGGACGTGTACGCCGCCTTCCGCTTTCCCAAACCCCAAGGACAGACCCGCACACCATGAGCAAACGGGATTTCTACGAGGTTCTGGGCGTCGAGAAGAACGCCTCGGGCGATGACCTGAAACGGGCCTATCGCAAACTTGCCATGCAAAACCATCCGGATCGCAATCCGGATGATAAGGAGGCCGAGGCCCGGTTCCGAGAAGTGAACGAGGCCTACGAGGTCCTCAAGGACGATCAAAAGCGCGCCGCCTACGACCGATTCGGCCATGCTGCCTTTGAGCAGGGTGGAATGGGCAGTGGACAAGCCAGTGATTTCGGTTTCGGTGGCGGCTTCGCTGATATCTTCGACGAAATGTTCGGGGAATTCATGGGTGGTGGTCGCCGGGGCGGTGGCGGCGCCACGCGTGGCGCCGACCTGCGCTACAATATGGAAATCACTCTGGAGGAAGCCTACGCGGGCAAAAAGACCTCCATCCATGTGCCGACCTCAGTGGCGTGCGATTCCTGTAGCGGCAGTGGTTCCAAAGGGGGCAAGGCGCCGGACACCTGTCCCACCTGTCGGGGTGCGGGGCGGGTCAGGGCCCAGCAGGGCTTCTTTACCATCGAACGCCCCTGCCCCACCTGCCATGGTCAAGGCAAGGTCATCAGCGATCCTTGTGGCGAATGCGGTGGATCGGGGCGCAAGCGTAAGGAAAAGACTCTGGAGGTTACCATTCCTGCCGGTGTTGAGGAAGGTACCCGGATTCGTCTGGCCGGTGAAGGGGAGGCAGGGATGCGGGGTTCCCCAGCGGGGGACCTGTATATTTTCTTGGCCCTTGCGCCCCACCGGATTTTCCAGCGGGATGGCGCTAACATTCATTGCAAAGTCCCCATCAGCATGACCACTGCGGCCCTGGGTGGTACGATCGAGGTCCCGACTATAGATGGCGGTCGGGCGTCACTCAGCATTCCCAAGGGCACCCAATCGGGCAACCAGTTCCGTCTGCGCAGCAAGGGGATGAGCGTTCTCCGTAGCACCTCTCGTGGGGATATGTTCATTCATGCGAGCGTGGAAACGCCAGTGAATCTGACCAAGCGTCAAGAAGAGCTTCTGCGGGAGTTTGAGGACGCTGGGGATAAGGATGCCGATTCTGGTGGGCACAGTCCCGAATCCAACAGCTTCTTCAGGAAGGTGAAGGAATTCTGGGAAGACCTGACAGATTGATCTCGAATCGGGGACAAGACCCCGCATCGTTGATTTGAAACAACTGGCCAGCACGCGATCCTATGGCGTGCTGGCCAGTTGAAAATCCGGAACCCCTGCTTCGCGGTTGCTGGGCTCTGCCCAGACCCGCAAGGGGTCACGAATCCTTTGATTTCATTGGTAAAAAAACGAATGGGGGTCCGGGGCCTCAGGCCCCGGTTGGGGGCGGGGCAAAGCCCCGCGTTTTTCGGTTTTTCAAGGACAAGAGTATAAAAGAAAAAGGGGGGTTTGGGAGCATTTGCTCCCAGATGGGTTTGGCCCGTCGCCCAAAAAATACAAGACAGTCTCGTGTCCCGTGAACTCACAAATCAGCCAATAATAGAATGATTTAAAAATGGTGCCGCCTCGCGGATTTGAACCGCGGACCTACTGATTACGAATCAGTTGCTCTACCCCTGAGCTAAGGCGGCGCACACAAGGTCCCACCGGAAACTGCCTGGGAACCTTGTTGGTTGGACGGCGGACCATAATCCCAACTTCCCCCGGACGCAAGAGTCCGTTTGAGGTAATTTCTATGGTGCATTGCGGTGATCTGTGAGGGGGATTAAACTGCTGCCTTCCAGGAAACCCCAATGGGCACAGGGCGGTAACGCGATATGACGGAGCGGGAAAGCGTTGATCTGGTGTGGGTGCTGCTGTGCGCGGGTTTGGTTTTCCTGATGCAAGCGGGCTTTACCTGTCTGGAGGCGGGTTTTACACGGGCCAAGAACAATATCAACGTTGCGGTCAAGAACATGGCCGACTTCGTCGTGACCGTCCTGCTGTTTTGGGCGATTGGTTACACAATCATGTTTGGTCCCGCCTGGAGGGGGGTGATTGGCCTCGATAGATTGGCCATGGATTTCAGCGAGGACCCAAAACAGGCCGCCTTTTTCCTCTTTCAGGCCATGTTCTGCAGCACGGCGGCGACGATTATTTCGGGCGCCACTGCAGAACGGATGCGCCTGACGGGATACTTGGTCGTCGCCGCGCTGGTTGCGGTCATTTTTTATCCTTTTTACGGGCATTGGGCCTGGAATGCTGATGGCTGGTTGGCCGATTTGGGTTTTGTCGATTTTGCCGGTTCAACCGTGGTCCACTCCCTGGGGGGATGGATGGCTTTGGCCGCAATTATGGTGATTGGTCCCCGGATGGGGCGTTTCGGACCCGATGGCCAGCCCCGCACCATCCAGGGCAGCGACCAGCCCCTGGCGGTTCTTGGAACGCTCTTGCTGTACCTGGGCTGGTTCGGATTCAACGGAGGCAGCACCTTGGCCCTCGATGGACGGGTCCCTGGCATTATTGTCAATACGGTCATCGCCGGAGCTTCGGGTGCTGTGGTGGCATCGGCCCTATCCATGTCCGTGGAACGAACCTTGGCCTTGGGTGTTGTCTTGAACGGCGCCATCGCCGGATTGGTGGCCATTACTGCCAATGCCCATGCGGTTTCTACCGGGGACGCCGTGATTATCGGTGTCGTTGGCGGATTGTTAATGCTGGCTACGGAGCGGGCCATGCCCCACTGGGGTTTGGACGATGTCGTGGGTGCGGTGCCCGCCCACCTGGTCCCTGGTATCTGGGGGACCTTGGCTGTCGCCTTGTTTGGTCGGCCCGAGGCCTTGGGTACGGGACTGGATTGGTTGTCCCAATTGGGGGTTCAGGCCCTTGGCGTGGTGGTTTGCGGGCTTTGGGCGTTCGGTTTGGGGTATCCGGCCATCAAATTGGTGGATCGTTTGATGGGGCTTCGGGTTCCACCTGATGACGAGGACCGGGGACTGAACGTTTCCGAACATGGGGCGACAACGGATTTGGTCGACCTATTCCAAGATATGGAAGCCCAGGCAGCATCCGGTGATCCCCAAGCCCGGCTTCGGGTCGAACCCTTTACCGAGGTTGGCGCCATCGCGCTCCGCTATAACCGGGTCATGGATGCCCTGGAACGGGCCATGACCCAATCGGATACGATTATCCGCTCGGCTCGGGACGCCATCCTGACCTTCGCCGGAGACACCCTGTCAATTATTTCGGCCAATCCAGCGGCTCAGACCATGTTCGGCTATCCAGCCGACGCGATGACCGGAAAGACCTTGGTCGATCTGCTTCCCCAGGGCCCTGATGTCGGAGCCAGCAACGGTGACATGGAGGCCGTCGTTTCCGAATTGATGGCTCGCCGGGCCGACGGAGGGATCTTCCCGGTGGAAGTGTCCTTCTCTTACGCCAATCTGGGGCGGGAGCGGTTTTCTATCGCCCTGCTCCGGGATGTCACTGACCGTCGTCGAATGGACCGGGCCTTGAAGGATAGCGAAGCCCGCTATGCCCAGATCATGAAGGCGGCCAACGATGGGCTGTATGATTGGGACTTGTCCCGCAAGAAAATCGAGCTATCGCCCAGACTTCAGCAAATTATCGGTGAAGCTCGGGCGTTCATAACCGTTGATGAATGGGTGAGGCGTATCCACAGTGATGACCACGACACGTTTCAGGCCATTCTGCGCGCCCATTTAAAGGGACTGACCGATCGGTTCGCCCATGAATACCGCTTTCAGGCCGTGAATGGGATCATCTGGATTCGGCAACATGGCGTGGGTCTGCGCGATGGGCGCGGTCGGGTCGAGAGGGTCGTGGGGGGCATCGGGGATATCACCGAGCGGAAGCGAGCGCAGGAAACCCTGAGAATTCTCATGGGATCCATTCCCTTACCTGTCCTGGTCACCACCCTAAAGGACGGTGAAATCCTGTTCTGCAATGATTTGGCCGTGAGTTCCTACGGCCTGGAAACGGAAAGCGAGAGGACCAGAATCGCAAACCTTTATCGGTCCTCGGAAGACCGGGAAGGATTCATTCAGATCCTGAAGGAAAAGGGGCAGGTGGACGGCTTCGAAGCCCATTTCAAGGGTCCAGATGGAGAGGACCTGTGGCTTATGATGTCTGCTCGGCTCATTGAATTCCAAGGGAAGCAGGCGATCCTGACGGTCACGACGAGTATCACGGAACGCAAGGCTCTGGAGGATGGCCTCCGTGAGGCTCGAGAAAACGCGGAGCAGGCTCTGGCGGATCTGCGGGCGACCCAGGACACTCTGGTGGAAAGCGAAAAAATGGCATCTTTGGGCGGTTTGGTGGCTGGGGTGGCCCATGAAATCAATACGCCCGTGGGCATCGTCCTGACCGCAGCGACACATCTTCAGGAAAAAACCCAGAGTCTGCGCGGTCTGTTTGAGAAAGGGGGGGTCCGCAAGTCGGATTTCAGCGATTACCTGTTCACGGCGGCAGAGGCAACGGCCATGATGGTGTCCAATATCACCCGGGCCGCCGACCTGATCCAGAGTTTCAAACAGGTGGCCGTGGACCAGTCCAGTGACAATCGGCGGCCCTTCGATCTGCGTGGGTATCTATCGGAAGTTTTGCCCAGCCTTGGCCCGGCACTGCGGAAAACCCAACACAGCCTGGAACTGATCTGTCCGGAGGACATCAGGATGGAGAGTTACCCGGGTGCCCTCTCCCAGGTGGTGACAAATCTGGTGATGAATGCCTTGACCCACGCATTCCCCGATGACCGTAAGGGGTCTATGACATTGTCCGTGAGCCTTGATGTGCCGGGTTGGATCCGCCTAACTTTTTCCGATGATGGGGTGGGTATCCCCCGCGACAACCTGAAGCGGATCTTCGATCCTTTCTTCACGACCAGACGCGGGTCCGGAGGGTCCGGCTTGGGCCTGAACATCGTCTATAATATTGTGACCCGAAGCTTGGGCGGTCGGATCGTGGCGTCAAGCAAAGAGGGAGAAGGCGCGACTTTCACCTTGACTCTGCCGGAAGTCGCTCCCGACATACACCAATTGCCCTCCACCCCGGTGGCTCCCTCTCTGAACCGTGATCACTTGACCCCAACCTAGAGTATTCCGAGATCAAGTTGAGTCGCTTCGCGACCAAACTTGATCTCGGAATACTCTAAAACTTATAGAATGAGAGTGAAACGGGGCCAGCTTGACTCACGCTGATCCCGTTTCACTCTAGCCCCACCCTACTCCATGACCGGAGATCACCCATGACTGAAGTGCTTCGCCGCGCTGTCCTCCTGGATCGGGACGGAACGATTAACGTCGACACCCACTACCTGTCCCGGCCAGAGCAATTGGAGTTGTTGCCGGGTGCAGCGGAAGGTCTGCGTATGATGCGGGATCTGGGGTTTGCCTTAATTGTGGTCACCAACCAATCCGGTATCGCCCGGGGATATTTTTCGGAGGACGATCTAAAAGACATACACGCCCGATTTAGGGCTATCCTGGCCGATGAAGGTATCACACTCGACGGAATTTACTACTGCCCCCATGGAACCGAGGATGGTTGCATTTGCCGGAAGCCGGGACGGGGGATGGTTGACCAAGCCCTGGCGGATATCGATTTTGATCCGGCTCGTTCGTTCATGATCGGTGATAAGCGCGTCGATCTGGACTTGGGGCGGGCGGTTGGCGCAGAGCCGATCCTGGTGCGCACCGGCTCTGGAAGCGGTGTGGAAAGCGAGGGCGATCACGGGGCGGTCTTCGTCGCTGACGGCCTTACCCAGGCCGCCGCTTTCATCGGGGGGCGGTTGGACAAACAAGGCGAGCGGTAGCGCTCGACGGGATTTTGGAGTGAAACTGGGCCGACATGACTCAAGCTGGTCCAGTTGGGACAAGACGCAGGGTATAGGACAGTGTCTCGTCTTTTTTGGCGATTGCCCAAGCCCATTTGGGGGTCAATGCCCCCAAACCCCCATTTTTCTTTTAAACATAACAGCCCGGGGTCTGGGGCCTTTCGGCCGAAAATAAGAGTTTGGCGCCTGTCGGTCCCAGTGGGGGACAGAGCAAAGCCCCGTGACGGGACAGCATCGACTGTTGCGTGAATCACATTTCACGCAATATGCTCTAAGACCAGGGTCCTTTGCGGGGTGGCGTGCGTCCTGATTCGGGAAAGCGGGTTCGGGGTCGTTTCAGGGTTACGATGGGCGGGCGCCTCTGGGAATACCCAGAGGGCGGAGGACGCAGCCCTCGACGGCCTGCCCCAAAGGCTGCGGTGCGCAGGCCTTCCGTTGACCGGGCGCGAAACAGGGCCACAGTCCGTCGTTTGAAGGGTAAGAGCAAGGCCATACCGACCAGGAATCCTCCGACATGGGCCCACCAAGCCACGCCTCCCTCCCCTCCCCCCAAGGCGGAGAGCACCTGCATGGCAAACCAAAGGCCCAGGAAGACCACCGCTGGCAGGCGGAGGACCAAGATCCAGGCCCAGCAAAGGATCCGCGCCCGAGGATAGAGGAGAATATAGGCCCCCATTACTCCGGAAATCGCACCGGATGCCCCCACCATGGGGATAGCCGAATGCGTGTCGGACACCCCATGAAACAGGGAGGCGGCGGCGCCGCAAAGCAGGTAAAAAACCAGAAAGCGCCCATGCCCCATGGCGTCTTCCACGTTGTTCCCAAACACCCAAAGGACCAACATGTTGCCAAGTAGGTGCAACAGCCCCCCATGGAGAAACATGCTGGTGAACAGGGTCGCGGCGGACGGGAGAGGAAACTGTTCCTCCCCTGGAAAATCCACGAAGAGGCGCAGGGGCAGGAAGCCGTAGGATAGCAAAAAGGCTTGGCTCTCCCGGTCGGATAATTGGGCCTGATATAAATAGACGATCATGCACAAAAGGATCAGGCCGATGGTGACCACCGGCCTGATTGTCGTCGGATTGTCATCGTGCAAAGGGAGCACAGTGGACGCCCCCTATTCCGCGGCTGCCACCAAATCCCGCGTGGTTGTTCGCCAGGAGACCTGACCCAAAGACCCACAACTTCCGCACCGGGGCTCCCAGGTGGCAAGGGTGCCTCCACAGGCCTCGCAGACCCATTGCGCATCCGGGTCAGCGTCCAAGGCTTTGATCAACCAGGCATTGGCCTTGGCCAAATCCTCTTTCTCCCCCTCCTCCAGTCGTGCCATCAACTGGCAGATGAGGCGAGTGGGTTTGCCATGGGCCAAGTGCTCCAGATCCCGGCGGGCCTGCCCCCACAACCGTGCATCCAGGGCGACCCGAGCCTTCAGTAGGTGACTGCGCGGATGGTCAGGATTGATTGCGGCCAATTCCTCGGCCCGTTTCACCGCTTTCAGGGGATCTCCATTCGTGACCGGAGCCATAAAGAAGGCTTCAAGGTCCGGATGGGGTAGACGGCGCCATTGGGCGGCAATTAATTGGTGGGCCTTCTTTTCCTTGCCCATCGCCATGAGGGCGCGGGCCTGGATCAGGGTGGCTTCCACCAGATCGGGATTCAATTCCTGGGCTTGTTTGGCCATCTTCTCGGCTATGGGGTGGGTGCCCTCTGCCTCGGCGTCCCGGGCCTGGGCGCAAAGCAGAGCGGCGCGGATGGCCTTGGGGTCTTCCTCCGGAGAAAGAATGGCTTGGCCACCCTTGGTCAGGGCAATTTCCGCGTCGGCCCAGGCCCCTTTGTCCAGGGACAGGCGGAACAGGGCGCCAAAAACCCAGGGAGCGTCCACACCGGCACCAAGGGCTTCCCGGGCGATTACCAGGGCCTTGTCCTTGTCCCCCCGGGCCATGGCGGTTTCGAGCAGACCCCGGCGGCCACTGGCCTGGATGCGGGGGTTGTCGAGCATGGCCGTATAGGCCTTCTCGGCGCTCTCCAAATCCCCGGCGGCGGCGGCGGTATCCGCAGACAACTGGGAGACGCCTGCCGCTCCGGGAACCAGCTTTTCTGCGTCTTTTAATAGTTTCCGGGCGAGCATCACATCTCCCCCCCGAGCTGCGGCGATTCCCTCACCCAGGGCCAAAGCGCCCCGCTTCAGCTTCTTTTCCCTGCGGTTCCGGCCAATGGTCTTGGGTAAGCGGAGGGTCCCCCCCAAAATTCGGGCGAGCAGAACAAAAAGGCCGACCAGGAGGATGAGACCGATCAAAAGGACCATGACGGAGGTTTCAACCCGCCAGCCCATCCAATCGACCATGACGGCTCCGGGTCGATCGGCCACCCAAACCGCGCCGAAAACCAAGACGGCGGCCGCGGCAATGAAGAGAAGGATTCGGATCATGGCCTTAACCCTCCGTTCCGGTCGAGGGAGCGCCGTTGGAGTTGACCGGCGCCAGGGCGTCGGCTGCTCCCACCGCAGCCAGGGCTTCGGCGGTCAATTCGGACAGGGCGGTTTCGGCGGACAGCTTGGCCTTGGCGGCGTTGACCCAAGGTTGGGCCGCCTCTGCCGGGGCGCCGGTCAGATTTTCCAGGACGGCGACGGCCCCGGCCAAATCGTTCTGTAAGACCATGGTCTCTGCCCGGGACAGTAGGTCGAGCGGCCCGTCCCCCTCGGCATCGCCCCCGTCGACCCGACGCAGGGTTACCAGATTGGTCAGGGCCCCCAGGGTCCGGTCCATCCAGTTGCTTCCTTCCGGTGCCAGGCTCGCTTGGGAAACGGCTCGGGACACGCTGTCGAACTGGAAGCGCAGGGCGGCCCGGGTGCTTACGCCGGTTTCGGACAGCGGCTCCAGGACCGGAATACCATGGGTTTCCATGCCTGCGCCTTTGGCGATGGCGGTAACGGCCAGTAATTCGGCCTTGAAAGGTTCCCCCTGGGCTGCGGCCTCCCGTAGTTGGCCAACGGCCAGCAGCAGGGCCAGTGCCGAGTTTCGGCGCGTATTGGCCTGACGGGCAAGGGCCTCGATTTCCGTCAGTCGTCCCGACAGGGCCAGAACCGTTGACGGGGGTACTTGGTTGCCTTTGAGATCGGCCTGGGCGGTTTCCAGTTCACTGAACTGGTCTCGCATGTCGGCGATGGTTTCCTGGGTGTTTTGAAGTTCCTCACGAAGGCCGAGGATGACGTCGGATTGCCCAAGGTCGGGAACGGCAGCGACGACGGATGCGGTCTCAGGTCCAGTGTCTTCTGAAGCTGGACCTGTCATCCCCTGGAGGGCGGCGAGATCCTCTTCCAGGGCGGCGATGCGGTCCGCCACGGCCGGTCCGCTGTCCTCTCCCAGGTCGGTCCGCAGGGTTGCGATGGCGTTTTCCACCGCAGAGATCCGCCCTTCCAGAGTGGACACCGTTCCCTCGAGGGCGACCACTTTGGGGGAATCCGGTGCACCAGGGATGGCAGGCAAATGGGCTCTGATGGCTTCTGGCACCATGGGACGCCACCAGGGGTAACTCCCAGCGGCTGCGGCAATGACCAGCAGCAGGAGAACGAACAGGGCTAGGCCGCTGCCCTTCTTGCCGGGTGCCTTTGGGGCGGCCTTTGCCGCCACTGGAGTGGTCGATCCGCCATAGGCGGCATCCTCCCCATCGTCTCCTTCTGGTTTCTCTTCGCCGACCGGTTCCTCGGGTCTGGCTGCTGCGGTCCAGGGTGTTGCCTTCTCCTCCCCCGATTCTCGCCCCTTGTCCGCGACCGGAGCATCCTTGCCCGGAGCGTCCTCGGCTGAGCCTGCGACCTCGTCCTTGGGACGGTCATCCTTGGATGGTGTGTTCATTCCCGGGGGTCCCCCTTTTCTGGTCCCTTCCGGCCCGACGTGACCGGACTTGTCCACGTTCTTTTCCTCAACGCTCCCACCCGCCTTCAGATCCCCGTTACAGAGGGACATAAGGGCTTCCTGGGTTGGAAACTCGGCGACCCGCGTCGCCCGAGTGGGCAGGTCCTTTACCTCTTCAGCGACCGCGCGGCTCAGGGCGTATATGGTCACCCGCTTCATGGCCTCGGTCAAACCGGCTTTCGCCAACAGAGCGACAAAGGTCTTGGCCGTTCGCGGCGAAAACAGGAAAACGGCGTCGATTGTTTCATTGGCCAGGGCCTCCCGTGTCTCCTTGGACAATGCGACGGCCGTTCGAGCTTGATAGAGCTGTTCCCGCCGGACGGTGAAGCCCTCAGCTTCCAGGGTTCCGGCCAGATCACCCGCAGTCACCGTCCCGGTCACATGCAAAAGGTCTCCCCCCGTGGGAGAAAGCTTGGATCGAACCAGGGTGGCCAGGGCTTCCACATCGCCATTGGCCGAGTCAATTTGGGCAAACCCCAAATCCCGGGCAACCTTGGCCGTCGCCTCTCCCACAGCGTAAACGGGCAAGGTTCGGCTGGATGCCATAGCGGAAAATGCCCGTACCCCATTGGCGCTGGTGAACAGCAGCGCCTGGACACCCGTCAAGTTGGGTGCGGGTCCGGCCATGGGGAGAATCACCAAAAGGGGTTCAAGGATAACCTCCACCCCCCGCGCCCGAAGGGGCGAGGCGAGGCGTTCAGCGTCTTCTGCCGGACGAGTGATCAGCGCGCGCATACCCTGGACGTTTTGCCTTTCTGTCAGTGCAAGGAACGGAGACTTCCATCTTTGGGATGGGCCTCTTCGAAACCAGATGGAGGCGCCAAGGGACAGATGGTCCCATCTGATTTCGAAGGGACCCCCGTTGTACCCGGCGCCGGAAGGCAGCGGACTGGCCCCAATCCAGCGGGTCGTCCTCTCACGATCTGGGCCGATCGATCAAGTCCGACAAGGAGCCATCGAATCTGGCCCGAGGGCCGATTCGATTGTCTACAGGACGTCTTTGCGAGGCTTCTGAATCAGGCCCTGACCTGGAAAAACCCCTGTCCAGCCTTGGCCAGCAACTCGACTCCGGCGTCATCGCCCATGGCGATTCCATCCGCAACCGGACCCTCGCGTGTTGTTTCGTGTACAACCTTACCATCCGGGCGGATGATCATGCCACGGAAAGACATGCGCATGCCCGAAGAATCCAGGCGGGCCAACCCTGCGATGGGCGTTCGGCAACTGCCGTCCAATCGGGCCAGAAAGGTCCGCTCCATGGTCACGCAAACAGCGGTGTCCCGGTGGTCCAGGGGCGCCAGCCAAGCCTGGGCCTGCCGGTCGCCTTCCCTGCAGGTAACCCCCACGGCCCCCTGGGCGACTGCAGGCAACATCACGTCGGTGTCGAAAATGGTGGTGGCGACATGGGCCATTCCCAAGCGATTCAAACCTGCGAGTGCAAGGAGCGTTCCCGCAGCCTCTCCCCGCTCCAGCTTGGCCAGGCGGGTCTGGACATTGCCCCGGAAGGGGATGACGGAGACATCGGGCCGCGCCGCCAGGACTTGGGCGCCCCGACGCAGGGATGCGGTGCCGACCACGGCAGCCCGGGGCAAATCCGCAAGTGTGGCCCCATCCCGTCCGATAAAGACATCCCGGGGATCTTCCCGCTCCAGGATGCAGGGCAGGATGATCCCTGGGGGCAGAACTGTGGCAACATCTTTCATGGAATGGACGGCGATATCGATCCGGCCATCGAGCATCGCCTCGTCCAACTCCTTGGTGAACAGCCCCTTGCCACCGATTTCGGACAGGGGCTTGTCAAGGACGATGTCGCCGGTCGTTTTGATGACATCAACGCGCACGGCATCCGGCTCAGATAAAGCCGGATGGGTGGCGATCAGAAGATCGCGGACTTGGTGGGCCTGGGCCAGCGCTAAGGGACTGCCCCGGGTTCCGATGCGTAAAACAGGCTGATGTGTCATGGTCCGCAGTTGTAAGGGCTTGACGCTCCATTTGAAAGGGGCAAGACGCGCGAAATTTCGACAGATTTCTGTTTCCCGGTCGTCTCTTGGGCAAGAAGACCCGGCGTCTTCTGTGACGAAAGGCGAGTTGGGGGGACTCCACCGGCTTGAGCCCTCTGGGCTTTTCCGCCATAAGGATGGGATGATCCGAACCATTGAAACCATAACCGTTCTGGGTGGCGGGGCCTGGGGAACGGCCTTGGCCCAGACCTGTCATAGGGCTGGCCGCACCGTCACCCTTTGGGCGCGGGATCCGGAGGTTGCCCGGCTGGTGACCGAGACGCGGGAAAACCGTGATTATTTGCCCAATATCCCCCTCGATCCGGGACTCCAGGCAACTTCCGACATGATCCGGGCCCTGAACGGCGCCCAGGCGGTTCTGGTGGTCTGCCCGGCCCAGGCGGTTCGGTCGGTCCTGACCGCAGCGCGCGACCACTGGCCCGCAGAGGCTGCTGCGGTCCTGTGCGCCAAGGGCATTGAACAAGGCACCATGGCACTGATGGGCGAGGTCACGGCGGCGGTTCTCCCTGGGGCTCCCATCGCTGTCCTCTCCGGTCCCACCTTCGCCAAGGAAGTGGCCGAGGGAAGACCGACGGCCGTCACCTTGGCGAGTGCCGATCCCGAGCTCGCCGAAGCTTTGGTGACCGCCTTGGGGACCCGCTCCTTCCGACCCTATGCCTCCACCGATGTGATTGGCGCGGAAGTGGGCGGCGCGGTGAAAAACGTCTTGGCCATTGCCTGCGGCGTGGTGGAGGGCCTGGGCCTGGGGGACAATGCCCGGGCTGCCCTGCTGACCCGGGGGCTGGCGGAGATCATCCGCCTGGGCCGGGCCCTGGGCGCCCGATCGGAAACCCTGTCCGGTCTCTCTGGTTTGGGAGATTTGATTCTGACTGCCACCAGCATGCAATCCCGGAACTATTCGCTGGGTCAATCTTTGGGAACCGGGCGCCGGTTGGAGAGCATCCTCGCCGAGCGGAAGTCCGTGGCGGAGGGTGTTTTCAGCGCCTCCGCCGTGGTTGCTTTGGCCAAAGACAAAGGGGTGGACATGCCGATTTGCCAAGCGGTCCATGCCCTGGTTACCGACGCCATGACGGTGACGGAGGCTGTTGATTCCCTGCTATCTCGGCCCCTCCGCCCGGAAAGTGACGCATTCGAGTGATGTGTTTTAGAGGAAGGCGTTTCCCTCTGGAGTTGAAGGCTCCGTGGAAACCACGGTGTCGTCATTGGCTCACTGGTATGGTGCGACGGAAAATGTCATCCTAAACTGTGTATTAGTTTCTGCCGTCATTTAGGATTGGGCAAACCGATGGTGGGCCATCCACGTCACCGACGGTGGGCCGTCCACGTCAAGGAATTTCAAAGTCCATGGTGCACCCGTTTACGGAACGCAACCTGCCGATTCTGCAGTCCGCTGGTATGGTATTGCTCGCAGCGCTGACGACATTGGGTGTGGGGGCCTATGTGATCTGGTCCTTCATGGACCATTTCGAACAGGGCTTAGCTCAAACGGAGGGCAGGACCGTCGCCGCTCAGGAGGCGCTGCTCGACAATCAATTAACGGCGGTGATCAACCGTCTTGACCATGAACGCAATCGCGCCGAAAGCTTTCTGCGGGAACAGGTTCGTGACCGCACCAATACCGCGATTGCCATCGCCCAACAGCTTTATGACTTGAATAAGGGGCGGATGCCGGACGATGAGATTAAGTCCCTGATCCGGGAAACCCTTCGGCCTCTGCGGTTTTTTGATGGGCGTGGCTATTATTTCATCGATACCCTGGATGGGGACTGTGTCCTCCTGCCAACGGCGCCGCAGTTGGAGGGAACGTCCCTTTGGGATAATCGGGATGCTGAAGGGCATTTTATTATGCGGGGTCTGGTGGACGCGGCGCGCGATCCTCAGACTGGAGGGTACTCCACCTATAAGTGGTATCCGCCCTACATAAACGAAATGCGCGAAAAAATCGCCCATGTCCGTGAGTTCAAGCCCTTCGGCTGGGTTATCGGTACCGGGGAGTACACCTATCAGATCGAGGCAGATTTGCGCAAAGCAGCGCTGGAGGAAATCTCCAGCATTCGTTTTGGTGCGAGTGGATACGTTGCGGTTTTGACCACAGACGGCATGCTTCTGGCCTCGGCCAACAACAAGGATGCCGTTGGCGTTCCCCCTGCCGACCTTCCCAAGGATGCTCGAGAGGTTCAAGAGGCGATCGTGGCTAAGGCCAAGGCCGGTGGCGGGACCTACCGGTACGATTGGCAACGTCTGGGCAAAATGCAAAAGACCAGCAAGCTGGCCAGGGTCCGTCTCTATGAACCCTGGGGTTGGGTGCTGGTTACCGGGATCTATATGGAAGATATGGATCAATTGCTGGCGGCCCAACGGGCCGACCTGGGTGTCTATGTCAGTCGTCAGATCAAGGGCCTGTCCTGGGTGATGTTCGTGGTCTTTGCGGTCTCGCTGGTCCTGTCGGTTGGTTTCGGACAGTGGGTCCGGCGCATTCTTCAGGCCTATCGATCCGATTTGGAAGCGCGCAATCGGGATCTCGCTGAAAGCCGCAATCGCTTGAAGCTCTCTGCCAGAGTATTCGAAAGCAGTGGCGAGGCCATGGTCATCACGGATGCGGACAATCACATCCTGGCGGTCAACCCGGCTTTTACCCGAATCACGGGCTACCATGCCGATGAGGCCCGGGGCCGGGATCCCAAAATTTTGACCTCCGGTCGGCATGATACCGCGTTCTTCAAGACCCTTTGGAAGGATGTCATAGAACGCGATGGCTGGTCTGGTGAGATCTGGAACCGCCGCCGGGATGGGGAGGTCTTTCCGTCCTGGCTGGCGATCAATCCGGTCCGTGATGAAACCTCCACCATCACCCATTTTATCGGGACCTTGACCGATATCACCCAACGCAAGGCCGCCGAGGAAAAGATCCGCGAGCTGGCCTATTATGATCCCCTCACCCAATTGCCCAACCGCCGCCTCTTGCGCGACCGTTTGGAGCAGGCCATCGCTGCAGCAAACCGCACCGGTTTCCATGGGGCGGTCCTGTTCATCGATCTGGACAACTTCAAGACCCTCAACGACACCCGGGGCCATGACGTGGGAGATTTGCTGCTGGTGGAGGTCGCCAATCGGTTGAAAACCTGCCTGCGCAATCAGGACACAGTGGCCCGTCTTGGCGGCGATGAATTCGTCGTCGTGCTGGTGCACCTCAGTTGCGAAGAGGCTGACGCGGCCACCCAGGTGGAGCGGGTGGGCGAGAAAGTCACGTTGTCTCTCACCAAACCCTACGATCTGGCGGGGCGTCGCTATGATATCACGCCGAGCATTGGTGCCTGTCTGTTCCATTGGGCCCAGGATTCCGTGGACACCTTGCTTCGTCATGCGGATACGGCCATGTATCAGGCCAAGCAAAGGGGCCGAAACCGCCTTTGCTTTTTTGATCCGGCCATTCAGGAAGCCTTGATGGAGCGGGCGCGCGTGGAAAGCGAATTGCGGGGTGCGCTTGATCGAAACGAATTCGTTTGTCTCTACCAACCGCAGGTCGACGGTAAGGGGATCATCCATGGTGCGGAAGTCCTGTTGCGCTGGCGTCATCCCACCATGGGTATGGTCTCTCCTCAGGCTTTCATTCCCTTGGCCGAGGAAACAGGCCTGATTGTTCCCATTGGGGCCTGGGTTCTTAATCAGGCTTGCATCAAGCTAAAGGAATGGTCCCAACAGGACGAAACGTCCCACCTGGTATTGGCGGTCAATGTCAGCGCGGTGCAGTTCCGGGAGACGGACTTCATTTCCCGGGTGGAGCGAGCGATCAGCACCCATGGGATTGATCCCCATTTCCTGAAGCTCGAATTGACCGAAAGCCTGGTGCTGGAGGATGTGGAAGGCAGCATCGAGACGATGAAACACCTGAAATCCTTGGGGATTGGCTTCTCCATGGATGATTTCGGTACGGGTCAGTCCTCGCTGACCTACCTGAAGCGCTTGCCCCTGGACCAATTGAAAATCGATCAGTCCTTTGTCCGGGATGTGATTGATGATTCCAACGATGCGGTCATCGTGCGCACCATCATCGCCATGTCCAACAGCATGGGTCTGGATGTCCTGGCTGAAGGTGTTGAAACCGCCGACCAACGGGATTTCCTGTTGTGCAATGGATGTCACCGCTTCCAGGGGTACTATTTTGGTCGTCCCATGGATATCGACACCTTCGAGGTCAATGTGGGGCTGCCTCTTCTCCTTGAGGGCTCGGAGAATTCGGACTCCTAGTGGTTCGAATCTGACGCTTCGAACCACTAGGGCTTTTGATTGATGGATCAACTTATCGAAACATTTTAGTAGTTCATGGTGTTTCCAGCCTCATCCGAAGTGGGACTCAAATGTTTCGGTTGATCCACTAAAGTGAAATGGGATCAGCGTGGGTCAAGCTGGTCCAGGTTACGACAGTGTCTCGCATCTGTTGGGCGATAGCCCAAGCCCATTTGGGGGCAAATGCCCCCAAACCCCCATTTTTTTTGGTCTGGGGTCTGGGGTCTGGGGTCTGGGGCCTTTCGGCCAAAAATAATAGGTTGGGGCCTTTCAGCCCCAGTGGGGTACGGGGCAAAGCCCCGTGACGGGAAAACACACCCTGTCGTGTACCCTGGTCAAGCAGGCCCAATTCGATCTAAGGAAATGCGCGCGCAAATCGGGAAAGACGTAAGAAAATTGCGTCTGGCGGTTTGCACCGTTTCGTGGAAATCTCTAATCTGTCGCGGAATGGAGGGCGCTGCTATGCTTGCGCCGATTTCCAAGGACCGTGCCACAGGCTAAAACAGCCGTTCAAATGATCGTATTGGGGAGTTGTTCATGCTTTACGCCGTCCAGTGCCGGGACAAGGCCAACCATGCCCACGTCCGCCAGGAAAACCGTCCCGCCCATTTGGAATTCCTGAAAAGCTGGGGTGACAAAGTCCTGTTTGGGGGGCCGCTTCTGACGGATGATGGTGAGGGGATGATCGGCAGTCTGCTCGTCCTGGATGTGGAGGGTCGGGCCGAGGCCGAAGCCTTCGCCGCCGGTGACCCCTATGGCAAAGCAGGCCTGTTCGAGACCGTTACTATTACGCGCTACAAGATCGTCGTTGGCTCCAAGGCTGACTGATTCCTCTCCTTTTCCAGCGTTTGGAGTGACTTAAGCATGGCCTATTGGTTGGTGAAATCCGAACCAAACACGTGGTCCTGGGAGGATCAGGTCAAAAAGGGTGTGGAACATTGGGACGGGGTTCGCAACTATCAGGCGTCCAATAACATGAAAGCCATGCGGATCGGAGATCGCGCCTTTTTCTACCATTCCGTCAACGAGAAGCGCATCGTCGGCATCGTCGAGGTGGTCAAGGAGTATTACCCAGACCACACCGATGCGTCCGGCCGTTTTGGCATGGTGGACTTTCAGGCGGTCGAGCCGGTCCCCAACCCGGTGACCTTGGCGCAGGTCAAGGGTGACGAACGCTTGTCCCATCTGGCGCTGGTTAAACAGTCCCGTCTGTCCGTCTGTCCCGTGGACGACGCAGCCTGGGCGCTGATCCGGGAAATTGGGGGACTTGGACCAGAGGGGGACGCGTGAGCGAAGCGGCTCGGCGGCTGGATGGAGACCTCTGTGATCTGGCGGACATCGCCGATCCTGGAGCCAAAGGATTCGTTGTTCGGGACGCCGATGATCTGCCCATGAAGGTCTTTGTGGTTCGGCGGGGACAGGTGGTCCGGGGCTATGTCAACCGCTGTCCCCACAATCGCATTCCACTTGATTTCATGCCGGACGATTTTCTGAACATGGGGAAAACGCATATTCAGTGTGCCACCCATGGGGCCATTTTCCTGATGGAGGATGGCCTTTGTGTCGAGGGTCCCTGTCGGGGGAGGCGACTGGACGCCTTTCCCGTCACCCTGGTGAACGGGAGGGTTCTGACCGACAGCCCATGACGACCCCGGACGGTCCAAGGGAGATCCAGAGGGATCCCCAGCCTCCGGGTACAGACGAAGACGTCTAAAATGACCGAGAGAAAAATAGGGGAGAAAACGCATGTCAGATATTTATCCCGTGCCCGCAGAAATCGCCGCGAACGCTCTGGTTACCGAGGCGCAGTACAAGGACATGTACGAAAAGTCGGTAACCGATCCGGTCGGGTTCTGGGGAGAGCACGGAAAGCGGATCGATTGGATCAAGCCCTATACCCAAGTGAAGGACGTGTCCTTCGATCCCCATGATGTCCACATTCGCTGGTTTGCCGACGGCACTTTGAACGTGTCGGTGAATTGCCTGGACCGTCACCTGGAAAAGCGCGGCGATCAGACGGCCATCATCTGGGAAGGCGACGACCCCAAGGACGACGCCAACATCACCTACAGGGATCTGTATGAGCGGGTTTGCCGTCTGGCCAATGCCATGCGCGCCATGGGCGTCAAAAAAGGCGACCGGGTCTGCATCTATCTGCCGATGATTCCCGAAGCCTCGGTGGCCATGCTGGCTTGCGCCCGTATCGGTGCGGTTCACTCCATCGTTTTCGGAGGCTTTTCCCCCGACAGCCTGGCCAACCGCATTCAGGATTCAGAGTGCGTTATGGTCATCACCTCCGACGAGGGATTGCGCGGTGGCCGCAAGGTGCCGCTGAAGGCCAACGTGGACAAGGCCATGGCCACCTGTCCGAGCGTTAAAAACGTGATCGTGGTCAAGCGCACCGGCGGTGACGTGGCGATGGAAGCGGGTCGTGACAGCTGGTACGAGGAGGTGACCGCTGCCCAGCCCGCCGATTGCCAGCCCGAGGAGATGAACGCCGAGGATCCCCTGTTCATCCTCTACACCTCTGGCTCCACCGGGAAGCCCAAAGGTGTTTTGCACACCTCCGGCGGCTATCTGGTCTATGCCTCCATGACCCATGAGTATGTCTTCGACTACCACGAGGGCGAGGTCTATTGGTGCACGGCGGATGTGGGCTGGGTCACGGGTCACAGCTATATCGTCTATGGCCCGCTGGCCAACGGCGCCATCAGCCTGATGTTCGAGGGTGTGCCCAACTACCCGAGCGTCTCCCGTTTCTGGGAGGTGGTCGAGAAGCATAAGGTCAACATCTTCTACACGGCCCCCACCGCCATCCGCGCCCTGATGCGGGACGGCGAGGAGCCGGTGAAGAAGCACGACCGCTCCAGCCTGCGCATCCTGGGATCGGTGGGCGAGCCCATCAATCCGGAAGCTTGGACCTGGTACAACACGGTGGTTGGCGAAGGGCGTTGCCCCATCGTCGATACCTGGTGGCAGACCGAAACCGGGGGCATCCTGATCACCCCTCTGCCCGGCGCCATTGCGACCAAGCCCGGTTCGGCCACCCTGCCCTTCTTCGGCGTCCAGCCCGTTCTGGTCGATGCGGAAGGCACCGAGTTGACCGGCGCGACCGAAGGAAACCTGTGCATCGCCGATTCCTGGCCGGGCCAAATGCGCACCGTTTATGGCGACCACGAGCGGTTCGTCCAGACCTACTTCAGCACCTACAAGGGCTATTACTTCTCCGGCGACGGCTGCCGTCGGGACGAGGATGGCTATTACTGGATCACGGGTCGGGTGGATGACGTGATCAACGTCTCCGGTCACCGAATGGGTACCGCTGAGGTTGAATCCGCCCTGGTTGCTCATGCCAAGGTGGCAGAGGCCGCCGTGGTCGGCTTCCCGCACGACATCAAGGGCCAGGGCATCTATGCCTATGTGACCCTGGTGGCTGGGGAGAAGGAAACCGATGCGCTGCGCAAGGAGCTGGTTGCCTGGGTGCGTCAGGAAATTGGCCCCATTGCCAGCCCCGACGTGATCCAGTGGGCCCCCGGCCTGCCCAAGACCCGCTCGGGCAAGATCATGCGTCGCATCCTGCGCAAGATCGCCGAGAACGAGTTCGGCGCCCTGGGCGATACGTCGACCCTGGCCGATCCCTCCGTGGTCGATGATTTGATCGCCAGCCGCCCCCAGAGCTAACGGTGGTTCGATAAGGGCTTAAGACGGGGCCGGGAGTGTGTTCTCCCGGCCCCTGTTCTTTGATTTTTTTGGTCGGGTTGCTCAAGGGAAGGGGTGGTGGTCACTCTTATTCTATAAGTTTTAGAGTATATTCGAAGCCCAACTTGATCTCGGAATACTCTATGGGTGAGGCCTGACAAAATGCTGTTCCAAGACTTGGTTGCCCCATTGCGTTCCCGCACGTTCATCGACATGGACGAAGCCATGCGATTCGTAGAGATGCCGTGCCGCTGATAAACCGGCAAAGGTCCACAAATGTGTCTCTGTGAACTGCGCTCCGTCCACAAAGTCGAGCGCGGTAGACAGGAGCTTGCGCCCTATTCCTGTGCCGCGTGTGCCATCGTCGACAATGAACCAGCGGAGATGTGCGATGCCGGGGTCAAGATCCTCGCCATCAATGGCAACAGAGCCGACGATCGTTTCATCGCAGACGGCGGTCCATATGGCGTTGTGGGGGGAGTCGAGGCGATCACAGAATGCAGACAGACCGCTGGCGACAAGCGACTCGAAAGGCTGACCAAAGCCCGAAGCCCTTGCGTAATAGAGGGCATGCATTTCGGTGATTCGGGCGATCAGTCCAGGTCTATAGTCAGTGTCTATCCGCACTGACGGTGCAATGCGCCGGTCGTCTGCCGTCTCGGTCAGAGAATTGGCGTAGAGTTGAAGACCTTTCAGGACGGTGCGGGCTTGTTCTGAAGACATACGGCCCAAGGCCGTGGATACCTGTCTCTGGGCGAAGGCGTGGATTTCCTCGACTCGTTTTTGACCGGCGAGGCTTAAAGAGAGCTTCCTTTCGCGTCTGTCCTCCTCGCCGGGCTCTTCTCGGATATCTCCGGACAGGAGGAGCTTGCGGAGCATTCGACTGGTGCTCGATTTTTCTAAGCGTAGACGCTCACTCAGGTCCCGCGCGGTGATGCCTTGCCGTGCGTCGATTTCGATCAAAGCGTGGACGGCGGATGGCGAGAGGGTTGTTCCGGCGAGTGCCTCATCCAGAAAGCCGAGCCCACGGACGAGCTGGCGAGAGGCATCGCGGATCGAACGAACAAGGGAAGAGCGGTCGGGCAAAATGAGACCCCCATTTTAGTTGTATAATACAACTATGTGCGCCAATGTGATTTTGCAAGACTGATTTGGTCTGAAAATGAGGTCGCCTAGATCAAATGGTTAGAGCATCGAGATAGTGTGCTAAAAATCGCGGGGCTTGGGGAGGCCGTGCCTCCCCAAGCGGGTCTGGGCGGCAGCCCGGTTAAGCTTTACGTGTCTTGCCGAGCAACCCGAGTCCCACCACGAGAAAGACAATGATGGTGGCCATGCCCCACCGTTGACTCTCCGTAGCCTGTGTCACGGCGCCCACTGCCACCGGTCCGGCGAAGGCGGTGATTTTACCGGAGAGGGCAAAGAGGCCAAACAGCTCTGCCCGGGCTTCTGGCGGAGCAATACGGGCCATGTGGGTGCGGCTCGCGGCTTGAACGGGGCCGAAAAAGATCCCGAGGATCAGGGCCAGGGTGACGAAGGCGGTGGCGCTTTCCACGACCAGGACGGCGGTGCCCAGGGTGATCATGCCGAACAGGCCGATGACGATGGTCTTCAGGGACCCGAGGCGATCATCCACCCATCCGAACGCGAAGGCACCCAGTCCTGCGGTCACGTTCAGCGCAATCCCGAACATAATGATCTGGTCGAAGCTCATGTCGAAGGTGCCTGCGGCGTAGATACCGCCGAAGGCGAACAGCGTGTTCAGTCCGTCAATGTAAAGCATGCGGGCAAGCAGGAACCAGCCGAGCGGTGGATCCCGGCGGAACAGGGCGGGCAGACCCCGCAAACTGGCGAAGGCCTCGCGGAATGCCTGGTTCAGGGGGGGACGCTCGCCCTTTCCCGATTCAGGCACCCAGGCGAACAACGGCCAGGAAAACAGCAGGTACCAGAGGGCCACCAGCAGCACCGTGGCCCGCACATGCTCGGCCTGATCCCTGTCGAGGCCGAAGGGGGCGGGGTCGGCCTGGACCAGGACGAAGAGGGCGATGACCAGACAGGACAGCCCCCCCAAATAGCCGAGCCCCCAGGCCCAGCCCGACAGGCGGCCCATGCGCTCTGGCGTGGCCACCTCGGGCAGCATGGCGTTGTAGAAGACGCCACCGACTTCGAAGGCCGCATTTGCGACCAGGGCCAAACCCAGGCCGAGAAGCAGGTAGGCGGGATCGGGTTTGACGAACCACAGGAGCGCCGTGGTCCCCACGCAAATCAGGGAAAACAGCAGCAGCCAGGGTTTTCGGCGCCCCCCCTTGTCCGCCATGGCCCCCATGATGGGGGCCAGGAGGGCAATCAGAAGCCCCGAAAGACCCATGGCATAACCCCAGGCCGCCGTCCCCGCCTCCGGTGTTTCCGCCACGGCTTTGGTGATATAGGCAGAGAAGACGAAGGTGGCGATGACTGTCGGAAAGCCCGAGTTCGCGAAGTCGAACAGACACCACGACCAGGCCGCACGCTTGCCAGAGGTTGGATTCACTGTCTTAGTGGCCCGAGGGGTGGAGAATGCTCTCCTTCAGGCCGGTTTCGTAGGCCAGTCCCTCAGCGGTGAGGGTGACCGCCGAGGGGAACATGCCCCGGATCAGGCTTTTCCGCTCCAGGGCCTTCCAGACCCCGGCATTGGTCAGGCCCGAGGCATTGGCGGCCCCCACCACATAGGGACCCACGTGAAAATGGTCGCCATGGGGGTGGGGGATGGAGCCGATGGTGACCTCGCCAGTCTCCCCGTCGGCCATGGCCCGGCCCGGATCCTCGGCCATGGCTTGGAACAGGGTCAGGGTTTTCAGTTGCAAGGCGTTCAGCTTCAAGGGATTCGGGCGGGCGAGAGTCATCGATTTCAAGATCCGGACAGGGCGCGGAATTGCCGCGCAGCGACGGTGAGCATGGCCAAATCGACAGAAGCGGCGCCTCGCAGATCGGCGAGGAGCTGTTCGGCCCGCTCGACCACCTTGGGGTTGGTTCCCTTCCAGCAAGCCACGGCCTTGGCCGGATCGTCAACCTCTTCGGCACAATCGAGCGCCGCCAGGGCGAGGTTCCGCTGTTGGACAAACAGATCCTCGATGATGGCCGAGACGGCGAGCTTGGTCCAATGGCTGCCCTTGTCCAACTCCAGGGCCCGGTCTCTCAGCCAGGACATCCCGAAGTCGGCTCCCACGGCGAAATAGAGCCGGGCGGCCCGGTCCACGGGCATATCCCTTTGGGCCGCCAGACGGGCGATGTCATTGGTTGCGGCCAGATCCTCCAGGCCAGCCACGGCTTGGGCCAGGTCGCCGGGCACACCCGCATCCGTCAGCGCCGCAGTCCGTTTCTCCAGCGCCTTTCGGGCGTTGTCCATCAACAGGTCGGGGAGCGTGTGTCGCAGGGTGGCTGATGCCTCCGCCAAGGGGCCATGGGCTTCGGTCAGGTCCAGGGGGTGATTGCCATTGCGCAGCAGCCACAGGGTGGAATGGGACAGCAGCCGGTTGATGTCCTGGAGCATGGAGAGCTGGACCGTCGCCGGGACCTGGGCATCCAGGGCCTCGATGGCGGACCACAGTTTGCGGACCCCATGGGCGTCGCGGCTGACGATATAGGCCCGAGCCACGTCCGAGGGGTCCAGGCCCGTCCGCTCCATCATTTGGGAAACAAAGGTCCCGCCCACCCGGTTGATCATACTATTGGTGGCGACGGTGGAGATGATCTCCCGGCGCAGGCGGTGGTCCTTGATGGCCTCGGCGAAACGGTCCCCCAGGGCCTCCGGGAAGTAGCGGATCAGATCCCCTTCCAGGGCCGGATCATCGGGCAGGTCGCTGTCCAGCAACTGATCGAACAGCCAGAGCTTGGCATAGGGCATGAGAACGGCCACCTCGGGCCGGGTCAGGCCCTTGCCCTGGTTGGCCCGGTCCTGGAGGGTCTCGTCATCGGGCAGGAACTCGATGGCCCGATCCAGCCGTCCGGTTCGCTCCAGAAGACGCATCAGGCGGGTTTGGTGATCCAGCAGTTCGGGGGCCTGATTGACGGTCAGGCTGATGGCTTGGGTTTGCAGATAGTTGTGGCGCAGGACCAGACCGGCAACGTCGTCGGTCATCTCCACCAACAGGGCATTGCGTTGCTTGCCGGTCATGTCTCCGGCCTGGACAACCCCGTTCAGCAGGATCTTGATGTTCACTTCGTGGTCGGAGCAATCCACACCTGCCGAGTTGTCGATGGCGTCGGTGTTGATGCGCCCGCCTTCCAAGGCGTATTCAACCCGGCCCAATTGGGTGACGCCCAGGTTGGCCCCTTCGCCGACCACCTTGGCGCGGATATCCTCGCCATTGACGCGGATGGCGTCGTTGGCCCGGTCTCCGGCCTGGGCGTCGGTTTCGGTCCGCGCCTTGATGTAGGTGCCGATGCCGCCGAACCAAAGCAGATCCACCTTGGCCTTCAACATGGCCTTGATCAGTTCGTTGGGAGTCACTGTGTCGGAGGGCAGGTCGTAGAGGGCGCGGATCTGGGGAGAGAGGGTGATCCGCTTGGCCCGCCGCTCGAAAATGGCGCCCCCTTCCGACAGCAGGCTTGTGTCGTAGTCGTTCCAGCCCGAACGGGGCAAGGCGAACAGTCGGGCCCGTTCGGCGAAGGAGGTTTCCGGATCGGGATCGGGATCGACGAAGATATGCATGTGGTTGAAGGCTCCCACCAACTTCGTGCGGGGGGAGAGCAACATGCCGTTGCCGAAGACGTCGCCGCTCATATCGCCCACACCGACGGTGGTAAAATCCTCGGTCTGGATATCGTGGCCTGTCTCGCGGAAATGGCGTTTCACCGCCTCCCAGGCACCCCGGGCCGTGATGCCCATGACCTTGTGGTCGTAACCGTTGGAGCCACCAGAGGCGAAGGCGTCGGACAACCAAAAGCCGTAGTCGTCCGAAACACCGTTGGCGATATCGCTGAAGGTCGCCGTGCCCTTGTCGGCGGCAACGACGAGATAGGGGTCGTCCCCGTCCCGGCGCACGACCCGGTCCGGCGGGATCACGCCATCGGGACCCAGGTTATCGGTGATGTCCAACAGACCCCGCATCAGGGTCTTGTAGCATTCGATGCCCTCGGCTTGCTGGGCTTCCCGACTGGGATCCTTGGGCGGTTGCTTGACGATGAAGCCACCCTTGGAGCCAACCGGCACGATCACCGCATTTTTGACCATCTGGGCCTTGATCAGGCCCAGGATCTCCGTGCGGAAATCCTCCTGCCGGTCGGACCAGCGGATACCGCCCCGGGCGACCTTGCCGCCGCGCAGGTGCACGGCTTCCACCCGGGGGGAGTAGACGAAGACCTCCACCCAGGGCTTGGGCAGGGGCAGTTCGTCCAGTCCCCGACTGTCCAGTTTGATGGACAGGTAGGGTTTGGGGTTGCCGTCGGCGCCCGTCTGGAAATGGTTGGTGCGTAGGCTATGGGTGATCAGGTTCAGATAGCGCCGCAGGATCCGATCCTCGTCTGGACTGTCCACGGCGTTCAAGGCCTCCTGGATGTCCTTTTCCAGGGACTTTTCCCAGGTCTCCCGATCATTGGCACTGTCCGGATCAAAGCGGGTCTCGAACAGAGTCACCAGAAGGCTGGTGATTTCAGGGTGGACCCCAAGGGTATTCCAGATGGTGCGCTGGCTGGAGGGGAAGCCCGTTTGCTTGAGGAAACGGGCGTAGGCGCGCAGGATCGTGACTTGGCGCCAAGTCAGCCCCGCGAGAACCACAAGGCGGTTGAACCCGTCGTTCTCCACTTCGCCACTCCATAGGCGGGCGAGGCAATCCTGGAAGGGCGCACGGACCTTGCCGATGTCCAGGCTTTGGCCATTGGGCAGTTCCACGGAAAAGTCATGGACCCAGACGGCCTTCAGGGAGTCCTGTGTGGCGTTGCGGCGTTTCAACTTGAAGGGCACTTCGCCGATGACCCGGAAGCCCATGTTTTCCAGCATGGGCAGCACGTCGGAGAGAGGGAGACCGGTGCCCGGCCTGTAGATCTTCAACCGGGCTTCGTGGGCGGCATCCTCCAGCGACCGATAGAGGTTCATGGAAAAGCCGGGGCCGTTCAGGGCGTCCTCAATCCGGTCAATATCTGTGACCGCTTGATGGGCGGTGAAGCGTTCCCGGTAACCCACGGGAAAGGCTTTGGCGTAGAGGGTGTTCAGGCGGATCCCCAGTTCCTCGCCCTTGGCGGCGATCAGCGCATCGTGCAGGTGGTCGGACCAAGCCCTTGCGGCGTCGGCGATCAGGCGCTCAATGACCCGTGCATCGTAGTGGGGCAACTGGCCCGGTGTGGTGCGGATGATGAAATGAACCCGGGCCAGCGGGGAATCCGAGACCTGGGTGGAATAGCTTTCCACCTTGCCATCCAGGGCCTTTTCCAGAATCTCCTGGATTTCCAGGCGCAGGGCCGTGTCATGGCGATCCCGGGGGACGTAGACCAGACAGGACAGGAACCGCTGGAATTCATCCTGGCGCAGGAACAGGGCGGTTCGCTGCCGTTCTTGCAGATGCAGGATGCCCACAGCGGTCCGCAACAGGGCGTCCTCGTTCATCTGGAACAGCTCATCCCGGGGGAGATGTTCCAGGATGTTCATCAGTTTCTTGGAGTCATGGCCCTTGTTGTGCAGACCCGAGCGCTTGACCACCCGGTGGATCTTGTCGCGCAGGATCGGCACGAAGGAGGGGGAATTGGTATAAACATCTGCGGTGAACAGGCCGACAAACAGGCGCAGGCCGACCACTTCCGTTCCGCATTCGCTGAACTGTTTGATGCCGATGGCGTCCATGGTCACCGGGCGGTGAACCCGGGCGCGCTCCGTGCTTTTGGTGATGATCAGCGAGGTTTTCTGCTCGACGAAAGCGCGGACCTCTTCGGGCAGGCTCCTCAGGTTGCGCAGCTCTCCAAAGGCCTTGGCGGTCGGATCGCGGAGGATGCCAAGGCCAGCTGCCGGAACGGCCATGTCCGGGGTTTCTCCGGCCATGAAGGTATAGGCGCGGTATCCCAGGAAGGTGAAATGGTCATTGCCCAGCCATTCCAAGAAGTCCGCCGTTACCCGGACATCGGCATCGGTGGGGTCGTCCTTGGTCGAGGCGGCGTATTCGGCGGTGATGGCCGCGCAGGTGTCGCGCATGGTGGGCCAGTCTTCCACTGCGGCGCGCACGTCGGCGAGAATGGCGGCCAGCCGACTTTCGGCAGAGCTCAGGCGGTCGGGATCCGATTCCTCGTAGACTTCGATATGGACGATGGATTCCGCTCGCCCTCCATCGGCTTCGGCGTCTTCCATGCTGGCGACCGCCGTCGGCTCCCCCTGGGGCGAGCGGGTCACGCGCATGACGGGGTGGATCACCAAATGGACACCCATTTCCAGGCGGTTCAGTTCCGCCGTCATGGAATCCACCAGGAAGGGCATATCGTCGTTGATGACCTCCACCACCGTATGGGCGCAGCGCCAGCCGTGTTCTTCGACGGTTGGATTGTAGGCACGGATTTTTGGCGCGCCTGGCTTCCGATCCCGCACAAAGGCCCAGAGGGACAGGACCTGGCCGAACTGGCTGTCGGCGTCCGTGTCGGTCAGGTCGTCGGGGGGAACATTGGCGAAATACAGGCGGGCGAAATCCGTGGCCAGGGCCGCAGAATCTCCGTCGAGCCGGGACCCGATCATCGCGATGACCTTGCTCACCAAGCTGTCCTTGCGGCTATCGACCTGCTCTTCCATCGGGGGGATTCTCCAGGGAATTGGGATACGAGGTGGGACGATGGGGGTCGGTTGGATCCCCGGGATGTGCCAAAGGGGGTATTCTGCAAAGAAGGCGGATAACGGTATCACTTTCGAGGGGTAAAGCCCTTAATTTTCAGATGTTTGCGCCGCAGCAAAGGCAAGGGTGCGATTCATGACCTCGCCAAGACTTGGGATGAGGGAATGGATTTGACCACCGGGGACCGGAAAAAATTCACGGAGAAACCGAACGGAGAGGTCCGGCCGATGGCTGGATTCAGCCCTCGACCGGTCTCTCTTCGCGGGGATCCCCGGGAGACTGGATCTATTTGCTTTCGGCGTGGAAGGTGGCGTCCCAATCCGCGAGGGGGGGGACAGCTTTCCAGGTCGCGATGCGGGTCAGATACAGGTCGGCGACCGGATCCCGGGGACGCCGGTAGGACAGATCGCGGAAGGCGCCCTCTGCTTCTGCCCAAAGCTGCGCCCGGTACAGGGTGATGGCCCGGTCCCAGTCTCTGATATAGGCTCGCAGCTCCTCGATGCCCATGGCTTCCCAGGTGGGGTCGATCAGATCGTGGACCTCCAAAGGCACCCGCGCACCCTTGGGGACGACCCGGTCCACGGCACGGAACAACAGCGTGTCGTCGGCGGCTTCAGCGAGTCGTCGGGTCGTGTCACCCACCAGGGTAGCGGTGCCATAGACCTTATTGAGTCCCTCCAGCCGGGCAGCGGTGTTCACTGTTGCGCCGACTGCAGTGTAGTTCAGCCGGTCATGGGTGCCGAGATTGCCGACAATCACAGGCCCGGTGTGCAGACCGAAGCGGGTGGGAAAAGGGGGCTCGCCCTGGTGGATGCGCTCCAGGTTCCACCGGGTCACAACTCTTAGGGCGCCGAGTAGACCTCGGCAGGCGTCCCGTGCATGGTTGGGATTGGTTTCCGGCGCATTCCACAGGGCCATGACGGCGTCGCCGATGAATTTGTCGATCACGCCGCCGCCGTCCTGAATGGCTTGGCCGAGGACCTCGAAATAGGCGGAGGCATCGGCCATGGTTTGTTCCGGATCCCGGCCATCGGCAAGGGTGGTGAAACCCTCGACATCGCTAAAAAGCAGGGTGGCCTCGCGCCGGTCCCCTCCCCGGTCCGCGCCTCGACCCGAGGCGATGGCTCGCGTGACAAGGGTTCGGGGCACATACTTGGTGAAGGTCTCCACGCCCGAGCGCATGGCTTCCATGGTGAGTGCCAAGTGGTCCACCTCGGTGATCCGGCTGCGGGTGGTCACGGGCGTGGACAGGTCCATGGCGCGAATGGTTTCCGCAGAGCGGGTCAGGCGGCGCAGGGGCGAGGCGATCAGGGTGGAGGCGAGCATGACCAGGGGAATCGCGGCGCAGATCACGGCGATGGAGTACCAGGCGCCCATGCGGGTGATGACGATCAGGGGCCCGACGACTTCGGCGATGGGTGTGGCCAGAACGATCCAGGATATCCCGTGCGGGACGTGGGTCAGGGGCATCAGGCGCACCGTCCACTCCTCCCCATCCAGGTCCAGATTGAGTTCTCGGGCTGTGCCGGCTTCCAAAAAGTGGATTCGCAGGGCATCAAGAACGGGGTCGCCCATATCGACCAGCCGCACCGGGGGTAATTTGGAATCTGGGGACTCCTCTCCCCTCAAGCGCCTGAGGGTGTCCTCGTCTTGGCTGGCGATGATGTCTCCCCGTTTGTTGAGGACGACGAGCCGGGAATCCGCCGTGGGCCTATGGTCGGCCAGGAAGGCGGACAGGCGGGATAGGGAGATATCGACCCCGACGACAGCTCCGTTTCCGCCCTCTACGGGTGCGGCCAGGGTTAAGGCGGGCTGACCGGAGGGGCGGGTCCGACGGGGACCCAATTCAAGGAGCTTTCCCGCGTCCAGAACGTCCTTGACCCAGTCTGGAGGGCTCACCCCATCATGCGTTCCGCTTTCAAGGCGCGCGTCGATGGTGATGCCTGCAGCATTCTCGTAGCGCCATTGGGTCCATTGGATGCCGTCCCGGTCCTGGAACCGGATTTGCGTGATCGTTTGAGTCATGGGAGGGGCCGCCAAGGCTGTCCGTTCCTCGGGGGTGGCATCCGCTATGTCAATGAAGCGCAGGAAGGTGCCATCGGGATAGAGGACGAACAGATGGTGAATCCCTCCGACCCCGCTCATGAGGTCGTGCAGACGGTGCTCTGCGAGGTGAGAGGCGGCGCGTGGAGGCTCGCGCAGCACGGGGAGGCTGGCCAGCAGGGGGATTTGAGCTTCGACCTGCCCGAAGGAGTCGGCGAGCCGCTCCGCCACCAGGGTCTCGACCGTGGCCATATGGTCTCGGGCGGCGGCCAAGACGACATCTCGTCCGGCACGGTGGCTCAGCACGAGCATTCCGGCGGCGAGGAGCGCCAGGATGGATACCATCATGGTCAGAATGGTGACGCGGAGGCTGAAATGGCCCCGTTTGATGTGGGGCGAAGGGGGATAGGGCTGAGACATGGAACCCGTATAAATCAATCCCTATCAAATCAGCATTGATTTTTTTGTGATTGGGTTTGGAAAAAACGAAAACGGCCCCCCGAAGGGAGCCGTTTTTGGAAGCCTTTGTGGGCCTCTATACTGGAGCGGGTGAAGGGATTCGAACCCTCGACCCCAACCTTGGCAAGGTTGTGCTCTACCCCTGAGCTACACCCGCATCCGCGATCCAAGTTGGTTCGTTTTGAGTGAACCGCCCTGGATCCAGGGTACCCGATCGGTGGAGGACTGTGTCGTTCCGTCCGTCGGTGGAGGCGGATAATACTCAGGAATTTGCGGCTGGCAAGCGGTTTTTTCCGGGAACGTCATTTTTCCGTCAGCTTGACGAAGAGGCTTGGATTTCCGGCCTTTTCCCCTTGCCCTCTTGCGGTCAGCGCGGGAACAAGTCACATAAGGGCCGTGGATGCTCTGTCCCGGACGGAGGGATGCCACGCGACGGATTGTCAATTGGGGGGAATCAGGCTCATGTCCCTGATCATAGATGGAAGCGGTCGGCCCATTTCGTCGGGAAAGCCGAAGAACGCAGAGACCAGCACCAAGGGTTCTTCTGCTGCGGGCGCCCTGGTGAAGGAAACCGATACCGAACAGTTCATGGCCGACGTGATCGAGGCGAGCAAACAGGTTCCCGTCATCGTCGACTTTTGGGCTCCCTGGTGCGGTCCCTGCAAAACCCTCGGTCCGGCCCTGGAAAGGGCTGTGAATGCTCGGGGCGGTGCGGTGCGCATGGTCAAGATCAATGTGGACGAGAACCAGGATCTTGCCGCTCAGTTCCGAGTCCAGTCCATTCCCACGGTCTACGCCTTCCGAGATGGTCAACCGGTGGACGGATTCATGGGCGCTCTGTCTGACAGCCAGATCTCCGAATTCATCGACAAGCTTACGGGCGGGGCGGAAAATATCCTGGACGAAGCGCTTGCCCAGGCCCAAGCCCTGTTGGACGGGGGGGATCCCTCCAATGCCCTGGCGGTCTATCAGCAGGTCTTGGCCCAGGACCCCCGGCATGCCGGGGCCATTGCGGGTGCTCTGCGCTGTCAGATTGCCCTGGGCGGGGCCGATGAGGTGCGCGGCCTCTTCGACAAGCTGCCTCCGGAGATTCTCAGGGATCCGGAAATCCAAGCGGTGAAGGCTTCGCTGGAATTGGCCGATCAGGCCAGTGCGGCAGGCCCGGCCTCGGAGCTTCAAGCCAAGGTCGACGCCAATCCCGATGATCACCAGGCGCGTATGGATCTGGCCCTCGCCCTCTTCGCCGGTGGCGCCGAAGCCGAAGCCCAAGACCAGCTTCTGGAGTCCATCCGCCGGGATCGGACCTGGGAGGACGAGGCCGCCCGCAAGCAGCTTCTGAAATTCTGGGACGCTTTGGGCCATGCCCATAAGATCACGGTGGCTGGGCGGCGCAAGCTGTCGTCCATTCTGTTTTCCTGAGCCGTTCCCCGGGGGAACAGGCGAACAAGGGGGTCTCGGTCGTGAGCGGACAGATTTTCCAACCCCGATTTCAGGACCTCCCCCGGGAGGTCGCGGTCTTTCCCCTGTCGGGGGCGCTTCTGCTTCCCACTGGGACGCTGCCCTTAAATATTTTCGAACCCCGGTACTTGGCCATGGTCTTGGATGCCCTGGGCCAGGGACGGATGTTTGCCATGGTCGAACCCAAAGACCCGGACCAGGACCCCTCCCCTTTGCATGGGGTCGCCTGTCTGGGGCGGATCGTCAGCTTTAGCGAGACCAACGATGGGCGGCTGATGATCACCTTGCAGGGCCTATCGCGCTTGAGGGTGGTGGAGGAGATCGAGGGTAAGGAGGGGTATCGCCGAATTCGTGCCGATTATGGTCCCTATGCCGATGATCTGAATCCGCCGCCCAAGGCTCTGGGGTTGGATCGTGATGGCTTCCTGGAGTCCCTGAAAGCCTATGCGGGCACCCATGGACTGACGTTCAATTGGTCTGCCATTCAGGAGGTGCCGGACTCCGCCTTGGTGACGGCGCTTTGCATGGCCTGTCCCTTCGAGGTGGCAGAAAAACAGGCCTTGCTGGAATCGGAAACGGCGCGGGATCGGGCGGATCTGTTGTATGGTTTACTGCGCATGGGGGCGGCGACCTCCTTTACCGGCGGTGCCACCCAGTAGAACTCATGGTCCGTAGAACTCACTTCCAGCAGACCTCATAGACGGAGAGTCGACCGATGACCGAAGGTCCCACCCGCCCCACCGACCCTAAACTGCTTGAGCTGTTGGTGGCGCCCGGATCCCACAACACCCTGCGCTATGACGCCGAGGCCCAGGAGTTGATCGACGACCGGGGGGGCTTGGCCTTCCCGATCCGCGATGGCATTCCGATCATGCTCATCGACGAAGCCCGGTCCCTGGACGAGGGCGAGGCCCGCAAGGTCTGAGTCGTCCGCTCGTCTTTTTTGGGCGATTGCCCAAGCCCATTTGGGGGCAAATGCCCCCAAACCCCCATTTTTCTTTCTGGGGTCTGGGGTCTGGGGCCTTTCGGCCCCAGTGGGGGACGGGGCAAAGCCCCGTGACTCGAAAACACCACTTGCCGTGAGAGAAACCAAGGGATGCCGTGGGCGTGGCTCAGAGAGCCTCGCCCTTCATCAGCTTGGGTGTGTATCCGATGTTGAAGGTACCCATGGCGTGGTTCATGAACAGTTTCTTCAGCGGGGTCATCTTGTCGACGGCGGCGATCCCCAGACGGCGGGCCAGGGCGATGGGTTTGATGTCGTTGGAGAACAACCGAACGATCACGTCGGTGATCCCCAGCATCAGCAGATTGTCAAAGCGGCGCATGGCCTGATAGTCGGCCAGCAGGGTGCTGGTCCCCAGGTCCATGCCCAAGCGGTGTGCCTTGACGAGAATTTCGGTGATTACGGCCACATCGCGCAGTCCGTAGTTCATGCCCTGCCCCGCTACCGGATGCATGCCATGGGCCGCGTCGCCGACCAGGGCCATGCGGGTGTCGACGTAGCTGTCGGCGAATTGGAGGGTCAAGGGGTAGGCGAAGCGCGGCCCGACCGGTTTGACCCAGCCCAGGAATTCCCCAAAGCGCTTTTCCAGTTCCGCCTGAAAGATCTCGTCGGGCAGGGCCAGGATCCCCTTCACCAAATGGTCCTTTTCCGTCCAGACAAGGGAGGAGGTGTTGCCCGGCATGGGCAAAATGGCGAAGGGGCCCGAGGGCATGAAATGTTCCACCGCGCAGCCCTCGTGGGGCAGCTCGTGCTCCACGGTCAGGACAATGGCTGTCTGGCCATAGCCGAGGGTCTTGATGCCGATGCCTGCCATCTCCCGGACCTGAGAGCGGCGACCGTCGCAGGCCAGGACCAGGCGCGCCCTGATCTCCTGTCCGTCTTCTAGCACCGCCGTCACCCCATCCGCAGATCGGTCCAGGGTTGCCAACCGCGCCGGAGCCAGAAGGGTGGCGCTGGGCAGGGTGGGCAGCATCTTCAGGATGGCTTTGCGCAGTGAGCGGTTCTCCGCCATGTAACCCATGGGGCCGCCCGCATCCTCCTGCCAATAGTGCAGGAACAGGGGGGACTCGCCATCGGCTACCCGGATGTCCAGGATGGGTTGGGTTTCCTCCGCCATCAACTCCCAGAGTCCGACGGTCTCCAGCACCTTCTGGCAAGCCAGGGCAATGGCTGAACACCGGCCATCGTATTCAGCGGCCAGCAGGGCCTGGGGATCGGTGCCGTCGATCACCGCCACCTCGATGCCCTCGCGGGCGAGCGCGCAAGCCAGTGTCCCGCCCACCAATCCGCCGCCGACAATCAGCACATCCTTGACCAAGGGGGGTGGGGTGGTAGAGGAAGAGGGGGCGGTGGTCATCGGTCCAAACTCCTGAGGATATGAGACCGGGGCACCATGGCCCGATCGCTCGCGCATGTCCAGATTCGACAGGGGGTCTCTTCCTTGTTGGAACGGTCCCTCTGGTTTCGTATAGTTGGATATTGGATCCAATATTGGATGGTGTCATGATCAATCCCCGTTTGACCGCCCTGCCCCCCTACCCGTTCCAGCGTCTGGCCACTCTGCTTGACGGGGTGGCGCCTGGAGCAGATCCCCTGATGTTATCCCTGGGTGAGCCCCAGCATCCCACCCCTCCCCTGGTCGGGGCGGAACTGGCCCGGCATGCGGACCTGTGGCGGCGCTATCCGCCCGCAGCCGGGGCGCCCCGGTGGAAGGAGGCGGTGGTGGCTTGGATGACCCGCCGCTACGCTCTGCCCGAGGGGATGGTGGATCCGGCCCAGGTGATCCCGGCGAGTGGCACGCGGGAGGCCCTTTATATGATGGGCCATTTGCTCGTTGACGGCACGGTGACCGCGTCCGGTGGCAATCGGGTGCCCCTGGCGATCATGCCCGACCCCTTCTATCTGCCTTATCTGGGGGCTTCGGCCATGAACGGGGCGGAAATTCTGACCATTCCTGCGGGGCCGGAGACAGACTTCCAGCCCGACATCGCCGCCCTGCCCGACGAGGTTTTGGACCGGGCTGCGGTGGTCTTCATGTGCTCTCCGGGTAACCCCCAGGGGTCCCTGCTCTCCCTCGACCAATGGAAGGCCTTGGTGACTTTGGCCCGGGAGCGGGAGTTCGTCTTGGTTGCCGATGAATGCTATTCGGAGATCTATGATGCCGAGGCCCCCAGCGGCGTGCTGGAGGCCTGTCGGGATTTGGGGGGAAGCCTGAAGAACGTTCTGGTGGCCAACAGCCTGTCCAAGCGCTCTAACGCGGCTGGATTGCGGTCGGGGTTCATCGCCGGGGATCCGGATCTGATCGCGGCTTTCCTGCGGATTCGGGCTTATGGGGCCGCCGGCATGCCCCTGCCCATTCAGGAGGCCAGCGCCGCCCTGTGGGAGGACGAGGATCATGTGATTGCCAACCGGATCCTCTATCGGGAGAAGATCGACGCGGCCGAAAAGCACCTGTCTGGCCACCTGGGCTTCCGGCGGCCTCCGGGAGGGTTCTTCCTGTGGCTTGATACCACGGAATGGGGGGAAACGGGCGAGGAAGCAACCCTTCGCCTGTGGCGGGACCGGGGTCTCAAAGTCTTGCCGGGGGTTTATATGTCCGCTCATCCGGAAGATCCGAACAACCCCTGTCGTCACCGTTTGCGCATCGCCCTGCTCCACGACACCCTGGTGGTGGACCGGGCCATGGATCGATTGATTGCTTCGGAAAAATAGGGTCCGTCGGGAAAGTCGCTTTTAGGCCAAGGCCTTGGCCCGTAAGTGGAGAGAAGGGAGGAGGAGACCCTTCCCTCCCTCTGTAGTTGCACAGCAAAAAATCTCTTTCCCTTTGGGGCTTATCGGGCGATCTTGATCCAGAATATCGGGTAAGGACAAACGTGGATTTCCACCTTTGTTCCTCCGGCTTGTCCAGATTCAGAGGACCCATGGCCAAGAGTTCCAGCCTCTCGCCCCTGTTGTCCCCGGCCGCCGCAATGGCCCTGCGGATGGCTCTCAGGCGTGGTTTTGGGCTGCTTCTGCTGCTCTTCTGCGTGCTTTTGGCCGCAGCCCTTCTTACCTACACTGCGTCTGACCCCTCCTTGAATACGGCCAGCGATGGTCCCGTGGGCAATCTGCTCGGGCTGCCGGGGGCGCTGGTCTCGGACCTGTTGTTGCAATGGGGCGGGTTGGCCATGGCCTTTCCCATTCTGGCCGTTGCCCTGTGGGGGTTGCGCATGATGGCGGGGCAACCCGTCGCCTCCCCTTGGCCCCGGGTGCTGGGTCTGCTTTTGGGAACCCTTTTGACAACGCTGGCGCTTGCACGCTTCGAGTCGCCGGACAGTTGGCCCTTTGGCGCGGGATTGGGGGGATTCGCAGGGTTCCTGCTCAATGAGCGGTTGTCCATCGGGATGGCTTTGGTGGGATTGGAGGAGGGTTTGGGATGGGTTCCCTCGGCGATTGCCGGGGTTCTGGCCTATCTGTGCTTCCAATGGGTTACGGCCATTCGCTGGCGGGATTACGGGGCGACATTGGCCAGTCTGGGGCATATCGGCCTGGTGGTCTTTGGTGGCGGTCCGGCCCTGATGGCCCGCTTGTCCAAGGCCCAGTCTGAACCCCAATCCACCGCGACGCCGGAGCGGACCCGGCGCGGATCCTCCGCTCCCAAAGCGCGGACGCGGAGGTCTGCGCAGGAGCGCCGGGAACCGACTTTGGGTCAGCCGGAGGCCGGGGAATGGGATGCGCCCTCCCCTACCCCACGGGGGGGAGGGCCGATGGTTGCCCCCCGGGCGCCCGAACCCAAGATTGCGGCCAAATCCATGGCGTCGCGTCAGGGCTCCCTCTTGCCCGAGGACAGGGTCTTCGCTTCGCCGCCGCTCGACCTGCTGGCCGCGCCTGACCCGACCAAGCGCAACAAGGTGGACGAGGATTCGCTGACCCAGAATGCCCGTTTGCTGGAAGGGGTTCTGGCCGACTTTGGTGTTAAGGGGGACATTGTAAAGGTGCGTCCCGGACCGGTGGTGACTCTCTACGAGTTGGAGCCTGCGCCGGGGACCAAGACCTCTCGCGTTGTGGGGTTGGCTGACGATATCGCTCGGTCTATGAGCGCGATTTCCGTGCGCATCGCCGTTGTACCGGGACGCAGCGTGATCGGCATCGAACTGCCCAACAGTCGACGGGAAATGGTATTGTTCCGCGAGCTTCTCTCCACGCAGGATTTCGTCAAACATACCGGGGGTCTCGTGTTGGCCCTGGGCAAGGATATCGGTGGGGCCGGTGTTCATGTGGACCTGTCCCGTATGCCCCACCTGCTGATTGCCGGGACGACGGGTTCGGGCAAGTCCGTGGCGGTCAATACGATGATCCTTTCCCTGCTGTATCGGATGTCGCCGGAGCAGGCCCGCTTCATCATGATCGATCCGAAGATGTTGGAGCTTTCCGTCTATGACGGCATTCCCCATCTGCTCGCCCCGGTGGTGACCGATCCGGGCAAGGCGGTGGTGGCCCTGAAATGGGCAGTGCGCGAGATGGAAAACCGCTATCGGGCCATGAGCCAGTTGGGTGTGCGGAACATCGCCGGATACAATCAAAAAGTGGCAGAGACGGTGGACAAGGGCGGCAAGTTGACCCGGTCGATCCAGACGGGATTCGATCCGGAAACGGGAAAACCCCAGTTCGAAGAGCAGGAAATCGACCTGCGCCCCCTCCCCTTCATCGTTGTCATCGTCGATGAAATGGCTGACCTGATGTTGGTGGCGGGCAAGGATGTCGAATCCGCGATCCAGCGTTTGGCCCAGATGGCCCGGGCTGCGGGCATCCATCTGATCATGGCAACCCAACGTCCTTCGGTCGATGTGATCACCGGCACCATCAAGGCCAACTTTCCCACCCGAATCAGCTTCCAGGTCACAAGTAAAATCGACAGCCGGACCATCCTGGGCGAACAGGGGGCCGAACAGCTTCTCGGTCAGGGGGACATGCTGTACATGGCCGCAGGGGGGCGGATCACCCGTGTTCACGGTCCCTTCGTGTCCGACGCTGAGGTCGAACGGATCTGTGAACACCTGCGCGCCCAGGCTGAGCCGGACTACGTGGAGTCGGTTACCGAGGAGGACGAGGTTGCGGATGCTGCCATTCCTGGGATGGGGGGCGGAACCAAGGCTGGGGGAGAGGAAAGCGATACCCTCTACGATCAGGCCGTTGCCCTGGTGGCCCGGGAACGCAAGGCCTCGACCAGTTTCGTCCAGCGTCACCTTCAGATTGGCTACAACCGGGCCGCTCGCCTGATTGAGCGCATGGAAGCAGAAGGCGTCGTCAGCCGCGCCAACCATGTTGGAAAGCGAGAGGTGTTGCTGCCAGAGCATGGGGCGGATTGCAGGGCGCCAGATTAGGGGGCCGGATTAGGGGGTCAGATTAAGGGGGACCAGACCATGGGGATGTGTGATCACCAAATCGGACCCTGTTGGGATGGCCTTTCCACCTGAAAAGAGACGGTCTTTTTTGCGTATGTGCAATTTTTGCATAGGAGGTATGCAATTTTTTGTGTTCTCCGATCAACGGCGGCGCATCATAACCGTCCAGCCGGTACAGTACCGTCTGGACGGTATGGTGTTTTGTATTTGCTCGGTAACAGGAGACTCCCTTGGCAAAAGCGGATACCCGCGATCGTATCGTCGAAGCCGCCATGCATATTGTGCGGGAACGTGGCCCTTCGCGTTTGACCCTGGACGAAGCGGCTCGTGTGGCCCATGTCTCCAAGGGAGGCGTTCTCTATCACTTCAAGTCCAAGGATGAGTTGATCCGGGAAATGGTGCATCGGATGATTGATCGATGCGATACTCTGTCCAAGACCTATTTTGATCAGGAGGGGGAGAGCCCTTATCGCTGGAACCGGGCCCTGGTTCAAACGGCCTTCGATTCCCGTAGTCCAGGCAATGATCCGGTTGGTGCGGCCATTTTAGCTGCGGCCACGTTGAATCCGGCATTGATGGAACCGCTGCGCGAGAAGTTTGCCGAATGGGAAGAGCGGATCATTGAGGGAAGTCCCGATCCGGATCTCGCGATCCTCGTTGACTTGGCCTTGGATGGTTTGTTTATGAAGCGCATGACGGGTATGAATCGATTTGACGATGCCCAACTTGATCGCCTGAAAGACAAGGCTCTGGCCCTGCTGACGGTTTGAGTCCTTCCCAAGTATTCGATTTTGGATGTATTTGGAGCCCCCAATGAAAAAGATGCGCATGGCCGTTATGCTGGTCGGAAGCACGGTCCTCTTTGGAGGCGTGATCGGATTCACGGTTTTCAAGGACCAGATGATCAAGCAGTATTTCGCCAACATGCCCGAGCCGGTGGTGACCGTGTCTGTTCAGAAAGCGGCGACCGAACAGTGGACGGATGTGGTTCCCGCCGTGGGAACCCTGCGCGCGGTCAACGGTGTGTCGATCAGCTCTTCGGTTGGTGGGACCGTGACGGCAATCGCCTTTGACTCCGGTCGGGTTGTCCAGACCGGTCAGGTGCTGGTCCAGTTGGATACCAGCGAGGAAGAGAGTCAGCTCGCCTCCGCCAGGGCTCAGGTGGCCTTGTCGCAACTTGCTGCGGACCGGGCTCAGCGTTTGGCGCGCTCTTCCGCAGGAACCCGGGCGGACCGGGATGACAGTGTGGCCCAATTGGACATTTCCAAATCCAAGGTGATGGAAATCGAGGCGATGATTGCCAAGAAGACCATTCTGGCGCCCTTTAATGGCACCCTGGGTTTGCGGGCTGTCGATTTGGGGGAATATGTCCAGCCTGGTCAGGCCCTTGTCGATCTCCAGGATCTGTCGGTGATCCTCGCCGATTTCACTGTGTCCCAGAAGGAATTGTCTCAGGTCTCCGTGGGGGCAACCCTGAGCATGACCACAGACGCCTGGCCCGACCGGACCTTTACGGGGAAGGTATCGGCCGTGGCTCCCAAGGTTGATGCGACTACGGGTATGATCAAGGTGGAGGGCCATTTTGAAAACGCCGACGGTGCTCTGCGCCCGGGTATGTTCGCCCGGCTTGCGGCCCGGCGGTCTGAGTCCCGGTCGGTGACCGTGGTTCCGGCCGAGGCTGTGTCCTACAGCCTGCACGGAGATACCCTGTTCGTGGTCAAGGATGTCCCCGCCGAGGGGGACAAGAAAGCCGCCAAGCGGGTGGAGCGCCGGGTTGTGACGATTGGACAGCGGCGAGGCAATATCGTCTCTGTCACCAAGGGCGTTGAGGCCGGGGAAACGGTGGTGACCACCGGTCAGCTTAAACTTCAAGATGGCACCAAGGTGACCATTGCCGATGGGGTGCTCTCGCCGGGATCCAAAACAGATGCCGCGGGTGGCTCTGGGGCGGAAAACACGCCCGATAAGACCGCCGAAGCCAAATAAGGGACCACCGCGTCATGAAAACCTTCGATATCTTCATTAAGCGCCCGGTCCTGGCGATGGTGGTCAGTCTGCTGATCCTGGTCGTCGGTATTCAGGCGCTCATGAACCTTCAGGTGCGTCAGTATCCGGAAATGAGCAACACGGTGATCACCATCACCACGACCTATCCGGGTGCGGATTCGGACTTGATTCAGGGGTTCATTACCCAACCCATTCAGAAAGCTGTCTCTACGGCCAAGGGATTGGACTATGTGACCTCCAGTTCCGTTTCCGGGGCGAGCACCATCACGGCCCACGTTCTGCTCAACGGCGATCCGGACGCGGCCATGACTGAGGTGACAGCCAAGGTTAATGAGGTGCGATCCCAGCTTCCTCGGGACATCAATGACCCGGTGATCAGTAAGGAAACGGGGCAGACCTTCGCATCGGCCTATTTGGCGTTTTCCTCGGATCGGTATTCCCAGGAACAGATCACCGATTATGTGAACAGGGTGATCCAGCCTAAGCTGTCTGCGGTACCCGGGGTGGCCAACCCGGAAATCTTCGGCGAGAAGAAGTTCTCGATCCGCGTTTGGCTGAACCCGGATCGGATGGCTCAACGGGGTCTGACGACATCGGATATTCAAACGGCACTGACCACCAATAACGTGTCCTCTGCGGCTGGATCGACGAAGGGGGCCTTTGATATCGTCCCCACAAAGGCTGAGACCGATCTGACGAACATTGACGATTTCCGGAAGATGGTCGTCGGCCATGACGGCTCCAACTTGGTGCGTCTTTCTGATGTGGCCGATGTGTCCTTGGGTGCCGAGAACGAGGACATGAGTGTCTTCGCATCCGGAAAGCCTGCAATCTTCGTGGGTGTCTATACCGCCCCGGACGCGAATCCGTTAACCGTCATTGGCCAGGTTCGGGATGAAACCTTGCCCGCTATCATTGAACAGCTTCCCGACGGAATGACCGCTCAAATTGCCTATGACTCCACGATCTTCATTGAGGAATCCATCAAGGAGGTGATGAAGACCATCGTCGAAGCGGCCCTGATTGTGATGATTGTGATCTTCCTGTTCATGGGGAGTTTGCGGTCTGTTCTTATTCCTCTGGTCACCGTTCCCCTGTCCCTGGTGGGCGTGGCGGTCTTGCTGGCGGCCTTGGGCTTTTCCATCAATCTTTTGACCTTGTTGGCCATGGTTTTGGCCATCGGACTGGTGGTGGATGACGCCATCGTCGTGGTGGAAAACGTGCATCGCCATATCGAGGAAGGCCACACCCCCTTCGACGCGGCGATTATCGGTACCCGGGAGATCGCCGGGCCGGTGATTTCCATGACCATTACCCTTGCCGCAGTTTATGCTCCCATCGCCTTGATGGGGGGCCTGACCGGTGCCTTGTTCAAGGAGTTTGCACTGGCACTGGCCGGGTCTGTGGTCGTATCGGGTGTTGTCGCTCTGACGCTGTCCCCCATGATGTCGTCGCGCATCCTGAAACACGATACGGACAAAAAGGGTCTCGCCGCTCGGTTGGATCGGCTGTTCGACAAGGTGCAGGGTCGCTACGGGAGGATGCTGGACTCCTCCCTGGCAGATCGCCCGACCACCATCGTGTTCGCCTTGATCGTCATGGGTAGCCTTTATTTCCTGTTCACCGCCATTCCCACGGAATTGGCACCGGAAGAGGATCAGGGCGTGGTCTTTACGGCCTTCAACGGCCCGGCACCGGCCAACAATGATTACATGTCGGCGCAAGTCGGCAAGATCAACAAGGCCCTGTCCCAATTTCCTGAAATCAAGGATACCTTCATGATTGCGGGCATGGGGACGCCCAGCGCGGGTTTCGGCGGCGCTGTGCTCAAGCCCTGGGATCAGCGGGATAAGCAAGCCAAGGAACTGACCGCATCAATTCAGCAGGCGATGAATGGCATCGCCGGAGTGAAGGCCAGTGTTTTCGCGCCGAACGCCCTGCCCGGCGCGGATGGCCTGCCTGTGCAGTTCGTGGTGTCGTCCACCGACGATTACACGGTTCTGGACGAACTGCAGACCACGTTGATTGGCAAGGCCTCTCAAGCGGGCATGTTCGCCTTTGTCGATGGGGATCTGAAATACGAGACTCCGCAGACGGTGGTGGTCATTGACCGGGAAAAAGCGGGAGCCTATGGCGTGTCCATGACTCAAGTGGGATCGGCCTTGGCTACCATGACCGGTGGAAACTACGTGAATTTGGTCAATTTGGACGGCCGCTCCTACAAGGTCATTCCCCAGGTGCCCCGGGAGTTCCGCCTTGATCCCAGTCAGCTCGGTCGGTTTTATATTCGGGTCTCCGATGGGACTGCCGTGCCCTTGTCATCGCTGATTTCCATCCAGCAGCGGACCATTCCCTCGGCCCTAAACCAGTTCAACCAGTTGAATTCATTTACAATTTCGGCTTTTCCCATGCCTGGGGTCAGCCTGGGTCAGGCGCTGGGCTTCTTGGAAGGGGCTGCCAAGGAGGTGCTGCCCAGGGGGGCGGGCGTCGACTATGCGGGCCAGTCCCGTCAGTTCATCCAGGAAGGCAACAGCCTGATGGCTACCTTCGGTTTCGCTTTGATCATCATCTTCCTCGTGCTCGCTGCCCAGTTCGAGAGCTTCCGGGATCCTTTGGTGATCATGACGTCAGTGCCCTTGTCTATCAGTGGCGCCCTGATCCCCTTGGCGCTTGGCGCGGCGACCATGAACATCTACTCTCAGGTGGGATTGGTGACCTTGATCGGATTGATCACCAAGCACGGAATTCTGATGTGTGAGGTGGCCAGGGAACGGCAGGAGGAAGACGGTTTGAGTCGGGCGGAGGCCATCGAAGTGGCGGCCAAGCTTCGATTGCGCCCCATCCTGATGACCACCGCAGCCATGGTTGCGGGGTTGATCCCCCTGATGTTCGCGTCCGGTGCTGGGGCCATGAGCCGGTTTTCCATCGCCGTGGTCATCGTCGCGGGCATGAGTATCGGGACCTTGTTCACTCTGTTCGTTCTGCCGGTGATTTATACCTTCTTGGCCTCGGACAGGAACAGCGCCGTTAAGCCCCATTCGGTCCATGATCACGATGGGGGGGCGGATGCGGACAAGGACGGAGATCAAGGGGAGCTTTCCCTGCCTCGGGCCGCGCAATAGGTCCCTTAGAATAGGGTGCGGTTGGTGCGGAAAAGGTTGATGACAGGGAAACGGATGATCCGGTCGTCCGTTTCCCTTTTTTCGAACACCTTTCCCGACTACCCTGCTGCCAGAGACTGGTGAAGAACACCGCCGGGCCTTCCAGGGAAGGGGCCGGGATAACCGCGAGGAAAATTCATGACGCGCAGACTTTCCATTCGCCTGTTCGCCCTGTTTCTTGGCGTGACGTGCCTTGGGGGCCTGTCGACCCTGGGAACCGGCGCGCGGGCCCAGGAACCCCAGAGTATCCTGCCAACATTGAAGCAGGATCAAAGGGCCTTCGTTGCCGCTGTTGAGAGCTATCTGAACAAGTTGACGACAGTTCAAGCCCGGTTCCTCCAGATTTCCTCCACTGGAAACTATGCTGAAGGCACGCTTTATATCAGCCGCCCGAACCGCATGCGGTTGGAATACGATCCGCCTTCAGATGAAGTCCTGCTGCTCGCCAATGGCAGTAATCTGGTGTTCTATGATAAGGAATTGGACCAAGTGTCCTATGTGGGTCTGGGCTCCACACCCTTGGGCGTGCTGTTGCGCGAGCATTTCACTCTGACCGATCCGGAATTGGTTATCACTGCTTTCCGTGAAGCGGCGGGCGTGGTGGAGCTTTCCATTGTCCAGGCCGACGACCCGGGACAGGGAACATTGACCCTTGTCTTCACCAAGTCACCGATCGAATTGCGCCAATGGCGGGTGCTTGATGCGCAAAATACGGAAGTGACGGTCTCTTTGTTCAATCCTCGGTATGGAATCGCTCTGGACCGACATCTTTTTATCTTCGACCAGAAGAAAGAGCGCCGGTAGGTTCTCTCTGGGTATTGGGAAAAGGGCGGAGATGGATTGGATCCAGAAGCCTGAAAAAGCACGGACTTCAGTGTTATGCGTTTTTGGAATGCCAGGGATGAGTTAATTGCAGTGGTCTGGACGCATGTCGGACCTATTTACTCTGGTATCGGTTGCTCACAAACGTGAGTCGACCGGGAGAGGGATCGGTTTCCCCTGCCGCCCTCGTGCTCCGACAGGAGTTACCGTGAACCTGTTACCCCCCTAATGGGTCCACGATGAAAGACGCCCGGCGGCCCCCCCCGCCGGGCGTCATTTCGTTCTGGTGGGGCATATCCTCGAGACATGACTAATCCTTGAGTGCTTGTGGGTTTTTGCGCTGTCTTCCTATCACCTGTCTGCTGGGATTGTGTTCCGAGGGTTGAGGCCTATACTGCGTCCAGGTTTCGATATTTGGAGCATATCCCGTGACTCAGGTTCCTTCCGATTGGCCCCGTCCCGCCCTCCCCCTGCGGGGATCTTCCGCCCTCTTCCCAGCGCGTCGGGTGTTCTGCGTGGGTCGGAACTATGCTGACCACGCTCGGGAGATGGGGTCCAATCCTGATCGGGAGCCCCCCTTCTTTTTCTCCAAGCCCCAGGATGCGCTGGTCCCCTTGGGTGGGAATGTACCCTACCCTATGGCCACCAAGTCCTTGCACCACGAGGTAGAGTTGGTCGTCGCCTTGGGACAGGGCGGCCATCATATTCCCCTCGACCGGGCCATGGATCACGTTTGGGGCTTCGCCGTGGGGATCGACCTGACCCGCCGGGACCTGCAGACGGAGGCCAGGAACACCGGTCGCCCCTGGGATATGTCCAAGGGGTTCGATGCCAGTGCGCCCATCGGCGCCCTGTCTCCCCTTGCCGAATGTGGTCCCATGATGAAGGGGGCCATTTCCTTGGCTGTGAACGGGACTCTGCGTCAGACTGGGCGGTTGGAGGATATGATCTGGCCCGTGCCGGACGTGATCGCCTTCCTGTCCACTCTGATGGTGCTCCAGCCTGGAGACTTGATCTACACGGGCACGCCAGCTGGCGTGGGGGCTGTGGTCGAGGGTGACGAGTTGCGGGCCGAGGTCGAGGGGTTGGAACCCCTCGTGGTGACTATTGTTCCAGGGCCGGTCCTCTGACCGCCCCATTTGCCGGTTCTGGCACGGATGGCCTGACCGTTGCGAGCTGGAACGTCAACTCTCTGCGTCTCCGTCTCCCACAGGTTGCTCGCCTGATGGAGGAACGGCCCATCGACGTGCTCTGTGTTCAGGAAATCAAGGCTGCACCGGACAAGGTGCCCTTGATGGAAATGGCGGCCCTGGGGTTTCCGTACCACGCGGTCCATTCCATGCCGGGGTACAATGGTGTGGGGATTTTTTCACGCCATCCCGTTGAAGGCCAGGAGACCCTGGATTGGTGCGGCAAGGGTGATTGCCGCCATATCCGCGCCCGGGTGGCGGGGATCGATATTCATTGTCTTTATGTGCCTGCTGGGGGAGACCTGCCTGATCCGGAGGAAAATCCCAAGTTCAGGCACAAACTGGATTTCATCGATGCGTTGACCGAATGGTCAGCGCAGGCCATCGATCCAGATGTTCCAACGGTGATGACGGGGGATTTCAACGTGGCACCGCTGGAAACCGATGTGTGGGACCACAAGAAGATGCGGCGGATTATCACCCATACCCCGATCGAGCGTGAAAAGCTGGAGGCCTTCCAAAATAGTGGATCCTGGGTGGATGCCATGCGCCGTTTTGTCTCGCCAGAAGAAAAATTGTTTACCTGGTGGAGTTATCGGGCGCGGGATTGGAAAGCGGCCAACCGAGGACGCCGCCTGGACCACTTTTGGGTGACACCTGTTCTTGCTTGCCGTCTGTCGGGGATGGAGGTTTTTGATGCCGCTCGCGCGTGGGAAAAGCCTTCGGACCATGCGCCTGTCATTGTCAGACTATCCCCTTAGAGTGCTCCGAGATTAAGTCGGGCCACTTCTTGGCCAAGCTACACGACAGGGGATGTTTTCCCGTCACGGAGCTTTGCTCCGTCCCCCACTGGGGCCGAAAGGCCCTAGACCCCAGGCTGTTCCTGGCCGAAAGGTCCCAGACCCCGAGCTCTTATTTGTAATAGAAAAAAAGGGGGGTTGGGGGCATTTGCCCCCAAATGGGCTTGGGCAATCGCCCAAAAAAGACGAGACGCTGTCCTGTACCGTGCTTATTGGCCCAACTTGATCTCGATTTTATGCCTCCCACCGACCGGCAAATTATATGAATGCGGCTGAGGACAGGGCCGCCGAGGTATAGATTAAATTTTAATATCCACAGAGGTAAAGTGCCGCCAAGACTCGGCTGTGTTGTTGTATGAGTCCAAGGGGTCTGTGTCCATGTGGGCCCAGGTGACATGGTTTGGGTCGTGTTTTAAAAAATAACAACTTTTTACGGTGAGGTTGGGAGATGGGGTTTCCATCCACGAAATCCATAAAGGTAAGCTTGGAGCTCGCCCGTCTAAAGATGCGCCTTGGTGGAACTGACGAGGCAGACTTGGTGTGCCGGGAAGTCCTTCGTCTCTGTCCCGGACATGTGGATGCACTTCATCTTTTGGGGATTCTGGCGGCACGAAAGGAGCGGCTAGCCCTTAGTATGGCTTTGTTGGAATTGGCTCAGGACCTCGACCCCGACTCGGTTGCTATCCTTGCAGACTTGGCGATGGTGTTCCAGACGCGCGGTATGGAGGAAGAGGCCAGGGACGTTTTCCTCAGGGTCCAGCAGCTTGATCCAAGCCATCCTACGGCCCGTGTCGTTCTTGATAAAGTGAGCCATTCTGCGGCCCATGTTGCCCTTGACCAGACCGTTCCCATGCCAAAAGTCCTCGCCTACTTTAAGAAACAGGTCGGCTATGCCATCGCCCCTGAGAGGCTGTATGGGCTGGTTTGCACGGATATCTCGGATTTCGCGGCACTTAACCGCATGTCTGTGCGCCATTGGGAGATCGCTGACGATGATCGGATCCCGCTGCCGGACTGGTCGTGCTATCCTGAGGAATGGGAAGACTTCGCGGTAGAGATTGAGGAGCGGATGCGGCGGGGGCTCGTTGTCGTCGAAAATGCCGAATTCCTTGCTCGCTTTTCCCCTGCAACATTTGACGTTTTCACGGACAAGACCCTGCTGCGGGAGCGGGATTATTATATTCTCGGGCCTGAGTTCCCGCATATGCATTCAAGTTCAGGGTTAAGCGTGAACCTGTCGAATTTTCAGGAGGCGGTGATTGGGCTCCGCGGGTCTTCGCCCCCCATCGTGATCGAAGACCCTGTGGTTTTCTTGAACCATTGCCCGACCTATGGCCATTTTCTCGGCGATGTCCTTCCGAAGCTCTGCGTCGTTTACAAGGACGAGGGGTTACGGGCTCTACCGATCTATAGCCCTCCCTTACTGGACTACCAGCGGGAGCTTATTGATTTGCTCGGATTGAGCGGTCTGAATTTTCGCGAGGTTGATATTCCCTTGGGGAGCGTTCTTCATTTGAAGCGGGGCTTCCTCCCGGGACACATTCCCTATCCCTTTGCAGTCAAATGGATTCGGGATCGATACGCAGCGGAACAAGGACTCTCAGGTCGACGGAATCGTCGCTTGTTTCTATCGCGTGCCAACATGGTTCCGGAAAAGCGCCGTTTGGAGAATGAGGACGAGATCTTCGCGTTCCTTGAAAGGAGGGGGTTCGAGCGGATTTTCCCCTCTGCAATGCCCGTGAAAACGGTCGTCGAATTGGTGTCTGAAGCCGAGGTCATCGTCTCGCCGGTCGGTTCGACGGAGACGAGTAGTATCCTGGCCCAACCGGGGACGGTGCATATTCAGCTTGCCCCGGAGGATTTCGTCAAGCCCGAGTACATCTATTGGCGAAGCACATATCCCCTCTTTGCTTATTTTCAAGTCGATTTTCACCGCGTTTTGGGTAAGTCCCGCAGGGACGCTGCTGGTTCAGTCATCGATAAACCACTGACCATCGACACGAAGGATCTGGCTGCCGTCCTAGATCAGGTGGGGATTACGGAAAAGACCGATCTGTTCTCTTAAAAAAGACAGGTCCTGATCCCTACGATGTGACCGCCGAATGGCCGGTTCCGTTTATGCGGAATTTGCCCCTTTCTCCCTCCATCGGGTCTCTTCCATTGCCTCCCTGCGCACGCTTCCGCAGGGGCGCTAATACCAAGGTGCGGTGAGTTTGCCTCACCGCACCTTGGAAGCGGCCAAGTGACCGCCGCGCCTTATGGCGCGTAAAAGCCCGCCTGGCGTTTGAACGCAAGAAAAGCGGCATGGGTTTCAACCCGCGCCGCTTGGTATAAGAGAGTAAAACTGGATCAGCTTGGTCAAGCTGGCCCGGTTTCACTCCAAGGCCTGTTTCAATGGGTCTAAATGGCGCTCAACCTTGCGCCATTTGGCGATGGACCTTTTGTGAACAGGGGCGCGGACTTGGACTTTGGAGAGGGAGTGGACGACGCGTTTGCTGTCCGCCGGGCGAAGGCAGGCCGGATCCCAATCCAGGCCGAGGAAGGCGACCAAACGCCGCGCTTCCCCTTCCAGATTATCCACAAGGGTTTCGTAATCCACCACCGTCATCCGTTCCGAACCAAGAACGGTCGCCCAATGGGCGGTTAACCGGTCCTGCAGGCGCTGATAGCGACCCAGGCGAGTCAAATCCGTGGTCCAGGCATGGCCCCGCCCAAACAGGTTCTTGAAGCAGGACCAACCCACATCCATGGGATCCCGGCGGCTGTGGATGATTCGGGCGCCGGGCAGGGCGAGGCGGATGAGTCCCAGGTGGAGCCAGTTCGCCGGGGTTTTGTTGACGATCCGTTTCGCATCCGGTGCCAGGCTGCGGAGCCCCGCCAGATAACCCTCACCGACCGTCCGCAAACGCTCTGCGGTGATCAAGTCGGGGTCGGAGGCATAGGTGGACAACCCGGCTTCGGCCAAACAGTGCTCCAGAAGCAGGGTTTCCCCGGCTCCATGGACGGCCCCATGGCTGGCCAAGACCTGTTCGAGGAGTGTGGTGCCGGATCGGGGCATGCCGACGATGAACACGGGCAGGGGATCTTTCGGCCCTTCCCCGTTCGAGGCGAAAGCGGCCAAACGCGGGCCGTCCCAGGTCTCCGTAGCGGCCACATGGGCTGCCACGGGTGGAAGGTCGTCGGGTAAAGTCCGGCCCCTCAGGGCATTTCCCTGAGCGAGTTGTTCGAAGGCTCCGTCCAGGTCTCCCTGGTCCTCCAGGGCCTTTGCGGCGGTGAAGCGCAGGGTTACCGTGTCGGTGGGACCCAGTTTATCCACCTTTTTTAAAAGTGTTTCGATGGCGAACCAGTCCGGATCGTTGGGCACAAACGTCTTGAGCTTCGCCAGGGTGGCGAGGGCGTTCACGGATTCCGGTTGTCGGGTCAGGGCGGCGCGGGCTCGGACTTCCGCCTCCCCCATGCGGCCCAGGCTGAGCAGGATGTCTGCGCCCAGCGCCAGGGCCTCCGGATCCGTGGGGTCCAGGGCGAGGGCCTGCCCCAGAGCATCCTCCGCTTCCGTCGCTCGCTCACCGAGCAAAAGGGCGGCAGCCAGGGCCAGCCAAGCCTCTGGCTGCCGGGTGGCGCGGCGGGTGGCGTCTCGGGCATGGCGTTCGGCTTCGTCCGGTTGACCTGCGGACAGCAGGAGCCGTGCCAGTCGGAGGCGCAAGGCCGCCTCCTTGGGGGCAAGACGGACGGCCTCCTGGGCTTGGTCGATGGCGGCGGTCAGTTTTCCGGCCCGGGCCAACACCATTGACAGGTTTCCCCGTTGTGTGGCGTCGTCCGGTTTCAACTCTACGGCCTTGCGCAGAGCCAGCTCTGCATCGTCGAAACGACCCAGGCTGAACAGGCATTCGGCCAGTTCCCCGTAGAGCCGGACTCCCTTTGGCTGGGCTTGGATGGCGGCCAGATAGCTCTGCACCGCCTGGGTGGTCTGGCCGCGCTTGCGCAGGGCGCGGGCCTGAGCGAGGGCATTGGACATGGGTCAACCCCGGAGAGGAGAGCAAGCGGGCAGGGTTACCCGCCGGGAAGGGCGTAGCCGTTGCGGCGGCTCACGGTGCGGAGTGTAAACGATGACCGGATTCGTGCCACCCCCGGCATGCGCGACAGGTAGACCTTGTGGATGCGCTCGAAATCGGCTGTGTCGGCGGCGACGAAGCGCAACAGGTAATCGGCGTCACCGCTCATCAGGTGGCATTCCATAACTTCAGGGCAGGCACGGACGGCGGCCTCGAAGGCTTCCAGACAGGCTTCCGACTGACTGGACAGGCTGATTTCCACGAAGATAGAGGAGGGTTTGCCAATGGCGGTTTGATTCAACAGGGCCATGTAGCCGCAGATGACTCCTTCGTCCTCCAGCCGCTTCACCCGCCGCAGACAGGCCGAGGGGGACAGGGCAATCCGCTCCGCCAGCTCCGCATTGGTGATCCGCCCGTCCTGCTGAAGAGACGAAAGAATCTTACGATCCACCGCGTCTAAGGGGATTGGTCGCATTTTCCACCTCAAAATCATGAATCATTCGAATGATCTTGTGTAATACAGGACGAAAATACTTGGTTACGCAAGCACATTTCGAGGCTGTCGGCGCATACTCAGGTCACTGTTGTTGAGGGCTCCGCTCTGGATCCGCTTCCTGCGGTGCCCCGCTTCAATTGGGACCGTTCAACTCAAGCAAATGGTGGGCTTCATGCTTGTTGGTGTGCCGAAGGAAATCAAAAACCACGAGTACCGGGTCGGTTTGACGCCGGACAGCGTCCATGAATATGTGGCCCACGGCCATCAGGTCATCGTGGAGACCGGCGCGGGCGTCGGTATCGGCGCCGCCGATGCCGATTACGAGGCCCAGGGCGCGACGATCGTTGCCACTGCCAAAGAAATCTTCGACCGCGCCGACATGGTGGTCAAGGTCAAGGAACCCCAGGCCGTCGAACGGGCCATGCTGCGCCCCGGTCAGATTCTCTATACCTATTTGCACCTTGCTCCGGATCCGGAACAGACCAAGGATCTGGTGGCTTCTGGCGCGACCTGCATCGCCTATGAAACCGTGACCGACGCCAAGGGCGGTCTGCCCCTGCTGACCCCTATGTCCCAGGTGGCCGGGCGCATGTCCATTCAGGCGGGCGCCACCTGTCTTGAAAAATCCCACGGTGGCGAGGGCATGCTGCTGGGCGGTGTGCCCGGTGTGGCCCCGGCGAAGGTGGTGATCATTGGCGGCGGCGTGGTTGGCGAAAACGCCGCCCAGATGGCTCTCGGTCTGGGTGCCGACGTGACCGTGTTGGACCGGAACCTGGAGGTTCTGGCCCGTTTGTCCGCTCGTTTCGGCTCCGCCTTGAAGACGGTGTTCTCCAGCAAGGCCGCTTTGACCGCAGCTGTCGTCGACGCCGATCTGGTGGTGGGTGCGGTGCTGGTGAAGGGGGCCTCGGCGCCCAAGCTGGTGACCAAGGAGATGTTGGGCCAGATGCGCGACGGCGCGGTTTTGGTGGATGTGGCCATCGACCAGGGCGGTTGTTTCGAAACCTCCAAGGCGACCACCCATGCTGACCCGACCTACATCATTGATGGGGTTGTTCATTACTGCGTGGCCAATATGCCCGGCGCCGTGGCCCGGACCTCGACCTACGCGCTGAACAACGCCACCCTGCCCTTCGGTCTGGCCATCGCCAACAAGGGGTGGAAGCAGGCTCTGGCCGATGACCCTTACCTGCGCGAGGGCCTGAATGTCCACGCCGGTCAGATCACCTGCGAGCCCGTGGCCCGCGACCTGGGCTATGCCTACGTTCCTGCCGAAGACGTTCTGAAGTAGGGATCGTTTCGATACCAGAGCCCGCCACGCTCGGCAGTCTTGGCTCTCTCCTCGGTCGCTTGCTGATGGCATTCGGCGACTGGGTTCCCTCCCCCTCTGCCCGATCCCCCGGGGCGGAGGGGGCTTTTTTTGGCCTCGCGAAAAAGGAAGGTTACCAGGCTGGGGAGTGGTGGAGTCCGGGAATGGAGGAACTCTCCCTGACAAGATAGTCGACGAGCAGACGGATGCGGGTAATCGCCGCCCGTTGGGGCACGATCAACATGCTTAAGGGAACGGGAGGCAGCGTATAGTCTGGCAAGACCTCCAACAGGGCGCCTGACTGTAACAGATCATCGACCAGCCATCGGTGTGTCGGGCCGAGGCCCTGCCCCGCTGCAAAAGCTTCCCGGGCAGCAAGCCCGTGGTCGAGACGCAGACGACCGCCAAAGGGAACCCTTTGGTCTTTCCCATCCCGTCCCCGCAAGATCAGATGGTCGCTGCCACCCACATTGACCATGCGAATTCCTTGATGCCCCGCCAGATCTGAGGGTGTCAGGGGCTGTCCCCAAGCGGTCAAATAGGCGGGCGAGGCGACCAACAGGCGGCGGCTGTATCCGAGAACTCGTCGCTTCATGCTGCTGTCGCTGAGGGGACCCAAGCGCAGGGCGAGGTCTATTCCATCCCGGACGAGGTCGATCCGATCGTCGGTCAGGCTCAGATCGACCTGTATCTCGGGATATCTGTTCTGGAAGGCGAAGACCAGACGGGTGACATGGCGGACACCCAGTGCCGCCGTACAGGAGATCCGGATTGTGCCGGAGGGGGCGTCACGGGATCCCCGTGCCTCTTCCGCCCCCTGCTCAAGGATCCGGAGCATCCGAAGGGAGGTATCGAGAAAACGCGCTCCTTCCTCAGTCAAGGTGACACGACGGGTGGTTCGACTCAGCAAGGCGACTCCGAGACCCTCTTCAAGGTCCCGCAAGTGGCGGGTGACCGTCGACTGCCCGATATTGAACTCCCGCGCGACGGCAGAGAGGTTACCGCGCTCCGCCACGCGGACGAAGGTGCGCATGCGGTCAAGGGTCAGGAGTGTTTGATCCATTTTCCGGCACAATCATATTCATTATCCCTGGATACCAGATTATTCCGCAGCTGGTTACGGTGGAAGTCCAATCCCCGGACAGTGAAGGATTCTTTTCCATGAACGTTCTTTTCGTTTTCGCCCATCCCGACCCTCACTCCCTAAACGGCGCGCTTCGCGATAGTGCCGTTGAGGACCTGAAGGCCCAAGGTCATTCCGTTCGGATCACGGATTTATACGCCGAAGGGTGGAAAGCGGTGGTTGACCGGGCGGATTTTCCCCAACTGGCCCCCGGAACCCGCCTTCGGGTGCCCCAGGCTTCCAGGGATGCGTTTCAGGAAAAAGCCCTGACCCCGGATGTACAAGCCGAACAGGAAAAATTGCTCTGGGCCGACACGGTGATCCTGCAGTTTCCCCTGTGGTGGTTCGCCATGCCCGCCATTCTCAAGGGGTGGGTGGACCGGGTTTATGCCTATGGGTTTGGCTATGGCGTGGGGGAACACAGTGACCGGCGGTGGGGTGATCGCTACGGCGAGGGCACAATGGCCGGAAAACGCGCGATGCTGATTGTGACGGCGGGGGGGTGGGAGAGCCACTATTGTCGCCGGGGCGTGAACGGGTTCATGGAGGACCTCTTGTTTCCGATCCACCATGGCATCCTGTTCTATCCCGGTTTTGAGGTGTTGCCCCCCTTTGTCCTCTACGAGGCGGACCGCCTCTCCGAGGAAAACTATCCGGCAGCGGCTGAGGCGCTTCGGTCGCGGATGCGGACCCTTGAAACCACGCAACCCATTCCCTATCGACGGCAAAACGGGGGAGACTACGATATTCCGCGCATGGAACTTCGTGCCGAATTGGACCGGCCAGGGATCTCGCCCTTTGGGCTGCATCTTAACGAATCAGAGTCCCGGGATGGGTCGATGTCGAATAGGGCCGACTAAAACTCCACTCCCGGCTGGGCCTTGATGCCCGAGCGGAAGGGGTGTTTCACCATTTTCATTTCGGTGACGAGATCCGCCGCCTCCATCAGTTCGTCAGAGGCATTGCGACCCGTGAGCACCACATGCTGGTCACTGGGGCGTTTCGCCAGGGCCTCCAGCACCTCTTCCAGCTCCAGGTAGCCGTAGCGCAGGACCACGTTGATTTCGTCCAGCACCACCATGCGCACCGAGGGATCGGCCAAGAAGCCCTTGGACACCTCCCAGGCGCGCTGGGCGGCGGCGATGTCCCGTTCCTTGTCCTGGGTCTCCCAGGTGAAGCCCTCGCCCATGGCACGGATGGTTACCAGTTCGGGAAAGCGCTCCAGAACTTGCCGTTCGGCGGTGTCCATGGCGCCCTTGATGTATTGGACCACGCCCACTTGAAAGCCATGGCCGATACAGCGCAGAACCATGCCGAAGGCGGCGGAGGACTTGCCCTTGCCCGGGCCCGTATGGACGATGATCAGGCCCTTTTCCCCGCTTTTTCCAGCCATCATGCGGTCCCGGGCGGCTTTCTTCTTGGCCATCTTGTCTTTGTGGCGTTGAAGGTCCTCGGTTTCTTGGGGGCGCTCGCTTTCGGTCATGGCTGGTTTTCCTCAAGGCTGGGGGAGAAGCGGCCCTCGGCGAGGGCGCTCAGAAGGGATCGGCTGTCGTTCCGCTTGCCCCGCCAAAGGCCCCGGTCCTGGGCCTCTATCAGGCGGGCGGCCATGTCTTTCAGGGCGTCCGGATTCACCTCGGCCAGGAAGGCCCGGACGGCGTCATCCATCAAATAGGCATCCAGAACGAGATCGAAATGGTGGTTTTTCACCGCCCTTGTTGTGGCGGAGAAGGCGAAGAGGTAATCGACCGTCGCGGCCATTTCGAAAGCACCCTTGTAACCGTGGCGCATGACGCCCTCGATCCACTTGGGGTTCACGACCCGGGCGCGGACCACACGGGCGATTTCTTCCTCCAGGGTGCGGACCCGGGGGTCCTCCACCCGGGCGTTGTCCCCATGGTAGACGACCGGTTGGCGCCCCGAGAGGACGCGGGCGGCGACGGTTGCCCCTCCCTCAAACTGGTAGTAATCGTCGGAGTCGAGCAGGTCATGCTCCCGGTTGTCCTGGTTTTGCAAGATGACTTCGGCGCTGGCGAGGCGGGCTTCGAACTGACCATGGGCGGCCTCTCCGGCGGAACCGGAGCCATAGGCATAGCCTCCCCAGGCCACGTAGGCCTTGGCGAGGTCCGCTTCGGTCTCCCAGCCCTTTTCGTCGATCAGGGCTTGGAGGCCTGCCCCATAGGCCCCGGGGCGGGAGCCGAAAACCCGATGTCCGGCCCGGTGCGCCGCCTGTTCCGGATCCGTTCCGGAAGCAATGAGGCGTTGGGTATCCTCGCGGACTCTCTGAGCGAGTGGATTGAGGTGGGCCGGTTCGTCGGCCTGTTCGGCGACGGCCCGGGCTGCGGAGTCCACCAGATCGATCAGGCCAGGGAAGGCATCCCGGAAGAAGCCGCTGACCCGCAAGGTCACATCGACCCGGGGACGATCCAGGACGGTCAGGGGCATCACCTCGAACCCGGTGACCCGGCGGCTGGTCGGATCCCAGGTGGGTTGCACGCCCATCAGGGCGAGCGCTTGGGCGATGTCGTCTCCGCCTGTGCGCATATTTGACGTGCCCCAGGCACTGAGGACCAGGGTTCGGGGCCAATCCCCATGGTCCTGCAGGTGACGCTCCAACAGAACGTTTGCCGCCCGCCAGCCCAGGGTCCAGGCGGCCGGTGTGGGGACCACCCGTCCATCCACGGAATAAAAGTTCCGACCGGTGGGAAGAACATCGGGCCGCCCCCGGGAGGGTGCGCCGGAGGGGCCCGGTTCGACAAATCGGCCATCCAGCCCCGTCAGCAACCCCGCGAGTTCCGCTGGGCCGCAGGCATCGACAGCGGGGGCAAGGGTGGTGCGGATGTCCTCCAGCACTGCCGCCGTGGCGGACCAATTCGCATCGGCATCGTTGTCACCCGACACCAGGGCGGCGGCCAATAGCTCCAGACGCTCCACCGTGTCCCCCTTGGTGCGCCAGGGATCGGCGGACAGGGCGTTCAGGACGGCGGGGCGCAGACCCTCCCAGGGCTCCCCCATGGGGCAGGACAGGGGATCCAGCGTGAGACCCAAATCCTTGGCCAAGGCGCGGGTCAGGGACTCCTGGGCAGGCGTCTTGCCCCGGGGACTCCGGGCCAGGGCCACCAGCAGATCAGCGCGGAGGCGCCCCTCCGGCGATTCCCCATAGATATGCAGTCCGTCGCGGATCTGCATTTCCTTGAGTTCGCAGAGGTGGTTATCCAGGGCTGCCAGGGCGCTGTCTTCGTCGATACCACCGGACAATCCCAGGTCGGCAAGCAGCCCGGCGCTTTCGGCTAGGGAGAGAATTTCCCGTTTGAGCACCGTCAGGCGCCGGGGATCCACTGCCGCGGCTTCGTAGAACTCGTCCACCAGTCGCTCCAGGTCGCGGAGCACGCCGTAGCTCTCCGCCCGGGTCAGCGGTGGGGTCAGGTGGTCGAGGATCACCGCCTGGGCGCGCCGTTTCGCCTGCGTTCCTTCACCGGGATCATTGACGATGAAGGGGTAAAGATGTGGCAGAGGCCCCAGGGCTGCTTCGGGCAGGCAGTCTGCGGAAAGGGCCAAAGCCTTGCCGGGCAGCCATTCCAGGTTCCCATGCTTGCCCATGTGGATCACCGCTTGGGCGGCAAAGGGGCCGCGCAGCCAGGCATAGAAGGCCAGATAGCCATGGGGTGGCGGCAGGGCCGGGTCGTGGTAGCTGGAAACGGGATCGATGTTATAGCCTCGGGCCGGCTGGATACCGATGGCCACATTGCCCACCAGCGTCAGGGGGAGAGCAAACCCGTTCCGGGATCGGACGAAGAACGGATCCTCCTCCGGTGGTCCCCACCGGTCGGAGACGATGGAACCGGCACCCGGGGACAGGCCGTCGAGGAAGGCCTGATAGCTTTCCAGCGGCAGAAGGATGTCTGCGTTCTCCCGCTTTTTAGGATCATGGGCATTGGTGGGACCGGCCAGCAGGCGGGTAATCAGGGCCGTGCCGTCCAGGGGACGACCCGGGACGGAATAGCCCGCGCCGTCAAGGGCGGCCAGGACCTTGGCCGTTCCAGCGGGAACGTCTAGCCCCACCCCATTGCCCAGGCGCGCATCCCGGTTGGGGTAATTGGCCAGGACCAGGGCGATCTTGCGGTCCTGGGGCGCCTTGTTGCGTAACCGGACCCAGTTGGCGGCGAGGGTGGCGACGAAGGCGATCCGATCCGCGACGGGCTCGTGCCGGGTGATGGCGGTCTGAAGGGCCGCATCCCGATCCGTCGATCCCTTGAAGGAAATGGCCCGGGAGAGGATGCGCCCATCCACCTCGGGCAGGGCCACGGCCATGGCGATATCGCGGGCAATCAGGCCGTTGTCCATGGTGCGCCAACTCTTTTCGTCGCTTCCGGCCAAGACGGCTTGGAGGACCGGAGCATCCACGACTCCGAGGGGGGTGGCCCGGGGCGCGCCCGGGGCGGCCACGGAAAAGCCGGTCAGGTTGATAATCACATCCGGACTTTGGCGGAGCAGGACCGTCTCCACCGTTGCCGCCGCCAGGGCGTCTTTCAGACTGGTACAGTAGAGGGGAACCGGCCGCAGGCCCCGGGCCTCCAGGGCGTCTGCCAATGCGCTAACCGGGGCGAGATCTCCCGCCTGGACCAGGGCGCGGTAGAAGACGATGGCCACGCTGGGACGCCCATCCCGGAGATCGGGTTCCTCGCCCAAAATGCCGGCCACGGGCAGGGCAACCGGCTCTCGCCAGTCCGTTTCGATGCCGCAGAGGTCTGCGCAGTGGCGGAGGAACTGACCGGCATTGTCAACGCCGCCTTCGACCCAATAGCGCCAAAGGCGGTGGAGCACCTCCCGGGGCAGGGTCGAGGCGCGGGTCAGATCTTCGTCCGGGTTGGCGTCGCCCGGCAGCAGAGCCAGCTTCAGGCCTGTTTCGCGAGCCAGCTCCACCAGCCGCTCCACCCCATGACTCCAGTACCCCCGTCCGCCAAGCAGACGCACGACCACCAATTTCGCTTTGGCGGCCAAATCGTCAACCCAGAGGTCCACGCTCATGGGATGGCCCAGATGGGTCAAATTGGCCGCCCGGATGGAGGGACACTCGGGTGAGTGGGCGGGCCAAGCGGCCCGGGCTGCGGCGAGGCAGGCGATTTCCGTGTCGGCGGCGGAAAGGAACAGGATATCAGCGGGATCCTGCCCCAGGTCCACCGCCTCGGACCCGTCGGTCACGCGTCCGGGTTGGGCAGCGAGGAGGTGCATGGGGGCTCCCGGTCGGTGGGGGAAAGGGGACGGGAGTTAATCGTCTCCCATCTTCAGGGCATTGATGAAGGCGGTTTGCGGGATTTCCACCCGGCCAAACTGGCGCATCTTCTTTTTGCCCTCCTTCTGCTTCTCCAGAAGTTTCTTCTTCCGGGAAATATCCCCGCCGTAACACTTGGCGGTGACATCCTTGCGCAGGGCGGCGATGGTTTCGCGGGCGATCACCCGGCCCCCGATGGCCGCCTGGATGGGCACCTTGAACATATGCCGGGGGATCAGGTCCTTCAGTCGGGCACAAATCTGGCGACCACGGAATTCGGCCTGTGACTGGTGGGCGATGAAAGCCAGGGCGTCCACGGGCTCATTGTTCACCAGGATCGACACGCGGACCAAATTGCTTTCCGTATATTCATCCATATCGTAATCGAAACTGGCATAGCCCCGGCTGATGGACTTCAGGCGGTCGTAAAAATCGAAGACGATTTCGTTCAAAGGCAGCTTGTAGACGGCCATGGCGCGGGAGCCTGCGTAGGTCAAATCAAGCTGGATACCGCGCCGCTCCGTGCAGAGCGCCAAAATCTGACCGAGGTAGTCATCCGGCACCATGATGGTGGCCTTCACCCAAGGTTCCTCGATCCGGTCGATTTTCATCGGGTCGGGCATGTCCGCCGGATTGTGGAGTTCTTCCATGGTCCCGTCGGTCATATACATCTTGTAGACCACCGAGGGGGCGGTGGTGATCAGATCCAGGTCGAATTCCCGCTCCAACCGCTCCTGGATGATTTCCATGTGCAACAGGCCCAGGAAGCCGCAGCGGAAGCCGAAGCCGAGGGCGGCGCTGGTCTCCATCTGGAATTCGAAACTGCTGTCGTTCAGGCGGAGCTTGGCCAAGCTGTCGCGCAGCAGCTCGAAATCGCTGGTGTCCACGGGGAACAGGCCGCACCAGACCACGGGAATGGAGGGCTTGAACCCCGGCAGGGCTTCCGTCGTCGGATTCCGGTCATCGGTGATGGTATCGCCGATGGAACAATCCGCGACGCTTTTGATGCCGGCCATGATGAAGCCCATTTCGCCGGCGGACAGGCTGTCGGTCTCCAGCATCTTCGGAGTGAAGACGCCGACTTTGTCGATGGGATGGACCGCTCCGGTCTGCATCATACGCATGCGCATGCCCTTTTTCAGGGTTCCGCTGCGCACACGGACCAGGATCACCACGCCCAGGTAAGGGTCGTACCAGCTGTCGACCAGCATGGCTTGGACCTTGGCGTTCAGGTCCCCTGTGGGGGGAGGCAGTCGGGTGACGATGGATTCCAGCACCTGATCGACGTTCAGGCCGGTTTTGGCGGAGATGCCAACGGATTCGCTGGTATCCAGGCCGATCACGTCCTCAATCTGGCTTTTGACCCGGTCCACGTCAGCGGCAGGCAGGTCCACTTTGTTCAGGACGGGGATGATTTCGTGGTTGGCGTCGATGGCCTGGTAGACGTTAGCCAGGGTCTGGGCCTCCACGCCCTGGCTGGCGTCAACCACCAACAGTGAGCCTTCACAGGCCGCCAGGGACCGGGAGACCTCGTAGGCGAAGTCCACGTGGCCCGGGGTGTCCATCAGGTTTAATTGGTAGACCTTTCCGTCCCGTTTGGCGGTATAGAGGAGGCGGACCGTTTGGGCCTTGATGGTGATGCCGCGCTCCCGCTCCAAATCCATGGAATCGAGCAGCTGCTCCTTCATCTCCCGGTCGTTCAGGCCCCCGCAGAGCTGAATCAGTCGGTCCGCCAAGGTGGATTTGCCGTGGTCGATATGCGCGATGATCGCGAAGTTACGGATATGGGACAGGTCGCTCATGGTTCGCCGGACAGTAGGAGTGGGGCCGCAAGATTGCGCGGAAGGGGCGGAAGATAGGCCCAAACCGGCTGCCGTTCAACCGTGAGGGCCGTTCAGCAGATCAGGAGACAGGCCCATTTGTCTCATTCAATTGCTTTTCCGCCGTGGACGAGTCGTTATAGTCTGGCAAAAAGGCTCCCGGTTCCATGTGAATTATGGGGTGGCTGGGCTTTGATTAGGGAAAATTGATCTTGAGCGAACCACGCGGGATAGATGGGGCTTCGAGCGGAAGCTTGAATGCGGAAACGCTTCTGCAACTCGCCCGCGAAAAGACCGTGAGCAGTCGGAACCGCTTGGCCGAGGCGATGGTGGATATGTTCTCCGACCGAGGGCGCGATTTGAGCGACCGGGAACGGGGGCTGATGATCGATATTCTGAAGCGGGTGTTGGGCGAGATCGAACATTCCGTTCGCAAACGCATCAGTTCGGATTTGGCCAGTCGGAAGGATGCCCCCCACGCCTTGATCGGTTTCCTGGCCAACGACGAGATTGATGTCGCCTATTCCATTCTCAGCCAGAGTCGGGTGCTTCAGGACGCGGACCTGATTGAGGTGATCCGTAATCGGACCATGGAACACCAACTGGCCATCGCCGTCCGCTTTCACGTGAGCGAGGCGGTCACCGACGCCCTTGTGGAAAGCGGGAACGAGACGGTGATCACGGAAATGCTGCGTAATCCCGACGCCGAGATCTCAAGGGCGACCATGGATTATCTGGTCGAGCAGTCCCAGCGGGTGGATACTTTCCGGGAGCCGATCCTGCGGCGGGAAGATCTGCCACCGGAGGTGGCCAAGCGCATGTTCATGTGGGTTTCTGCGGCGCTGCGGAAGTACATCCTGTCCGAATTCGGTCTGGATGCGGATACCGTGGATGATCTTCTGGAGAACGCTGCCCGGGAAGGATTGATGACCGAAGCTTCGGTCCAGAAACCGCCCGCCGCGACGCTCGCCGAAAAGCTTTACCAAAAGGGCAACATCGACGTAGACCTTTTGATCAGCACTCTCCATGACGGGGAGATTGCGCTGTTCGTTCATCTTTTCGCCCGGATGTCCGGCATGCGGGCGCCCCTGGTGCAACGCATGCTGTTTGAACCGGGTGGGGAGGGGTTGGCCATTGCCAGCAAAGCCTTGGGGTTCTCGCGGGAGGATTTCTCTGTCCTGTTCTTGCTGTCCCGTCAGGCACGGCCTGAGACCCCTCGCAACGTGCGCCATGCTCACCAACAGGTCATGGAGATGTTCGATCGCATGGTCGAGGCAGAATGTCGGAAAGTGCTGCGCAAATGGCAAAGGGATCAGGACTACCTGAAGGCCCTGTTGTCGGTGGAAGGGGATGGGACGGTCGACCCCCTGCCTCCGAAAACATCCCGGTTGCAGCGCCGACCCAAGGCGTGAGGCGGACATGAACCGGTTGGATGCGGATTTCCTGACTCGCGAGCGCTTTTATGATTTGACCCGGCTGGTGTCCGACTGGCTGTGGGAAACAGATCGTGATGGGTCCTTCACCTATGTCAGCGATCGCGTATTCGAGATCCTGGGCCTGCCGAGCCAAGCCCTTTTAGGGCGAAGCTTTTCGGATCTGGGGCAGTTTCCCGATGGCGGAGAATTCTTCGACCCGTTTCGCGATCGCCCGTTTGAGACGAGGCACCGGGATGGCGAGGCCCGGTATCTTCTGATCAGCGGATTGCCCGTTTTCCATCCGGAGACCGGGGAGCGCTTGGGGGTAAGGGGCACGGCCAAGGATGTCACGGGTGAACGCCGGGCTGATGCTGAGATCAAGCGTCAAAGGGCTTTCCAACAGAGCATTCTGGACGCCATTCCCCTTCCGGTTTTTCTTAAGGACGCCGATGGGCGGTATGAGATGTGTAATCAGGCCTTTCTGGATGCGAACGACAAGAGGCGGTCGGAAATCATCGGTAAATCCATGTTCGACCTGCTGCCCGAGGAGGAGGCTGCGAACCACGCCAGGGAAGAAGCCATTCTCCTGAGAGAGGGGCGGACAAGGGTCTGGGAGGCGTCAAGTCGTTCCTTGGATGGGAAAGGCCGTTCGGTTCTCGTCACCGCGTCCCCGCAGATGGAAGTGATGGGGGGACGGGACATGGGCTTGATCGGCGTTGTCCTGGATGTCACACGGGGCAAGGAAGTGGAAAAGATCCTGCGGGCAACCGTGGCGGAATTGACGGAAAGGAACAACGACTTGCAGCGCTTTGCCGAGGTCGCTGCCCATGACTTGCAAGAACCGGTTCGGGCAGTGGTCAGCTATTGTCAATTGTTGGACCGAAGTCTGAAAGGCCGTCTGGAGGACCAGGAGCGGGAATATTTATCCTATGCCATAGAGGGGGCGAAGCGCATGCGTGCCCTGGTGCAGGACCTGTTGGCCTACTTCAGTGCCGGTCGGGAAGAATTGGAGGAAGAAGGCATTCGGGTTTCTGACTTGGTAGAGGAAGCCATCGAGACGCTGCGCCCCGAGATGGACCGGCTTGGGGGCACCTTCGATGTGGGCAACCTGCCAAAGACAAGAGGACGTCGCAAGGAATTGGCAAGCCTGTTCGGGAACTTGCTCGATAACGCCGTGAAATTCCATTCACCTCTCCGACCGCCCGAGATTTCCGTTAAGGCGCAACCCCTGTGGGATGGCAGCGGCACTTGGCGGTTCACCTTGGCGGACAATGGTATTGGCATGGATCCATCCCAGGCGGAAAAGGTCTTTTCCATCTTTCGTCGCCTCCATGGTCCCCAATCCTATGAAGGAACCGGCGTTGGCTTGGCCATCTGCAAGCGGGTGGTCAGCCAGCATGGGGGAACAATTTGGATTGAAAGTCAGCCGGACCTTGGGTGTTCGGTCCATTTTACACTGATGGCCGAGTCGGACCTCCCTTAGAGTTCAACCCGAAATGACTCTCATTATCTCAATAACTTAGCCGTTGTTTCCGCGACGCCAGTGCGTTTGAGCACCGGCACTGAAATCAACTCTGGATGCCTGTTTTCACGGTACAGGACAGGGGGTGTTGTCCCGTCACGGGGCTTTGCCCCGTCCCCCACTGGGGCCGAAAGGCCCCAGACCCCCATTCGTTTTTTACCAATGGGATCAAAGGGTCCGTGACCCTTTGCGGGTCTGGGCAGAGCCCAGCACCTGCGAAGCAGGGTTTCCGGATTTTCAAGGATACAGAGGATATATAGATTATAGAGGGCCTTCGAGGCCAAGTTTGGTTGCGAAGTGGCCCAATTTGATCTCGGAGCGCTCTAGCGTTTGGGCGGAGGATAAACGGCGTGGGTTTCAATTCGCGCCGCATGGTATTAAGCGGGTGGGGCCGTCGATTCTCTGTCAGAACCCGGATTCGGTTGCATAAAAATTTAAATACATTGAACGCTTGTGTCTCTGTTTTGTTTGCCGCTCGCCCTTACCCTGAAAAATACGCTTTATAGTTCGTTTTTGGTGTCCAAAACACTGAAGACGAGATCGCTTTACGGGTTTTTGCGCGAATTACTCGCGAATCGCTGGTGCCTTTTTCCTATTGGATGCATTCTCTGTGAGTTCAGTTGCTCAGATTTCATGGGGAAACGGGAATATGACTTCTGACGATGGGAATATCTTAGCCTCCTTCGTGGGGGCATTGGGCGGGGCGACATCCACAGACGAACTGACCGTGGTGTTGACCGATACCTTAGGTGCAATGGGGTTCCGTCACGCCTGTTACCACGTGGTGCGGCTCAATGGGGATGGCCGTCGGCTTCCCTATGTCTTGCACAATTATGGATCGGCTTGGGCAGAGCATTACTTCAAGGAGGGCTTCCTTGAAGTGGATCCTATTATTCAGTCCGCTCCGGTTCGGCAGCTCCCCTTCTTCTGGCGTGATGCGACCGACTCGGAAACCCTCTCGAAACACCAGAGCCGCATGTTTAAGGAAGCTGCGGATGCAGGCTTGGAAAACGGGTATTCGGTTCCGATTCCAGGCATGCATGGGGATTATGTAACCCTGTCCGTGGTCCCAGACGATGAGCGTCGAGGGAACGTACTGATTGAAGAAAACGCCAATCTCCTTCATCTTATAGCAATATATTTCGACCGTCAGGCGCGCAGTCCTTTGATTAACGCGCGCTTGACGTCTCGTCGTCAGAAAAGCTTTCTCAGTCCCCGTGAACAGGAAATCCTGCGCTGGACTGCTGTGGGTAAGACATCTGGCGAGATTTCGGAGATCATTGGTATCAGCGTCAAAAGTGTGGAATCGCATCTGGAGAATGCAAAACGGAAGTTGGGAACCTACTCCAAGACCCATGCGGTCGTTGTTGCCCTGACACGGGGTCTGCTGCCCATGTGAGGGCAATTCACGCAAAAGGTGTGGACCCGTTGGCATTGCGCCGACGGTGTGATGTCCCTCTGACTTTGCCCCTCTGACTTTGCTTTGAAAGCCCGCCGATGATGAATCGGCGGGCTTGCGTTTTGAGTACTTTGAGGGGGAATATTTCAAGAAATTGATAATAAAACATTTCTAAAAGTCAATTCAGTAAAAAGACGGAGGGGGTTTTCCCCCCAGAAGGTACCCGGGATTTCTGGGCGCCTAAAATCTGCTTACCTCTTTCCAACCACAGGGAAGGAGTTGCCCTCATGTTCACGATAACAGACCGCTTCAATGCGATATCCAACGCATACGACATTCATTCGTTCTCCGAGTTGCGCCACGAAATTTTTATCAATCGATTGAAGTGGCCATTGGCCTGCCCCGCCGGCCGGGAGCTTGACCAGTTTGATGACCAGGACGCGGTTTATTTGACAACCATGAATTCTCGTGGACAGGTTGTGGCGGGCGCGCGTTTGTTGAATACCGCCAAGCGGAGTCTGTTGGGTGAAGCCTTTCCCATGTTGGTCAATGGCGTGATTCCCAAGGATCCGCGTGTGATCGATGTAACCCGGTTCGCCGTCGACCACCGGTCGGAGCGGACGGAGGGATGTGGCAATTTGTGTGGTATGTTGCTGTGCGCCCTTCAAGAATATGGTCTGCGGGAAGGGCTCGACAAATACGTCTCCGTTTCAGATGTGCGCATGGAGCCGATCCTCAGGCGTGGCGGATATCGCTTCAAGCGGTTGGGAGACATGGTAGAGATGGATGGCACCGGGGTCGTAGCCCTGGACGTTGAGATCTCCGAGGAGGTTTTGGCTTCTGCCCGGCGTCGGGCAAAGGTTACCGAAGAGATGCTTCCGCTCGAAGTCATCCGGAGGGCAGCCTAATGGGAATCCGGGGAAAAGCCGCCGATGGGATGGAGCCCATGCAGAAGGATGGGGTCGACAGTGCCGAAATTGAAACTCCCGATGATGGACCGGACTGCGTGCGTGGCCTCTGGGAAGCCCTCGCTTACCTGGAAACAGAAGCCTTAAAAGTGGGGGGGCAAGAGGTCAGTGTTCTGATCGGATGCGCTCGGCAGTCCTTGGAACGACGCTGGGGAGGGTACCCTCCCCCCGAACCGGGACGGTCAAGTTCCTTCCACTGACTTGTGACGGCTTTTCTTGTGCCAATCCTTCGGACCAACAGGAAAGAGGAGCTTCTTAGGAAGCTCCTCTTTCCGTTTCGATCGAAAACATCAGTATTGTAGGACCAATTCTGATTGACAATGAGCCTGTCTCAGCGAGATTTCCGCCGATCAGTTTCGTGATGTTGGGAGCTGGCTTTCCAAGGTTTCTTGTGCTGCCATAGTGGCCAATGCATCCTTGGGATTGTCTCCGTCTTCGTAAGCGGGCTTTTCCAGGGTCGCGGTGACCTTCAGGAAATCTAAAAACCGCTTACGAACCCGCGGTGATGCCGCCCAGAAGGCGTAGCACAGCTCCAGGGTTTCCGTCCGAGTGAGGGGGTCCTCCGACACGGGCAGAGAATCGCCGAGCTCCAAGGCATCCTGTCGCGCCCGGGGGATCGTGCGGTCCACGTCCGCCGTCTCCAGGTCTTCGAAGAAGAATGAAACACTGACCCCTAGAATTGTCGCAAAATCCCAAAGGCGGCTTGAACTCAATCGATTCACGCCCCGTTCATACTTCTGCACTTGTTGGAAAGTGATGCCAACGGAATCAGCCAATTGCTGCTGGCTTAACCCCAACAGTTTGCGGCGGAGCCGCAGTCGTCGTCCCACTTCTATGTCCAGCGGATCTGGGTTGTCGCTCGAATACGGGCGCACCTCCGCTTGTTTGCCTTTGCGCATTTACGTTGTCCGTACAGTAAAATTCCGTGACCGAAGTCACCTTGTAGGTGTGATATGGGTGTAAAACCATCCTTTTGTCCAGAGGTGTTGCGTCCAAAATGTCAGTTTTTTGAGTCTTTTCGTAAAAAACTATCACGAGTTGCTAGTCTAAAAAAAGTTGAATACTGTATTTTGTGCTATGGAAAATATCAAAAATGCGTGTACTTCTCCTTTTCCTAATCGTTTTCCGTGTCATTTTGAGGTCCATTACAGCGCATTTGTTGATCTTGGGGGGTGTTCTAACTCGAAGACAATCAAGGGGCGTTTGCTTTGGGTGCTCATTCTTCCGCCGGTTATGTTGGGGCTGTCTTGTCGAAAGATGCAGGTGGGTCCGGACTCCTGTTGCGCTGGCGGGGGCTGCTCTGTATAACCCTGGGCTCCGTGATAATCGGATGGCGCGGCGGAGGGTCCATTGGACCCCGGGCATGCCCAGTCGTCCGTTAGGTCAAACCGGTGGTCTGCGCTGCCTCCTCCCTTGGAGAAGAGCCAACCCCTAAAAAGGAACCGAAAATGCCCAAGATGAAGACGAAGAGCGCTGTCAAAAAGCGCTTCAGCCTGACCGGCACCGGCAAGGTCAAGGTCAAGGTCGGCTACAAGAGCCACCTGCTGTCCAACAAGAGCACCAAGATGAAGCGCCATGCCCGTGGCACCTTCATTCTTTGCGACTCGGACGAGAAGATCATCAAGAAGTTCATGCCCTACGGCTGATCGTCTGATCACGCCTTTTTCATGTCCTGACTTCTGACTGATCGACGACAGCACGCTTATTTGGAGCTGAACCATGTCCCGCGCGACAAACGCCAAAACCAACCATGCCCGCCACAAAAAGATTCTGAAGCTCGCAAAGGGCTATCGGGGTCGGAATTCCACCAACTATCGCATTGCGATCGAGAAGGTGGAGAAGGGTCTCCAGTACGCCTACCGTGACCGCCGCAACAAGAAGCGCAATTTCCGCAGCCTGTGGATCCAGCGCATCAATGCCGGTGTGCGCGAGCATGACATGACCTATTCCCGTTTTATCGATGGCCTGAACAAGGCTGGCATCGAGCTCGACCGCAAGGTGATGGCCGATCTGGCCGTGCATGAGCCCGAAGCCTTTGCCAACCTGGTGTCCCAGGCGAAGGCGGCGCTTCAGTAAAAGGCAAGTTCGGGGAGGTTTGCTTCCCCAAACGGGTCTGAAAGACGAAAAGCGGGAGTCGCCTGGAGGGGCGGCTCCCGTTTTTTTCTTGCTCGACGCCTTTCCCGGTCTGGCCTTCATGGGGCTGGACAGGTACTTAAGGCGTTCGAACATTCCTTCCATCACAGGGCGGTTGGCGTGGGGCGGAATAGGCGCGCCCCAAGGGTCCATCCTCCCCGCGAAAACCTTGGAACCGAGACGCATGGACAACGTGGAAGACCTGCGCGGCGACCTGCTCGACGCCGTCGCCAAGGCCGAGGATCTGGAGGCGCTGGACGCCATCCGAGTGTCCGCCCTGGGCAAAAAGGGCCGTATCACCGGGCTTATGAAAGGCCTGGGGGGGATGGATCCCGAGGCCCGCAAGGCGGCGGGCCAGGCGCTCAACGCCGTCAAGGACGAGGTCGCCCAGGCTCTGGACGCTCGCAAGGCAGACTTGGCCGCCCAGGCCTTGGAGGCCCGCTTGGTGACCGAGCGTGTGGACGTCACCCTGCCCTCCCCCGGCGAGACCAGCGGTGCCATTCATCCAATCACCCAAACCTGGGAAGAGGTGGTGGCCATTTTTGCCCAGATGGGCTTTCTCGTGGCCGAGGGGCCGGAGATTGAGGACGATTTCCACAATTTCACGGCGTTGAATTTCCCGCCCGGCCACCCGGCCCGGGAGATGCACGATACCTTCTTCCTGCCGACGCGTGAGGATGGTACCCGCCATGTGTTGCGGACCCATACCTCGCCGGTGCAAATCCGCACCATGGTGAAGGAAAAGCCGCCGATCCGTATTTTGGCACCGGGTCGGACCTATCGCTGCGACTCGGACATGACCCATACGCCCATGTTCCACCAGTTCGAAGGGTTGGTCATCGACAAGACGACGCATTTCGGCCACCTCAAGGGCTGCCTCCAGGAATTCATGGAAGCCTATTTCGAGGTCAAGAACCTGCCGGTGCGGTTCCGCCCCAGTTTCTTCCCCTTCACCGAACCCTCGGCGGAGATGGATATCGGGTGTTCCCGCAAGGGCGGGGAGCTGAAGATCGGCGCGGGTGGCGATTGGTTGGAAATCCTTGGTTGTGGCATGGTCCATCCCAACGTGCTCAAGGCCTGTGGCTTGGATCCTGAGGAGTATCAGGGCTTCGCCTTCGGGATGGGGCTGGAGCGCATTGCCATGCTGAAATACGGCATTCCCGACCTGCGGACCTTCTTTGACTCCGACCTGCGCTGGCTGCGCCATTATGGCTTCGCCGCGCTGGATCTCCCCACCGTGCATGGAGGGCTGTCCCGATGAAGTTCACCATCGGCTGGCTCAAGGACCACCTGGAGACCGACGCCAGCGTCTCCGAGATTGCCGAGAAGCTGACCGCCCTGGGTCTGGAAGTGGAAGAGGTCCAGGATCCCGGCGCCCTGCTCGGCCCCTTTGTCGTGGGCCATGTCCTGGAAGCGGACAAGCACCCCGATGCCGACCGCTTGAAGCTGTGCAAGGTGGACGCCGGGGACGAGATTCTGCAAATCGTCTGTGGCGCCCCCAATGCGCGCAAGGGCCTCAAGGTGGCCTTGGCCAAGGTGGGGACGCTCATTCCTGTAACGGGGGAGAAGCTCAAGAAGGGCAAGATTCGGGGGCAGGAAAGCCTGGGCATGATGTGCTCCTACCGCGAGCTATGCCTGGGCGAGGATCACGACGGCATCATCGAATTGCCCGAGGACGCGCCCGTGGGGGCGCCCCTGCTGTCGCTGCTGTCCATTGATCCGATGATCGATATCGCCATCACCCCCAACCGGGCCGACGCCTTGGGTGTGCGGGGCATTGCCCGCGATCTGGCCGCAGGCGGATTGGGCACTCTGAAGCCCGATCCTGTTACCCCCGTAGCCGGAACGTTCCAGAGTCCCATCACTGTGGACATCACTGCCGACACCAAGGCGGTTGAGGGATGTTCCATGTTCGTGGGGCGCTATATCCGCAATGTGAAAAACGGCGAAAGCCCGGCTTGGCTCAAGGATCGGCTGACGGCCATTGGCCTGCGGCCCATCAGCGCCTTGGTGGATATCACCAATCTGGTTTCCTACGACCGGGCCCGGCCCTTGCATGTCTTCGATGCCGACAAGATCGAAGGTCCCATCACCGCGCGTTTTGCCAAGCCTGGGGAAACCCTGGTGGCCCTGGACGAGGTGGAGTATCGCCCCGATACCGAAACGGTTGTGATCTGCGACGCTCGGGGTCCCCAGGGGATTGGTGGCATCATGGGGGGGCTGCACAGCGGTTGCTCCCTGGAGACGGTGAATGTTTTCGTGGAATCCGCCCTGTTCGAGCCGACGCGGATCGCCGCTTCGGGCAGAGGACTGGGGATCGACTCCGATGCCCGCTACCGTTTCGAGCGGGGTGTGGATCCGGAAAGCTGTGTTCTGGGCGCTGAATTGGCGACCCAACTCATTCTGGACCTCTGTGGGGGTGAGCCTTCGGAGCTGGTGATCGCCGGGGCGCCGCCGACCTGGAAGCGGACCATTGCCCTGCGGCCCGCGCGGGTGACCCGCCTGGGTGGCGTGGAAATCCCCAAGACTGACATGGTCGATTCGCTGATCCGCCTTGGGTGCCAGGTGGAGGACAAGGGCGATGTCCTGGCCGTGGATCCGCCGAGTTGGCGGGTCGATATCCACGAGGAACATGACTTGGTGGAGGAGGTGATTCGCCTCTTCGGTTACGATAACGTGGCGGCGGTGCCCTTGCCCCGGGACCCCCAGCCCAAGCCGGTGCTGAACCCGGGTCAGCGGCGCATGGTCACCGTCAAGCGATGCCTCGCCACCCGGGGGTTGTTGGAGGCCGTAACCTGGTCCTTCATGCCCCGTGCCTGGGCCGCGCGTTTTGGGGGTGGTCAGGATGCCATGATGTTGGCCAACCCGATCAGCAGTGACCTGGACGCCATGCGCCCGGCGATTCTCCCCAACCTGATCGCTGCCCTGGGCCGCAACGCCGCCCGGGGGTTCCCGGATCTGGGGCTGTTCGAAGTGGGACCCCGCTTCCACGGCGGTGAGCCTGGGGAGCAGGCCTTGGTGGCCGCAGGTGCCCGGGCGGGCAAGGCTGTCGGTCGGGAATGGTCTCGTCCTTCGCGCGAGGTCGACGTTTTTGATGCCAAGGCCGATGTGCTGGCGATTCTGGAGGCGGCGGGTGCACCCGTGGCGAATCTCCAGATCTCCCAGGATGCGCCGGATTGGTACCATCCGGGGCGGTCGGGTCAAATTCGCCTGGGCAAGAATGTGTTGGCCACCTTCGGCGAGATCCACCCGGCGGTGCTGGAGTTGATCGATGTGAAAGGGCCGGTGGTCGGTTATGAAGTCAATCTCGACCTGCTGCCGCTGCCCAAGACCAAGCCGACCAAGACCCGTCCGGTCCTGGTCTCGTCGCCCTTCCAACCGGTGGGACGGGACTTCGCCTTCGTGGTGGAGGCCGATGTGCCTGCGGAGACCGTGGTGCGCGCGGCGAAGGGGGCGGATAAGACCCTGATCACCGAAGCCGCGATCTTTGACGTCTACCAGGGCGACCGGATGGAAGCGGGCAAGAAATCGCTGGCATTGGCGGTTACCCTGCAGCCCAGGGACCATACCTTGTCCGACGAGGAAATCGAGGCGGTCTCCACCAAGGTCGTTGACGCTGTGGTTAAGGCTACCGGTGGGGTTTTGCGGGGGTAATCTTCGGTATCTGATTGAGGAGGAGGGGGAAGTGGCTTGAGCTGCTTCCCCCTTTTTTATGGTTGAGAGCCGTTCGCCTGCCCTCTTCGCTCCCTGCGCTGGTTTCGGCGTATTTCAAGAAAGCACCTGTTGGTCAGGATGCTGTCAGATTGTAGTCGTACATTTCATCGTGCCTTCTGGGAAAAGGATAATGAAAAAACAGGGAATTGAAGTGGAGAGTGAGATGAAACATAATAATAATCCGAAAAGTGTGGTTCTTCATGGTGTAAAGAGAAGTGATTCCGGGCTAGGTTCGCGGCGTTATTTCGTTCTTGCTACGTCTGTGATCGCGGTTTGCATCGGTGTTTTCACACCTATCTCCGTGAAATATGTGGACGGTGGCTTCACCGTGTTGAACCTCGCACATGCCGACGGGGATGGCGATGGCGGCCATGATGGTGGCGGCGGCCACGACGGTGGCGATGGCGGCCATGACGGTGGTGGTGGCGGCCACGACGGTGGCGATGGCGGCCATGACGGTGGCGGCGGCGGCCACGACGGTGGCGGCGGCGGCCACGACGGTGGCGGCGGCGGCCACGACGGTGGCGGCGGCGGCCACGACGGTGGCGATGGCGGTCATGACGGCGGTGGCGGCGGCCACGACGGTGGCGATGGTGGTCATGACGGCGGTGGCGGCGGTCACGACGGTGGCGATGGTGGCCATGACGGCGGTGGCGGCGGTCACGACGGTGGCGATGGTGGCCATGACGGTGGCGGTGGCGGCCATGATGGGGGCTCCAAGCGGGGACATTTCGAATGATGTGGCGCGGAACCGTTCTTCTGGTTTGCGTCGGTGCAATCGCCGTTTCCGGATGTGCCCAGACCCCCGCCCGCCGATCCGCTGAATACGGTGCGGTTGTTTTTAACGCGGGAACCCGTGACTATGGCTTGAGTTGGGGTATGTCCAGCCCGGATGCAGCCCGGCGTGAGGCGATGAGCATTTGCGGAGCAGACTGCGCTCTTCTGGACAGCTTTGGTCCCAGGGAATGCGCTACCTTGGCGAGCCGACCCAATAGGGCTCCTCTGGTAACCATCGGTGCCACAAAGGATCAAGTCCGGCAGCGGGCACGGCAATCCTGCGGTGCCGATTGCGCGATCGTTCCGCCGGAGTGCAACGGATAATAGTCCGAGCAACCGAACCGGATTCGGTGAGGGAGCCGCTTTGTCTTTTATCGTGGACGCGGCGGAAACCCGGGGTTGGGTTTCCGCCGCTGCATCGTATTTGCCGCCCGGGTTCTTTTTTATCGCTTGACTATAGATCGTGCACGATATAATGACTGGTCTATGAGCAACGAAACATCCCAATCGACCCCGGACCACATGGACGACTCACTGAAGTTGGCGAACCAATTTTGTTTCGTCTTGTACTCCACCATGCACGGCATGAATCGGGTGTATCGCAAGGCATTGAAAGATCTGGAGCTGACCTATCCACAATATCTGGTCATGCTGGTTCTGTGGGAACGGGATGGACGGAATGTTTCGGAGATCTGTGACCAACTTCTGCTGGAGACAACGACGCTGACCCCATTGCTCAAGCGGATGGAAGCCAACGGCTTGCTCCAACGGGTGCGGTCGGCCGAAGATGAACGTCAGGTCATTGTTTCTCTAACGGAACAGGGGCGGACGCTCAAGGATCGGGCGCGGGTTGTCCCTGCTTGTGTTCTTCGGGCTACGGATATGACGGTTCCGGAGTTGACGGATTTGCGCGGTGACCTCCTTCGTTTGCGTGGTGCCTTGTATCGCACCACGGAATGAACGTGGTGAAGGGGAGACCCCGCAAGTGGTACAAACCCTACCCTGCTTTCATCAAATAAATCGTGCACGATATTAATTCGTACGATTTAAACCAACAAGGAACCCATCATGTCTATCGAAAAAATCCTGTATCGCGGCCAGGCCACTGTCACCGGCGGTCGAGATGGTCGTGCTGTCACGGATGACGGCAAGTTTGACTTCCGTCTCTCCACCCCAAAGGAGTTGGGTGGTGGGGGTGGAGACGGCACCAATCCGGAACAACTCTTCGCAGCCGGATATAGCGCCTGTTTCCTTAGTGCCTTGAAGTTCATCGCCGGGCAGGACAAATTGCCGCTTGCCTCCGACGTATCCGTTGGCGCAACAGTCGGGGTTGGCCCCGTTCCCGACGGTTTTGGTCTTGAGGTCGACCTGAGGATTTCCCTCCCCGGCATGGATCCTGCCGCCGCCAAAACCCTGGTGGAGCGGGCTCACAAGGTTTGCCCCTATTCCAATGCCACCCGTGGCAATATTGATGTGCGTCTGACCATTGTTTAATGGTCGGTGTTTTAGAGCGGAATGAGAAAAACTGTGCAGCGGCTTTCCGTCTCATACCAAGCGGCGCGGGTTTAAACCCAGGCCGCTTTTCTTGCGTTCAAACGCCAGGCGGGCTTTTACGCGCCATAAGGCGCGGCGGCCACTTGGCGGCTTCCAAGGTGTGGTGAGTCAAACTCACCGCACCTTGGTATCATACCTCTCTTTAACCATGTGATTTAGACCACGTTTATGAAACCCGGTCTATCAGACCCACTCTGTATACGACAGAGGGTGTTTTCCCGTCACGGGCCTTTGCTCCGTCCCCCCCCTTCTTTGGCGAGGCTGGGGCCGAAAAGCCCCAGACCCCGGACAAAAAAAGGGGGGTTTGGGGGCATTTGCCCCCAAATGGGCTTGGGCAATCGCCCAAAAAATATAAGACACTGCCCTATCCCGAGCAGACGCACAGGCATGCCCCAGGGGGGAACGCGCCAGGAGTCCCTTTGAGGTCCAAGAAGGGCCGACAGCGGGTGGAGCCCCCCCTACTCTGCAAACGGTCCTAATCCTCCAGGGCGGCCACACCTGGCAGGGTTTTGCCTTCCAGCCATTCCAGGAAGGCGCCGCCAGCGGTCGAGATGTAGGTGAAGTCTTCCTGCGCCCCCGCGTTGGCGAGCGCCGAAACGGTGTCGCCGCCACCGGCTACGGTCAGCAGCTTGCCCGCCTTGGTGGCTTGGGCTGCGGCCTGGGCAATGAAGTTGGTCGCGGCGTCAAAGGGCTTGATCTCGAAGGCGCCCATGGGGCCGTTCCAGACCAGGGTTTTGCAGGTCTCCAGTTTGGCAATCACGGCCTTGGCACTGGCTATGCCCACATCCAGGATCATCTTGTCCTTGGGCACCGCTGTGATCGAGACAGTTTCGTTGGCCGCGCCTTCCTTGAATTCCGACGCCACCACGGCGTCGATGGGCAGGACGATTTCACAACCCGCCGCAGCGGCTTTCTCCATAATCTCCCGGGCGGTGTCGGCCATGTCCTTCTCGCAAAGGCTGGAGCCGATCTCGGTGCCCATGGCGAACAGGAAGGTGTTGGCCATGCCGCCGCCGATGACGATCATGTCTACCTTTTCGACCAAATTCCCCAGCAGTTCCAGCTTGGTGGAGACCTTGGCACCGCCAACGATGGCGGCCACGGGGCGCTCGGGGGCTTCCAGGGCCTTGCCCAGGGCGTCCAGTTCGGCCTGCATCAGGCGACCGGCTGCGGCTGGGACGAGACGGGCGATGTATTCGGTGGAGGCATGGGCGCGGTGGGCCGAGGAGAAGGCGTCGTTCACATAGATGTCGCAGAGCGCGGCCAGCTTCTGGGCGAAGTCCGGATCGTTCTTCTCTTCCTCAGCGTGATAGCGCAGGTTCTCCAACAGGGCGACTTCGCCCGGGGCGAGGCCATTGACGACCAATTCCGCAGCCGGACCGACGCAATCGTCGGCGAAGGAAACGGCCATGTTCCCCAGGGCCTTGGACAGGGGTTCGACAATGGGTTTCAGGCTCATTTCCGGGACGCGCTGACCTTTTGGGCGTCCGAAGTGGGAGCAGACGACAACGCAGGCGCCCTTCTCGGCCAGATCACGGATGGTCTGGGCAGACCGGTCGATGCGGGTGGTGTCGGTGACCTTGCCGTCCCGGATCGGCACGTTCAGATCCGCGCGCACGAGCACGCGTTTGCCGGTCACATCCAGGTCGTCGATGGTCTTGAAGGTGGGCATGGCTCGTTTCCCCTATGCCAGTATCGGTTGTTGGTCCGCAGTGGGGCCGCACGGTTGCGCGTCCCGAAAAGGTGGGACTGGAGGCAGCCCAACACCGAGGGAGGGGAAAGAAAATCCACCCCATCCCGTCCGCGTCGGCTTCCCTAACTGAGTCCGGGGCTTGTGGACAAAAAAGGAGAGGTCCGCCAAGCCGTAGGGGAAAGTAGCAGAGGGATCCCGTTCCGGCCACCCCCGCGCTTGGTCGGTATTGCCGTGACACGAAACCGTCTTGGGGCGCTGGTTCCCTTTCGGTGGCTTAAATCGATTCCGATTTCGGTGATTTTCGTCTAATGTTTTGATCCGAGGGGAAAAAAGCGGGCAGTTTAGAAAAGGGGCGGTTAGATGTTTCGCACAGCCGAATTGGGGCGCAAGGTATCCAAAGACGAATTTGAGCGTTTGGCGACGCCCTTGCGCACGGAGTTGTTGGAGCTGCAGCAGTTGCTGTTGCAGGCGGACTTTCCCGTGATCGTCCTGTTCTCTGGCGTGGACGGTGGCGGCAAGGGCGAAAGCGTCAACTTGATCAACGAGTGGATGGACCCCCGCTGGATTCGCACCCGCGCCTACGGCCCGCCCTCGGATGAGGAACGGGAGCGGCCGGAGTTTTGGCGGTATTGGCGGGATTTGCCGCCCAAGGGGCAGGTGGGGCTGTTCCTATCGTCTTGGTATTCCCGCCCCTTCATGGAGCGGGCATCCAACAAAATTGACCAACCGGCTTTTGATGCCGCCCTGGAACGGGTGTCGGCCTTCGAGAAAACCTTGGCCGACGATGGGGCGCTGATCCTCAAATTCTGGATGCATTTGGGGAAAGACGCACAACGCAAACGTCTGAAGACCCTGGAGAAGGATCCCCTGTCGAGTTGGCGGGTCACCCAGACGGACTGGGACCACTGGCGGGATTACGACTCCTTTATCGATGCCGCGGAGCGCCTGATTCAGCGGACCAGTGTCGCCCATGCCCAATGGCAGATCATCGAAGGGGAGGATCACCGGTACAGGTCTGTGACGGTCCTGAAAACCCTTCGGGATGCCATTCGCAACCAGTTGGCCGAACGGGCCGCTTTGAAGGCGGTGGCCAGTTTGTCCAAGGAGATGCCCAAGGACGAGAAACCGGCCACGGCGGAAACCAAGCCCGACCAAGTCAAAAGCACCCCGCCCAAAAGCGCAAAGGCCAAGGCCTCGGATCAACTGGCCTCCAGCCTATCGACCAACGACGATGTGGATGCGGTGCTTGGGGAGATGCACCAGGGGTTGCCCTCCATCCTGCATACCCTGGAGATGGACCTGGATCTGTCCAAGAAACATTACGAGAAGGAATTGGCCTTCGAACAGGCACGCTTGAACGAGCTCTCCCGCAAGGCCAAGGCCAAGGGGGTGTCCACGGTGTTGATGTTCGAAGGTTGGGATGCGGCTGGGAAGGGAGGCGCCATCCGCCGCCTGACCAAGTCGTTGGATGCCCGGGACTATCAGGTGATCCCGGTGGCTGCGCCGACGGATGAGGAAAAGGCCCAGCATTACCTCTGGCGGTTCTGGCGCCACATGAGCCGGGCCGGTCGGTTCACCATTTTCGACCGCTCCTGGTATGGTCGGGTCCTGGTGGAGCGGGTTGAGGGCTTTGCCAGCCGGAATGAGTGGCGTCGGGCTTTCTCCGAAATCCGGGATTTCGAATCCCAACTGGTTGACCACGGCATTGTCCTGTCCAAATTCTGGGTGCATATCACCAAGGATGAACAACTCTCCCGCTTTAAGGAGCGGGAAGAAATCCCCTACAAGCGCTGGAAACTCACCGAAGAAGACTGGCGAAACCGGGACAAATGGGACGAGTACGAGACGGCGGTGAATGAGATGGTGGAACGTACCAGCACCTCCGTTGCGCCCTGGACCCTGGTTGAGGGGAACAGCAAGAAGTTTGCCCGGGTGAAGATCCTGCGCACCGTCTGTGATGACCTGGAGCGGAGACTCAAGAAAGGCTAAGACCCCTCCTTATGGAAGATCATGGTGTGCTTGTTGAGGTCTTGACCCTGCTGGTTGCGGCAATCGCGGCAGCCACAGTGTTCAGCCGTCTGGGTTTTGGGGCAATCCTGGGCTATCTGGTGGCCGGTGCGGTTATCGGACCCTGGGGCTTAGGTTTGATCCGAGATCCCGGGGAAATCGCCCATATTGGCGAGTTCGGAGTCGTCTTTCTGTTGTTTTTGATCGGCATCGAACTCAAACCCAGCCGCCTGTGGGTCATGCGCCGCTTGGTGTTTGGCCTGGGGGGAGCCCAGGTCCTGGTGTCCGGGGGGGCGCTCTCTGCTTTGGCTTCCCTGGGGTTGGGGCTGGATCCGGGACCCGCCCTGGTGGCTGGATTCGGTCTTGCCCTGTCCTCCACGGCGTTCGGCGTGCAACTGTTGTCAGATCGAAATCAACTCTCTGCCCAGTGGGGCCGCGCCGGATTCTCCATTCTGCTCTTCCAAGACCTCGCGGTTGTGCCTCTGTTGGCGATGGTTCCCCTTCTGGCGGATACGGGGTCGGGGTTATCCATGGACTTGGGTCTAGCCATCGTTGAGACCTTGGGGATCCTGGTGGCGGTGATCCTGGGAGGACGGATTCTGATCAATCCGGTCTTGAAACTGATTGCCTCGACCCGAGGGGCGGAGGTCTTCACCGGGATGGCCCTGTTGCTGGTCCTGGGCTTTGGCTGGCTTATGGAGCATGCGGGGCTGTCCATGGCCATGGGTGCATTTCTCGCGGGCGTGCTGCTTGCCGATTCCGAATACCGCCATCAGGTTGAAGTGGATATCCAGCCCTTCCGGGGATTGTTGCTCGGCTTGTTTTTTATGGCCGTGGGCATGGGTATCGATCTGGGGGCGTTGGTGAACAATTGGTCGTTGATCCTGGGCGCTTTGGTCGTCCTGCTGGTGGTCAAGGCCGGGCTGATCATCGGTCTGGCGCGATTATCCGGGCTGGATGCTGCAGGATCCCTCCAGGCGGGATTGCTGCTGGCCCAGGCTGGGGAATTCGGTTTCGTCCTGTTCGCCTATGCGGGGGAGCAGGGTGTGCTTGCTCCGGCGGTCTCCGAACCGTTGGTCTCGGTGATCGCCCTGGGTATGGCTGTTACGCCCTTGTTGGCGATGCTGGGTGACCGGTTGGCGCCCCGGTTTAAGAATGCAAGGGCGGCCGATGGCGCCGAGGATGCGGACCCGTCGGAAGACCGCCCCGTTCTGATTGCGGGGTTTGGTCGGGTGGGCGAGACAGTGGCACGTATGCTTCACAGCCTTGGAATCCCGTGTCGCGCCATTGATCTGGACAGCGAGAACGTGGACCGGGGGCGCAAGGCGGGGACCCGGGTCTATTACGGGGACGCCAGTCGGCCGGAGATTCTGCGCGCTGTCGGCGCGGCGGAGGCTCGCCTTTTGGTGATTACCCTGGATAGCCCTCGGGCTGCGGAACGGACTCTCTGGACTGTCCGCCACCATTTCCCCAACCTCCCTGTCCACGCCCGGGCCCGGGACTTGGCCATGTCCGAGCATCTTCGGAACCAGGGGGCGGCGCACGCCGTGCCGGAGACTTTGGAGGCGAGCTTGCGCCTGGGGGCGGAGGCGGCCAAGGCGGCCAAGGCCGATCCGGCTGCGGTAGCGGATTTGGTGCGTGCGCTGCGGGGGGACCATTACACGGGGCTGACCCAAGCCATGGATGAGGCCCGCCAGGAGTCGGCATCGGATGCGTCATCGGTTGGAAAGGGGGTCTGACTTCGGTCGTTTCGGGCCTGTCGGCTATCCCTGCTCGCCAGAGGGTTTGAGAAAGGCCCTGCGGGACAGTCGTTTTATTTCAAAAACATAATCTTCCTGACTCCATCCCCGATCCTGGACCAGCTGTTCCCACAGGCGAACGGAAAGGAGAGCCCAAAGGCTGTCCGTGGCACGCTCGACGGTCAGCGCCGGGTCCAGATCGCCATCTCGGTCCAAGGCTGTGATCGCGGCCTCGCAGCCCTGGCGGAGGGCTTCCATGCGGTTGCCCCAGGCGGCTTGGGCTTCGGGGTCCGTATCGGCCATCGCCATCAGGGCACCCGCTCCCCCATGAATCACCGGAATGAACCCACACCAAGCCTGGATGAAGCTCTCCAGCCGCTCCTGTCCTGTGGTCGCGGTACGGCTGGGGGCGAGGCGTTCTTCCGTGTCCGCACGGTCCTCGATGAATCGGGTCGTGGCAATGAGTAAGTCTGCCCTGTTCTGGAAATGCAGGTAGACGGCCTGGCGGCTGACGCCCGCTTCCTTGGCGACATCTCCCATGCGGACCTGGGCCCCGGGACCCCGCTCAAGCAAGCGCCAGCAGGCATCGAGGATTCGGTCTCGGGTGGCGTCACGGGAGGATTTGCCCGATGTCGGGGTTGGGGTGGTTTGGGGCAAGGGCGTTTCTCTGGGTTGGAGTGGGGACAATCAATGGTGGGACAGAGATGAATGGAACTTGACAGCATGTCAAGGGAGGCGATATTGACGCTGTGTAAAGTTTACACTGTGTCAATTTGACTCGTCGAAAGGACTACGCCATGCCCAATATCCTCGCCCCTCAGGGTCGCTGCTCCCAAACCCCGTCTGTTTTGGTCTTGGGTGGCACGGGAAAAACCGGCCATCGCATCGTTGACCGCCTGACCGCCAAAGGAGTCCCCACTCGAGTTGGCTCCAGGCGGGGGGCAATCCCTTTTGATTGGGGCAGCCCCTCAGGGTGGTCTGCGGCTCTGGACGCTATGGAGGTTGCCTATGTGAACTACGCCCCGGACCTCGCCATTCCCGGGGCGCCCGAGACCATCGCGGACTTTGTCGAAAGCGCTCGTGCCGCTGGATTACGCCGTCTTGTCTTGCTTTCGGGGCGAGGAGAGGCCGGAGCAGAAACCTGCGAAAGGATCGTATTGTCCAGCGGTCTGGAGGCCACGGTCGTCCGGGCGAGTTGGTTCAACCAGAACTTCACCGAAGGCGCATTTCTCCCCATGGTCCAGGGTGGAACCATCGCCCTTCCCGCTGGGGATATTCCCGAACCCTTTATCGATGCCGATGACATTGCCGACGTGGCCGTAGCGGCCATGACCGAACCGGATTGGGTCGGGGAGGTCTTGGAGGTGACGGGTCCCCGGGCTATGACTTTCGCCGAGATCGCCCGAGAGATCGTCCGGGCTTCTGGGCGGTCGATCAATTTTGTCCAGATCTCCCACGACGCCTTTCTTGAGGACGTCAGCCGGTGCGGAGCACCTAAGGACGTTGTTTGGTTACTGGACTACCTGTTTTCCACCGTGCTGGACGGGCGGAATGTCGGGCTGGGCGATGGGGTGCAGCGGGTCTTGGGCCGCGATCCGAAGGATTTCTCCACATTCGCATGCGAGGCGGCCGTGACAGGGATCTGGTCCCAGGCCGCATCGAAGATACTCTAAACTTATAGAATGAGAGTCAGACGGGGCCAGTTTGATTCAAACTGATCCCGTTTGACTCTCACCAATTGCTACAACAAAAGTGTGCTGCCGGGGACGACCGTCTCCGGTGCCGTGTCCTCCAGGGTCAACCCACCGGCCAACAGGTCGGCTATGGCGCCGCGCAGAACCTCCGGTTTGACTGGCTTGTGCAGGAGGGGGAGGCCGCTGGCGTCCGCTTCTCGCAAGCGCTGGGGCGCGGTGTCGCCGGTCAGCAACAGGGCAGGAACGGGCAGGGCGAAATGGGTGCGGACCAGGGTCACAGCGTCCACCCCGGTTTCTTGCTCTCCCAGGCGGTAGTCGGCGATGATTACATCCGGTGGCGCCTCGAAGCCGCCGGACTCCAGGCCTTCTCGCAGACCTTCAAGGTCATCGAAGGCCAAAACCTCGCACTCCCAACCCTCCAGGACCAGGGTCAAGCCATCCAGAATCGCCGGTTCGTCATCGATCAGCAGCACGGTCAACCCCTGGGCCGCTTCCGGTTCAGCTGACCGAAGGCCCCCGGTTCCATATCCCGCCAGCACTCCTTGGGGTGGGGATAGCACAAGGCCGAACCGAGATCCTTTTCCAGGGATTGAGGCCAAGGTAATTTGGGCATCCAACAAGGTTGCCACCCGTTTAACGATGGCCAATCCCAAACCCAGCCCTTCACCTTTCTCGCGGGTGGGGTTTTCCACTTGGTGGAAATCCTCGAAAATCAGGCTGTGCTGCTCCTCGGGGATGCCGGACCCGGTGTCGATCACCTGGATTTCCACCAGTCTTCCGGACCGGTGGCGGATGCCTAAGAGGACACGACCTTGGGGCGTATACCGCAGGGCATTCCCCAGAAAATTCCGCAAGATGATTTCCACCAGGGCAGGATCCGCATGGGCCTTGGCCGAGGTGCTGACATGGCTGAAGCTCAAACCCTTGGCGGCGGCCACAGGGTGGAATTCGTCGGCGAGGCGCGAGAGCAGGGGGGCTAAGGAAATGTCCCGGGGTTCCCGCCGCATCAACCCGGCGTCGAGTTTGGAAATGTCCAACAGGGTGTTCAGCAGACCCGTCAGGGCCTCTGCGGTCTTCTCGATCTTGGTGACGATCTCGCGCTTGCGGGGATTCTCTTCCCGGGCGGCGAGGACGGAGACGAACATGTTGAGGGCCTGGAGGGGTTGACGCAAATCGTGGCTGGCCGCCGCAAGGAAGCGGGTCTTGGCTCGGCTGGCTCGGTCTGCCTCCTCCTTGGCCTCCCTCAGGCGATGTTCGGCCAGATGTTCTTGGGTGATGTCACGTAGGTGCATGACCACATAGGGCCGTTCTCCCACCAGGGGGCTTTGTAGGGCGGCGCTGACCGAGGCCCAGATCGTGTTCCCATCGGCGCCGACGAACCGCATGCGGACGGTGACCGAGGTTTCCTGGCCGTTGCCCAGGCGGCGGACGAGGTCCAGGGCAATTTTGATATCTCCGGGAAAGACCCTGGAGGGCAGGTCGCCGGGGGTCTTTTCGGACAGGCCCAGAAGGTCGCGCAGGACCGGATTGACCATGCGGAAGCGTCCATCCAGCTCCACCAGTGCCATGCCATGGCCGGCGGCGTCAAAGGTGCCACGGAACCGTTCCTCGCTATCCCTGAGGGCCAGGGCGAGACTGCGGGTTTCCGATATTTCCCTAGCGCGGATGACGACGCCTTCGATGGTGTGCCAGGAACCTGTCACGGGCGCCAGACGGACGGACCACCACTGGCCATCTTCCTGGTCCTCGATCACCTCGGCGATGCCGCAACTGGCAACCCTGGCGAGGGCGGCGCGGCGTCCTTCGGCCACGGCGGGAGCGTGGGCGGCAAAGGCATCCATGCCGATGGCGTCCTTGGGATGGCACACACCCAGGCGTTTCGCACATGCGCTGCCAGTGGCCAGGATGCGGCCCTTCAGGTCCACCAGGGTGATGTCGTCATCCAGACTGTCCAGAATGACGTGAAGAATGGTTCGGCTGTCCAGGGTCATTTGGATCTCAGTTTTTTTGGGAGGCTCGGCTTGGTCCGGAGGTCTTTTCTTGTACACCGGGGGGTGGGGGATCGTCATTGCCTGGCGTCGCCATCGCTTGACGGCGGCGGTTGGACTCCCGAAATATGGGTATGGACCGGTGCCCCTTCTGGGGCCGGTCCACTTCATGGGCGCCGGAAACGGGCCCCATGTGGACTCGCTCCAGACCCAAATGGCCTTGCGCCGCATTGGGTTTCTACCATTGAGGAGGACGCAGGTGACCAGAGTATCCGTATTCAATAGCCCGCTTTTGCTGGGGTTCGACCATTTCGAGCGTGTGCTCGACCGGGTGTCCAAGAACCAGGCCGAGGGCTATCCCCCCTATAATATCGAGCAGACCAGCGAAATTGGCCTCAGGATCACCCTGGCCGTCGCCGGATTCGCTGAAACGGACTTGTCCGTGGCCGTGGAGGACAATCAGCTTGTCATTCGTGGCAAGCGCCAGAACGACGATTGCGAACGCATTTATCTGCACCGGGGTATAGCGTCGCGCCAGTTCCAGCGCGCCTTCGTCCTCGCCGAGGGGATAGAAATATCCGGGGCGAGCCTGGAAAACGGGCTTTTGCATGTCGATCTGGAACGGCCGATTCCGGAAACCAAAGTGCGTCATATTCCCATCGATGCCAAGGGTGAGACCGTCAAGGGGGCGCCGTCGCGTGCCATTGATGTCTCCGCCTTGGCTCGGGATGACGAGAATTCCTGATCCGATTCGTGCATCGGATTGGTGGTAAGATGATTGGAGCGATGCCCATATGGGGTCGCGTGAGAGGAAAACGGGAGATTGTCACCATGACAGCCGTCAAGACGACACCAGCCCATCAAATACAGGCCACGCAAACGGGAGCTGATCAGGCAGGGTCCCATCAGGATGATGGCCAAATACTGTCTATCAACCCCGAAGAATTGGCCGTGTTGGGCCTGAACGCCATCGCCTACGCTCGGCATTCCGTTCTGGACCATGATGGCCCGGCAGATGGATTCACCATCCACGCCGCCAATGGCGCGCGTATTGGGTGGGCGCCCAGCCTGGAATTGGCGAATGCAGCCATCGTCCAGCATGACATGAGGCCCATGCCCGTCCACTGACGGGCAAGAGTTATGCCCCCGTCAATGGACGGGGGATGCAGACGCCCATGCCGTTCCCATGGGCGTCTGTTGAAGACCCTTTACCGGTTGGTTTGAAGCGATTCCGTCAGGCTGGTCAGGGCCGCTTGGGTTAGTTCGCCGTCGTTGAACTGCACTCTGAGATAATCCTTGGTTTGCTCGATCACGGCTCCCTTAGGCTTGGCGCCGTTTGGCAAATGGATGGTGATGGTGCTTCCCTGAGATATGGCTTCGGAGACTTGCGTCAGTCTTGCGCCGCCCAGGCTGATGTCTTCCAGCATGCAAGGGATGACTTTGGAGGAGGCATCCAGGGAGCAGGTGACATTGATATGGAACCGCTGGGCCTTGCGCCGGTCCACGTCCTTGGTGCTGGTGCGGACGACCGAGATCAGGGTCTTTCGCAGTTCGTTGATGGATGTGGCCACGTCTGAGGAGCCCTGGCGCATGACCGTGGCCCTGTCACCATTGGCCCGGGCATTGTCCGAGACCTCGGTGATGCGTGACGTAACCTCTCGCGACGACTCCGCAGTTTGACTGACGTTGCGGGCGATTTCCCGGGTTGCTGCGCCCTGTTCCTCCATGGCTGCGGCGATGGTTTCGGACACGTGGTCCATGTCATGGATGGTGGCGCTGATGTCATCCACGGCCAGGGTGGCGGACTGGGTCGCGTTTTGAATATCCGTGATGCGCCGGGTGATCTCTTCGGTGGAGCGTGCCGTCTGGTTGGCCAAGTTTTTGACTTCTCCTGCCACGACAGCAAAACCTTTGCCGGCCTCGCCTGCCCGGGCGGCCTCAATCGTGGCATTCAGCGCCAGTAGGTTGGTCTGGCTGGCGATGTCGCTGATCAGATTGGCGACTTCGCCGATCCGTTCCACGGTGTTATTCAGTTCGGTGATGGTCCGTTTTGTCCTGTCTCCAGCATCGACTGCCTTGGCCGTGATATCGGTTGCCCGGGTCACTTGGCTGGAGATCTCGTGGATGGAGGCGGTCATTTCCTCGGTCGCTGAGGCGACGGCTTGGGCGTTGGCGAGGGCTTCCTCCGCAGCGGCAGCGACGGCTGAGGCGTTTTCCGCCACCTCTGTTGCACTGTCTGCCATGACGTTGGCCGTTTTGGCCATGTTTTCGCTTCGGTCGGCAACGGCGTCGACCGCATTTCGGGTTTCCTGCTCCACCGTTTCGGCCATGGCGCGTAGGGCGGCCGTTTTTTGCTCCTCGGCGGCTTGTCGGTTTAATTCCTGTTGTTCGCGGAGCTGGGCGGCTTCAGCCCCTGACTGTCGCAAGACATCGACAGCCTTGGCGATTTCTCCCAGTTCGTCCGGCCGGGTTTGACCGGGAACCATGACGTCGTACTTCTCGGCTTTCAAATGTCCCATGACGGCGGTCAAAGCGAGGATGGGACGGGTCAGAGAGCGGGAGAATAGAAAGCCGACCAGGAACAGGAGAACGGCAGAAATGGCCGTGACGAGGAGGATGGACTTGGTTAAAGCGCGGGTGGGGGCGAGCATTTCCCCTTCGTTCTGTTCGGCGACCAAAGCCCAGCGGACGCCATCGATATCGATGGGCATGGCTGTCGCTGCCACAGGGTCACCCAAATAGTCTGTGAAGAGTCCTTGGACACGCTCTCCGGACAGGGCTGCTGTGACTTGAGGTGTGTCGACGGTCTGGCTGAGGATCGTGCTTTCCTTGGAGAATCGACTGTCGGAGCGCATGGTCTTGTCTTTGCCCACCACATAGATTTCACCCGTCTTCCCAAGGCCCATATGTTGCTGCATCAGGTGGTCGATTCGCTCCACGGGCATCTGGAAGGCGAGGACTCCCAGAAGGGTTCCGGTCTTTGGATCGACAATGGGCGTGGACATGAAACTGGCCGGGGTGCCATGGCTGGGGGCATAGGCGGCGAAGTCGAAGAACGCAACCTTGCCGGGTTTGGGGGTGTCCCGGGCTGCGCGGAAGGCCTTTCCCAGCTCTGAATCGGCCCATTTGCCATTGACCAGGTTGGTGGCGTAGTCCAACTCCTTGAAGACCGTGTAGACGAGGTTGCCCTTGGGGTCGAACAGGAAGATATCGTAGTAGCCCCGGGCTCGGAGAAGGTTCCGGAACCAGGAGTGCCACTGGCGGTGGGCAGTGCTGTAGGCTGATCCATCGGAAGCTGCGTCGAGCTCATCCTTATGGCCGGTGGGGTTGGGATTATCGGTGATGTACAGCTTTTGTAGCTGTGCGGTCTGGTCGGAACCCAGGGCATTCCATCCGGCGATGAGGTCGTTCAGGGCCATTCGGGTAGCTGGTCCGGCTGCCAGGACCGTCAAATCTTCTTCAATGGCCTTGAAGTACTGGGTTAATTCGGCAGCGCGCGAATCTAGGACTGCGGAGAGCTTGTTTTGTGTTTCTACGATCAGCGCGTCGCGGGCACGGAGATAGGACAACGTGGCTTGTCCAATGAGGGCAATAAGGCCAAGCCCGACGATCAACAGAGGAATGCGAATGCCGAGACGCAAGGCCTTACTCCTTCTGAAAGTGAGGAGGAACATTCACCACCCGTTTCTGGGGTCGGTGTGATGGGTGTTTTGAAACCGATACAGTATATCGTACCGCAAAAAGTATTCTTTGTCCCACTCTTAAGTTCAGGTCATGCAAGGGTAGTCTAATGCATTGATTCAGGCAAGGGATTGCGGGGAGTTTACAAACCTAACTATAAGTTGTTGTGCCGGGTTAAGCCCAAGCCTATGGTGTTGGCTCCTTGTGTGGTCGCGTAGAGAAAGCCGAATAGTGTCCTCTTGGCTGGAGGCGGAATCAAAGACACCCCGTTTGGGGCAGGGTCTTGTCAGAGCTGACTACGATACACGACAGTGTCTTATATTTTTTTGGGCGATTGCCCAAGGCCCCATTTATTTTGGCCTGGGGTCTGGGGCCTTTTGGCCAGTAAATGCTTGGGGTCTGGGGCCTTTTGGCCCCAGTGGGGGACGGAGCAAAGCCCCCCTGTCGTGTACCGTGAGACTTGATCTCGGAGCACTCTAGGCCAAGTTTTCTTTGAAAACGGCCAGTTCCTCGGGGATGGCTCGGAGGGTAAAATAAAAGGTCGTGCCAACGCCTTCCTCTCCCTCCAGCCAGACGCGACCGCCGTGTCGCTCGACGATTTTCTTCACGACGGCCAGCCCGATTCCGGTTCCCGGATAGCGATCGCGGGTTTGGAGACGCTGGAAAATCATGAAGACCTTGTCGGCAAATTGGGGAGCGATGCCGATACCGTTGTCGCTGACAGCAAAGCGCCAATAGTCCCCATCCTGGGTGACTTGGATCCGGATATCCGGAGTGCGGTCCGGAGCCCGGTATTTTACAGCGTTGCTTAGGAGATTCTGAAACAGGCTCGTAATCTGTGCATCATCGGCCATGACCATGGGTAAGGGCAGGCAGACCAATTGTGCGTTGGCTTCTTCGAAGGAAACGCGCAGATTATTCATGGCCATGTCCAGGCATAGGCGAGTGGACGTCGGCTCCAGGGGGTTGCCTCGGGTGTCGATGCGTGAGAAATGCAACAGGTCTTGGATCAGGTCCTGCATGCGATGGGCCCCATCCACGGCATAGCCGATGAATTCAACGGCGTCGTCGTCCAGATGGTCGGCGTAGCGTCGTTTCAAAAGGCCAAGGTAGCTTGAGACCATGCGCAGAGGTTCCTGCAAGTCATGGGAGGCCACATAGGCGAACTGTTCCAGGTCCTGGTTCGAGCGGCGCAGTTCATCCGTTGCTTTTTTCAGGTTGCTCACGTCGGTCAAAATGCCAACCAAGCCATTGACTTGGCCTTGGGCGTCGGTAAACGCTGCCTTTGACATGGCCATGTCGCGGAAGACGCCCTCGGAATCCATTAACGTGATTTCGCGGATGTCCATGCCTCCGTTGGTGAGAAGGTCCCGGTTTCCTTCCGTCAGGCGGCGTGCCCGTTCCTGGGAAAAAAGCTCATCTGCCGTGGCGCCGAAGACCGCTTCTGGCGACCGGCTCACCAGCGTTCCAAAAGCACGATTACACCCAAGGAAGCGTTCCTGGCGGTCCATGTGAAAGACGGGACTGGGAAGGGTATCGAGCAGGGTATGCTGGAATTCCAACTGATCGGACAGGGCCCTTTCCACGCGTTTTTGCTCGGTTACTTCCCGGAAAAACCAGACCCGGCCCCAGGGGGTGCCCGTGTCGTCCTCCACGGCTAGGGAATGGCGTTCAATGACTCGTCCGTCTCGGAACATGATCTCCAGCCCCACTTCCGGCTCGCGGGGGGCTTCGTTCAGGCTGTTGATGACTTCCAGGAAGGTCTGGGGTTCGGCGACTTTTTTGGCCATGGTCTCGAACAGGAAACCCGGTTCCTCCGTTTCGAGAACATCCGGATCCAACCCCCACAGCCGCCTCAGGCGCAGATTGATCATGCGGGGACGACCCTGCAGGTCTGCGACCAAGATCCCGTTGGGCGAAATGTCCAGGACTGCCCGCATCATGGAAACCTGCATGTTCAGGTCTTCCTGAAGGCGTTTCCGTTCGGAAATATCTTCATACACGGCGACATAGCCGATAACGGCATCATCGGACTGGATTGGGGAAATGGAGACGAGATGCCAAGCGAGATGACCATTCTTGTGACGGTTGATGATCTCGCCGGACCAGTCCCGTCCTTGGGAAACCCGTGACCAGAGGTCCGTGATGACCGAAGGATCCGTTAATCCGGAGCCGATCATCTCAGGGTATTGACCAAGAACATCCGACGGAGTGTAGCCCATTACGTCCTGGAATTTGTGATTCACATAGTCGATGCGTCCTTCCGCATCGGTCATCATCACCGCGACAGGACCTTTCTCCACCGCCGTGGCCAGGCGGAGGCGTTCCATGGCGACTTGGCTCTGGTCTGTCACATCGGCCCAAAGACCGGCGACATAGGGGGGGTGTTCCCCATCTTGTCCTGTTGACCCGTGTTGTCCCGTTGGAATAAGGCGACCTCGGAAGCGGAGCCAACGGATGGATCCGTCCTTGAAGGCGCACCGCACTTGGATGTCCAGCGGTGTGGCCAGGCCCCGTTCCTGGGCTTCCAGTGCTGCCATTAGAGCAAGCCGATCCCGGGGCAAAATCCGATCGAGCCAATTTGTGCCGTCCAAGATTTCATCTTCCAGGCCTCCGCCGCTCATTTCCCCAGTGCCTTCCGAGGACCTCCAGGCCCAGGTTCCCAGGCCCGAGGCCGTAAGGGCGGCGGCGAGTTGGGCATTGTCCCGGTCCTTACGCTCCTGTACGTCGATCCGATGGGCGACCTTTCGAAGGATGGTGATCAGGGCGACTGCCAGAAATAGGGCGAATCCTCCAAATCCGACCAATGAGATCCAGACGGTATGCGTCCAGTGTTTCAAAGCCGCGTCCCGGGACATGGAGAGAGCGATCGTCAGGGTGCCAGAGGACTCAACGCGGGAGGTGCTGACCAAGGTGTCGCTATCCGAGACGGTCGTGCCGGAAGGTTTGGAACAGGCGCCCTGGGATGCCAAGATGGCATCGTTGACATAGAATTGCCGACAAAGCTTGGGATTACTCTGAAGGGTTAGCAAGGCATCGATGTCGATCAGAATCGAGACTGTTCCCAGGGGGGCGCCTGTGTCTCCGGTCATGGGGCTGACCAAGCGAAGCAGGGATGGGCGAAGCAGGGATGGGCGAAGCAGGGATGGGCGAAGCAGGGACGGGCCGCTGCCAAGGATCTGGTACTGGATGGATTCCGGGGTCTTGGACCAGCTTTCCGGTTCCGAAGGGGGGGCAAAAGGGTGTTCGGGAAGGGGGCCTTTGATCACTTGGGCCAGAAGGCGACCGGATTGGCTATGGGCGGCGATGCCAACCAGCCCTGGGACGTCAGCGACAAACGGTGCCAACCGGGTTTTGAAACGATCCGCATCCGGATCCTTTCCCAGGGCCAGGGTTGCACCAGTATCCAGGGCCACTTGTCGTGCGATAGCACCAGCGCCAGAGAGGGTTGCGTCCAGAACATGGGCCAGTTCTACAGCTTCTTCCGTTAGCCGGAGATGTGCGTCCCGCAGGTCCGACTCTCGCTCCTTGACGAGGATCCAGGTGACACAGACCAGAATCAGGACCAACAAGCCAACAATCAGAAGAATTCCAAGCGTCTTTTTTCGGAGTGCCGGAAGGGGATGGGGCCAGCAAGACCAACGGTTCCGATGACCTGGAGAAGGAGTTGGAAACGTCACCCTTTTTTCTGGGGAGGACTCTGATCGGCGCTCCATCATCGGTCGCCGGTACGCGCCCTATCCCTCTCCGCGACCATTTCGGAGATGGTCCGGGGGTCACGCAGACACCGTTGAATACGACCAATCAAGATGCGTGCGGTGAACGGCTTCACAATGAAGTCGTTTGCGCCTGCTTCTGCGGCTTTGTGGATGTTTTCGGTTTCTCCATGCCCCGTAACGATAATGATAGGCATGGATGCCAGGGTGGTGTCCGTGTCTCTGCGGATGGCTCGGGTCATGTCCATCCCTGTCATTTCGGGCATGACATAATCAATCAACGCGATGGAGGGCACCCAGGTCCTTAAAAGATCCAGGCCATCTTTCGCGCTGGCGGCTTCCCGGATATCCAAAATGCCCACGGCGCTGAGCAGCGTGGTCATCAACAACCGCATATTCGGATTGTCGTCGACAAGAAGAACCTTTACGGCGGATATATCCATTCCGTGCTCCCGGACACCCCCCTCTACTCGGGAAAACTCATCCTAAACGCCGATCATCCTGGCGTCCATATGTCGCACTGAGAGATCTGCCGGATTATGGTCAAATTGCAGCAATCGATGGGAGATGAGGAGATGGCTATGGGGGATGACCCAAGGCTCAAGGCTCGGACGGTGGTCCAAGCCATCATCCGGCGATGTCAGGTCCGGGGTCTTTCTGCTTACCAACTCCGCCGGGGGGATCCCGATGCGGGGGCCATCTTTTTGAAACTCAATGGTTTGGGAGCAGGGTGTCAGGTGCTTTGCCAAGCCCGATCCGGTGAAGGAGAGGCGGTTTGGATGCGGGCCACCGGTTCGGAACCGGTGGACGAACGGACGGCGGATGCCTATCTGGAGCGGCAGGAACGGTATGATGCGGATATTTGGGTGGTGGAAATCGAGGATCCTTCTCTAACCCTGCCCGTTGACACTGTCGTGCTGTGACCCTAACCCCTCTTGGAACGAGTCGTTCCGTAAGGCCAAGGCGATTTTTGTGACTCAAGCTCCGCTTTTCTTGATTGTCGAAGGCAATGCGGCTGTTCATGACGCCGTCAAGGCCGACTACGGAGCCCAGACTTATGCCCGGGCTTATGGTCAGGTCCTTGCCGAGGTGAGGCCCGTTGTCCGTTGGGTGTCTCTGCTTTCGGTTGATGGTCTGCCCCGTCTGCGGCATCTGGCCTGGGCCTTCGGGCTGGATTCGGATATCTTGGATCCCGTCACGCATCGAAGCGAAATTTGCGCCTGGATGGACCACTTGGTCATCCCCTATCGCCGGGAACGCGGCCGGGACTGATCCCGTTCCCCCCTTCATTTCCACGGGCAAGGGACCGCGAGGACGCGGCCTTGTCCAGTTTTCCAGGATTGGGACATCCCCCGATGGTCTCCGTGTTGTTTTCGGTCACCCCCCTTCTGGGTGGGATTGGGATTTTGCTGCTGGGGCATGGGCTCCTGGGGACCCTGGTTGGTGTGGGTTTGGCGGACATGAATGTGGGCGCGACCGTGTCCGGTATTGTCATGGCCAGTTATTTCCTTGGCTTGATTCTTGGGGCGTTGAAGGTCTCCTCGGTCATCGGTGCCGTGGGCCATGTGCGGACCTTTGCCGCCTTGGCCTCGGTGTATTCTGCGGCCAGTTTGGCCCATGCCTTCCTGCTGGATCCCTGGCTTTGGGGCTGCCTGCGCCTGGTGGAAGGCTTCACCATGGCCGGTCTGTTCATGTGCGCGGAAAGCTGGTTGAATGCTCGGGGGACGGCGGAGACCCGGGGGGCCCTGCTGTCGGCCTATATGATCATTACCTATTTCTTCCAGGGCGTGGCACAGTTCCTGCTGCTTTTGGGCCAGACCACGGGCTTCATGCTGTTTGCCCTGGTGTCGATTCTCACCTCTGTTGCTCTGGTGCCGGTTACCATCACACGGATTCCGGCGCCGGACTTGCCGGAAATTTCCAGTTTCAGCTTGGTTCGCCTGTTCCGGATTTCGCCGACGGGCATGTTCGGTGCGTTGACCGCAGGTTTGGTTTTGGGCTCCTTCTATTCCCTTGGTCCCCTTTACGCCCGGACCATGGGGCTGGATTTGACCGGGGTTGCCTTGTTCATGAGTGCGGTCATCATTGGCGGGCTTCTCTTGCAATGGCCCCTGGGCCGGTTGTCCGACCGCATGGATCGCCGGTTCATCATCGCCGGAACCAGTCTGGCCCTGGTTCTGGCTTGCCTGTTCCTGATTGCCGGGCAATGGGTGGGGATTGACCTGTCCCAATTCTTGGACAAAGGCATCTTCCTGGGATCGGCGGTTCTGTTTGGAGCCGTGGTCAGCACCCTCTATCCGGTCAGCGTGGCCTTGGTAAACGACTGGTTGGATCCGGTGGACATGGTGTCGGCCAGTGGTGGGCTTTTGTTTACGTACAGTATCGGAGCCGTGATTGGACCGCTGGTCGCCTCAGCGATCATGGAAGGGATCGGCCCCTCGGGTCTGTTCCTGTTCAGCGGCTTTATTGCCCTGGGAATGTTCGCCTATACGATCTTGCGGATGCGGATCCGCGATGCGGCGCCGGACGACGAGAAACTCCCCTTCCAGATCGTCGCGCGAACCACGCCCGTCGCGACCGAACTTGACCCCCGGGCCGACTATGAAGATGGCCAACTCTCCTTCGATTTCAACGCACCCGCACCTGTGGAGGAGGATGAGGCCGATTTGGAGGACGCGGAACGGTCCGCAGCTTAACTTTGATCAAGAGTCGTTTTGCATGTCTCACACTGAGTCCAGTTCCGTTTTGTCGACTGAAGACCGTCTGCGCGCGCAGGCCCCTCGCACGTGGCAACGCATGTTATCCGGGCGTCGGCTCAACTTGATTGAGCCCTCGCCCATGGATATCGAAATCGAGGATATCGCCCTGGGTCTGTCCCGAAATACCCGGTGGAATGGGCAAACCCAGGGGGCGCACGGCTGGTCCGTGGCTCAACATTCCATTTTGGTCAGCGACATTGTCCGCTCCCTCCAGCCCAAAGCCCATCCCCGGGTGATCCTGGCGGCCCTTTTGCACGACGCCAGCGAATATGTGACCCATGACCTGATTACCCCCCTGAAGGCCGCCGTGGGCGATGTCTTCAAGGAAGTGGAGAGCCGATTGATGGCCGCCGTTTATACCCGTTTCGGGTTGCCGCCTGTGCCTGCGCCGGAGGTCAAGGCCCTGATCAAAAAAGCCGATTGGATTTCTGCGGCGACGGAAGCGGTTCAACTGGCCGGTTTCACGGAAAAGGAGGTGAAGACGGTCCTGGGCATTAAGGAAAAACCCCTGGTCGGCGTCACCCTGACCCCCCTTCCCGTGGCCGAAGTGCAGACGCGCTTCCTTGACGCTTTCCGCCGGGCCGAGGCCGCCGTTCGTTTGGCGTCCCGCTGACATGGGCCGGGATACCACCTTGCGCGTTTTGCGCGACACCACACTGCGCACCCTGGAAGACCTGGAAGCCGAGGGTCTTCTGTCCGGTGAGCAGGCTCCGGCCCTGGCTCAGGTCGTGGATCGCTATGCCTTGGCCATCCCCTCGGCCCTGGCCGAGGGGATACGGGTCAGGGGGCCGGATAGCCCCCTGGCCCGCCAGTTCCTGCCCGATGTCCGGGAATTGGTGACGACGCCCGACGAATTGGACGAACCCATTGGCGATGGCGCCCATGCTCCAGTAAAGGGGGTGGTGCACCGCTACCCCGATCGGGTGCTGGTGAAGCCTTTGCATGCCTGTCCGGTCTATTGCCGGTTCTGTTTCCGACGGGAACAGGTCGGGCCGGGGGGCGAGGTTTTGGCCCCCGATGATTGGGCCGCCGTTCTCGACTACATCGGTGCGACTCCAGCGGTTCGGGAAGTGATTCTGTCGGGTGGCGATCCCTTGATGCTGTCTCCCCGGCGTCTGGGGGGCCTGTTGGACGACCTGGAAGGCATTGCCCATGTGCGGACCCTGCGGATCCATAGCCGGGTGCCGGTCCTGGATCCAGACCGGATCACACCGGAGATGCGGGCTGTTTTGCGCCGGAGGACACCGGTCTGGCTGGTGATCCATGCCAACCACCCTGAGGAATTTACCCCGGCAGCGGAGGCGGCCGTGGCCAGTTTGGTGGATCGGGGTATTCCCCTGCTGTCGCAGACGGTGCTGTTGCGGGGGGTGAATGCCGACCTGGAGACCCTGCGTGACCTGATGCGTTGCTTCGTGGACAACCGGATCAAGCCCTATTACCTGCACCATCCGGACCGGGCGAAGGGAACCTCCCATTTCCGCCTCTCCCTGGCGGAGGGCAAGGCCCTGGCTGATGCCCTGCGCCGCACCATTTCGGGCCTGTGCCAGCCGACCTATGTGCTCGATGGGCCGGAGGGGCAAGGGAAGTGGCCTATCTCGAGTCCCTAGAGTATTCCGAGGCCAAGTTGGGTCGCTTCGCGACCAAACTTGGCCTCGAAGATACTCTAAAACTTATAGAATGAGAGTGAAACGGGGCCAGCTTGACTCAAGCTGATCCCGTTTCACTCTAAAGCTGAGGCAGGAAACGTGGGCACCTGTTTTCACGGTACACGACAGGGGGTGTTCCCCGTCACGGGGCAAAGCCCCGCGTTTTTCGGTTTTTCAAGAAGAGTGACGCTCGCTTTCCCCTTATCCCCCCGTTGGCAGGCGTACGATGATGGTGGTGCCCTCTTCGGGGACACTGATCAGGTCGATCTCTCCACCATGCAACTCGACGAAGCGGCGGACCAGGGTCAGCCCCAGGCCTGCACCTTCGGATCGAGGACCCTTGGCGAAACTGTCGAAGGCCCGGGTCCTCTGGGTTTCGTCCATACCCCGGCCCGTGTCGGCGACGGTGAAGACCATCTCGTCGCGATGGGGGTTTTCCCCTTCGCCCGGGGCGTCCCGTTGGACAGCCAGGGTTACTTGGCCGCCCTGGCTTGAATGGGTGATGGCATTCGTCATCAGGTGGTACAGGACCTGCTTGATCCGTGTTTCGTCGGCGACGATCCAGCCGGCATCGGGGGGGCAGTCGAAATGCAGGGTAATTGCCCGGCGTTTCGCGGCCTCCCGGACCAGGGCCAGCACCGCAGCCAGGGCCGCATGGACGTCGAAGGCATCCAGATCAAGGGTGAGGTTGCCCGCATCGATGCTCGCCAGATCGGTGATATCGTCGATCAAGCGCGTGACCTGGCCCGCCGTTTGGGCGATGACCTGGGCGTACTCTTTTTGGCGTGGATTCAGATTGCCATAGTAGCCCTCCGCCAGGATCTCGGCGAAGCCGCCGACGGTGGTCAAAGGGGTGCGCAACTCAAAGGACACATTGGCGATAAACTCGCTTTTCATCCGGTCTGCGGCCCGCAGGGCATCCGTGCGTTCGCGGAGCGCCTGCTCCACCCGGGCCCGGTCGGTTGTGTCCACCATGGAGAGCAAGAGTCCGCCGTCGGGCAAGGGAACCGTGGCGTAATCCAGGTGTCGTCCATCGGATCGAACCACTCGACCGGTGCGGGGTTCCCGTCCGGTGCCTCCACCGGTCAGGCGGCGGCCCAAAACCTCCCAATCGTCGCCCCCCTGGCCCGCGTCGGCCATGCGGGCCACCAAGTCAGAGGCGAGGGGGGTCTGGTTGGGGCTGTCCAGGCCCCAAAGGGAGGCGAAGGCGGGATTGGACAGGCGGAGCCGTCCGTCGCCGCCGAAGACGGCCACGGCTTCGTGCAAATGGTCCAGGGTTTCGCGTTGGACTGCCGTTAATTGGTTATAGGACCGCTCCATGGCCAAGCTATCGGTCACGTCCTCGTAGGTGGCCAGCAGTCCGCCCAGGGGATGGGGGGCGAGAATCCGACGGAGGGTCGCTCCATCGGGCAAATGCAGGATATCCTCCCGGGGGCGGAGGAGTTTGGTGAAGAGGGCGACTTCTCCGGCCTTGAAGGCGGGGAAGTCGGCGACCTCGGGCAGGCGGCGGGCTTCGCGCAACCGTTCCAGGAAATCCCCGTAGGGTGGGTTTTCCGCCAACCACTCTGCGTCCAGCTTCCAAAGCTTTGCGAAGGCCGCATTGTGGAAGGTCATGCGGGTGACACCGTCAAAAATGGCGATGGCCGACCCCAGCCTTTCGAGGACCGCGCCATGGGCTTGGGTTTCTTGGCTCAGACGGTCTTCCACTTCTTCCAGGGCGGTAAAGTCCTGGGCGATGCCGACGGTTTGTCCGGCCAGGGGACCCGAGGGGATGGGTGTTTCCGTGATGGCCACCAGCTTGCGCTCACCTTCCAGAACAGCATGGAACCGGGCTTGGCTGGGGCGGCCTGCAGCCCGGGCCCGGGCGGCCAGTGCGCGCATTTCCTGGCCGGTTCCGCCAGAGGACAACTCCCTCCGGGCTGCGACGACCTCCAGGGGGTTGTCCAGGTCGAGGGCCTGGGCATGGGCCAGATTGCAGGCCACGATGGTCAAACTGTCGTCGCGCACCCAGACGGGTGTGGGCAACCCGTCGAGCAGGCCGCGCAGGCGGTCCCGTTCAATTTCCAGCGCGGCAACGCGGTCGCCAAGAGTCTCCAGCGCCTCAGCCGCATCGGTCACATCCCGCACCCAGAGCACATCGGCCAGGGTCTTACCCATTTCCGTGGTGGCGCGGATCCCCGTCACCCGCAGACGGCGGCCCAGGCCCGTATGAACCACATCGAGCGTGAACCCTGCTCCCTTGGACCGCAGATCGGCGACCTGCTCGGCCAACAGACGGGCATCATCGTCCCGCAGGACGACGAGCAGGTCTGAAAAGGAGGACTCCAGGCCAGCGGGCAGGCGGGCCAGGACGGCCAGACGGCGGGAACAGATGGCTGTCCCCGCCTGGGGTCCCTCCAGTACCCAGAGGAAGTAGCCATCGTCCGAGGTGTGGAGGGTCTCGCGCAGGCTTTCTGTTTCGGTGCGGGCGACGTCCCTTTGCTCGACAGCATTCAGCCAGGCGCGCCGCCATTTCACAGCGGCCCAGCCGGCGACAATGGCGATTGCGCCCATGACCCAGGGCAACAGCGGCGCGCACTGATCAGCCAACGACTGGGCTGTGGTGATCAAGGGGTCACTGGGCATGGAACAAGGGAGGTTGGAGCGCGAGAGGGGTGGGGGAGACCGGCATGGCAAGGGACAGGGCTGGGAACATGGGGCAGGGTATTCCGGGAGGAGCATTGGAGTCCCAGCCTGGGCGCTGGAGGGGGAAAATGCAAGCGCACAAGGGCGGGTGAGTCTCCCATTTCCCAGAGGCGGGGCGGCATGCTATGCCAGCAAAGAAGATCAACAAAAAGACAGTCGTGGGTTTGTTCGCCCTTCTCGGAGGGGCCTGTGCCCGATGCGTCAGCCACCCAGTTGCCCGTGCAACAATGGAACAGGGTGGCCGGGAAACTTAGGATCGAGGGATTCTCGCCATGGACCAAATCGCGAAGGGGGCCTCCCCCGACCGCGCGTCCTTCTTGGACTTGTTTACGCCGAAACTCGTCACCACACTGCGGGAGCGCCAGGGGATTGTCGGACTGAAGGCCGATGCCCTGGCCGGGCTCACCGTGGCCATTGTCGCCCTGCCGCTGTCCATGGCCATTGCCATTGCCTCGGGCGTGGGGCCGGAGCGCGGGCTCTATACCGCCATCGTTGGCGGCGCTTTGGTTTCCGCACTCGGGGGAAGCCGGTTCCAGATCGGTGGTCCGGCAGGGGCTTTCATCATCCTCGTTGCCGCCACTGTCCAGCGCCAAGGGGTCGACGGGCTGATCCTCGCGACTTTCCTGTCGGGCCTGTTCCTGCTGGCCATGGGCTTTCTGCGAATCGGGACCTACATCAAGTTCATTCCCTTCCCCGTTACCGTGGGATTCACGGCGGGGATCGCGGTCATCATTTTTCTCAGTCAGCTCCGGGACCTTCTGGGACTGACCCTCAGCGGGGGAGGGGGGAGCGAAGGACTTGCCGCCCGCCTTTCCGTTCTGGCAAAGGGCTTACCAACAGCCGATCCGCTGACCGCCCTTCTGGCCTTTGGGACCATCGGACTGATCCTTCTGTTGCGGCGTATTGCTCCGGGGTGGCCAGGGATGCTCATCGCCGTGGCCTTTGGCGGGTTGCTTGCTTGGGGTTTTACCCTTCCGGTCGAGACCATTGGGACCCGGTTTGGAGAGATCCCCGCAGGCCTCCCCGCTCCGCGTCTGCCCGATCTGTCCATGGCCCGGATTTTGTCCATTCTGCCTGATGCCGGCGCCTTCGCCCTGTTGGGCGCCATTGAAAGCCTTTTGTCGGCGGTAGTCGCCGATGGCATGTCGGGCAGACGCCACCGGTCCAATTGTGAGTTGGTCGGGCAGGGGGTGGCCAATATGGGCTCGGCTCTGTTCGGTGGTATTTGCGTCACCGGCACCATTGCCCGGACGGCGACCAATGTGCGGGCTGGCGCCTGGAGCCCCTTGGCTGGAATGTTCCACTCTCTTTTCCTCCTGATTTTCCTGGTTGTGGCTGCGCCCTTGGCGGCGTTCATTCCCCTCGCCTGTTTGGCGGGAGTCCTGGCTCTGGTGGCCTGGAACATGGTGGAACGTCACGCCATTGCCATCCTGCTCCGCACCTCTCGCGGGGATGCGCTGGTTCTGTCGGCCACTTTCTTCCTGACCCTGTTCCGGGACCTGACCGAGGGAATTCTGGCAGGCTTTCTGCTCGGAACTTTGCTGTTCGTTCACCGCATGTCACGGAGCATCGAAGTCTCGGCCCATCAGCCCTTCGTGGCCGAGGACCAAGCCGATGGCTTGCCTACGGATCGGGAGGCCTATGAGGGAGGGGCGGCGGATCCGTCCGTGGTGGTCTACCGCATCACCGGTGCTCTGTTCTTTGGGGCTGCGGCGAATGTGGGGGCGATTCTGGATCGCATCTCCGACCGTCGGCAAGCCTTCGTGTTGGATTTCACCGCCGTGCCTTTTCTGGATTCCACCGGTGCCAACGCCATCGAGGGCGCCGCTCGCAAAGCCGAGCGGCAGGGGGTGCGGTTGTATATCTCCGGCACCTCTCCGGAAATCCGTGCCGCGCTGGCCGCCCATGGGGTCACATTGCCGCTCGCCCATGTCACGGACACGGTGGAGGAAGCCCTGGATCACATTGGGCGTAACCGCGAGCAGGTCTTGGCAAGGGGCTGATTAAAACTGCAGGTCCACCACCAGGGGTAAGTGGTCCGATGCCCGGCGCACGCCAAACCCCCGGGGTGGATCGGGGACCCGGACCACCCGCTTTGGCTTGGGGCGGAAGAGCATCCGGTCCAGTCGGAACAGGGGCAGGCTGCTGGGAAAGGTGCGGCGGGAGAAATCGGCGTCGAAGCCAGCCTTGAGACTGGCGACGGAGGTCCTGCCCCAGGGCAGCCACTCGTTCAGGTCTCCCATCAGGATCATGGGGTGGGTACGGTCGTCCCCATCGGTTCCCCCCAGGGGGTGGGCCAGTCGTTCGGCCAGACGAGCCACTTGCACGCGCCGCTCCTTGCGGCCCAAGCCCAAGTGGGTGATCAGCACCCGGGGGTGTCCTGCGGGGTGCTTCAGGGTCACGTCCATGGCGTTGCGTGGCTCCTTGCCCGCAACGGACAGGTCTAGGGGCAGGCTTACGGTTATGGGCCAGCGGGAGAGCACGGCATTGCCATAGGCATGGCCGTCCCGCCACAGGGTCGGCGCATGGACGGATCGCATATTTGTCCCATTGGCCAGGACCTCCAGGGGATCATGGGGTGCGTCCGGCAATCGGGTCAGGTCCACCTCCTGAAGACCGGCGATATCCGGTTTCAGGACGGCGAGCGCTTTTGCGATCCGGGGAACGTCCCGTCGGCCGTCGGTGCCGATGCAGCCATGCAGGTTCCAGCACACAACCCTGAGGGAGAGGTTCGAGGGTGGGGTCGGGTCTAAATCTTGTTCCGATGGCATGGTTTAAGCGTCGCTCCGTTTTTCCGCCCATCGTTGGAACAGGTGGGCGATACCGGCGGTGATCACTGCCATGCCCGCCAGTCCGCCCAGGGTGGCGAGGTCCGGGTTCTTCAGGCTGCGGGCCAACCGGTCTCCCAGGAACGACAAGGCGATGATTCCCGGTCCCATGCCCAACAAAGTTCCGAGCATATAATCGCGGAAGCGAATGTGGGTGGCCCCACAGATCAGGTTTACCAAGGTGAATGGCGCGATGGGCAGATTGCGCAAGGCGGCTACGGTGGCAGCGCCCTGTTTGGCCAGACGCCTGCTCAATGCCGGGATAGCACGACCGCCGAAACGTTCCACCGCATCCCGGCCCAGGACGGTGCCCAAACCGAACAACAAAGCGGCGCTGGCATTGACACCGATGACATTGATGGCCAGGGCCTGCCAGGTGTCGAAGAGAAGGCCCACAGTCAGGATCATGACCAGAACCGGAAAACCGGTCAGCCCCAGAAGAACGATGGCCAGGGTTGTCAGCAGCGGTGCGAGAGGCCCCTGCGCCCAATCCCCAGCAAGGGATACGAGGTGGCTGGGATTGATCCAGGCCAGTACATCGGGATTGGTCCAAAGCATCGCCAGGGCACCCATCAGGGCGATGCCGCTTCCCAGGAGCAACCAAGCCCGTCGCCCAAGGCGTCTGGAGTCCGGGTCGGTTGGATTGGCCGGAGGAGGAGCCTCATCCCGGTCTACGACCATCAGGGCGGCCACCAGATCCGGATCCAGGGGGCGATCCGGATCGGTCAGACGGGGATCCGGCGCCAGATCGGCATAAAGGGAGGGGGCGCGGTGGGTCAGGGGGAGCAAGGTATTGCCCGGTCTCTCCCGCAACGCCTCGATTGCCGCGATCCAGGAGCCCTGACGGTCTACCTCCTGGTCCAGACGCGGGCCGTCCAGGCCAAGGAGTTCGCCGCAGAGGCTGGCTGCGAGGTCGGTGATGGTTCGTTGGGCCTCGGGATCGTCGGGAGCGGCCAGGGTCAGGTCCAGTTCCGTGTCCAGTCCCATGGACCGGTTTGCCATATTGGCAGACCCCACGCGGACGAGCCTGCCGTCAATGAAGAGAGTCTTGGCATGGACGTAAATAGGTTTCTCGGTCGCGGCTTGGTCCGTCTGGTTCTGTCGAGTCCGGTTTGCTTCTCCGGTTCGGGTTCCGGTCCGGGCTACGGGCCAATAGACGGCCAGGCGGCCAGGGGGCGCCACGGCGCGCAGGCGGTCGAGAAAGGCGTCGCGGCCCGTGTCCATGACCGCCTGTTGGGTGGGACCGTCCGACCCATGGGGCAGGATGATCACCACTTCTGGCCCGTCTTCCTCGGCCAACCGGCGTTCAAGGACCTGTCCGATGGTTTTGGAGGTGCAGTACTGCTGGACGATCAGGATCCACTGTTTGGCGTTTTCCAGGGCCTCGACGAAACTGGCCTCCACCTCGCGTACGGCTTCCCGGCTTTCATGGGCCCCGCTTTCGTGCGGATGTTCGGTGCGGGCGAGCGAGACCTCGTGGTTTCGGAATTGGGGGGAGACCGAGGGAGGCCAGGGATCATGGTTCGGGCCGGTGGGATCGGGTGGATCCAGATGCTCACCCGTGGCCCAAAGCCAGCGGGTCCGAACCAGCTCGGCGATGGCCAGTGCGGCATCCCCGTCAACCAGGGCCTGGAGGTCAAGCCAGGGTCCCCCCTCCGTCCCATCGGGATTGGCCCGCCGGGAATCCGAGACGTGGTGTTCCGAGGTGTCCCAGCGGGATCCGGTGAGATCCAGTCCACCGGTGTAGGCGATCCGATCATCGATGGTGACGATCTTCTGGTGATGGCTGGCCAGGGCCGGAAGGTCTCCATCCTCGACGAAATGTAGGCGGGGGTGGCCTGCCCAGAGACTGGGCAGGTCGAAGGGGACTTCCCGTTCCAACCGAAACAGCACGGCGGCTTGCCAGAGGACAATGTGGACCTCCAGCTCCGGATTGCGGTCCAGGGCATCTAACAGAAGCAGGCGAAGGGTGACGGGCCAGCCGTCTTCTGCCCGGCCTTCGGAATCCAGGGGCACGTCCCGGAGCAGGGGAACTTTGGAATGGAGCTCCCAGGCCAAGATGAAAATGGATTTTCGCGCGGCTTTTATGGAGTCGCGCAGGGCCGCGTAATAGGACTCCCCATTGAAAAGGATCGCGCACCGCTCAGCCCGCTCCCGGCGCCAAACACCCGGGTTCCGCCGGGCGGTCGGAAGGGCGTCGGCTTTGGTGAGGGGAACGTCGTCCTCCACCGGTTTCTGAGCTTCGGTGTCCGCAGACATGCCTGGGGTATCCTTTGAAGTGGATGATCCAGAAAGTAACGCGGCGCAAGGCGGCTGGTTCCGAAGGGGCTGTTTGCTGCGGTTGGGGTTGAGGGGAGCTTTGATTAAACCGCCTGACACGGCACAGGACAGGACAGTGTCTTCTATTTTTTGGGTCTTATATTTTTTGGGCGATTGCCCAAGCCCATTTGGGGGCCAATGCCCTCAAACCCCCCTTTTTCTTTTATACTCTGTGTCCTTGAAAATCCGGGTCCTCAGGCCCCGGTTGGGGATGGGGCAAAGCCTCGTGACGGGAAAACACCCTCTGTCGTGTACAGTGACCGCCCTAAATCGGAGTCGATTTAAGGCGGTTGATTTGATCTAAAATCTTATACTTAGAGTGCTCCGAGATCAAATTGGGCCACGTCTTGGCCCAATTTGGCCTCGAAGGCACTTTAAAGTCACTTTAGTGAATGGTCGCATCTTTGGGGGTCAGGGCGGTGGAGCCATTGAAGACCATCAGGGCCGTTTGCGGATAGTTGCCCATCAGCTCGGGCAGCAGGCTGTCCATTCCCGTGGGAGAGGATTCCCGGTCGGTCAACACGGCAGCGAAGGGACCACTCTCCGCCAGCAAGCGAATGGCGTTGACCGCCGAGGATGCTGTGCTGACGGTATAGAGCTTACGCAGTTCACTTTCGGCCAGGCGAAGGACGGTGTCATCCTCGCTGAGAACCAGGATGCGGGCGAGATCGGAGAGGGAGGAATTCTGGGTCATGGATGTTGTCCTTGGGCATGGGTCGGGCGGTCACCGGAACCGGTCGGAACCGACGGTGTTGCAAAAGAAGGTAGGGATGGGAGCTTGGCTTGGTTCCTCGGAACCAAGTGGTCAGTTTGGTCTTTGTCCCGATTGCGAGGTCATGACCGGAGAGTCTGAGGCGGCGGTCGGTGTCCTGTTTATCGGGGCGGGAGGCAGATCGGCGGGCCAACGGTCACGGATGGTTCTGGCCCAAAGGGGAAGCCTGTTGTCCAGGCCGAGGCGGCGCAGGGCATCCAGGTCGATATCCAGGGCGCGCCATTGTTCGGGCGGCCCATCAGGGTCACAGGTGATGGGAGTTCGGGCCAAGGACCGGGCCACATGGATCAACAGGGCCGGGGTCAAGCCCGGACGTCCATCCATGTCGGGACGGTGGTGATGGGCCACGGCCCGGGTCAACTCGGCGGGCAGCCCCCAAAGGGCGAGCATGCAGGCGCCGACTTCGGCATGGGTGCAATCGAACATGGCCTGTTCAGCCACGGTTCGATGGACACCTGCCCGTTTCGCTGCGTTTTCTGCCATGGTCAGCTTCTCCGGCGCATAGCGGGCTAAAATCAGAACGCCGATGTCATGGAGCAGGGCCGCAGTGATGGTGTTGTCCCGGGGGTCGCCTTCCAGACCCTCGACATCGCACAGGATTTCCGTCGCGACGCGGCTGGCCTCGGCATGGGTCAGGAAGGTTTCGAACCGACGGGTCGCAATGGCGTCCCCCGGTGCCGGGGCGCCCAGACCGTGAAGCAGGGCGATGGCCTCCACGGTGCGCAGACCCAGGTACCGGACGGCGAGCTCCACCGAACCAATGGCGTGGTGGGGGTGTAGGGCGCCCCGGTTGGCCACCCGCAGGACCAGTGCGGCCAGCGTTGGGTCGGAAGTCACGGTCTTGGCGGCCTCATCTGCTGCATGGTCCGGATGACGGACGGCCTGGGAAACGGACAGATGGATACTCGGACGGGCGGGCAGATCCGACACTTCCGTCAGGACCCGGCGGACCGAGGCGTTGTTGATGTGGTTGAGCAAATGTCCCGCTTCGGTCAGGGCGCGCAGAAATTGCCCCCGGTGCGGATCGACCATGCGATGGGCCACGGTCAAGGCCCGCACCGACTGGGCTTCGTCTGTGGTCTCTCCAACCAGGATGCGAATGGTTTCCGGATGGGTGACGCGAAGGCTCTCCAGCAGGGCAAGGCCCCGGGTGTCGTGGAGGATCGTCGCACAAGCGATCACATGGGGTGGAGAATCTGCGAGCATCGACCGGGCTTCCGCTGCGTCTAATGCCACCCGGACCCGCCAACGCACCCCTTCCGTCGACAGAATGTCGCAGTCCATCGGGATCAGGTTCGGCAAATTGCCAACAAGTAGAAGGTCATGTAAGGGCAGCATGGGTGTCGCTCCTCCGGTCGTGCCACGACCCCGATGGTGAATTTGGGGTCGACGGTTTTCGCTAGCATAGATCCAATCAGGGAACCGGGGTTACCCCCAACCGTGAAAACCAGCGTAACGTAACGAGAGTACAGCAAACCTTGTGCCAAAGACACAGACAGTCCCGTCTTCTTATTTTTTCCTTTTTAAAACAATCCACTATATAGATAGACCGACAATTTGACGTAGATCTAGACCTAGACTTATTGTCTCAATCAGACTGCTTGGCGTTTTGCGAAATGCGATGCAACCCGCAGCATTCTGCGAAATGCCACGGTTTGCTTCGATCAGAAGCGAAGCCCTATCCGGCGTCCGAGGGGGATTGGCAGCGCATGGACAGGGCGTGGACGCGTTCGCGCAGTTCATCGGCAAGCAGGTCGTTGACCAGCCTTTGACGGTTTACCCGGGATAGGCCATCGAATTTGGCGGAGACCACATCCACGTGGAAATGGGTCTCGCCTTGGCCATCCATGGGGGCATGGCCGCCTTTCCCTGCGGCGGCCACCCGGTCGCCGTGACCGGCATGCTTATGGGACTGATCGCGGACGGAAAGAGCGACGGGGGCTAACCCTTCGGTCAATTTGCGGATGATACGCTCATGGTAGGTTTCGGCCATGGTCGCGGACCTTTTCGACGGCAAGACCCTCCCTATTGGTGGACCGGGTCTTTGGTGAACCCGCGTGACAGGGGCGGGCGAAGGACTGAGTCCTTGTGGGAATGGGTTGCCAAGGGAGGGCTGTCAAGGGAAACAGTCTGCGAAACGGGGTGAGTCCGAGACTTGCCTTGTTCGATCATGCTCCCCATAGTAGGCGGCGATGGCACGGACTAATGACATAGGTGGCGGACGACGTGGACGACGCGGCGTACCGCCCTTAGAGGACTTCGACCTGAAAGGGCCGGAGCCTAAACGCATGTGTGACCACCCGGATTGCAAGCGGGAAGGAGAGTACCGCGCGCCCAAAAACCGGGGCTTGAATGAGTACTATTGGTTCTGCCTGGACCATGTGCAGGCCTATAACCGGTCGTGGAATTACTACGAGGGGATGAGCGACCTGGAGCTGGAGAAGGAAATCCAACAGGCTGCGGTCGGATTTCGTCCCACTTGGCCCCTGGGGGACCGGATGGCTCCGGGCCGGGGAGAGGGCGCCACAGGTCCGGATCCGCGATTCTTCCGGGACCCCTTGGGCGTTTTTGAGAAGGAAGCCGAGGAGGCCACCCGCGCCCGGCGTGAGCCCCGCGCGCCCAGCCACCGCGAGGATGGGCCCCGGGCTCGGGCCATGCGGGTTTTGGACCTGGACGAGCCCTTGACTCTGGTCGAGTTGAAGGCTCGCTACAAAGTCTTGGTCAAGCGGTACCATCCCGACGCCAATGGCGGGGATAAGGACTCCGAGGAACGCTTCAAGATGGTCAGTGAGGCCTACCACCTTTTGGCGAAGGCCCTGTCTGCGTGATTCCTTTGGTGCCGAGAAGCCAAGTGAAGGGGACGGCGTTCCGCCCTGTGCCGTCGACACAGCATTCTGCCATGGTCGATCGGTGGCGGAAAATCCAGGATCCACTTTTCCGTTGGCTCCGAGTATATAGTGCTTGCCCAAAGACCCGGCGGGATGGGTATTGGGGTTCCATGGGTTGGACGGTGCCGGAGATGGTCAGCTCCTGTTTCTTGGGACATGGGCTGTTGGAGTCCCTGAATCCGCCGACCACTTCAAGATGATGCGAGGACAGCTTTAATGGATGCCGCTGCGGAGTACCCCTTGGATAAGCCCGATGTGCAAATTTCCGTGCGCGATGTGTTCGGGATCGATACTGACCTGACCGTTCCGGCCTTTTCGCAGGCGACGGAACATGTACCCGAGCGGGACGACACCTATCGCTTTGACAAGGATACGACCCTGGCCATCCTGGCCGGGTTCGCCTTCAACCGCCGGGTCATGATCCAGGGCTACCACGGCACCGGCAAGTCCACCCATATCGAACAGGTTGCCGCGCGGCTGAACTGGCCCTGTATCCGGGTGAACCTGGACAGCCACGTCAGCCGGATCGATCTGGTGGGTAAGGATGCCATCGTGCTGAAGGATGGCCAACAGGTCACCGAGTTCCGCGAGGGGATCCTGCCCTGGTGCCTGCAGCGCCCCGTGGCTTTGACTTTCGACGAATACGATGCCGGTCGGCCGGACGTCATGTTCGTTATCCAGCGCGTGCTGGAGGTGGAAGGCCGCCTGACCCTGTTGGACCAGAACAAAGTCATCAGTCCCCACCCCTATTTCCGTCTGTTCTCGACGACGAATACGGTTGGCCTGGGCGACACGACGGGCCTGTACCACGGTACCCAGCAGATCAACCAGGGGCAGATGGACCGGTGGAACATTGTCTCCACCCTGAACTACCTGGAACATGACGCCGAGGTGGCAATCGGACTGGCAAAGCATCCGGAATATGACACGCCGGAAGGGCGGGAGAAGATTTCCGCCATGGTCGCCGTTGCCGACCTGAGCCGGTCGGGCTTCATCAACGGGGATATCTCCACGGTCATGTCGCCCCGCACGGTCCTGACCTGGGCGGAAAATGCGATCATCTTCGGGGATGACGCTTTTGCTTTCCGGGTGACCTTCCTGAACAAATGCGACGAGACGGAACGGGCCATCATCGCGGAATATTACCAGCGGTGTTTCGGCAAGGACCTGCCGGAAAGCGCGGCCAACCGCACCGCCTTCGTCTAAGGGATATGGGGACAGGATGCCGGTTCGCGGTGCCCTGTTCCTCCCCTTTCTCCTCTTCGTCCTCTCCCTGAGGGATCAGCATGAGCCGCCAACCCCTGGGTTCGAATAAGCGGGCCAACGAAGCCGTGGAAGCCATGAAAGGCGCCACCTCTGCGGCCTTGCGTGCCCTGTCCGGCAACCCGGACCTGCAAGTCACCTATGCGCCCGGATCCGCTGCCCTGGTGGGCGGACAGGCCCGGTTGCCCTTGCCGCCACGCAAGATGGATGCGGCGCTTCTGACCCGCCTGCGGGGGTCTTCGGACAGTCTGGCGCTCAAGATCCGCCACCATAACGCCAAGGTTCAGGCCAGCCTGGAGCCGGGCGGCATCGAAGCTCGCGAGATCTTCTCCGCCCTGGAGCAGGCCCGTTATGAATCCATCGGCTCTTCCCGCCTCGCCGGGGTCGCGGCCAATATCGGTGGAGCCATTGAGCAACGCTTGACCGCCGAGGGCTACGACCGGGCCTCCGACCCCAGCCAGATCCCCATGGGCGAGGCCATGCGCCTGCTTGCTCTGGAACGCTTTGGCATCGTCGACCAGGGGCCGGTGACGGCCAAGGTCACCGCACTCGCCCGTCAGGTTTTGCCCGATGCGGCGGCTGTTGCCCTTGACCGGCTGGTTGAGCAATTGGCCGATCAAGGTAAGTTTGCCCGCTCCTGTCGGGAGATGCTCGATGAAATCGGGCTGGAGGATTTCGACGCCACAGAGGCGGAACAGACGGACTCCGAAAGCGAGGGGGGATCTGAGGAGCAGGAAGAGACGGATTCCGCTGAGGAGCAGGCCGATCCGGAAGGTATGTCCTCCCCCGGACCGGAATCCGAGATGGAAATGATGCCCGGCGAGGGCGAGGGGGGGGAAGGCGACGACGAGGTCGAGGTCTCCCAGGAAGCCATGATGCCCGGTACCGGGTCCGATGACCCTGCCGGGGAATCTGATCCCTCCAAGCGCCGCAATGAGTTTTCCAGTGATGATGACGGCGAGCGCTACAGGGTCTATTGCACCGCGCATGACCAGGTCGTGGGGGCGGTCGATCTGTGCGATCCAGAGGAATTGAGCCGCCTGCGTGCCCAACTCGATCAGCAACTCGGCCATTTGCAGGGCGTCGTCACCCGTATTGCCAACCGCCTGCAACGGCGGCTGATGGCCCAGCAGACCCGCAATTGGGAATTCGACGTGGAAGACGGCCTTCTGGACGTTGCACGGCTCGCCCGGATCGTCGCGAATCCCACCATGTCCCTGTCCTACAAGCGGGAAAAGGACATGGAGTTCCGGGATACGGTTGTGACTTTGCTGATCGACAACTCGGGCTCGATGCGGGGGCGTCCGATTTCTGTGGCTGCGGTGAGTGCCGACATTTTGGCGCGGACCTTGGAGCGCTGCGGCGTCAAGGTGGAAGTCCTGGGCTTTACCACCAGCGCCTGGAAGGGTGGCAAGTCCCGGGAGGACTGGGTGAAGGCAGGCAAGCCAACGACGCCCGGTCGCCTGAATGACCTTCGGCATATCATCTACAAGGAAGCGGACCTGCCCATGCGCCGGGCCAGGCGCGCCCTTGGGTTGATGCTCAAGGAAGGTATCCTGAAGGAGAATATCGATGGGGAGGCTCTGCTTTGGGCCCATGCCCGGCTGATCGCCCGGCCCGAGGCCCGGCGGATCCTGATGGTGATTTCTGACGGCGCGCCGGTGGACGACAGCACCCTGTCGGCCAACTCGGGCAATTTCCTGGAGAAGCACCTGAGGGAGGTGATCGAGCATATCGAGCGCCGTTCTCCTGTGGATCTGGTGGCCATCGGAATCGGCCACGACGTGACCCGCTACTACCAGCGCGCCGTGACGATTAACGATGCCGAAGATTTGGGGGGCACCATGATGAGTCAGCTTCTTGAGCTGTTCGAGGACGACCCTCGCGCCGCCCGCATGGCTCCCCGGGGATCCCGTTTGGTGATGTAGGGGTCCGAAATCAAGGTGGGTCCTGTCGTGCTGACAGCAGGCCCTTGGCGTGACGCGGACCACCTTCCACCTTGGCCCTTTAAAGCCCGAAGCATTCGGGGTTTTGCCCCACTTCCCCATCGTTTTTGGAGCATGGGATTAAAGGGTCCGTGAGCCTTTGCGGGTTTGGGCGGAGCCCCGAGTTTTTCAAGGGAAGGGCCGGAAACTCACAAAATCGCTGCGGCGGCGTGTTCCTCTCGGTCGAGGAGTCCCTTCAAAGTAGCCAGTGCCCGGGCCAAGGCCGGACGGGAGGGTGCCCCCAGGCAGAGGCGCAAACCCATGGCGAGGTTTGCGTCAACCACCGGTGCGAGCGGTGGCGTGAGGGAAATACCCTCCGCCAAGGCCCAGCGGCAAATGCGCTCCGCCCGTGGTTCGGGCAGGGGAAGCCAGACGTGGAAGGCCCGGTATTCCGGAGACACCAATCCGGGGAAGGTGGAGCGGATCAAATCCATGCGGGCCGTTGCGTCCGCTCGCATGGCGATCGCGGTTCGGTCTGCGGTTCCATCGTTCAGCCAGAGATTCAGAATGGCCGAGGGGAGGGGCGCCGCCGTCCAGGTGCTGCCCTGGATGCCGCGTGTTGCCTCTGCCTCCCGCCCCCGAGGGGCCACCAGGACGCCCAAACGTAAGAGGGCACTGAGCGGTTTTGAAAAGCTGTTCACGTACCAGACCCGATCCGGATCAAGGTGATACAGAGTCGGGGTCCTGTCCCCTCGCAGGATGGCGTAGGCGTCATCCTCCACCACCTGGGCCTGATGTTTCCGGGCCACGGCCAGGATGGCCAAGCGCCGGGCCTCGCTCATGGTGGCGCCCGTGGGATTGTGGAGGACCGGGGTCACATAGACCAAGGCGCCGGGATGGCGGGTCAGAATGGCGTCCAGGGAGTCTGGAACCATGCCTTCTTCGTCCATCGTCGCACCAAGAAGGGGACGCCCCAGGTTTCCTGCGGCGACGATGGCCCCGGGGAAGGTAACCGCTTCGGTGACCACGGGGCGCCCCGGTTCGGCGGCCAGGGTGAAGGCGATTGCGACGGCCTGTAAGGCCCCATTGGTGATCAGCAAGCCGTCTGCGGGTGCCGTGGGCCTTTGTTGGGTTAACCACAGACTTGCGGACCGGCGCAGCTCCGTCGATCCCGCGCAGGGGGGGTAGGAGGCCGGATCGGGCAAGGCATCGGTCTCCGCCAATGTGGCCACCGCCCGGGCGAAGTCCTGTCGGTTCAGCAAAACCGGTGGCAGGTTCAAACTCAGGTCTGCCAACCCGTTGGCCATTGTCCCTGAATCCGTGTCCGGAGTGGCCCATGGGCCGCCCCCGCCCCCTGGCCCCGGTCCCATCACGAAGGTTCCCCGGCCATGTTCTCCCCGGGCCAATCCGCGCTGTTCCAACAGGGTATAGGCCCGCCCCACGGTGACCACGCTGGTCGACAGGTCTGCGGCGAGACTACGGTGGGCAGGGAGACGCGTGCCCCGGGGCAGGAGACCCTGGCCGATGTCTTCGGCAATGGCCCTGGCCAGGCGGTCGGCCAAGGTGCCCGGGCCCTCGGCGAAGCGGGGGCACCAGGGGGAGGGATCACGCATGACACTTTCTCCAAAAGCAATAAGTGTCATAGGTCTTAAGCGAAATTGACATAGGGGAATGTTCCATGGAAACCTGCAGATACCGGGCGAATTGCCTCGAGAACCAACACAGTGATCTTACTCATCATGGGTCACTATGTCAAAGTGTCCTATGCCGCGCCGCCGCAACACCAAGGAGAGTCCCATGGCCGAGACCCTGTTTCCCTTGTTCCTGTTCGCGATCACCATGTTCTACACCCCGGGACCGAACAATGTGATGCTGACGGCGTCTGCGGCGAACTACGGGTTCCGGCGCACCGTTCCCCATATGCTGGGGGTCGCAGTGGGCTTTCCTGCCATGTTCCTGGCCGTTGGCCTTGGCTTCGGTGCCATCTTCACCGCAGTCCCTTGGATTCGGCCGGTGATGACTGTCGGGGGAGCGGCCTATTTGCTCTACATGGCCTGGCGGATCGCCACCGCTGCGCCGCCTCAAGTTGAGGGCCAAGACGAGGCGTCCGGGGAAATCCAAGGTCGTCCCATGACGTTTCTCGAAGCCGCCGCCTTCCAATGGGCGAATCCCAAGGCTTGGGTGATGATTTTGGGGGCTCTTGCGGCCTTCACGTCCGGTGGCGCCGAGGGCGCTCCCGCCTGGGAGGTTCTGGGAATCTTTGCCCTCTTTGTTGCCATTGGATTGACGAGTACCTCCACCTGGGCCGGCTTTGGCGTTGCCATCGGCCATTTGCTCGCCCGCTCGCGGATGGCAAGCCGTCTGTTTAATTGGGCCATGGCCGGACTGCTGGTTCTGTCTCTGGTCCCTGTCTTGAAGGACTTGACGTTATGACCGGGAGCAATACGGAGCGGAGGCCAAGTCCTGTCCCCGAGCCCCTCCCTGCCCTCGACCGCTATCGGGGTTTATTGCTCGACCTCCCTGGGACGGTGATGGTCGACCATCACCGGTTTCGGGACCTGGATGCCTTGGTTGATCACTTGTGCAGCGGGCTCCCGCCCAAGGAGATAGGTCAGCTCCCCCCCCTCTCCGAAGACAGGGTCAAACGCTGGTTCGGGGATGCGCTCGATCTCATGGGGATTCTGTACGAGGACCCGTCCCATTGGGGGCGCTTCCCGTCCTTGGACGAGATTTTTTGTCGGGTCGATCCGGAGTTAGCCAGAAACCCCACTTTGGTTGCGGCTCTTGTCGACACGGTGGCCGCCTTTGAACGGGGTACGATTCCTCCCGCCCATGCCGAGGCCCTTCGGACCCTGGCTCAGACCCATGCCCTCGCGGCGGTGTCCAATATTTGGGCGCCCAAGGGTCGCTGGTTGGCGGAATTGAGTCGGGCCGGTGTCCTCTCCTGTTTTGGCGCCTTGATATTCTCCTCCGATGGGGGGCCTGTTAAACCCAGGCCTGGACCTTTTCTGGCTGCGGCGCGGGGTCTCGGACTTTCTCCGGGGCAGGTGCTCGTCATCGGGGACGATCCCCTGCGCGATGGGTATGGTGCCCGTCAGGCCGGGATGGCCTACACCATCATTGGAGGTCTGTCTGGTCTTGATTTGCCGACTTTGGCGGCCCGTCTTCCCGCCTGATCGACAGGACGCGCTCTGAGGTGGGGCGTTTCCTCTGTTGTCTTCCGGCTCTGATCATGTTTTGCATAGGGTTAGCCGGAGTGGGATCGGGGAGCAGAATTCACATGGGGGGGGTTAGGGGCAGTCTAAAGGGGAAATACGCGCTTGAACGGGCGGGCTTCCTGATATTGGCCCTGACCCTTTCGCTTCTCACCTTTGGCGTGGCACAGGCGGTAGCACCGCCTGTGAGGGCCTGTTTCGAGATTTGGACTCCCTATCAATTTGTGGACGAGCAGGGGCGGCCCAAGGGAGTGACGCTTGACGTGACCCGGGATATTCTTGGCGAGCTGGGCTATGAAGTGGACTTCACTGCGCTGCCCTACAAACGCTGCGTGAACATGGTTCGAGCCGGAGAGATGGACATGGTCATCAGCTCCGGTGGAGAAGAAGGGTTGGTTCCCGCCCATGTCCATAAGGTGGATTGGGTTATCGGTCTCTTTATGTCCCAAGATCGGGCTCCCGCCCAGTTTGAATCCCTGTCGGAGATCGGTCCCCTGACCGTTGGTTATGGTCAGCAGTTCGAGCTGCCAGCGCGCCTCACGTCGTCTCCCTATTTGCGGCTTGAGCCCGCCCCGGACGACCTCCTGAATTTCCGTAAACTCGCCTCGGGGCGAATAGACGCTGTGGCGACGGATATGCCCTGGGCTTTCGGGCTGCCGGGCAGGGAGCGATTGGGTGCCATCTATGTTCCCCCGGCCTTGGCCATCGTTCCTCAGCCTGACGCTTTTCGCCCCGGCCTGGAAGCCCTACGCGATGCCTATTCGGATGCCCTGGAAGCGAAGCGGGCTAGGGGAGATCTGGACAGGTGCTACAGCGAGCTTTTGGGCCGGTCGCTCACCGAGATAGAGGCAACGCCCCTATTACCCACGAAGGGGTTCAGGGAATAGGAGCAAGGCGGGCTGGTTCTCCTTGAAAGGTTCGGGTGCGGTAACGACATACTCTGAGTGGACGGTCCCACCGCGATGCCCCGACGATCAAGGTGGTGAGGATTGTTCTACAGAACGCGGTTCGCCGGGGCGTTCACTTTGCCCGGAGTCGAACGCCGGTGTTTGAGACGCGCCCGATGGCCTTCCCCAAAAGGGCCCTTCGTATAGGCAGTGTCTTGTCCGTGTTCCTTTCATTGACCCCTGGTCCCGCACTCCCCTCGGCGGGATCGGGGGTCTTTTTTTGTGTTTCTCGCGTGTATAGGGTCTTTTGACGATCACGTTGATCCAAGTCGTGCAGACAACACGCTTTTGGCATCTTGTCCGGGAAACGACTCCAGGTGTCAGGCCGCTCCCCGTTTCACATCATGGCCTGCCATCTCCAAGGCGATGGTCACGGATCCGGGTCAAAGGCTCTGGGATCAATGGTGCGCAGAGACGGCCCAGAGACAATGCAACGGTGTGAAGGAGTCCCCTTCTGCTGGACATGCAGGGGGATTGCTCCTGTCTTTTCTTGGGTAAGATTCTTCTGCTGTGAAAACGGCCCCAGAATTGCGATCTCGTTGCGATACAGAGGGCGTGAAGGTCTTGGTGGGGCCGGGACCACCAGGGACCCAAGACGCCAGCCGACCGCCGAGCCCGGAGCTGGGCGCGAAGCCGTTGACCCAATGTTTCCCGAGGGCAAAGGGCGATGCCGTGGCGGCGTAATGCCAGAAGGAAAAGGGGAGGGAGCAGGATGTATAAACCAGCCAAGTCTCGGATCCGTGCTCGGCGTTTGGTCAGTGCGGCAGTCGCTTTTAACGGGGAGGTTGGGTGATTCCTGAAGTCGGCGTGATTGCACGTGAAGTGTTTATCCATGGCTCTACCTCTAGCGCGTGTGTGACTATTAGAACAATCACTGATTGTCTATGCAATCACGAGTATGGTAGATGCATGAATACTTTATTAACAAATAGGCTTCTCCCTGGTGCGGTCTTAGAGCATGTCGCGTGAAATGTGATTCACGCAACATGCTCTAAGCCTCTGATATTGGAGCAAATCGTCACGCCTGCGGCGTGCGTTCCGCCCGTCGCAATCTGTTCCAGATTGCTCGGGATTTGCTCTAAACAGGGCCTCCCGAACTTCCTTCATTGAACACCTTATCTCTTGCGTATTCGCAATGCGCCGCCGGTCAATTTTCTCCAAACTTCCATCTTCCCTGGTCCCTTTCCGGTTGGGAAAGGGTTGGAAGAAAGGAATTGAATCATGACCTTCGAGGAAATGTTCATGTACGGGATCGGGGGGATCGCCTTGATTCTTGCCGTCACTTTTGGCCTGGGCGGTTTCATTATCATGAAAGCCATGAAGAAGCCGGGCGAACGGTAAACGGCGCTTGGCGCCTGCTCTCGTTTCCATCGGGCGGAAGCGGTCCTGCCCCGTCAAGGGTATGCCGTAGGTGGAGTCTTTCCGATTGTCTGCGCTCTGCTTCTTCGGACGAAGAGACACCAAGGGCTCTGAACGCAGAGGGAGCGGTGGGAGCGTCGGAGGGGATCGTGAAGTCCGCGGATTACGCCAGAAGAGTGGTGGCGCCCACGGGGCTTTCCGTCAACCAAGTGACCGCGCCCGCCACTTCGATGGGCAAGTCGGCGCGCAAGGCGTCTTCAGCCAGATCGATAGACCTCAGGCCGGTTTCGCAGACAATGAACCGTGTCCCTAAGGCGGCACAGGCACTCAGTAGGGTTTCCATATCGGCGATGCCCCGGGCCTTGTATTGGGTGTCTTGGTCCAGGGCGTCCAAAAAGCGGGGTTCTGCGGCCAAGTCATGCCAGCCTGGTGCGTCCAGGTTGTTTCCTGCCGCCTGGGCTTCGTTTCTTTGGGCTGCCAAGGTGCGGCAGGCCCCCATGGAAAAGAACAGGACACTGGGCTTGCCGATGGCTGCAGCAGCGCTGGCCAGGAGGAGGGCGTAGTGCACCTTCTCATAGCTATTGGACAGAACAACCGCAGAGAAGCCGTTTGGCGCAGTGGGAGCGGGCGCCAGCGGCTTATCCGACATGTTCGGCCTCGCAGGGAGAAACGCTTGGCTGATGGTGATGGGGGGACAGGTCCAAGATACGCGGGGCCTCTCCACAAAGCGGGCAGTGGGGGTCGGGCTTGAGCCGGACTTCGCGAAATCCACCCCCCAGGGCGTCGAGGATCAGCAGGCGTCCCGCCATGGAGCGGCCAATGCCGAGCAGTTCCTTCAGTACTTCCGTCGCCTGCAGACTGCCCAGAACGCCGACCACAGACCCCAGGACTCCGGCTTGGGCGCAGGTGGGAACCGCGTCGGCTGGCGGGGGCTCGGGATACAGGCAGCGATAGCAGGGACCCCCGGCATGAGTCCGAAAGGTGGAGATTTGGCCGTCAAAGCGTAGGACCGCAGCGCTCACCAGGGTTTTGCCCAGGAAATGGCAACAATCGTTGATCAGAAAGCGGGTCGCGAAGTTATCGCTGCCATCGGCGACGAGATCATAGGCGCCGATGAGGTCCTCCGCATTCTCAGCGGTCAGGCGGACAGCGTGGGGTTCCAGGACCACGTCCGGGTTGATGGCGGCGACCGCGGCGCGGGCGCTTTCCACTTTGCTTAGGCCCAATCGGTCCGTCGTATGCAGGATCTGCCGTTGCAGGTTCGATAGGTCCACGACATCGGCATCGACGACCCCAATGCGGCCAACCCCCGCCGCAGCGAGGTAAAGCACCAGGGGGGAGCCCAACCCCCCGGCGCCGACGACCAGAACGCTGGACCTGAGGAGCTTTGCCTGACCCGTGCCGCCGACTTCAGGCAGCAGGATGTGGCGGGCATACCGGTTGATCTGGTTCTCGTTGAAATCCATAGGGAAGGGGTCCTGATCGGAGATACGGGCGCGTTCCTCTCAGGTAAAGGGGGTTCGCGCCCGTCGCAAGTCCTGGCTCCCAGTGGGGACCGAGAACCAGTTATGTCGGATGGATCACACCTGTTCGAAAAGGGGTGTGGACAGGTAACGCTCGGCGAAGCTGGGCAGGATGGCGACGATGGTCTTGCCCTTGTTCTCCGGGCGGGCGCCAATTTCTGCGGCTGCGGCCAGGGCCGCACCGGAGGAGATCCCCACGGGCAGGCCGTCGCTCTTGGCCACGTCCCGGGCGGTGGCGAAGGCGGTTTCGTTGGCGACCTTGATCACTTCGTCGATCAGATCCGTCTCCAGGTTGCCGGGGATGAAGCCCGCGCCGATGCCCTGGATCTTATGGGGCCCCGGGGCGCCACCGCTGATCACCGGGCTGTCCTCAGGCTCGACAACCACTAGCTTGACCTCTGGTTTCAGCTTTTTCAGGGTTGAGGCGATGCCTGTGGCGGTACCGCCGGTGCCAACGCCGGAGACAATGATGTCCACCTTCCCATCGGTGTCCTTCCAGATCTCCAGGGCGGTGGTGGTCCGGTGGATTTCCGGGTTTGCCGGATTCTCGAACTGTTGCAGCATGACCGCGCCGGGGGTGCTGTCCACCAGCTCCTGAGCCCGGGCAACGGCGCCCTTCATGCCCTTGGCCGCTGGGGTCAGATCGATTTCTGCACCCAGGTGAACCAGCATCTTCCGTCGCTCAATGGACATGCTTTCGGGCATGGTCAGGATCAGCCGGTAGCCCTTGGCGGCACAGACAAAGGCCAAGGCGATGCCCGTGTTGCCGGAGGTCGGTTCCACCAGGGTAGCGCCCGGCTTCAGACGGCCGTCCTTCTCGGCCGCTTCGACCATCGCCAGACCGATGCGGTCCTTGACGCTGGCCAGCGGGTTGAAGAACTCGCATTTCCCCAGTAAGTCCGCGACAACGCTGCGGGATTCAGAGAACCGGGTGACCCGGACCAGGGGCGTCGCCCCAACGGTATCCAGGATGCTGTCGTAGATCTTTCCGCGAAACTCGCCGCCGTTGCTCATGGTCATTTCCCACCATTCTTGTGTTAATATCAAAATAACAACACTTCATTCTAGGTATTTACATCCGGTGGACCTCAAGTCAACCGGCACCGGATGCTAAATGTTGAAATCCATGTTTTTCACCGCTTCGCTGGGAACACCACCCTGGTAGGCCCGGGTGCACAGATCGTCCACGGTCAGGTTGTCCAGCTTGGCCATGACTTCCTCGCGCATTTCGTTCCACAAGGGCCGGACGACCTGCCGTCCCAGATCGGACCCGGGCAATTCGATGGTGGCATCTTCCGCTGCTTCCAGGTCTCGGACGACTCGAACGATCTCGCCAATGGTGATGCGTCGCCGCTCCCGGGCCAGACGATAGCCGCCCTTCGGTCCCCGGACACCGGTGAGGATGCTATTGCGCACCAAGTGTTGCAGGGTCTGCTCCAGGTACCGACGGGGAATACCCTGCCGCCGGGTGATCTCCCGACTTTGGACCGGTTCTCCCCCTGCGTGGTAGGCGATGTCCAAGACCGCCTCGATGGCGAAAAGCATCTTTTTAGAAAGCTTAATCATGCCAAAGGCTCAATGCTCGCTGTTAAGGACTGTGCAGTCAAAGGGATGCTCGCCTTCTTGGGCGGCTCCGATGGGGTTCCCCTTCAGGTGTTCGGCCAAGCGGAGAGCCAGACGGTCGGCCAGCCTATCCTTGTCCATGGTCGGCCAATCTTCAACGGCGCCGTCCTCTGTGATCAAATGGACGGTGTTTTCCGACGCGCCAAAGGTGCTGCCCCGGCCTTGGTTCCCATTGGCGGAAACATCATTGGCAAGAATCCAGTCGCATCCCTTACGGGTCCGTTTGTCCCGGGCATGGTCCACCACCCGCTCCGTTTCTGCGGCGAAGCCAACCACCAGGGCCGGGCGGCGCGCGCTGTCCTGCGACAGGGTCGCCAGAATGTCCGGATTGGGGCGGAGGGCGATGGTGGGGGGAGCGCCACCCGGGGTCTTTTTCATCTTCTGAAGCGCTGGGCCGTCGACCGTCCAATCGGCCACGGCAGCGGCGCAGACGGCCAGATCTGCGGGTAGGGCGGCCTCGCAGGCGTCCAACATCTGGGCCGCAGTGGTGATCCGGACGACGGTTACCCCCGGTGGGTCGGGTTCATGCACAGGGCCGGAGACCAGGGTAACCCGAGCACCCAGCTTGGCGAGGGCTGCGGCGATGGCATGTCCCTGCTTGCCCGAGGAGTGGTTGGCGATATAGCGCACGGGATCGATGGGTTCATGAGTGGGGCCGCTGGTAACCAGGGCGTGGCGTCCGGCGAGCGGCTTCTGTCCGGGGTCCGCCAACAGCTCTGCGATGGTGGCCAGGATCTCCGCAGGTTCGGCAAGGCGTCCCAGGCCGTCTTCGCCGCAGGCCATGTCCCCGGGGTTGGGGCCGATCCGATAGATGCCCCGGGACTCCAAAAGCGCCACATTGGCCCGGGTTGCGGGATGGCTCCACATGGCGGGGTTCATGGCCGGGCAGATCAACACGGGTTTGTTCGTAGCCAGAAGGGCCGTGCTGGCCAGGTCGTTGGCGTGGCCCCCGGCCATCTTGGCCATCAAGTCCGCGGTTGCCGGGGCAACGACGACCAAGTCGGCCTCCCGCGACAGGCGAATATGACCCATTTCGGTCTCATCTGTCAGGGAGAAGAGATCGTCATAGACGGGTTCACCGCTCAGGGCCGCCAGGGAGAGGGGCGTGACGAATTGGGATCCGGCCTTGGTCAGGATGCATCGGACCGAAACGCCCGCATCCCGCAGGCGGCGGATCACTTCCAGCGTCTTATAGGCGGCGATGCCACCGGCGACCACCAATAGGATGCGCTTTCCCCGCAAGGTCCGTCCTCCCCTTCTCCACGGACTCTCCGTGGGGTGTGATGTGATGTCCCATTAAACGACATAAAATAACTGTTGTAAGCGAAGATACTCACCGTCTCCGATTACTTAGCGAGGAATGGCATGCCGGTCAAAGTCAGAGTGAGAGTGAGAGTGAGAGCTTGGGCTATTTTTGCCGTTGCCTGTGGAGCCGGTCACGGGAGGAGAAAAAGGGGTCTTTAACTGAGTGCAGAAAAAGACCGAAAACGCTCCAAAAGCGTCATTCCCGCAGGCGGAACGCAGACCTTGGGCGTGAAAGCGGGAATCCAAATGCGGTGTCATTTTCGGCAAGAAACGACACAATCTGGATCTCCACCTGCGTAGGGATGGCGACAAAACAGCTTTCCAAACCCTTTTAACCCCCTAATCCAGCAGCAGCAAGACCCCGAGAACGGCAGCCAGAATCCAGGGCGCCAGGGTGAAAACGGAGATTCGGCTGCCGCGCATGGCCTTGATGCTGTCCGGATGCAGGCGAAAACCGCCCTTGTCCGCGCCACCGAAGACATGATCGGCAGCGTCCAGGATTCGCGGCAGCTTTTCGACGGTGCTGCTCAACTTTTCCATGCCGTCCATCAGCTTGGCCTGGGGGCCCAGGTTGTCCACCATCCAGGCTTCGACCAGGGGGCGGGAGAGCTCCCACATATTCACGTTGGGATCCAGGGTTCGGCCCACGCCTTCGGTCACCAACATGCTTTTTTGCAGCAGCAAGAGTTGGGGTTGGGCCTGCATCTGGAAGGTTTCGGTCACCTGGAACAACTGGCCGAGCAGTCGGGCGACGGAAATCTCGTTCAGGGGTTTGCCCATAATCGGCTCGGCGATGGAGCGGCAGGCCTGGGTGAATTGCTCGACGGATTTGTCTGCGGGAATCCAGCCCGCCTCGAAATGGACCTCGGCGGCACGGCGATAGTTCCCGGTCAGGAACCCCATCAACATTTCCCCGAGATGGCGGCGGGTCTTGCGGTCGATTCGACCCATGATACCGAAGTCCACGGCCACAAGGGTTCCATCGGCCTGGACGAACATATTTCCAGGGTGCATGTCGGCGTGGAAGAAGCCGTCCCGAAAAACCATGTTGAAAAAGGTGTTGGCGGCGTTGCGGACGACCTCCATGGGGTCGATGCCCGCAGCGATCAGGGCGTCGCGTTCGTCCGTGGACATACCGCGCACCCGCTCCTGGGTCATGACCCGGCGGCCCGTGCGGCGCCAGTCCACCCCAGGCACGCGGAAGGTCTCGTCGCCTGCGAAATTCTCAGCGATTTCGCAGGCCGCAGCCGCCTCGAACCGCAGATCCATTTCAATGGTCACGGATTCTTCGAAGGCCCGGACGGTTTCCACCGGTTTCATGCGCCGCAGCCAGGGCTGGGTGTATTCGGCCATCCGTGCGAGCCACTGAAGCAGGGCGATATCCTTGTGGAATGCCTCCTCCACCCCGGGGCGCAGGACCTTGACGGCCACTTCATCGACCACGCCGTTCTCGTCTGGGGTGGTCAGGGCGAAATGGACCTGGGCGATGGAGGCCGCAGCGACGGGTGTCGGGTCGAACTGGGAGTACAGGGCCTCAAGGGGTTGGTCCATTTCCTCGGAGATGACCCGTTGGACCTCCTCGAAGGGAAAGGGCGGCAGGTCGTCCTGGAGGTTGGAGAGGTCGGCCGCCACCTCATCGCCGAGCAGGTCAGCGCGGGTGGACAGGGCCTGGCCCAGCTTGATGAACGACGGACCCAACTCGACGAAGGCGGCAGCGAGCTTTTGCCCCGGTCGTCCGGGGGCATTCCGGCGGCTGATGGCCTTGGCGAGCCAGACCGCCGGTTTCGCCACCCTCAGGTGCTCCAAGGGAAATAGGGCATCGTGCCGGGCCAGGACCCGGGCGATGGTCAGCAACCGGGCGAGATTCCGGGCGTATTGAAACATGTCAGAGACGCCAACCCGAATGCATGGCGGCGATGCCGCCGGACAGGTTCCGGTATTTACACTGCTTCAGTCCCTGGGCCTCCATGCGGGTGAGAAGCTCCCCCTGAGGCGGGAACTTGCGAATGCTCTCGGCCAGGTACTGGTAGGCCTCTGCGTCCCGGGCCACATACTTGCCCATCGCGGGCAGCACCTTGAAGGAATAGACATCGTAAAGCCGATCGAGCACCGGCAGGACCACGGTGCTGAACTCCAGGCAGAGAAACCGCCCGCCGGGTTTGAGCACGCGCCGGGCCTCGGCCAGGGCTTGGTCGATTCGGGTGACGTTCCGTAGACCGAAGGCAATGGTATAGGCATCGACGGAGCGGTCGGGCAGGGGAATGGCTTCCGCGTCGCCGCAGGTCCAGGACAGACCGTCGATTCGTCCCCTGTCCAAGGCCCGATCGCGACCAACGGCCAGCATTTCCTTGTTGATGTCGCAGACGGTCACATGAGTGCCCTTGGGACCGTCTGTGCTCGAGCCTGTGCGCAGGGCTGCAGCGGCGCGGCGTTCCGTGGCATCAAGGATGCGGAAGGCGATATCTCCTGTTCCTCCTGCCACATCCAGATAGGTCCGGCCCGGTCGCGGGTCGAGCCAAGAGACGAAGGCGTCCTTCCAGAGCCGGTGGATTCCCCCGCTCATCAGGTCGTTCATCAGGTCATACCGAGGTGCCACGGAGTCGAAGACTCCGCGGACCAGAGAGGCTTTCTCGGCCGCGTTTACGGTCTTGAAGCCGAAATGGGTGGTGTCATTTTCCCGCGTCATGCGGCGCACCTTAGTATAAGCGAGAGGGCGGCGCCATATGGTTATGGCATTGTCGTCTCGCTGCGCCCTCTTGCTTATACTAAGGTGCGGCGCCGAGTTCCTCACCTGTGGTTCTTTGGGCGGTTTCTTGGCCCTTCACCCTGGCCCACTGTTATGGAAAGTGCCCGTCCCATGCCCGAATTGCCTGAAGTTGAGACCGTCCGCCAGGGGTTGACCCCTGTCCTGGTGGGGCGCCGCCTGGTCCGGGTCCAGGCCAACCGACCGAATCTGCGCCTGCCCATTCCGGTCGATTTGGCCCAACGCTGTGTGGGACGGACCGTGACCGCGCTGGACCGGCGGGCCAAATACCTGTTGCTCCGGCTGGAGGGAGGAACCGTGGCCCTGATCCACCTGGGGATGTCGGGCTCCATGGTCGCGCGCCGGGTGGAGGCCCATCCGGAAACGGGTGTCCATGACCATGTGATCTTCGAGACCGACGACGGCTGGCGTGTCACCTTCCGTGATCCCCGTCGATTTGGCCTGATTACCTTGGCGACCGAGGAGGATCTGGCGACCCATTCCCTGCTCGCCAAGTTGGGACCGGAACCCCTGTCGGATGCCTTTGACGCCCGGGTTCTGGTGGCTGCTTTGGGGGGAAAACTGACGCCGATCAAGGCGGCTCTTCTGGATCAACGGATCGTGGCGGGGCTCGGCAATATTTATGTCTGCGAGGCCCTGTTTCGCGCGGGGATCTCACCCAAGCGGACCGCTGCGACGGTGACGGGGCGCCGGGCTGACCGCTTGGCCGTGGCGATTCGCCAAGTGCTGGAAGAGGCCGTGGCCGCAGGGGGGTCCAGTCTGCGCGATCACCGCCAGGCCGATGGCGAACTGGGGTATTTCCAGCATACCTTTGCCGTTTACGATCGGGAGGGAAAGGCCTGTCCGGGTTGTGAGTGCGACCTGGAAAAGACCGGAGGGATTGAACGGATCACTCAGTCAGGCCGGTCGACGTTTTTCTGTGCCCGTAGACAGCGGTGATGGTGTAGGCTCCGCTCCCATGTTCAGACAGGAACACAGTCATATCCGGACCCGTCGGGTCCTCCCCCGGCTTCCCATGGCGACTCCGCTGGTCTTGGGCGTGGTTCTTCTGTTCGCCGGTGGCGGAGAGGGACCCAAAGGCGCCTTTGCCCAAGGGGGAGCGGGAGCGGTGGCCTATGTGACCGGGACCGGGGATATTCCCCTTATGCCTGGTCTGACCATGGTCCCCGATTCCGGCATGGTTTTTGATACCCCCCATGGGCGCTTGGTCGAGGCCTACGCCCGGGGATCCTTTTCAGCAAAGGATGTGTTGTCCTTCTATGGGGCTACCTTGCCCCAAATGGGGTGGCGGGCGAAGGGAGCGGGCTCCTTCCGCCGGGAAGGTGAGGCCCTGGACCTTGAATTCCTGGGCAAGGCTCCCAACCTGACCGTTCGGTTTTCCCTGGCGCCGGGACGCTAGAGCAAAACGGGATCAGCTTGAGTCAAGCTGGCCCCGTTTTGCTCTAATAATATAGATTTTAGAGTGCCTTCGAGATCAAGTGGGGCCAAGACACGGCCCCACTTGATCTCGAAGGCACTCTAGGGCATCACCGAATTGGGCAGGTGACACACAAACACAGGCGGAGTGCACCGTCCGATGACTCTTTTGAAAGCGGCGGTGCACGAGGGCAGCACTTTTAGATCCAATTTTCCCCTGGGGCCCCTCGCCCTGCGAACAGCCTTGACCACCGAATCCAAACTATAGGGAGCAGGCTCAGATGGCCTACGAAAACATTCTCGTGGAAACCAATGGCAAGGTCGGCGTTGTCACGCTGAACCGACCGAAGGCTCTCAACGCCCTGTCCGCAGGCCTGATCAAGGACTTGGGTGCGGCGCTTGATACCTTCGAGGCCAATCCGGATATCCATGTTATCGTCCTGACCGGTTCGGAAAAGGCCTTTGCTGCCGGGGCGGATATCAAGGAGATGGCTGGTTTCTCCTACATGGATGCCTATCTGGCGGATTTTATCACCGTTGGTTGGGAGCGGGTGACCAGCTGCCGCAAGCCGGTCATTGCGGCGGTTGCCGGATTCGCTCTGGGCGGCGGCTGCGAGATGGCGATGATGTGCGACTTCATCATCGCCGCAGACAATGCCAAGTTCGGTCAGCCGGAAATCAACCTGGGCACCATGCCCGGTGCCGGTGGAACCCAGCGTTTGACGCGATTTGTGGGTAAGTCCAAGGCGATGGATATGTGTCTGACGGGTCGTATGATGGACGCTGAGGAAGCCCATAAATGCGGGCTGGTCAGCCGGGTCTTCCCGCTGGATGATCTGAAGGATGAGGCGATGAAGATTGCCGAGACCATCGCGGATAAGAGCCTGCCCATTTCCATGATGGTGAAGGAGTCGGTGAACGCCGCCTATGAAACCACCCTGACCCAGGGTGTGAAGTTCGAACGGCGCCTGTTCCATTCCACCTTTGCCACAGACGACCAGAAGGAGGGCATGGCCGCCTTCGTCGAGAAACGCCAGCCCAACTTCTCCGACCGCTGAGGTTCGCTCCCGGTTGCCTTTCCTCCGGTTGCCATGGGGGCGGCCCCCTCTTTTTCTTGACGACTGCCCAGGGGCGATCTATAACGCCGCCCTTCCGCGTCTCCAGCCCGGCTGGGACCTTTTGCGCGGTCTCCAATTCCCATCGTCGCCTAGCGGGTCCTCCGGGTCCCTGTGGGTGACGGCAAATTCGAACAGGTAGAAGTCTATGGCCCATCATAAATCGGCTAAGAAGCGCATTCGTCGCAACGCCAACCGTTACGAGATCAATCACGCGCGTATCAGCCGTATCCGCACCTTCGTGAAGAAGGTGGAGGCCGCCATCGGCGCCGGTGACAAAGACGCCGCCCAGGCCGCGTTCAAGGTTGCCATGCCGGAAATGCAGCGCGGCGTGACCAAGGGTGTGGTTCACAAGAACACAGCCTCCCGCAAAATCTCGCGTCTGTCGGCGCGTATCAAGGCCATTTAATCGACCGCTTGCCTAAGGCAGACCATGCCGCACTTGGGGTCAGATGCAGACTCCGGGCGGGGGTGATTGCCGCAGGGTGGGATGGGGAGAGAATTGGCCTGTGAAAAGGACTGCCCTAAGGGGTGGGCTTCACAGTTTGATATACGAGAAGGGTTGCCATCCGTGATGGAGGCGACCCTTCTCTTTTGTGTTGTTGCGAGTGTTTGGTTCGTTTCTCTTTCGAAATATGATAGTCTAAAGCAGACTCGGCAAGAAAAGCAGTAAAAGCCAGATAGTGCTGGGCAGAGTCCGAGCGGCTCCTGGTGTCCGCTTCGCCAAAGCGGAGCGTGCTTTTTCCCGCCTGTCGTGGATTTGTCACCGAGACTGAACGAGTCCGAGGAGTCTGCCTTTGGTTTGCGGCCTCTCTGTGGTGTAGAAGCTCTTGAAAATGCTGTATTTAGTGGTTTTCTAGTAGTCGGCCCTACGGAAAACACGAGATGTGGTGTCAACGCGCGAAATTTCCAATGTACCCCCTTCGTTCTCGTTGTTTTGAATCCGAGGGGGACATATTCTCTCTGCTGCGGCCCAAATGAGGCTGAATTCACGAAGTGGCTAGGGGATCTTCGATGTCCCTCTTCGCGCTAGTTCTCCAAGAGAATATGGCGAAAGTACTCCATTCTTTTCGAGGAGTACTTTATCCAAAGGTCGGTGGAGTGAAATTTTAAGCAAATGCGGCAACGTTTATTTGCTTAATCATTTAGTAAGGGTCTGTGGCATTCTCTGCGCACGCAGGCGTCACCGTTTTGTCTCCCCACTGTCATGGGTGTGTCCGATGTTCCGGTGCAACGGGCCAGGGCATGCGCGCTGCAGGTAAGGGGGGCAGATCGTGGGATTTAGGGTAACGGGGCGGCGGCGTGCCGCCTGAAGTGAGAGCTGAGAGTGAGCGTGAGCGTGAACGTGGGAATCTACGAGACAACGGGCGGGGATGGCGCTCTGGCCGATCGATGGGATCGGGTGCGGGGTCAGCTGCGTCTGGAGTTCGGCGATGCAGCCTATCGCACCTGGGTGGCGCCCATGACCCTGGCGGACGGGGAGGGGGGGCAGGTCCGTCTGGGAGTTCCCACGCCATTCATGCGTGATTGGGTGATGAACCACTATGGCGACCGGATCAAAAGTTTGTGGTGCGCCGAGGACCCAAGCGTGCGGATGGTGGATTTCGTCGTGGATTCGGTGGCGACGCGTGCCGCTTCAGCGTCCAAATCCCGGTCGCGGTCGGCACCGCAGGCCGCGGGCGGCGAGGCCTCGGTCGGAAAGCGGCGGTCTGCGGGCGGGGGGAATGCCGGTCTGCAGTCGGGTGCCGCTCGTGGAGTCGAAGAGGGTGCCGAAAAAGGGAATACCGATAGGCAGGCCCGCTCCGTCCCGTCGGCGGAAGCAGCCAGTGGAAACCGTGTGAGCGCTGCTGTCGCCGGGACCGAGCGCAACGATGACGGCCTGTCCGCTCCTTTGGACCCCCGATTCACCTTTCAGAATTTCGTAGTCGGCAAGCCCAACGAGTTTGCCTATGCCGCCGCCAAGCGGGTGGCGGAATCGGATCGGGTGGCCTTCAATCCCCTGTTCCTCTATGGCGGCGTCGGGTTGGGGAAGACCCATTTGATGCATGCCATTGCCCGTCAGGCCAGGGAGAGCAATCCGGAACGCCGGATGATCTACCTGTCGGCGGAACAATTCATGCACCGCTTTATCCGAGCCCTGCGCCAACAGGACACCCTGTCCTTTAAGGAGCAGTTTCGCAGCGTGGATGTTCTGATGGTCGACGACATCCAGTTCATCAGCGGCAAGGACAGCACCCAGGAAGAATTCTTCCACACCTTCAATGCCCTGGTTGACCAGGGCAGTCAGATCGTGCTGTCCGCCGACAAATCCCCCAACGATCTGGAGAACATTGGCGCCCGCCTGCGGTCCCGCATGGCCTGTGGTCTGGTGGCCGATATCCATCCCACCACCTACGAGTTGCGTTTGGGGATTCTCGAGTCCAAGGCCGAGCAATTGGGCGCCCCCGTGCCAGAGAAGGTCCTGGAGTTCATCGCCCATAAGATTACGGCCAATGGTCGGGAGGTCGAGGGCGCACTGATTCGTCTGGTGGCCCATGCCCAATTGGTGGGGCGCGAACTGAACCTGGAAACTGCTCAGGAGGTCCTCCACGACCTTCTGCGCTCCTACGACAAACGGGTCACCGTTGACGAGATCCAGAAGCGGGTGGCCGAACATTTCAAAATCCGCTTGGCAGACATGCATTCCGCACGACGCTCCCGCTCCGTTGCCCGGCCCCGGCAGGTGGCGATGTACCTGAGCAAGCAGCTCACCAGCCGGTCCTTGCCGGAAATCGGCAAGAATTTCGGCGGGCGGGACCACACCACCGTCATGCATGCCGTGCGTAAGGTGGAGGAGCTGATCAATGGGGACTCCAGCTTTGCCGAGGACGTGGACCTTCTGCGGCGCATGCTTGAGGGCTGACCTCTGACCGAAACAGGGGGTGGCTGGAGAGCAAAAGACGGAGAGGTCTTTCTTGGTCCTTGACGGGTTGTGAAAAGCGCTTGGGTCATGGCCCCTCCCCGCGTATACTTCCGGCCCTTTCGGTGGGTTTCGCCCGCCGGTTTTCCCTCCATTGACGGGCGGGCGCCCCTGGTGGCGTCGACCCGGATTGTAAACGGGCCAGTCCATGAAGCTGACCATCGAGCGCACCGCCCTCCTGAAATCCCTGGGACATGTGCAAAGCGTCGTCGAGCGCCGCAACACGATTCCCATCCTGTCCAATGTTCGGATGGAAGCGACGGATCGCGGGTTGAGCCTGAACGCGACCGACATGGATCTGGAGATCGTGGAAACCGTCACCGCCGAGACGTCCACACCGGGCATTACAACGGCGCCAGCCCACACCCTCTACGATATCGTTCGCAAGCTGCCTGATGGCAGTCAGGTGGAATTGGTCTTCGACGGTGGCGATGGACAGTTGGTGCTGAAAGCCGGTCGGTCCCGATTCTCCTTGGCCTGTCTGCCGGTGGAGGATTTCCCGGTCATGAGCGCCGGTGAGTTCTCCCACAGCTTCTCGCTGGCGGCGGCGGAACTGCGCGGGCTGATTGACCGCACCCGGTTCGCCATCTCCACGGAAGAGACCCGCTATTATCTGAATGGCATCTTCCTGCATGCGGCGGACAGCGACGGCGTGCCGGTGCTGCGGGCGGTAGCCACCGATGGCCATCGCTTGGCACGGGCTGAAGTGCCTCTGCCAGAAGGGGCCAGGGACATGCCGGGGATCATTATCCCCCGCAAGACCGTGGCCGAGGTGCGAAAGTTGATTGATGAAACGGGTATGGATGTCACCCTGGCCCTGTCCGACCAGAAGGCCCGCTTCGATTTTGATGACACCCGGCTGACCTCCAAGCTGATCGATGGAACCTTCCCCGATTACGAACGGGTGATCCCGACCGAGAACGACAAGGTTCTGGAGGTGGACTGTAAGATCTTTGCCCAAGCCGTGGACCGGGTTTCCGCCATTTCTACCGAAAAGTCTCGGGCCATCAAGGTCACCGTCGGGGCGGGCAGTCTGACCCTGTCAGCCTCCAGCCCCGACGCAGGCAGCGCCGTGGAAGAGATCGAAGCGAGTTACGGCTCCACTGCCATGGATATCGGGTTCAACTCCCGCTATTTGCTGGATATTCTGGGGCAGGTAGAAGGTGATGCCGTGCGCTTGACTCTGGCCGATGCGGCTTCTCCCACCGTGGTACGGGACGTGGCCGACGCTTCGGCGGTCTATGTGCTCATGCCCATGCGCGTGTGACCGGGGCGTGATCCTAGAGCGAAACAGGGTCAGCTTGAGTCAAGCTGGCCCTGTTTCGCTCTGATTCTATAAATTTTAGAGTGTCTTCGAGATCAAGTTGGGCCATGAAATGGCCCAACTTGATCTCAGAATACTCTAAGGGAAATGTGGTCCCGTGACCGAGTCCCAGCAGCCATCACACCCACGCCAACGCCCTGGCCCCGCATCCCCGTCTTCTCCTCCTGTGCCTGAGGGGCGGCAGGGAGCCGCGGTCACCCGTCTGATTCTCACGGATTTTCGGAGTTATACGGGGCTGCGCCTGACGGTGGAGCCCCGTTCCGTTGTTCTGACCGGCCCCAATGGCGCGGGTAAGACCAACCTGCTGGAGGCCCTCTCCTTTCTGGCCCCAGGTAAGGGGCTGCGTCGGGCCGCCATCGCAGACGTGGTCCGCCGAGGGTCGGGTCTCAGCGATGCGGCGGGGGATGGCGGTTGGGCCGTTGCCGCCCGCGTCTTGCCGGTGAGTGGAGCCTCCCTGGACCTGGGAACGGGGCGGGAGCCTGGCCCCCTGGAGCGCCCGGGAAGCGACCGTCGGCTCGTCCGGGTGGATGGGGAGGCGGCTTCCGGTCAATCGGCCCTGGGGGAGCGGCTATCCGTCCTTTGGCTGACACCGGATATGGATGGCCTGTTCCGGGGAAGTGCCGGAGACAGGCGCCGTTTTCTCGATCGTCTGGTGACCGCTCTGGATGCTGATCACGCGGGCCGGGCCAATGCCTATGCCCATGCCCAACGCGAGCGGGGCCGTCTGCTGCGCGAGGGGCGGGGAACCGATGCCTGGCTTTCTGGATTGGAAGACGCCATGGCTCGCCATGGCGTGGCCCTCGTCGCCGCCCGCCGAGATCTTGTGGCGCGCCTGTCCGCTGCGGTTGGTCGGGCCGTTGGACCATTTCCCCGGGCTGACTTGGCCCTGGAGTCTGAGGTCGGTCAATGGTTGCTCGAAGGGCCGGCCCTTGCTGCGGAGGATCGCCTGCGGGACGCGCTCTCCGCATCTCGCCGTCGGGACGCCAAGGCAGGTGGAGCCGCCCATGGCCCGCACCGGGACGACTTGCTGGTGCGCCATGGCCCCAAGGACCTGCCCGCAGCCCAGGCCTCCACCGGCGAGCAAAAGGCGGTTTTGATCGCCCTCATGCTCGCTCAGGCCCGGGTTCAAGCGGGGACCCGCACCGGTGCCCCCCTGCTTTTGCTCGATGAAGTGGCCGCCCATCTGGACCAAGGACGGCGTGCGGCCCTGTTCGAAGCCTTGGATGGCTTGGGCGTCCAGGCCTGGGTCACGGGAACCGACGCCCAATCCTTTGAGTCTTGGGAAAAAACTGCGCAATTCCTACGCATTGATGAGGCGTCCGTGGTACAATAAATTTGTCATCGAAGGTGGTCTTCGGACCGCTCGGGTTGTCCGCATTTCTTGTCGGATAACTTATTGATTTATCAACCAGTTGGCGCCGATCTGTCAGGGGATTTCTCCGATCCCATGGGTCCCCTTGGAGACCGATTGGTCCGGCGCCGGTCAACATGAAGACGGGACCCCATGACCCAGCAGGCCTATACCTCCGATTCCATCAAGGTTCTCAAGGGACTGGAGGCGGTGCGAAAGCGCCCCGGCATGTACATCGGAGACACCGACGACGGGTCGGGCCTGCATCACATGGTCTACGAGGTGGTGGATAATGCCATCGACGAGGCTTTGGCGGGCTATTGCGATAAGTCGGAAGTGATTTTGAATGGCGACGGATCCGTCACCGTACGCGACAATGGCCGGGGCATTCCCGTGGACATCCACAAGGAAGAGGGGGTCAGCGCCGCAGAGGTCATCATGACCCAGCTCCATGCGGGCGGCAAATTCGACCAGAATTCCTACAAGGTCTCCGGTGGCCTGCATGGGGTGGGCGTGTCCGTGGTCAACGCCCTGTCCGACTGGCTGAACCTGCGCATCTGGCGGGATGGCAAGGAACATTTGATCCGCTTCGAACATGGCGTGGCCGTGGCCCCCCTTGAGGTGGTCGGGGACTGCGGGGACCGGACGGGTACGGAAATCACCTTCCTGTTTTCCCGAACCACATTCTCGGGCGTGAATGACTACGATTATGCCACGCTGGAACACCGTCTTCGGGAATTGGCCTTCCTGAATTCCGGGGTGCGCATCCTTTTGACCGATAAGCGCGGCGCCGAGCCGAAAAGCACGGATCTGCACTACGACGGGGGAATCGAAGCCTTCGTTCAATATCTGGATCGCTCGAAGACGGCCGTACATACCCCCCCCATTTCCGCCGTCGGCGAAAGGGATGGGATTACGGTCGAGTTGTCCATGGAATGGACCGACAGCTACCACGAGAATGTCCTGTGCTTCACCAATAACATTCCCCAACGGGATGGCGGCACGCATCTGGCGGGCTTTCGCGGCGCCCTGACCCGGACGGTGAATGCCTATGCCCAGGAAAGCGGCCTGCTGAAGAAGGAAAAGGTGGCCCTGACCGGAGACGACATGCGCGAGGGGCTGTCCTGCGTGCTGTCGGTGAAGGTCCCGGATCCGAAGTTCTCCAGCCAAACCAAAGACAAACTGGTGTCCAGCGAGGTTCGGCCCGTGGTCGAGTCGGTGGTGGCCCACCGTGTGTCCCAATGGTTCGAGGAACACCCCCAGGACGCCAAGAAGATTGTCGGCAAGGTGGTGGAAGCGGCCGCCGCACGCGAGGCCGCCCGCCGCGCCCGGGAGCTGACCCGGCGCAAGGGGGCGTTGGATATGGCCAGCCTGCCCGGTAAGTTGGCCGACTGCCAAAACCGGGATCCGGCCCACTCCGAACTGTTCCTGGTGGAGGGTGACTCCGCCGGTGGATCCGCCAAACAGGGACGGGATCGGGCCTTTCAGGCCATCCTGCCCTTGCGTGGTAAGATCCTCAACGTGGAGCGCGCCCGCTTTGACAAGATGCTGTCCTCGGCAGAAATCGGCACGCTGATTGCCGCTTTGGGCACAGGGATCGGGCGGGATGACTTCAACGTGGAGAAAGCCCGCTACCACAAGATCATCATCATGACGGACGCCGACGTGGACGGCAGTCACATCCGGACCCTGCTGTTGACCTTCTTCTTCCGGCAGATGCCTGAAATCGTGGAGAAGGGCTATCTGTACATTGCCCAACCGCCGCTCTATCGGGCGAAGCGGGGCAATTCCGAGCAGTATCTGAAGGACGACCGGGAGTTGGAGGATTATCTGATTACCTCCGGCTTGGACGATTCTGTCTTCACCGAGGGATCCGGTGCTCAAATGACCGGTCCTGATTTGCGGGCGCAGGTGGAACGGGCGCGTTTGGCCCGCAATGCCATCAACGCCATGACCTTGAAAATGCCCTGGAAGATCCTGGAGCAGGCTGCCATTGCCGGGGCCTTTGATCCGCAGGTTCTTGCGGATCTGGATCTGGCCAATGGGGCTGCGGCCGCCGTGGCCAGACGGGTGGATGACCTGGAAGATCCCCTGGAGCGGGGCTGGACCGGGGAAGCCGATGGCGAGGGGGGGCTGATCTTCAAGAGGACCCTGCGGGGGGTCATAGAGACCCACCATCTGGATAACCAATTGGCCCATTCCACGGAGGCCCGGCGTCTGGCAGCCATGGCAACGGAACTGCAAGAGGCCTATGCCACCTACGGGTCTTTGCGTTTGAAGGACCAGGACAAGGTCATCACGGGTCCCGTGGCCCTGGTGAACGAAATCATGGCCTGGGGCCGCAAGGGTATTGCTATCAACCGCTATAAGGGGTTGGGCGAGATGAACCCGGAGCAACTTTGGGAGACCACCCTGGATCCCAATGTCCGGCGTTTGTTGCAGGTGAAGGTTGCCCAGGTCGATGACGCCGAACAGGTCTTCAGCACCCTGATGGGCGATATTGTCGAGCCTCGCCGGGAATTCATCCAGGACAATGCACTGAATGTGAAGAACCTGGACGTTTAACTCTTCTGCGGGGCGCTGCCCCGCTCCCCGCCGGGGCCTGAGGCCCCGGACCCCCATTCATGAAAGAGGGAGCGGCAACCCAACATTTCGGAGAAATCAGAGGATCTGCACAGGTGACCGCTGCGCCGCAACAGGGCTTTTTTCTCGGAACTGAATTGCCTTTGATTCAGGCCCCCATGGCCGGGGTGCAAGGGAGTGCGCTCGCCATCGCGGTCAGTCGGGCCGGTGGCTTGGGATCGCTTCCCTGCGCCATGCTTGGACCCGAGGCGATCGTTGCGGAGATCGCGGCCATTCGTGGGGCCACGAAGGCTCCCTTCAACGTCAACTTTTTTTGCCACACTCCTCAGGATTCCACCTCCGAACAAACCACCCGGTGGGTTCAAGCTCTGGCTCCCTATTATGCGGAATTCGACCTCCCGCCAGCTCCGCCTGCGGGTGGGGCAAGCCGCCGCCCCTTTGACACCGTGACAGCGGACCTGCTTGAGCCCTTGGCCCCACCGGTTGTCAGCTTCCATTTTGGCCTTCCCAAGCCCGATCTGTTGGCGCGGGTGAAGGGCTGGGGAAGTCGAATCCTGGCCTCGGCCACCACCCTTGCCGAGGCCAAATGGCTGGCCGAGCGGGGTGTTGATGGCATTATCGCCCAAGGAGTCGAGGCCGGCGGTCACCGGGGTTGTTTTCTCTCGGAGGACATAACCACTCAGGTTGGCACTTTTGCCCTGGTGCCCCAGATGGTGGCTGCGGTGGATGTGCCGGTGATTGCTGCGGGTGGGATCGCCGACGCGGCTGGGGTGCGTGCCGCCTTGGCTTTGGGAGCGGCTGGGGTCCAGGTGGGGACGGCTTACATGTTGTGTCCTGAAGCAGCGACGACTCCGGCACATCGGCATGCCATCCGGCACTCTGCGCCGGAGGACACGGCCCTAACCAACCTCTATTCGGGACGGCCGGCCCGGGGAATCGTGACGCGTTTGATGCGAGACCTTGGGCCGATGGCCGAGGTGGCGCCTCCCTTTCCCCATGCGTCGACGAGTCTGGCCCCTCTCCGCGCCGCAGCGGAAGCGCGCGGATCGATCGATTTCACACCTCTCTGGCGTGGTCAGAATCGGGGGAATTTCGATGGTGTGCCTGCCGAAGAGGTGACAAGAGCATTGATGGGACGTCAATAAACCCTGCTTCGCCGTTTCTGGGCTTTGCCCAGACCCGCAAAGGGTTACGGACCCTTTGTTCCCATTGGTAAAAAAGCGAATGGGGGTCCGGGGCCTCAGGCCCCGGTGGGGAGCGGGGCAAAGCCCCGCGTTTTTCTGTTTTTCAAGGAGACAGAGTATAGATCAAACCGCATTGAGTCGTCCTGGGTACACGACAGGGGATGTTTTCCCGTCACGGGGCTTTGCTCCGTCGCCCACTGGGGCCGAAAAAGGCCCCAGAGCCGAGGAGCCCGGGCACTTATAAAAGAAAAATGGGGTTGGGCAATCGCCCAAAAAATACGAAACAGTGTCGTGTACCGTGTGAGTCGTCAAACGCGATGACGCGGTCTGTCGCGGGTCTCCCTGGACATCCACAACGCCGTTATGATCGCGAGAGAGAGCATCCAGGCAACCCGTATGGCCGCCGGAAGGGTGGTTCCTGGCACCATTCGTTTTGCGCGAATGACCACCAGGGCCATTGACGTCACCAAGATAGCCAGTCCGATTGCAATCGGGAGAGCGATGATCGCAACCACCCCCTCCACTCCCACTGGTCCTCCCACCGTGACCTCCGTCTCTATCATCGGCCCCGACCGATCTCAATCGAGGCGCATATGGTGCGATAGGGCTCTTGCTGCCCATGCTTCAGACGGAGTATGGGGCCAGCCCCTGACGGAGACCTGACGGGGGAGTGCTTTCCCGCCAGGGGGCTTTGCCTCGTCCCGCACTGGGGCCGAAAGGCCCCAGACTCCAGGCACTTATACCAAGCGGCGCGGGTTCAAACCCCACGCCGCTTTTCTTGCGTTCAAACGCCAGGCGGGCTTTTACGCGCCATAAGGCGCGGCGGCCACTTGGCCGCTTCCAAGGTGCGGTGAGGCAAACTCACCGCACCTTGGTATTATTTTCACAAAAAAAATTGGGGTTGGGGCCATCGCCCAAACAAAAACGGGACGCACCGTGGGGGCGTCCCGTTTTTTTTGCCTGAAGACCGGAGTTTACCCCCGGGGCACGGATCCGTTGCCTCGCAGGATCATATGACGGTGGATCGAGCGATAACGGTTCAGATAGGTCGGAAGGATGGGCTCACAAGCCTGGGCCTCGATCCCCAGGTCTGCCAAACCGGGCTGGACGCCGGAGACAACATTGTCCGTTTCCATCATCGCCACCTGGTCACTGGTCAGCATGGGTTTGGGCAGCAGGCCCATCAGGGCACCCTGAATCTTAGCGACCACGAAAGGCAGGGGGACCACAGGCATCTTGTGCTGGGTCTCACCCACGACCAATTCCATGACTTCCTTCATGGAGTAGATCTTCGGGCCGCCCAATTCGTAGGTCTTCCCTTTTGCTGCGGGCATCTCGAGCATCCGGAGCATGGCTTCGGCCACGTCGCCCACATAGACCGGCTGGAACTTGGGGCCTCCGGTGCCGCCCAGGTCCAGGGCGAAGCTGCCATCTTCCCGCTTGACCAGCTTAAAGCCGTCCCGGGTGAAATAGGGCAGGGCCGGAACAAAGCGGGTCAGGCCAGCGAACAGGTTGAAGAAGCCGTCGTCGGGGCCGAAGACCACGCTGGGCCGCAGGATGGTGGCGCTTGGGAAAGCAGCCTTCACCGCGGCTTCGCCTTTGGCCTTGCTCTGTCCGTATTTGGAAGAACTCTTCTCGTCGGCACCCAGGGCAGACATGTGGATGAGGGTCTTGACCCCGGCTGCCGCAGAGGCCTTCGCCACATTGGCTGCTCCGTCCACATGGATGGCCTGGAAGGTCCGTCGGCCGCTTTCTGCCAGGATTCCCACCAGGTTGACCACCATGTCAGCGCCCTCTACGGCGCGTTTGACCGACTCCATATTGGTGACCGACGCGGAGGTGGGGGCGATCTGCCCCAACTGTCCCAGGGGCTTCAAGAACAGGGCTCCCTCTGTGTCGCGTACGGCGACGCGCACCCGGGCGCCCTTGTCGGCCAAGAGGGCCACGAGCTGCCTGCCGATGGAGCCGGAGCCCCCGAATACCGTGACGACGCGGCCTTGCATCCTCGTCCCCTCCCCTAATCGGTCATCGATGAAAAACGAATAAGCCCCCTCCGGCCCAGAGGGCATAAAGGGTTGTTCGGAACCTGCCACAGGAAGGGGGCAAACGCAACGCGTATGGGCGATGGGAAGGGAGGATGAGAGCGGTTTAAGCGCGTGTTTTCGTGGGAAGGGTAAATTTTTTTTGGCTTCCTCCCTTTTTCACTTTACAGCGACCGACCAGAGCAGTAATTACTCGCTCCCTGCCGAGCAACGCAGCCTAAGCCCAGGTGGCGGAATTGGTAGACGCGCAGGTTTCAGGTACCTGTGGCCGAAAGGTCGTGGAAGTTCGAGTCTTCTCCTGGGCACCAATTCTCGAATTGGTTTTGTTCCGACGCAGTCGACAGCCGGATCCTGAGGGATCCGGCTTCGTCGTTTCTGGGGTTTGGGTCCGGTCCGCAGGAATTTGATAGGCACGCTCGAATTTCCCTTTACAGGGTCGGGTCGGCCCTTTACTTAGTCGCTCCCTGCCGAGTAACGCAGCCTAAGCCCAGGTGGCGGAATTGGTAGACGCGCAGGTTTCAGGTACCTGTGGCCGAAAGGTCGTGGAAGTTCGAGTCTTCTCCTGGGCACCAATCCCAATTACAGTTTATCTTCCAGTCGCCGCCCGTCGGCCCCTCACGGGGCTGACGGTGGTGATATATGTGCTTTTCTGTTTCACTCGTTGTTTCGTCCCCTCCATGACCCCTCAGGAAGCCGTCCATGACCGCCGCGCCGAAAATTGAATACCATCGGGGCGATCTGCCCCCGGGTTTGTCCTTTCCCGACGGAATCGCCATCGATACGGAAACCATGGGATTGCGGGTGCATCGGGACCGGCTCTGTGTCGCCCAGCTGTCCGGTGGTGATGGTGTGGCCCATGTGGTTCATCTGAATAGAGATCTGAACGCGCCGAATCTGAAGGCTTTACTGGCAGACAACACCATTCCAAAGATCATGCATTATGGTCGTTTCGATATCGCGTCACTTTATCATTGGCTGGGGGTGCTGTGCGAGCCGGTCTATTGCACGAAGATTGCCAGCAAGCTTTGCCGGACCAGCACGGACAGCCATGGGCTGAAATCCCTGTGCAAGGATCTGCTGGGTGTCGATATCTCCAAGCAGCAGCAAACCAGTGATTGGGGTGCCGAAACCTTAAGTCCGGAACAATTGACTTACGCCGCCAGTGACGTTCTTCATCTCCATGCCCTGCGGGACCGGCTGAATGGTCTATTGGAGCGGGAAGGGAGGCTGGAGTTGGCTCAGGAGTGTTTCCGCTTCCTGCCCACAAGGGCGCGTCTGGACCTGTTGGATTTCGGAGGGGATCTGGCCCCGGATCTGTTCAGCCACTGATGCATCGGTCCAAGCAAAGGCTTTGCCCCGAGCTTGGATCATTGATGCAGAAAGACGAAGCCATCATTTCGGGATTTGGCCTTCGATCAACGGACCGTGTTTCTGGCACCGCCTGAATGCGCTCTTTCGGCTGCCCTATCCGAATTGGTTGTCTTGCTTCGCAGGGGTGCTTCGGGCTAAACCTCTCGGAGTATATCCCGTTCATGAATCATGCCATGATCACGACACGGGATCGGGTCAGAATGCCGGGCTTGACCAAGGTCTGACCTTTCGGCTTTTTGGTGTCGCGCCCCAACAGCAGTACCCGTGCGGACCCGGTGGTCCGGGGAAGCGGGGATCCGAGCCGGTTTCGGTTTCGGAAGAGATCGAGGAAGGCTTGCGTTCGTCCATGAACACCACCTACACCGTCAAAGACAGCGGATCTCCTCAACAGCCCACAACCGCTGACGCGTCTTCGATCGGGTCGGGGTCCGCAATCCTTACCGCGCGCCGCGTCTTGGAGACGGAGGCAGCGGCCCTGCGGGACCTGTCTGAAAGCCTGGACGGTGCCTTCAGCGCTGCGGTGGACCTGTTGGCTGACCGGCCTGGCAAGGTCATCGTGTCTGGCATGGGGAAAAGTGGGCATGTGGCAAAAAAAATCGCCGCGACCTTGGCATCAACGGGATCGTCGGCCTTTTTCGTTCATCCTGCCGAGGCCAGTCACGGCGACCTTGGCATGATTGGCCGAGGTGATGCGGTGATCGCCCTATCCAATTCTGGAGAGACACCCGAACTGGCTGATTTGGTGGCTTATACCCGCCGTTTCGGCTTGGCGCTGGTATCTATCACAGGGCGGGCGCCCAGCACTCTGTCCGATGCTGCGGACGTGTCTCTTGTTTTGCCGACCCTGGAAGAGGCCTGTCCCCATGGTCTCGCCCCGACCACGTCGACCACGGCGATGATGGCTCTGGGGGATGCCTTGGCCGTGACCCTCTTGGAGCGCCGGGGATTCACCGCCAGTGATTTTCGGGTGTTTCATCCCGGCGGTCAATTGGGCCGCAAGTTGTTGAAGGTTTCTGACCTTATGCGCGCTGCGGGCGATTTGCCTTTGGTCACCGGTGCCGAGCCCATGTCGGAGGTCATCCTGACCATGAGTGCCAAAAGCCTTGGTTGTGCCGGTGTTATCGATGGGCAGGGACGCCTGCGGGGGATCATTACCGATGGCGATCTTCGTCGGCATATGAAGAACGGTCTTCTGTCCCTGACGGCGGGTGCGGTCATGACACCGGCACCGAAGACTATATCCGCCGGTGTCCTGGCTGTTGAGGGGCTGCGTTTGATGAACCAGAGCAGTATCACAGGCTTGTTCGCCCTGGACGGCGAAGGTCGTCCGGCGGGATTCCTCCATCTTCACGATTGCTTGCGCGCGGGGCTTGCATGACGGGCGGATCTACTCCTCCCCCCAGTGGATCCTCGTTCCGGCCGTTGGTGGTGACGAGGGGGCTGCCCAAGGTAAGGGGGGCGTCCGGTCTGCCGAGCCTGAGTATGGAGCAGGGGCAACGGCGGGCGGAGGCTGTCCGGAGCTACAGTCGATTTGTTGTCGGTATGAAGCTGCTCTTGCCAAGTTTGGCGGCTGTTTTGCTTGGGGCCGTGCTCGCGTGGCCGAATCTCACGGAGCGGACGGAGAGCCTCTCGGTGGAATTCATGACCCTGGACCGGGGTCAGGCGGATTTGGGAAGTGTGATCAACCCGCGCTATATCGGTGTCGATGACGACAATCAGCCCTTTACGGTGACAGCGGATATTGCCACGGAAATGGGCGATGGGACGGACCGTATGAAGCTGACCAATCCCAAGGGTGATATTGTCCAAAGTACAGGCCGTTGGATGTCCGTGACCAGCGATCTTGGCTATCTCACCGATGGAAATCAGCGGGTGGAGCTGGAACACGACGTGATGCTCTACCGCGATGATGGCTTTCAGTTCGAGACAGCCCGAGCCTTCATCCTCATGGACAACGATCACGCCTTTGGCGAGGAGCCGGTCAAGGGACAAGGGGATGGCATGGAAATCACCTCCTTATCCGGATTTGATGTCACGGAAGGGGGCGATGTGATTGTTTTCCGGGGTAAGTCCCACTTGGTTTTGCATGATGCCAAATCTGCGGGCCTCTCAATGGGCGGCGGCTCGGATGCCGCCGAAGAAGGGGGCACGAAGTGAGAAGAGTTGGACTGCCAGGGAGAAATAACCCTATGATAAAAAGGGAAACTGGCCTGGGCCAGGGACGGCTCGGTCGAGGTGTCTGGGGTATCGGCGTTCTCCTGCTGGCGAGTGTGGTGGGCCTCGCGGGATCGGCGATGGGCCAGACGGCCGGTGGCGAGCCGCTTGAAGTCTTCGCCGATGATGGCATCGAATGGCGACGGGATGAGGGGCTGTATATTGCGAACGGCAATGCCGCAGCCATCCAGGGGACCAGTGAGGTCTACGCTGACAGATTGATCGCTCGTTACCGCCCGACGGAAAGCGACGACGGGACCTCTTCGGGGTCTGATGTTTATCGCATGGAAGCTCTGGGTCACGTGCGCATCCTGATGCCCGATCAGACCATCACGGGCGACAAGGCGGTGCGGGACATGGAGCGGCATGTCATGTGGCTGACCGGGGACAACCTGCGCATGGAGACGACCACGGATATTGTGACCGCTCGGGATAGCTTGGAATACTGGGAGGCGCGGGATCTGGCGGTGGCCCGGGGCAATGCCGTGTCCACTCAGAAAGAATCCGGTCAGACCATTTCAGCAGATATTCTGACAGCCTATTTCAAGGACGAGACCGAGGATCCCCCCGTGCCGAACGCATCGTCGTCGTCCAAGAAGGGGGGAGCTGGGGTGAGTATGGCTGCTCCAGGTGGAGGGCAATCCCGGGTTAAGGTCATGACGGCGGTCGGAAACGTGGTGGTCGTGACCAACGAAGATGTGATCCGCGGCGATGAGGCCACTTATGACCCTGCCACGGGAGAGGCGACGATTTTGGGGGATGTGACCATAACCACGGCAGACCAGCAGATGAGCGGCAACCGGGCGACGGTCAACATGCGGACCGGGGTCAGTCGCCTGTTCAGCGATGGCAAAGGACGGACCCGTGCTTTGTTCAACTCCTCCGAGGGAATTGGCAGTGGATCCAGTGGGCTACTGGGTGGTGGGACGCAGGAGAAGAAACAATGAGTATGTCGGGAACCAAGCGGTCCGCGAAGAGCGGTAAGGGGGGGGGGCTTGCCCGGCTGTTTGGTTTGTCCAAGGGAGAGGGGGCCAAGGGCAAACGGTCCGTTGAACGGGGGCTTGGATCGGGCAATGTCCCCGCATTGACCTCTTCGGACGAGGTTTATTCCGACAGCCGCGATTCAGAGGTTCGGGCGCACCGGAGCACCGCCATCCTTCCGTCCACTCAGCTTGGAAGTCACCGGCCCAGCCGGTCCGAATTGGACAACATGGGGTTGGTGGCCCTGGGGATCGGCAAGCGGTTCAAGCGGCGTCAGGTCCTGCGAGATGTGTCCGTCTCCGTTCAGCGGGGTGAGGCGGTGGGCCTTCTGGGACCGAATGGAGCGGGCAAAACCACCTGCTTCTACTGTGTTACTGGCTTGATCAATCCCGATGCCGGGGCCATCTATCTGGACGGGCGCGAGGTTACGGGGTTGCCGATGTACCAACGTGCCCGCTTGGGAATTGGCTACTTGCCCCAGGAAATGTCCATTTTTCGCGGCTTGACCGTGGAAGAGAATGTGCGTGGTGTTTTGGAGGTGGTTGAATCCAACGCCGAGGTTCGTGCCCAGGAGTTGGACGATCTGCTCAATGAGTTTTCCATCTCCCACCTCCGCCACAGCTCCGCCCTCTCCCTTTCCGGTGGTGAGCGACGCCGGGCGGAAATCGCTCGGGCCCTGGCCTCTCGGCCGGGCTTTATCCTCCTTGATGAACCCCTGGCGGGCATTGACCCCATCGCCGTTGGTGAAATTCGCGATCTGGTCGCCCATTTGAAAGACAGAGGCTTGGGGGTCCTGATCACGGATCACAACGTTCGGGAAACCCTGGAGATCGTCGACCGTGCCTATATTCTTCACGAAGGAACGGTCATGATGGAGGGACGTCCCTCTGAGATCGTCTCCCATGAAGGGGTCCGACGGGTCTACCTGGGGGAAAAGTTTAGTCTGTGACGGGACCTAACCCATGGTAATGGCTCCCCGCCTGGATCTCAGGCAAACCCAATCGTTGGTGATGACGCCGCAATTGCAGCAGGCGATTAAGCTGTTGCAATTGTCGAACCTGGAATTGTCAGCCTTCGTCGAGCAGGAGATGGAGCGCAATCCCCTATTGGAGAGGGATGAGCGGCCCGAGGTCCCACGGGAAAAGGACCGACGGGAGGAGCGCGCCGACAGCGGCGATACTCAGGTGATGGATGCTCGGGCCGATGGGGCTTCGGATGCACCCATGGATCAAGACTTCAACACCGCAGCCGATGACAGTGGCCCCGCAGATGCTTGGGGCGGCGATGACGGTGCCGGATTCGAGGCGGGGTCCCAGTGGGGGTCGGGAGGTGGCGGGTCCTTTGAGGATCGGGAAGGGGGGCTGGAAGGCACCCTGGTCCAGGGGCTGTCCCTGCGCGATCACCTGACCGATCAGATCAATGTGGATATTCCGGACCAGGTCGGGCGGGTGATCGCCCAATACCTGATGGGTCTGTTGGATGATGCCGGTTATCTGTCCGGAACCCTGGAAGAGGCTGCGGACGCTCTGGGCTGTCCTGTGGAGCAGGTGGCCGAGGTCCTGACCCGATTGCAGTCCATGGACCCCCCTGGGCTTTTTGCCCGATCCCTCAAGGAGTGCCTGGCCCTGCAGTTGGCCGATCGGAATCGCCTGGATCCGGCGATGCAGGCCCTGCTGGACAATCTGGAGCTTCTTGCCAAACGGGATATGGCCGCCTTGCTGAAAGTTTGCGGTGTCGATGGCGAAGACCTATCGGAGATGATCGGCGAAATCCGCGCCCTAGACCCCAAGCCGGCCTTGCGCTTCGACGTCGGCACGTCCCAACCCGTGGTCCCTGATGTGCTCATGCGACCTGACCCCCAAGGAGGGTGGATCGTTGAGTTGAACGGCGAGACCCTGCCTCGGGTATTGGTCAATAATCGATACATGGCCCGCCTGAGCAAAACCGGGGACAAACAGACCAAGGCCTTCGTTTCTGAAAGTCTGGCGACGGCCAATTGGTTGGTAAAATCCCTGGATCAACGGGCCAATACCATCCTGAAAGTGGCTGCGGAAATGGTGCGACGGCAGGACGCATTTTTCGTCCACGGCGTCTCCCATTTGCGCCCCCTCATCCTACGGGACATCGCAGAAGCCATTGAGATGCACGAAAGCACGGTTAGTCGGGTGACCAGTAACAAATACATCTCCACTCCCCGGGGGCTTTATGAACTGAAGTATTTCTTCACCCAGGCCATTGCGGGTTCCGGTGGGGCAGAGAGTCATTCTGCGGAATCCGTCCGTCACCGGATCAAGGTTCTGATCGATGAAGAACCCCCGGAGAAGGTGCTCTCCGATGATCGCATCGTCGAAATCCTGAAGTCGGAGGGGGTAGATATTGCCCGTCGGACGGTGGCGAAATATCGGGAAGGGATGAAGATTCCCTCCTCGGTGCGGCGTCGGCGAGAGAAGACCGCACAACTATCGTAAAAACGAAGGGGGGGAAACCGTGGAATGTGAGGGCAATGCTCCCATATAGAACAAGGTTTGCTGCCTTGACAGGGACGAATCATGGGCCTACTGTCCGCCTCCGCTGAAAATGCTGGCGCCCTCCGGAGACATCGGTGGGTGAAGGCCAGACCGGAGAGTCCCCAAGAAGGGGGAAATCCCAATCCGGGGCGGATGGGCCGTACCGCGAAGGCGCGGATTTAGAAACAAAGTTGAACGGAACCGAAACGCTTAGCATCGGTGCCGTTTTATGGAAACATGAGGACGTTGGGCCAGAACGCGCCGCCGTCGTTAAGTTCGCCGTTAGCCCATGAAGATCACTTAAATAAGGGGCCGGAATGGAAATCACCGACCTGATTACGCCTGAATGTATCGTGCCTACCCTAAGGGTTGGCAGTAAGAAGCAGGTGCTACAGGAATTGGCCAAGGTTGCTGCGGAAGTGACCAGCCAGAGCGAGCGGGCCGTGTTCGACGTGTTGTTGGAGCGAGAACGCCTGGGAACCACTGGTGTCGGCAACGGCATCGCCATTCCCCATGGAAAGCTTTCAGCCTTAACTGGCTTGAAAGGCGTTTTCGCGCGTCTGGAAGAACCGGTGGATTTCGACTCCATCGACGATCAGCCGGTCGATCTGATTTTTTTGCTCTTGGCCCCGGAATCAGCGGGTGCCGACCATTTGAAGGCCTTGGCCAGGGTGTCGCGTTTGCTGCGTGACCGCGGGATCTGCGAAAAGCTGCGCGGAACCAGCAATGCCGAGGCTCTGTACACCATCCTTTGCCAAGCTCAGGCCTCACAGGCGGCTTAGAGTGAAACTGGATCAGTTTGACTTAACCGATCCAGCTTGACTCTTGATCTCAGACGGACAGAGGCTTTCATCTGCGGAATGGGGACCATTTCGTCAGGTCAAGGGTGGTCCGATGCGTCGCCTGATCCCCTGGGGAGTCTCGCCGGACTCCCGTAGGGAGGCGAGTGTTGTGGCCCGATCGCGTTTGGCCAGCCGCTTCCCACTGTCATTCACCAAAAGCCGATGGTGTCGGTAGGATGGCGTTGGCAGGTGCAAGAGGGCTTGGAGCAAGCGGTGAACATGGGTTGCCTCCCTTAAATCCTCTCCACGGACCACTAAGGTGATCCCCTGGGATGCGTCGTCGATTGTCACCGCCAGATGGTAGCTTGTGGGACAGTCTTTGCGGGCCAGGACCACGTCGCCGAATGTTTCGGGCCGGGCCTGGATGTCTGTTTCTTTTCCATCATCGTCAAGGCAGGTCCAAGTGAGTGGACCTGCCCTTTTCACAGCTTTTGCCATGTCCAAGCGCAGGCAATGGGGTGGGCTCGTCGCCAGGCGCGTGGCGCGATCCTTTTGTGTCAAGGTCCGGCAAGTACCTGGATACAGGGGGCCATCCGGTCCCTGAGGGGCGCTGGGGCTGCGTGCGATCTCCTCCTGAATGTCTTTTCGGGTGCAGAAACAGGGGTAAAGCAGCCCTTCGTCGGTGAGGTGGTCCAAGTGTTTCCGGTAGAGCGCCATGCGCTCCGACTGGCGGAGCACCGGTCCATCCCAGCTCAGACCAAGCCACCGCAGGTCTTCCAGGATTCCCGTGACGAATTCGGGGCGGCAGCGGCCTCCGTCTATGTCCTCCAGGCGCAGGAGAAAGCGGCCACCCAATGCCCTGGCTGTGTCGTGGGACAGAATGGCGGAAAAGGCATGGCCGAGGTGCAGGCCTCCGGTTGGACTCGGTGCGAAACGTGTGATGGGAGGAGCGCCCGGCCAGTGGAGCGTCTTATTGTGGAGATTCATTGTGCTTCCGTGGTGGTGTGGACCTGCGTTTCTGGGGTACCGTCCCTGGAGCGAATTTAAGGCGCTGAATTGGAGCATCGAGCGGAAAAGTGGGCACCGGTTTTCCGGTCTACTCGATGCTCAACTTATTGAATCTAGATCAAAGTGTTATTCAGGAGCTTTTGCCACTCCTTTGGCCCCTCCTACCTGCTCGCACTGGAATCGGCCTGTCATAAGTCCCTAAACTCGATACGGGTTTCAACCTTCCTTGGGTGGAATACGATGTCTTTTCTCGGCAACCTGCGCATTCGAACCAAGTTGGCTTTGTTGCTAGCCCTTTTCGCTTTGGGTTTGGGCGCGACTTTGGCGATCAACGCCCATCGGACCTGGAACAACATGTACGCCGATCGGGTCGAAAAGCTGAAGGCGGCGGTCGACATGGCTATAAGTTATGCTGAAGCCTTGGAAAAGAAGGTTCAAGGGGGCGTGTTGACCCGGGACCAGGCCATGGATGATCTGCACAACGTTGTCCATACCATGCGCTTTGACCAGGGAATGGGCTTTATCACCGTCTTACGGATTGATGGCTTGGTGCTATCCCATGGGGCGCGGCCCGATCGAGAAGGCAAGCCCGCCCCGGCGAAGGACGCGGAAGGACGGCCCCTCAAAAGCTTGATCGCCGAGGTTTTGAAGGCCGGAGATACGGGCACGATCTGGTTTAATGGCACCCGGCCTGGACAAAAGGAGATGCAGCCAAAAGTCTCTTATATCGCGCGCTTTGCCCCGCTCGATGCCGTGTTTATGACCGGGGCTTTTATCGATGATCTGGACGAGGACTTTGGGCGTCAGACAACGGAAATTGTCCTGATGGGGATGGTGGTCTTTGCCGTGGTCCTTCTTGTGGCTTGGTTGATCAACCGGGACATCACCGGCCCCCTTGGCCGACTCGGTAGCGTCATGGAGGGGGTCGCCGACGGACAGGTGGATATGCAGATCCCAGATGCGGATCGTAAGGACGAGGTGGGGCGCATGGCCCGGGCCCTGGCGGTATTCAAGGACAATGCCCGGGAAGTGGCACAGCTGAAAGCGGAAGGGGAAGAAGCAGCCGCGCATGTGGAAGAAGAAAAGCGCGAGGCCCGAAACCAGCTTGCGGACGCCTTCAAAGCCACCGTCGGGGGAATCGTTGACACCCTGACCGATGCGAGTCGGAAGATGGAAAGGGCGGTGAAGGCCATGACGACCCTGGCCCACCGCACCAACGAGCAAGCTATTGTCGTGGCTTCGGCTTCGGACGAGGCATCGACCAATGTCCAGTCCATGGCCAGTGCGGCGGAAGAACTATCGGCGTCGGTCAGCGCGATCCGCAGTCAGGTTGCGTCCTCTGCGGAGATTGCGGGGAAGGCCGTCGCGGAATCCCAACATACAAATGAGATGGTTGGGGAAATGGCTGCGGCGGCCGAGAAAATTGGACGGGTGGTGGAATTGATCAACGACATCGCCTCTCAAACCAGTCTGCTTGCGCTGAACGCCACCATTGAGGCCGCCCGGGCGGGCGAAGCGGGTAAGGGCTTCGCCGTGGTCGCCAACGAGGTTAAGACGCTCTCCCACCAGACCGCGAAGGCCACGGAGGAAATCTCCAGCCAGATTTCCTCCATGCAGACGGTAACAGATGGCGCGGTGGGTGCGATCCGGTCCATCGGCTCGACCATTGAGGAGTTGGAAGGAATCGCTTCATCCATCAGCGCTGCGGTCGAGGAGCAGGGCGTGGCGACGCAGGGGATTGCCCAGAATGCCCAGCAGGCAGCGGATGGATCGTCCGAAGTGTCCCGGAATATTGCCGGGGTCACGACAACCGTCGAGGATACCAACCAAGCGCTGAACGATGTCCTGGCGGTCGCTGCCGATTTGTCCCGACAAGTGGAAATCCTGCATCAGGAAGTCGATGATTTTCTATCCCGGGTGCGCCACTCCTGATCGGACGCCCTTTGTTCTGTGACAGAAAGATTCAGAACCCGTGTCCCCGGATCTTGGCTAATACCAAGCGGTGCGGGTTGAAAAACCCACGCCGCTTTTCTTGCGTTCAAACGCCAGGAGGGCTTTTACGCGCCATAAGGCGCGGCGGCCACTTGGCCGCTTCCAAAGTGCGGTGAGGCAAACTCACCGCACCTTGGTATTATACGGCTCTATTTGTTTTGAGATGTGGGCATCTTGTTCGATGGACCACTGATTCAAAGAAGAACTGACTCAATCAAGATATGTGAAGGAATGGGGGCGTTCCTAATAAGAGCGAATTGCCAGCTTCATGTTCCAAACAAAGCGCAACCATAGGAAGCTTATCTTGGGTTGGAATGTGCTGCAGGTTGTTTGTGGATATGCAGCCATAAAAGTAAGAAAAAATCGAGTATAATATTGTGTTTTTGGTTTTAACTTGATAGTCAACAATATTTTTGTTGCGGTAAAATGGTGTGTTTGATATCCCCCTTTTGGGGGCGTACTTTAGATAAAGGAATTCTCGTGAACTTTCTTGCCAATTTTCCTATTAAGATAAAATTGATCCTCCTTATGTCTTTCGTCGCTTTTGGTTTGAGTGTCACGCTTACAATCGACGGAATGCGCGCTTGGGACAATAAGCACGCTGATCGGATTGCGAAGCTCAAGGCCGTCGTTGATATGACGACCAGCTATGCTGGAGTCCTTGAGGAGCGGGTCAAGAAAGGGGATCTGGAACGGGACGAAGCCTTCGCTCGTTTGAAAGACATGATTCACGGCGCGCGATTTGATGATGGACTGGGATACATTTCGGTTATTCAGGCGGATGGTTTGATGCTGATTATCGGCTCGCGGCCGGACCGAGAGGGAAAGGTCGCAGAGGCGAAAGATGCCGAAGGACGGCCTCTCACCGAGCTGATCGCGAATCTCATCAAGACTGGGAAAAGTGGCACACTTTGGTTTAAAGGAATCAGGCCCGGTCAGACAGAGATGCAGTCCAAGATGACCTACGTCTCCTATTTCGAGCCCCTGAACGCCGTTTTTATGACGGGGGCATTTACCGATGATTTGAATCGGGAACTCAGAGATCAAACCATCCAGCTTATCCTGGTCGGGGTCGGTATTTTCCTGGTTATTTTGGTGGTGGCTTTCCTGATCAACCGGGACATTACCGGGCCTTTGGGCCGCTTGAATCTGGCGATGAAGGACTTGGCGAATGGTCACCTGGATCGTCAGATCACGGACATGAACCGCCGGGATGAAGTGGGGCAAATGGCGGCCACCTTGAGCGTCTTCAAGGAGAACGCCCAGGACGTGGCACGTCTGACGGCGGAGAGCGCCGGCCTTGCAGAGCAGGCGGAGCGGGACAAGCGGATGGCGCAGAGGCAACTCGCGGATGGGTTTCAGGCCTCGGTCGGTCGCATTGTTGAGTCCTTAAGTGTGTCGTCGGACACCATGAAGGCAAAGATGACGACGATGACGGGGATGGCCCGTCGGACCAACGAACAGGCCATTGCCGTCGCGGCAGCATCCGATGAAGCCTCTGCCAACGTTCAAGCCATGGCGAGCGCGGCCGAGGAGTTGTCCGCTTCGGTCAATGAAATCCGCAGCCAAGTCTCTACCTCGTCGGATACGGCGGGTAAGGCTGTTGAGGAGTCGGACCGGACAAATGTATTGGTGGCGGATCTGTCGACGGCGGCTCAGAAAATCGGAGATGTCGTCGAATTGATCAATGATATCGCCACACAGACCAGTTTGCTGGCGCTGAATGCGACCATTGAGGCCGCCCGGGCAGGGGATGCGGGGAAGGGCTTCGCCGTGGTTGCCAACGAAGTGAAGACACTGTCGAATCAGACGGCAAGGGCGACGGAGGAAATCGCCAGCCAAATTGCCGCCATGCAGTCGGCGACAGGGGACGCGGTAGGGGCGATCCGGTCCATTGGTTCGACCATTGGGGAGCTGGAAGGCATCGCATCGACCATCAGCTCTTCGGTTGACCAACAGGGCGCAGCCACACAAGGCATCGCCCAGAATGCCCAGCAGGCAGCGGACAGATCATCTGCTGTGTCCCAGAATATTGCAGGGGTCACGACAACCGTCGAGGAGACGAACCAAGCGGCCACCGATGTCCTGGAGGTTGCTGCGGATCTGTCCCGGCAGGTCGTTGCCCTGCGTCAGGAAATCGATCAATTCTTATCCCAAGTGCATCAGTCCTGATCGACCAGTCGACGGCTTGTTCTGTGACTCCGCTTTCTCGGAGTTCGCAACAAATGTCAGAGCCCAACCCAAGAGTGATGCCGTGAAATCAAAGGTTTCCGTCATGTCCGTGAAAACGGGTATTCAGGGTTGATTTCGGTGTCGGTGCTTAAACACACTGGCGTCGCGGAATTTGCCTCCGTAGCCTGTTCCCACCCTGGGTCCCGCCTGCGCGGGTTGAAACCCACGCCGCTATAAATGGGAGCCTGGGGTCTGGGGCCTTTCGGCCCCAGCCTCGCCAAAGAGGGGGGGGACGGGGCCAAGCCCCGTGACGGGAAAACGCCACCTGTCGTGTACCGTGTCTCAGAGCTTTCGAGCATTTCGCGATACCATATTTACGCGGACTCGTCGCCTATGCCGTGACACTGGGATTCAGGCACTGCATTCCGGGGCCTGTGATTTTTGTAGTGATATGGTTTGCTTAACGCTTTTTACCGAAGTGTCATATTCCCTTTGACAGAAACCGCTTACAAGTTACCATTCAGAAACGCCGATCGACCATCTTGTGACGAGGGGAAGGTGCGGTGCGGATTACGGCGAATACTTGTCCGGCTTTGGTACTGAACGCTGACTTCCAGCCGCTCAGTTACTTCCCTCTGTCTCTATGGTCCTGGCATGAGACCGTCAAGGCGGTCTTCATGGACCGGGTCAACGTGGTGAGCGAGTATGACCAAGTGGTCCGCTCTCCCAGCCTGACTTTTAAACTCCCCAGCGTTATTGCTCTGAAGGAATACGTTCCCTCCTCGCGGCGGGTGGCGTTCACGCGGTTCAATGTGTTCTTGCGAGATGGCTTTTCCTGCCAATACTGCGGGGTCCAGAAGAACACCCATGATTTGACCTTCGACCATGTGGTGCCCCGGTCCCAAGGGGGGCTCACCACTTGGGAAAACGTGGTGACGGCGTGCAGTCCTTGCAACATGCGCAAGGCCAACCGAACGCCGAGGGAAGCGAGTATGCCCCTCCTCTTCCCCGCCCGGGAGCCCAGTGCTCACCGTCTCAGGGATGAAGGCCGCTCCTTCCCGCCAGGCTATCTGCACGAAAGCTGGCGGGATTTTCTTTATTGGGACGTGGAGTTGGAGCCGTTTTAGGGGGCTTCTGTCGGATCCGACCGGGCAAGGGCAGCCAGCTCTTGAAGCGCTGGGGACAAGCGGTCCAGGGGTGGAGCGGCCAAGGCAAGGCGGACCGCGTTGGGGGCATGACCCGGGGCGACGGCGAAGGCCGAAGCTGGAGTGATGGCGATGCCCCGTTGTCGCGCTGCCTGAGCGTAGGGGTCAGCCCGCCAGGGTTCCGGCAAATCCAGGATGACATGATAGCTGGCGGGATTCGAGCGGAGGGGAAGGCCTCTCAGAAGGCGGGTTGCTGTGGTCTGCCGGACCCGGGCGTCGGCGCGTTTGGACCGTGCCAACTCTTCCACGGTGCCGTCGGAAAGCCAGCGCGTCGAGAGCGCCAAGGCAAACCCGGAGGCCGTCCAGGCCCCCGCAACCAGGGCCTTGCCCACTTGGGACCGGAGACCTTCGGGGACCCAGAGCATGCCCAAGGTCAGTCCCGGAGCGATGCGTTTGGACAGGCTATCCACCACCACGACATGGTTTGGGACCCAAGCAGCGAGGGGCGGCGGAGCCTCCGGCTCCAGGAAGGCATAGACCCGATCCTCGATGGCAGTGGGATATCCCGGGCGGGCGAGAAACGCCGCGATGTCCGTGCGCCGTTGGACAGACATGGTCAGACCTAAGGGATTGTGCAGTGTGGGCTGTAGATAGAGGGCGTGAAGGGGGGCCTCCTTGACGGCCTGTTCGATGGCATCGGGGCGGAGGCCTTCGGCGTCCGTCTCCAGGGGAACAGGCGTCAGACCCAAATGTCGAGCTGTGGCCAGGGCGACCGGATAGGTCAGGGTGTCGAATCCAATGCGCCCTCCCCGGGGAACCAGAGCGGAAAATGCTGCCGCCAAGGCTTGACGGCCATTCCCGGCGAACAGTAGGGAGGTTGGGGAGGGGCGCCAGTTGGCGTCCGTCAGGGCGGTGGTCGTTGCAATGCGCGCCGCGTGGGTGCCGTCGGCCAATGTGGCCCGGAGCGCCTCCCCAAGCACATCTCCCCGTGACGAGAAAAGACCTAAAGCAGGGGCGAGACGTCGGTGCTGATCCGGCAGAACGGGGTAGTTCGTTTCCATGTCGACGGGAGAGTCGGGTGGTTCGGCCAAGGCGGGGTGGGGGCTTGGCATGCTGGCCCGAACATAGGTCCCTCGCCCTACTTCACCACTGACAAGGCCGCGACGGACCAACTCTGTGTAGACCCGGCCGGCGGTGGAGGCCGCGATTCCCTGCTCGTGGGCGAAGGTCCGTTGGGGAGGCAATCGATCCCCCGGGCGGAGGTGGCCCGCCTCAATGTCCGCCGCAATCCGGGCCGCAATCTTGCGAAAGTCGTCCATGCTATATTGCACCGAGGTTAATGTTTCAATTGCACCGATAATGTCGCCGGATCAATCTGTGCCCACCAGTGAAAACAGCGCATCCACAGTACGCGACAGGGGGAGTTTTCCCGTCACGGGGTTTTGCCTCGTCCCCCCCTCATTGGCGAGGCTGGGGCCGAAAGGCCCCAGACCCCAAGCCCAAAAAAGACGAGATACTGTCGTGTACCGTGCCGCGCATCATGAAAGGGCGACCATGCAAATTGCGATCCTCACGTTTGATGGCTTCAACGAATTGGATTCCTTCGTCGCGTCCGCCATCTTGAATCGGATGCGGAGCAAGGGCTGGAAGGCATCGATTACGTGTCCAACAGCCCAGGTGACATCGATGAACGGCGTAACGATTCAGGCGGAACAGTCGCTGGATTTCGCTGCAAGCGCGGACGCCGTTCTGATCGGAAGCGGTATGAAAACCCGAGAGGTCGTGCGGGATCGCTCGGTGCTGGATCAAATTCGTTTGGATCCGATGCGGCAATTGATTGGCGCGCAATGTTCCGGCGCCTTGCTCTTGGCCAAATTGGGGTGGATCGGGGAGGGTCCGGTTTGCACGGACCTGACGACGAAACCTTGGGCGATTGAGGCGGGAGTTCGGGTGTTGGAGAAGCCGTTTCATGCCGAAGGCCATATCGCCACGGCAGGAGGATGTCTGGCGTCCCAATATCTGGCCGCTTGGGTCCTGGCGAAATTGGGGTCCGAGGACGACGCCCGGGCGGCGATTCACTATGTGGCACCGGTTGGCGAGAAAGAGTCCTATGTGGCCCGCGCGATGGAAGTCGTTCTTGGAGGGGGGCTCCCCGCGTTTAGAACCGGGGTCCGGTGTTAAACGGGTGGTGTCCCATTTTCCCAAAGCGCGGCACCCGCGAGATAGAGCGAGCCGCAAATCAGCACCCGGGCGGGGCCATCACGACCGGCCAAGTCTTTCAGGGCGCGGGTCACGCTGCTGGCGGTGCGGACCTCCTTGAAGCCCGCCTGCCGGGCAAGATCGGCCAGCACATGGGCTGGCAGGCCCGCGCCGGTCTGGCCGGAGGCCACGGGGACGGCAATGAACGTGCGGGTCAGGCTCGCCAGGGGTTTGAGAAAACCCAACGTGTCCTTGGTGTCCAACATGCCGCAGACGAGATCCAGGGGGCCTGTTCCATGGGTCTCGCCGGGAGAACTGGTGGCCAGGGTGCTGGCCAGGGCATGGGCGGCATGGGGATTATGGCCACCGTCCAGCCAAAGGGAGAAATCGCCGGGCAGACGGTCCGCCAGAGCTCCCGTCGTCAAGCGTTGCAGGCGGGCCGGCCAATCCACGGTGGTCATCGCCTTGGTGCGGGCTGCCCAGTCCACGGTCAGACCCGTCGCCGTCTCCAGGGCATCCAGGGCGGCGAAGGCAAGGGCCGCATTGGCCTTTTGGTGTTCCCCCATCAGGCGGGGCTCAGGCAGGACGTGGGTCATGCCATAGCGCCATCCCGATGCCGTGTCGGTCCATTGCCAGGACTGCTCACCCAGGGAGAGGGGCGCCCCGATTTCGTCGGAATGGGCAGAAATGACCGCGAGCGCTTCCGGTTTTTGGGGGGCGACCACGGCGGTGACGCCGGGTTTCATGATGCCGGCCTTCTCCGCCGCGATGGCCGCCAGGCTGGAGCCCAAATATCCCTGGTGGTCCAGGTCGACGGGCGTGATCACGGTCACCGCCGGGCTCTCGATCACATTGGTGGCGTCCAGACGGCCCCCCAGGCCAACCTCCAAGAGCAACACATTGGCCGGTGAGCGGGAGAAGGCCAGAAAGGCAGCGGCGGTGGTGACCTCGAAATACGTGATGGGGGCCTCCCCATTGGCGGCTTCAACCTCCTCCAGCAGAGCGGCTAAGGCCTCTTCCGAGATGAGCTTGCCTGATAGGCGGATTCGTTCGTTGAAGCGGACCAGATGGGGGCTGGTATAGGCATGGACCCTTAACCCCGCAGCCTCCAGTGCGGCCCGCAGGAAAGCGACGGTCGAGCCCTTGCCGTTGGTCCCGGCGACATGGATCACCGGGGGAAGAGCGCGCTCTGGATGGCCCAGAGCGGCGAGGAGCCGTTCGACCCGCCCCAAGGACAGGTCAATGACTTTGGGGTGTAATGTCATTAACCGGGCGAGAACGGCATCTGAAGGGCCCATGATCGCCTCACCAATTTATGGAGTGGAACGCAATGCGAGTGCTCCCGTCCAGAGTCACTCGGATCCTGCACCTCTATTCTGCAGGTTTTGTTCTGTCTGAAGAACCGTCGTCCACGACCTCGAAGTCCCCGTCCTGGACAATTTTTCTGTCGACCGGTTTCTCTTTCTGGGTCGGTTTGGCCGTCACAGGAGCCTTGTCCGATGGCAGGGGAATGACGTCGCCCGCAGCCTGTCTATGGGTCAGCATGGCCAGGATCTTGCCCAAGGTGTCTTTCAGTTCCGTGCGCGAAACGACCATGTCAACCATGCCATGGTCCAACAGGTATTCGGCGCGTTGGAAGCCTTCTGGCAGGGTTTCGCGGATGGTCGCCTCGATCACCCGGGCCCCGGCGAAGCCGATCACCGCACCGGGTTCGGCAATGGCGACGTCGCCCAGCATGGCGAAGGAGGCCGTGACCCCTCCCGTTGTCGGGTCGGTAAGCAGGACGATATAGGGAAGTCCCGCTTCCTTGACCTTGTCCACAGCCACCGTGGTCCGGGCCATCTGCATCAGGGACAGAATGCCTTCCTGCATACGGGCGCCACCAGATGCGGGGATGGCGATCAGGGGCGCTTTCTGCAGGATGGCCAATTCGGCTGCGGCAACCAAACCCTCGCCCACGGCCATGCCCATGGAGCCGCCCATGAAGTCGAAATCGAAGGCTGCGATCACCACGTTCTGACCCTGCAGCTTGCCATGGGTGACCAGGATGGCGTCCTTTTCCCCGGTCTTGGCCTGGGCGTCCTTCAGGCGGTCACCGTAGCGCTTCAGGTCCTTGAAGCGCAGGGGATCATGGGCGGGTTTGGGCAGCTCGATGGCCGTATAGGCTCCGCCATCAAACAGCAGCTTTAAGCGCTGTTTCACCGGCAGACGCATGTGGTGGCCGCAATGGGTGCACACCTGTAGCGCCTTCTCCAGCTCCTTATGGAAGATCATATGGCCGCAGGATGGGCACTTCCGCCAGAGATTCTCGGGAACCTCCTTGGGGCCAACCAGACTGCGGATCTTGGGGCGGACGAAGCTTGTCAGCCAGTTCATGGGAGCATGCTCTTTTCAATGGCGCGATGGGCGCAGTGTAAAGACTTCTGGTGCGATGCGAAAGTGTCGGAGGGACAGAACGGGAGTTACGCGGTTTTGCGGATGGCCTGGGCCAGACTTCCGACAAACCCCAGAACATCCCCCCCCTCTTCGATCTTGCGGACAATGGCCGAGCCCACGACAGCCGCGTCGCCGATTCGAGACATGGTTGCGGCCTGTTCGGGTGTGGAGACACCGAAGCCCACGGCCACAGGCAGATCCGTATGGGCGCGGATCCGGGTCACGGCTGCGGCGACGGCATCCTCGGCGGCGGCTGCGGTTCCGGTGATGCCGGTGATCGAGACGTAATAGACAAAGCCACCGGCCTTCTCCAGCACCCGGGGCAGACGGGCGTCGTCGGAGGTGGGGGTGGTCAGCATGATCAGATGCAGACCCTGGGCGCGCAGCTGGGGCAGCAGTTCCTCGGCTTCTTCCGGTGGCAGATCGACGATGATCAGGCCATCGGCCCCCGCCTCTGCCGCATCCCGGGCGAAGGCCTCGCCGCCATGGATATAGATGGGGTTGTAGTAGCCCATCAGGACGACGGGGGTTTCGTTGTCGGTCTCGCGGAAGGCCCGCAGGGTGTCGAGCGTGCCCTTGAGGGTCATGCCCTGACCCAAGGCCCGGAGCGCCGCCGCCTGGATGGCCGGGCCGTCGGCCATGGGATCGGAAAAGGGCATGCCCAGTTCGATCACGTCGGCTCCGGCCGCAGGCAGACCCTTGAGGATGTCCAGCGCCTTTTCCGGGGTCGGGTCTCCGGCCATGGTGTAGGTGACCAGACCGCCGCGCCCTTCTGCCTTCAGAGCAGCGAAACGGCGGGTCAGGCGATCCGTTTGGGGCGTGGTGGTGCTCATGACAGGTCTTCCCCCTTGGATTGGCCAATGGCCTGGGCAATGGTGTTGACGTCCTTGTCGCCCCGTCCCGAGAGGTTGATCACCATCAGGTGATCCTTGGGCAGGTTGGGGGCAATTTTCATGGCGTGGGCGATGGCATGGCTGCTTTCCAGGGCCGGAATGATCCCCTCCAGCCGAGTCGTCTCCTGGAAAGCCTCAACCGCTTCCGCATCCGTAATGGGGACATAGTCAACACGACCCGTATCCTTGAGCCAGGAATGTTCCGGCCCCACGCCGGGATAGTCCAACCCGGCGGAGATGGAATGGGCTTCGGTGATCTGGCCGTCCTGGTCTTGCAGAAGGTAGGTCCGGTTGCCGTGGAGCACGCCGGGCTTGCCACCGGTCATGGAGGCCGCATGCTTGCCGTGTAGACCCTCGCCTGCGGCCTCCACGCCGATGATCCGGACATCGGGGTCATCCAGGAAGGGGTGGAACAGGCCAATGGCGTTGGATCCGCCGCCGATGCAGGCCACCAAGCTGTCGGGCAGGCGCCCCTCGGCGGCCAGGATTTGCTCGCGGACTTCCTCGCCGATGACCTTTTGCAGGTCGCGGACCATGGCCGGATAGGGGTGGGGACCCGCAGCGGTGCCGATCAGGTAATAGGTGCTGTCGACATTGGCCACCCAGTCGCGGAGCGCATCATTCATGGCATCCTTCAGGGTGCCCGTGCCACTGGTCACCGGCTTGACCTCGGCGCCCAACAGCTTCATGCGGAAGACGTTGGGGGCTTGGCGCTCGATGTCGGTGGCGCCCATGTAGATCACGCAATCCAGACCAAAGAGGGCACAGACCGTGGCCGTGGCCACGCCATGTTGACCCGCCCCGGTTTCGGCGATGATGCGCTTTTTGCCCATGCGTTGGGCCAGCAGGATCTGGCCCATGCAGTTGTTGATCTTGTGCGCGCCGGTGTGGTTCAGGTCCTCGCGCTTGAAATAGATCTTGGCTCCGCCCAGTTTTTCGGTGAGGCGGCTGGCGAAGTAAAGGGGGCTGGGCCGACCCACGAAGGTCGAGAGATAGCCGTTCAATGTGGTGTGAAAGGCCGGATCGTTCCGCGCAGCGTCCCAGGCCGTCTCCAGTTCCAGGATCAGGGGCATTAATGTTTCTGCTACATAACGACCTCCGTGGATGCCGAAATGGCCTTGGTCGTCCGGTCCGGAGCGATAGGTGTTCAGGGGCGCGTTCATCGGAAGAGTCCTTAACCTGGGGCCTTGGATACGCGAAAGGGAGCATGGAAATTGGGCGGTGGTTATAGCCCGGTATAGGGTCGGGAGCAAAGAACCCTTGGTCCATGCTGTCTCTGTCATACGGGCGGGGGGAGGCGTTAGATCCCCAGACCGGTCTCGAATTCCTCGCGGACGATGCTGCGTCCGGGGTCCAGCAGGCTGGCCTTGTGCACGCCGTCACTGATCCGGGAGACCTTGAGCCAACCTTTGGTCCGGCATTCGTCCAAGGTGCGCCAGAGGATGGAATGCTTGGCAATGTTGAGGACGGCGATGTCCCCGGACATGGCAATCAATTCCAACAAAAGACGCTGCTGTGGCAGGACGGTGGAGGTCATTGGTTTTCTCAAGTTCTGGCTGGCTGAACAGGACGACTGGGTTTTCCCGGAAGATCCTATTTCATATGTTCCATCAAGCGGGGCATTAATTCGACAAAGTTACAGGGTCGGTAGCGGCTGTCCAGTTGCCAAACGAGAATGTCGTCCCAGCCGTCTTTGCAGGCTCCGGTGGATCCGGGCAGGGCAAACAGGTAGGTGCCCCGGGCCACACCTGCCGTGGCCCGGGATTGGATGGTCGATGTTCCGATCTTGGCGAAGGACAGTTGGCGGAACAACTCGCCGAATCCGGGGATTTCCTTTTCGTAGACTCCCTTGAAGGCCTCTGGCGTCACGTCCCGGCCGGTCACGCCGGTGCCGCCGGTGGAAATCACCACATCCACCTTGGGGTCATCGATCCACCGTTCCAGGGTGGCGCGGATGGCCGCTACATCGTCCTTGACGATGGTCCGGTCGGCCAATTCGTGTCCGGCCTTCTCCAGGCGCTCGACCAGGGTGGCCCCGCTTTTGTCGGAGTCCAGGTCCCGGGTGTCGGAGACGGTCAGGATGGCGATGCGCACGGGAAGGAAGGGTTTGGACTCGTCGATACCGGCCATGGGGTGTTCCTCAGGAAGGGATGGTCGCGACCTTAGGGCATGACGGTCGCAGACACTTGTTGGCTCTCCATATAGCGGGGCCAATCCCCGGCGGCAACGGCATCCAGGGTCGGGGTGGGTTTCTTCATGCGCGCCCGATAGGCCCAATAGTTGGAGAGGACCTTCTCGATGAAGATACGGCTTTCCCGGCTAGAGATGCTTTCGATAAACATCAGGGGGTCGCCCATGAAGCGGTTCTCCCGGATCCACCCCTGGAGGCGCCCGGGACCGCTGTTATAGGCCACAGCCAGGAAAAACAGGTTTCCCTGGATCTGGCCACTGGTCAGCAGCTCGTCCAGATAGCGCTGTCCCAGGGATAGGCTGACCTCTGGTTTGTACAGGAGTGTGCCCCCCTTCAGCGAGCGGCCCCCGGCCACATGGGCTGCCGTCGCGGGCATCAACTGCATCAAGCCTTTCGCGCCTGCGCCACTGGTGGCCTTGGGGTTGAAACCACTTTCCTGGCGCGCGAAGGCATGGACCAAGGCCGGGTCGACGCGCCACCCGTCTGTCGGGCGCCAGGGTGCCAGGGGATAGCGGGCAACATCGCCGGAGGAACTGTCCAGGCCGCTGATGCGCAGAGCCATCTGGGGAAGCCCCTTGGCCGCAGCGACGGCGACGATATGGCGGCGCAGCTCCGGTCCGGCGCTGGGGTAAAGGCCGCGCAATTCCTCTTCGGCGTCTGCCATGCGCCCCACCTGTATCAGGGCCAGGGCTCTGGCGCCCGCAGCGGTGGTGGCGAGCTTTTTATAGGCTCTGGGGGAGGCCTCGGCGTTTTTGAAGTCGAAGGGGAGGGGGCGGCCCAGGGCACGAAGGGCGACCATGCCATAGAATGAGCGGGGCACGGCGGCCGCCCGCTCCAGCAGGGCCGTGGATTTCTCCGGCTCGCGGTTCCGCAGGTGGGCGCGGGCAGCCCAATAGGCGCCCCCGGCACGCAGCCAGCTTGACGCTTTGGGCGCCCGGGCCACGGCTTCCAGGAAGGGGGCTGCCTGGGCATAGTCGCCCGCCCGGAAATGGGCCAATCCCGCCGCCCAATTGGCCAGGGGGACCCGGTCGCCGGAGCGTTTGGCGGCCTCTTCCGCCCATTGGATGGCCCAATCATCCCGGCCATCGACGAAATAGGCGTAGGCCAATCCGGCCTTCATGCGGTCGGCATCGATGGGGTCCAGGGCTTTGGTTCCCTTCGCGTCCACGAGTTCCTTGATGACCAGAGTGTGGCCCCGGTTCAGGGCACGGAGAAATTTTCGCCAATGTTTGGTCGCCGCAACCTTGCCCGAACGGGAGTAGCTCCCCTCCAGGCGCCACCCCGTACCGCCGGTTCCCCCATTGCCGATTCCAGAGAGGAAATCCTCCTCCGGCTCCACCAGCGGGGCAGAGGTCCGGCGGCTCGCCAGCTTATGGATGCGATCGGCGCCGGGATGGTCCGCATAGGCTTCCAGCCAGGCTTTCAGCTCGGCCCCCGTGGCCCGATAGGCGGTGGGGTGCATCAGGCGTTGAAAGGTGACGTGGCCCATCAGGATGGGATTGGAGACCTGGGCGATCAATCGGTCGGCGGCTTTCCAGTTGCCCTTTTCCTGGACATCGAAGATTTGGGAATAGAGCGTCTGGTCCTTGGGGGTGAGGACCTCTCCCGCAGTTTGAAGGCTCTCCGCTTTGGAAAGGGAGGGAAGGCAGAGCGGAAACGCGATATTCAAAAGGAGGAGGACCCAGACTATTCGCTTCCACATCCACCCCATGGTCCCTGCTCCTTCCGGTCACTGTTCTCGTTGATCGAAGAAGCAGGTTATATCCGTCCGGGTGGCAGGTGTCAGCCCGAACTATCGGCCCGAACTATCGGCCCGAACTATCGGCCCGAACTATCGGTTGGTGTCGTTTGGTGGGCAAGGGGGGAGGTATGATTGGGCGCCTCAAAGCTGTCCAGTCGGGCGCGCAGGGTCCTCATGTCCTTCCAGGCCAAGCGTTTTTGGGCAGGGGTGCGGAGCAGATAGGCCGGGTGGAAGGTGGCCAGAACGGGCACCGGGCGGGAGAGACCCGGCGTGGCGTAGTCCTTCCATTGGCCCCGCAGCCGGGTGATTCCCTCGGTCCGGGCAAGCAGCGACTGGGCGGCGAGTCCGCCCACCGCCAGGATGACCCGGGGACGGACCAGCTCCACATGTCGCTCCAGGAAGGGCAGGCAGAGGGCCACCTCGTCGCCGGTCGGCTTGCGGTTCCCTGGGGGACGCCAGGGAACCACGTTGGTGATATAGGTCAGGCGTCGGTCCAGGCCGATGGAGGCCAGCATGGCGTCCAGCAGCTTGCCGGAGACACCAACGAAGGGCAGGCCCAGGCGGTCCTCGTCGGCGCCTGGGGCCTCGCCGATGACCATCACGCCGAAATCGGGCTTGCCGTCGGCGAAGACCGTATTGGTCGCGGTTCGGCGGAGGGCGCAGGCATGGAAGCTGTCCAGGGTCGCGCGCAGGGCTTCCAGGCTGGTCGCTTCCGAGGCCATATGGGCGGCGGCGCGCAGGGTTTCCACTTGGCTGGCCGGGCTGTCGTCATCCTCTCCCACCCCGGGACTGCGGTCCATGGGAGTGTGGCCAGTGGAAGGATGGCCCGCAAATCCTGTGGAGCGTCCCCTGGACTCAGAACCGCCGCCACGAGGAGCGGGTGGGGCCGCAGCCCGGTTCCGCTCCCCGTCCCGTTGGGCGCGCTCCCGGGCCTCGGTGGTCAGGGCGTAGCGATCCAGGGGGTATTCGCCGATACCCACGTCCACACCCGCGTCCAGGTACCACCGCAGCAGAATGGCGGCGGCGTCTTGTTCGGATGGGGCGGTGGTGATGGGTGGATCGGTGGCCATAATTCGGGCAAGGTATCACTCTGGGAAGCGAGGCCCAGGCATTTTTTTCACAGGGCTCGGCTTTGTGGTATCAAGGGCTCGAGCCCGCCCGGGTGGGGAGAGCACGGCGCGGGGTTCCTTGGTCAAAATCATGCTGGATCGAAGACCAACGAGGGTTGAAAGGAAGGAACCCAGGAATGAGTGAACGGGAGTCGATGGAATTTGACGTGGTGATCGTCGGCGGTGGCCCCTCGGGCTTGGCCACAGCGATTCGCCTGCGCCAATTGGCGGAAAAGAACGGGAAGGACTGCTCGGTCTGCGTCCTTGAAAAGGGATCGGAAATCGGTGCCCATATTCTATCGGGCGCGGTGATCGAAACCCGTGCCCTGGACGAGTTGATTCCAGATTGGAAGGACAAGGGTGCTCCCCTGACCGTGGAAGCCTCGGGCGATGTCTTCTGGTACCTGACGGAACCGAACCATATCCGTCTGCCCACACCGCCGCAGATGCACAACAAGGGCAATTACATTGTCAGCTTGGGAAATGTGTGCCGCTGGCTGGCCGAACAGGCTGAAGCCCTGGGCGTGGAGGTCTATCCGGGCTTCGCTGCGGCCGAGGTCCTGTATGACGAGTCCGGCGCTGTGGCCGGTGTCGCCACCGGTGACATGGGGTTGGATAAGAATGGTGAGAAAACGGCGGCCTACGAGCCGGGGGTGGAACTGCGCGCCAAGGTCACCGTCTTTGCTGAAGGGTGCCGGGGCTCGCTGACCAAGGAGCTCCAGGCCAAATTTGACCTGCGCAAGGATGCCCAGCCCCAGACCTATGGCATCGGTATCAAGGAACTGTGGGAGGTTCCGGCCGAGAACCATGAGCAGGGCCGGATCATCCATACCGTGGGATGGCCCCTGAAACAGGACACCTACGGCGGGTCCTTCATGTACCACCTGGATAACAACCAGATTGCCATCGGTTTCGTGGTCGGCCTGGATTATGCCAACCCCTGGCTTTCCCCCTTCGAGGAATTTCAGCGGTTCAAGACTCACCCCTCCATTGCGCCCTTTCTGAAGGGTGGGCGGCGTATCGCCTATGGCGCCCGGGCCCTGTCCGAGGGAGGATTTCAGTCCATCCCGGCCCTGTCCTTTCCTGGGGGCGTGCTGGTGGGCGATACGGCGGGCTTCCTGAATGTCCCCAAAATCAAGGGCACCCATACGGCCATGAAATCGGGCATGGTCGCCGCAGAGGCGGTCTTCGATCATCTGGCTGCGGACAAGTCCGGCCCCGTCGCCGATTACCGGGACCGTCTGTCCGAGACCTGGGTTTGGCGGGAACTGAAGAAGGTTCGGAATATTCGTCCGTCCTTCAAGTTCGGTCTGTTGATGGGGATTGCCTATTCCGCGCTGGAAACCTTCTTGCTGCGCGGCTACGCCCCTTGGACTCTGGCCCATCATGAGGATCACAGCAGTCTGAAAAAAGCCAATGCGGCAAAGAAGATTACCTATCCCAAACCCGATGGGGTGCTGAGCTTTGACAGGCTGTCCTCGGTCTACATCTCCAACACCAACCATGCCGAGGATCAGCCTTGTCACCTGACCCTGAAGGATCCGTCGGTTCCTGTGTCGGTGAACCTGGCCGAATACGGTGGCCCGGAAGCCAGATTCTGTCCGGCTGGCGTCTATGAGTTCGTGGAGGATGAGGTCAAGGGCGGAGAGAGGCTGCAAATCAACGCCCAGAACTGCGTCCACTGCAAGACATGTGACATCAAGGATCCGACCCAAAACATCAACTGGGTGGTGCCTCAGGGTGGAGATGGTCCGAACTATCCGAATATGTGATTGTTCACCCTATATGGGGTAAAGAGTGCATGAACACGCGATGTCGCCTCGGCATTCCATGGGATCCACGGCGCATCGCGCGTTCGCTTTTGAGACTTTGAGTGGGATGGGGTGGAAAACCGGTATCCACTTTTCCTGATCCCGCTTTATTGTATCTCCGTTGAATAACGGGTGTGGGACCTTCGATGGGGTCCCGCTTTTCCATCCAGGCTAGGCGAGGACAAGGGTATGCAGTTTCATTGGCGGGGTCCAAAGTCGACATTTCTTGGGACGGCGCTGGCCCTGTCTGTGGCGGTTCTTCCTGCGGGATGTGCCGTCGGTGGCCAGGATCTGGCGGTCCAGCCGTCTGCAGAAGACACCGGCTTCTCGTCCCTGGGAAACTACCTCTCCGCCCGCCACGCGGAAGCTGTGGGGGACACCAAGGCCGCAGCGACCTTCTACAGGCTCGCCCTTGAGGACGATCCAGACAACATTGATCTGTTGCGGCGGGCCTATTTCTTTTCGACTGTGGAGGGCGACGTCTCTGGCGCGGCGCCCCTGGCCGCCCGTCTGATGGTCTTGGATCCCGGTGCGTCCATTGCCTCGCTGGTCGTCTCTGCTGACTTGGCAAAGCAAGGGCAGTTCGACGATTTGGCGACTCTGGTCGGCAAAACCGCACAACAGGGGTTGAATGGTTTTCTGAACCCGGTTCTGGAGGCCTGGGCCAAGGCCGGAGCGGGGGACTATGAGGGCGCTATCGCGGCCCTGAATGGTTTGGACGCAAACCCCGGTTATCTCACTCTAAAAACCCAGCACGCGGCCCTTATCGCCGAGATGATGGGTAAGGATAAGGATGCCGAGACCTTCTTCCAAAGCTATCTGAAATCCGGCGATCAACCCTCCCTTCGGGGGATTCAATTGGCGGGGGGGTATCTGGTGCGTCACGGGCGGGCCGCAGAAGCCCGCGAGTTGGCCGCAAATTACGCAACCCGCTTTCCCAATAGCCTGCTGCTGGCCGATGCCATCGTTGGCTTTGGCGAGGGAGAGGATCCTCCCCCCCTGGAAGTGACGAATGCCGCGCAGGGGATGGCCGAGTTGCATTACGGCACGGCAGCCCTGCTTGCGGAAAGCGATCTTCAGACGGCGACCATGTTTGTCCGCTTGGCCTTGCACCTGCGGCCAGACTTTCCCCTGGCCCAGTTGCTTCTCGGTCAATTGATGGCCGCGCAGGAGCGGTATGACGAGGCCATTGCCGCATACCGGTCCGTGGACCACCGGGAGAGCCTGAAATTGGCGGCCTCCCTGGCTGAAGCGGAAACCCAAGGCGCGGCGGGGCATTTGGATGAAGCCATCGCACTTTATTCCAAAATCGCCGACAGTCGACCCGACAGATTGGATGCCCTGGTCGAGCTGGGCGACCTGCTGCGCCGGGAAGAGCGTTTTGAGGAGGCCGCAGCCGTTTATACCCGGGCCATCAAGCGCCTAGGAACACCGGACGCGCGGCACTGGACTCTGTTCTTCGGGCGGGGGGTCTCCAACGAGCGGACCGAGCGGTGGGCCCAGGCCGAGAGCGATTTCCTGAAAGCTTTGGAGCTTAGCCCTGAGCAACCCTTCGTGCTGAACTATCTGGGATATTCTTGGGTTGATCAGGGAATTAACGTGGAACGGGCGAAGGATCTGATCGAACGGGCCGTGGCTCAGCGGCCAAAGGACGGGTATATCATCGACAGCCTGGGGTGGGTTCACTATCGTCTGGGCGAATACGATGAAGCCGTGACTACCCTGGAGCGGGCCATCCGGGAAACGCCTGACGATCCCACCATCAATGATCACTTGGGGGATGCCTATTGGATGGTTGGTCGCCGTTTGGAAGCGCGCTTCCAGTGGGAACGGGCCCTGGACCTGTCGAAGGACGCGGAGCTGTCGGCGAACTTGCAGAAGAAACTCGACACGGGGTTGACCGCCCCCAAACCGGTTTCTTCCAAGACCGCTGCCGGGAAAAAAGGGCGGTGACCGTCTTCACTCCCTCCGACAAGGCCGTGATCGAGGCTGCTCCGGCCAAGGTTAACTTGACCCTGCATGTGACGGGAAAACGCCCCGATGGCTACCATGAGCTAGAAAGCCTCGTGGTTTTTTCGGGCGTTCACGACACCCTGATCGCGGAACCGGCAGAGGACTTTTCCCTATCGATCACGGGGCCCAATGCTCAGGGATTGGAAGGGGAGGGGGACAATATCATCAGCCGCGCCGCCCACCGGCTTGCTGACCTCACGGGGAAGCGTGTCTGCGCCCGTTTGATTCTGATCAAGCGCCTGCCCGTTGCTGCGGGGATTGGTGGGGGATCGGCCGATGCCGCCGCAACGCTGCGTGCCTTGAACCGCCTTTGGGGCCTGGATCGTGCCCTTGGCGCTTATATGGAGCTGGCCCGAGGTCTGGGGGCGGACGTGCCGGTCTGCTTGCGGGGCGAAGCCGTGACCATGGCGGGGATCGGCGAAATTCTGACTCCAGCGCCCGTTCTGCCACCAACTTGGCTGCTTTTGGTCAATCCCATGAAACCGGTCTCCACGCCTGCGGTGTTCAAGGCGCGAAGGGCGGGCTTTTCTGCGGCCAATCCTCTGGTAGAGGAGCCCGAGGACGGGGGCGCCTTCGCCGCTGCCCTTGCACTCCGGACCAACGACCTCGCTGATCCGGCTCGCCTTGTGGAGCCAGAGATTTCCGATGTCCTGACTGCGATAGAGGATGCGCCCGGCTGTCTCCTGTCTCGTATGTCGGGGAGTGGCGCCACTTGCTTCGGTTTGTTCGCCGATGCCGAAAGCTGCGCCGAGGCAGCTCGCACGCTTGGGGAAGAGAAGTCGGGATGGTGGGTGTCCGCTGCACCTCTCGTCACCCAAACCTCAGAAATTCAACCCTCTCTTAATTTAAGCAGGTAAAGCCGCCTGGCTTCACCTATGAAAATTTGGAAAACCTGCCATTCCAAGAATGCATGGCAGGTGGTTTTGTTGGTCGGCTCCTTTTCGCAATGCGTCATAATAGATTGATTTATATGACGAAAGTCTTGGTCGAGATTGCTTGGCGAGGGCGGGGCTTTGCGGCTCTCATATGGTATAGAACGAGGGTACATTCTTTTTGTTGTGATTACTCATAGCTAAAAAGATGTGTTGCGTTTTTGGAAACCGCTCTGTCTACCTATAACGCATTGGAAAGAACGCTTTATAAATTTTAGAGTCCCCCGTTTCAGGACCATCGAATCGAACCGAAAAACCTCCGTTTCATTCTGCATCGCATTGTGCCTGTCTAATTGCCATTTCATTATATTCAGCTGACCGCACTGACCTTTCATAATGCAATAATAAATTACTAAAAATCAGAAAAGAGTAAGTGAGGGTCATTTAAAAATGACGTCTATCAATTTATGAGACAATTTGTTCTCACGGAATACGTGCTCTTGCGTCTCTGTTTGAAAATGGTACTTAGTATGTAGGGCCATGGATCGACATTGAATCAAGTCGGTTCAAGTCCCTGGGGCTGGTATTAGAAATGCGGTTAAAGATAGGAGTGTCTTTAACTAAAAAAGGTGAAGGCGTGTTTCTACGAAGTTCTGAATAAATTGAAGCCACTCCTCATTTTTCATTTTTGAGACTCTTCAATCGCATTGCGATTTGGGATCGAGGGCCAGGATGATGTACCAAGCAAGTCTCATATCGTCATTGTTGAAGCCAGATGTGAAGCTCACCGATGATCTCCGAGAAATTCGTCCATTCGTTGAAAGCGTTATTGACGATCTCCTCGAAGATTTCTACGGAGGGGTTAAAGCGTCGCCGGAACTTTATGGTTTATTCGGATCCGAAGCCTCACTCGCCCGGGCTCGTGCGGCACAGCGGAACCATTGGCTGAATGTCTTGTTTCAAGGCGACTGGCAAGCCCACGGTGAGCAGGCCGAGCGTATCGGTAAGGCTCATGTCCTTCGTGGGGTGACGCCAAATATCTACTTCGCGGCCTATGCCCATGTCCTCTGTGGTTTGTCCGATCGGATGGCACGCGCCAAATTTAAGAACGCGGAGAATCTCGCGCGTGGTTTAAATGCCTCTATTCGCGCGATCTACCTCGACATGCTCACTGTGCTGGATGTGTATTTTCACGAGGAAAAAGAGAAGGCGCGTCAAGCCATTCGCGGCCATGCAGATCAATTCCAGGGTACGGTTTTGACGGTGACCCATGACCTGGATGAAAGTGGCGAAGCGCTTGATATTCAGGCTCAGGAGATGTCCCGCGACGCTTCGGCATTGGATCGGCGTTTGGATGATTTGGAGAGAAGCGCCACGGAAACGTCTGTTTCGATGGAAACTGTTGCAGGGGCGACGGAAGAAATATCGGCGTCCATGCGGGAGGTTTCGAAGCAGAATATGCATGCTGCGACAGTGGCTCGGGCGGCCACTGATCGGGCGGCCGGTTTGGAAGTGGTCGTGACTCGCTTGACCAAAGCGACAGAAGGAATTGCCGAGGCGACGGTGATGATCGACCAAATCGCCCGTCAGACACGCCTTTTGGCCCTGAACGCGACGATCGAAGCCGCGCGGGCCGGTGTGGCGGGCAAGGGATTCGCCGTGGTTGCGGGCGAGGTCAAGACCCTGGCTCACCAGACGGCTAGCGGTACTGTCCGAGTGCAAGAGCGCGTCACGCAGGTTCGTGACGCCGTGAGCGAAGCGGCAGAGGCAATCGGGTCCATTGCGGAAACTGTACGGGAGTTGGATGGGATCACCGATCAAGTGGCCGCTGCCGTCCATGAGCAACAGGCCGCTCAAGAGGAAATCGCGCGCAATCTCGACCAAGTTGTGTCGGCGACCACGGAGGTGACACGGGCGATTGGGGATGCGCGGGGTCTCTCCAGAAGCGCGTCGGAACGTGTTTCGGTCGTCGGTGCGGCTGCAGAAGGACTGCGCACGCGGCTTGGCGGGCTCAAAGAGAACGCTACGAGCTTTCTCAGCGCAGTTCTCGCGCAGACCAAATAGGCGTTTTTCACCTGCAGGGCCAAATTTTTTTGAAAAGTTTGGCTTTCCGAAGCAAGAAGGTCGCATCTCCCTCTTGCTCCGCAGATCATTTGCTTTTATGGTCCCGGTCTTCCGCGATTGGGGCGTAGCCAAGCGGTAAGGCAGCGGTTTTTGGTACCGCCATTCGCAGGTTCGATCCCTGCCGCCCCAGCCACCTCTTCAAGACCGTTTGGTCTTCTTCCAAGCCATTCGACTTTCTCTGTCGCAGCGGTTTCGCGCGGCGTCGGTTAAAGGGTCTTCGAGGCCAAGTTGGACCATGAAACACGGTACACAACAGTGTTTCGTCTTTTTTGGGCGATTGCCCAAGCCCATTTGGGGGCAGACGCCCCCTATCCTCCCCTTTCTTTAGAGCAAATCCTGAGCAATCCGGAACAGATTGCCACGGGCGGAACGCACGCCGCAGGCGTGACGATTTGCTTCAATGTCAGAGGCTTATACCAAGCGGCGCGGGTTGAAACCCACGCCGCTCTTCTTGCGTTCAAACGCCAGGCGGGCTTTTACGCGCCATAAGGCGCGGCGGCCACTTGGCCGCTTCCAAGGTGCGGTGAGGCAAACTCACCGCACCTTGGTATTAGGGCATGTCGCGTGAATCACATGTCACGCGACATGCTCTAACCCGGGGTCTGGGGCCTTTCGGCCCCAGTGGGGGACGGGGCAAAGCCCCGTGACGGGAAAGGACCAGCTGTGGTGTACTGTTGTGCCCATGAAATGGCCCAACTTGGCCTCGGAGCACTCTAGCGATCCCATACGGATTGGGGTGTTGCCCGAAGCCAGGCGAAGGTGCGCTCCATTCCCTCGGCGAGACTGGTCTTCGCGGTGAAGCCCAGTTCCGTTTGGGCGCGACCGGTTTCGAACAACAGGATGGGCACGGTGCTCGGTTTGGTGGGGTCGCAATAAACCTCTGCCTCGTGGCCTTCGATTTCCATGGCTTTGTGCAGAATATCGAGCACGGTGATCCCGGTGCCACTGGCGATATTGACTTCCAAATAGGGCTTGGCAACGCGAGCGGCGCGGACCACGCCTTCGATGAAGTCATCGACAAAAATCACATCCCGAACGTCTTTCCCCGTACCCCAGACCTCGATGGGGTTCTGGCGCTCGAAAACCTTGCGGATTTGCGCGGCGGTAACGTGGGAGGTCTTCCAGCCGAATTTATCCCCGGGGCCATATACATTGGCCGGCCGGATGACGACTGTGGACATGGGCGCTTTGGGGATCTTCTCCGCGTAGGTGCGACAGAGAGTTTCCGTGTAGCGCTTCATCCACCCCACCGCGAAATAGGTGTCAAAGGGCGGGGCGGAAAAGGCGTCTTCTTCCTTCACAGGAACGCCTTTGGTGTCGGGGTACACACTCCCTGTGGATAGGAACACGACCCGTTTTACGCCCGCGTTATGGGCGGCTTCCAGCAAAAGGGTGTTGATCAGGACGTTGGGCGTTACATGGCTGAGGGGGGAGCCGGTGATCACTGCGGCGCCGGACGTATGCGCGGCGCAAAGGAACACCGTATCGATGCCCTGGACGACGCGCTCGCAAACCGCTGCATCCCGCAAGTCGGCCTGAACCCACTCCACTCCCGCAGGCGGGTCGTGGGGCTGTCGGCTCCGCCAGGTCGCGCGGATCGGTCCTACGCCATCTCGGGCCAGTCGGGCGACCAGATTTGATCCTAGGAAACCGCTGCCGCCGGCGACCAGCACCGCACCCATGTCTTCAAAGGAAGTCATCATTCCAGTCCTTCGTCTCGGCGCGATAGGATCGGCGCCTTAATGGGCCACCAGAAATCGAACTCCGGATCATTCCAGAGAATGGTGAACTGGCCAGCCCGGTTGTAATGGGTATTTTGCTTGTAATGGAAAATGGCCGTGTCGCTGAGGACGACATGCCCATTTCCGTGCTTGGGAGGGATCAGGACCTGTCTCCGATTGGAGTCGGACAGGGTGAAGCCTTCCCACTTTCGGTAGGTTGGGGAGTCCGGATCCATGTCCACCACCAGAAGGTAAAACTTCCCCGATAGGCAGGAGATCAGCTTCCAGGTTTCCTGGTCCCCGTGGATGCCGCGTAACACATGGCGGGTTGAGGTGGAAATGTCGTCCTGCAGGAAGTCCACGGTGATCCCAGCCTCGCGGTAGAGGTCGCGGTTGTAGATCTCCACATAGGAGCCCCGAAAGTCCTCGAAATTGGTGGGCGGGGTGATGCTCTTCACCCCAGACAGCGTGGTGCTTTCGACATTCATTTCCGCAGTCCCCGGCGCGGCTTGGTGGGAATGGAAAAGGACTCGTCCTGGTACAGACCGCGCATGCGCTCCACCGCTGCCGATGAAAGTGGCGGCAACACAGAGGCCGCGTCCGCGTTTTCGTCCACTTCGCTGGGCGAGAGCATGCCGGGAATGGCGCTGCACATGGCCTTGTGCCACAGGCAGAAGCGCAGGGCGATTTGGGCTTGGGTTCCCCCGGCATCGATGCGGGCTGCGTCAACCATGGCGCGGCCCTCGGCGATCCATTTCGCCTTGATCTCCTCGCTCCACTTCGCCCGGTGATCGCCCTCGGGGAAGAGGCTCGAGGTATCCAGGCTTCCGGCCAGGAAACCGAAACAAAGGGGGGTGCGGGCGATCAGGGAGCAGCCTGCCTCCCAGGCGGCATCCAGAAGGCCAAGTCCGTCGCACCGCTGATCCACCAGGTTGAAGTTGACCAGCAATGCGTCGGGGGCGAGGCCTTTTAGGGCGGCCTCCCCATCGGCTGGGCGGGCCACGGAGGACCCGAAAGCGCGGATCTTGCCTTCCGCTTTCCACCGGTCGGCGAGGGCGCGCAGGTCATCCCCTTCGAGCATCCGCTCAGGGGGCGGGTTGTGGAGCAGGAACAGGTCGACGTGATCGGTCTTCAGGCGACGAAGGCTCTCCTCCAATCCCCGCTCCAGGGAGGGGATGCTGAAATCGAGGGGGTCTTCGTAGGTTTTGCACCCGCCCTTGGTGGTGATCACCAAGCCATCCCGTTTAGAACCGGCGAAGGCTTGCCCGACCAGCTCCTCGCTGTGTCCGGCGCCATAGACCGGGGCCGTGTCAAAGAACGTGATGCCCCGCTCCCGGGCCCGCTCCAGGGTGCGAAGGGATTGGGAGTCGTCGGTGGCGCCATAGGAGGTTTGGCCCGGTGTGCGCCCCCCGATGCCCCAACATCCGAAACCGATCTCCGAGACCATCAGGGGCGTTCGGCCCAAACGACGGAGGCGGATCCCTCCATCCGCCTGCGGTGTGCTATGCATAACTCGTCTCCATTTCTATTCCGAGCCCCGCCCAGGGATCTTGTCCTTGGGGTCGGCATCATTCCAAGGTTCGGCCTGCCCCCTGTCGCGTCGGTGGCCTGGACCACCGGAGTTCCCCAGTGGTCGCTTCGTTTTTCAACAAGACACCGGCGGAGTCCTTTATCCCTATTCGACCACGTAGTAGGAAACACGGGAGGCGTAGCGGTATTTTTTCAACCGAACATTGGGCAAGCCCACGGTTTCCATGACCGCGAGGGTTTCGCCGGGCGAGTCGGGGTCGTTCAATTCGTCGAAGGCGACAACGCTGCCCTTTGTCAGGCGGGGAGCGATCAACTCCATGACCTTTCGGGTCGGCTCGTAGATATCGAAATCGAAAAAGGCCAGGGCGATGATCGTCTCGGGGCGTTCCTTGAGATATCGGTCGACTTCGACGCTGGCATCCCCTTTGCGGATTTCGAACTTTTTGATGTGGTTGAGGGGGTTGAGTTCTTCATGAACGGTCAGGACCCGTTCCAGAAAGGCGTCATAGTTTTCCGCTGTGGAGAGGGCGCCCTTGAACATCATTTCATGGGCGCCGTCCTTTTCATGGAGCGATGGGAACCCTTCGAAGGTATCGAAGGCCACCAGCTTGCGATGGCGGTTGAAGGGGTCGTAGATCCCCCGCAGGGCGGCGAACAGGGCCATGTTCTGTCCCCAGCGGGTGCCAAATTCCATGATGCTGCCATGGACGTCGACGATCTGGCGGAACAGGTGATCCATCAATAAAATTCGCGATAAATTCTTTGATTCGATGAACAGGCCAATATTCTGAAGCAATTGATCGGAAGGAATAGGTGCGTCACGCAGGCAATTCAGCATGGCGTCGCGCTGACTGCTTTCGTGGTCCGAGGCCTGGGTGATAATTCCGCTCGGTTGCATTGGTGGAGTCTCCCGCCGGTTAGAGCATTTTGCGCAAAAATGGGCACCGGTCTTGCGCATAAAAATGCGATAAAACAAAACATTAGAGCATTTTTCCTGATTCATAAATCAGGCAAAATGCTCTAATAGCTCATCCCGCGTTCGCGCAGGTAGCTTTGAATGTTCATGATGTTGGATTGGATCTCAGCCCGGGTCAGAGGGGTGCCCCAGGAGGTTTCTTCTGCGTAGTCGAAGGGCAGGCCCACGTCTTCTTTTTCCCCAAATCGGTAAAGCAGGTGGGCATGTTTGGTCAGGTCGTCGTCGATATGGGCGATGCCATGGTCCTGGGGATTCCGATAGAAGGGGCTGCCCGGAACCGGGTCGAAGCCAGAGACAGCGACGAAATCCGGTTGGGTGTCTTCAAGGAAAGCGATGGTGTTGTCCAGGACCTGTTGAGATTCGCCAGGAAGTCCGAAGATCAGGCAAACCTTGACCTTGATGCCGTGCTTCTTGAGCACCTCGATATACCGTCTGTTGTTGTCGATACTCTTGGACGGTTTATTGGCCAGCACCAGGACCGCGTCTGAATCCACGCTTTCCAGGCCGAGCGCCACTTCCTTCAATCCGCTTTGGGCGGCCAAGGCGACGATGTCCTCATCTCCCATGGGCACCGTCTGCCCCCGCCAAATGACATCGGACTCGCCGATGGCTTCGATATAGGGGATCGCTTCGGAGCGTTTGACGGGAAGGCAGACTTCGTCGCGCAGGTTTACCCCCTGAACCCCGTAGGTGGACTTCAGGTAGGCGATTTCCGCGCGGATCTGATCCGGGGTCCGGTACTCGAACTTTCCGGGATTGTTATAGACGCAGAAATTGCACCGAAACGCACAGCCTCGGGAAAAATAGACACCTGTGCCAGGAACGCCGCCATACATTTGGAAATGCTTGTCGTTTACGACGCGGTCTGTGGGGATGAAATCCCGGCGGGCGTGGGAAAAGCTGCAAAATTGGTTCCGGGCCTGGGCTGGGGGACGGGGGGCGAGCGGGTGGCCAGCCAGGGCATCCTTGACCGCCTGCGTGAGCGTATCCTCAGCAGTGCCAGAGAGGATAACGTCGAAATGCTCGGCACATTGGTCCGGCATGTGGTCGACATGGGTGCCTCCGGCAATGTGCTTGGACCGGGGATAGGCTTGGCTCAGCTTGGCCCGGATATCATAGAGTTCGAAGGCATCCGCCGATTTCATGATCCAGTAGACGTACACGTCCCGTTCAGGCAGAGGGATTTCGGCGTCGTCACCCGGTGCCTTTCGCAGGTCGATCAGGTCGACCACGGCTTCCGGAAGGCGTTCGGACAATAGGGTCGCGTAGTACAGCTCCCACAGGGGTTGGAGCTTGATCGGGTCGATCCAGTAGTGCCAGCTGGGCACGACGAGAGCAACGCTAGCCATGATCGTTTCCTTCGCGGTGAGAAAGTGCTGTGTCCTGCGGCGTTTCTGGTCTGGCAGGATCACTGCCTTGGCCGTGATACCATTCCAGGGTACGCCGGAGTCCGGCGCGAAGCGAGAGCGCCGGGCGGAAGCCGAGTTCTTGGTTGGCCCGTCTGGTGTCAAAGCGGCGGCGCGACACTGTGCTTGGCTTGTCCAAACGATGGACGATGCGGGCGTTGCTGAAACCATCCAGTTCCAGAAGCATGTTCAGGCAGGCGTTAACGGAATGAGCCTCGCCCGCGCCGATGGTCCAGGCGCGATACCCCTGGACGGTTGCGAGTGCAAGGAGAGCGGCTCGGGCGACATCAGCGCCGTGGACCAGGTCCCGGGTCTGCTCACCGGTGCCCCAGATCTCGATTGGGGTCTCCCGATTGACCACTCGGCGGAGAATGGCCGGGAGGAAATGGGCGGTTTCATCATCGAAATGGTCGTATTCGCCGTAGATCAGGGTGGGGCGGATGACCGCGACATGCATGGAGCGGGGCAATCCTTTGGCAAACCAGTGGGCCTGAGTTTCGACAAAGCGTGCGACTTGGCCAAGTCCGGCCCATCCTGGCGGGGGGGCGCCGACGAAAAATTGATCCTCGTCCAGGGAGGTCTCCAAGGCAGGATAGCCGGTGGTCGAAGAAACCAGGAGACAGCGAGCGACTCCTTCCGTCCAGGCGGCTTCCAGGGCGTTGGTGGCGATACGCAAATTGGTCAGAACCGGTCCCACGGGGTCTCGGGCCAGGACCGGAGCGGAGGCAACGATCCCTGCGGCGATCACGGCGAAATCGGCGCCCTGCATGGCGGCTCGGGCCTGGTCCGGATCGGTCAAGTCCAGCGAAATGGGGGTGATATTGGGTGCTTGGATCCTTGGGGCACGGTGATGAACGACCGCGCGGACTTGGACACCGGGGCGGTTTGCCAAGGCGGACAGGAGATGGGAGCCCAGAAGGCCCGATGCCCCAAGGACGCTATACTGGCCCGGCATGATGGTGGTGTCGTCAGGCACGGATTCCGTCGCTCCAAATCTTGGCGGTAGTGTTAAATCAAGGTTAAACAGAATCCGTAAAGAAAATGGTAAAAATGGTTCATTCCCTTTCCTTATTCGCGTTAATCTGCGGCCAATTCACGTTAAACGGGGGAGTTTCATGGTTGAAAAGCATCTGACCGTTACCGATTTCGCTGATCTGTTCGGAACGGCAAGCACCAGTCTGCCCTCGGACATTCAGGATCGAATCCATGCCCGGTCCTGGCGATACCGCCCCCTTGATCGGGAAGAGCGCGATAAGGTGATCCTGGGTCTGCTGCAGCGGGTGGAACGGCGGGACTTTTCCATTGTCGAGAATCGGGACAAAAGCCGTTGGGAAAAGGGGTGGGCCGAGAACCTTTGCGCTTTTGAAGAGAGTGATGGCGATTTGGCCGCCTTGGCGCCCAAGTACTGGAAGGAGGGGCTTCCTTTGCGCCTGTGGGGCGATTTCGTTATGCCTCTTGACCCGGATTTTGAACCTGATTGGTTTCGCATCTTCACCCAGTGGTATTTCTCAACCTATTTGTCCGGGTTTGAAACCATTTTGGAGTTTGGGTCTGGTTCGGGGATCAATGTGCCCACCCTCGCGGCGATGTTTCCCGAAACGCGGGTTGTCGGATTGGACTGGGCCCAGTCGGCGGTGGATATCGTCAATGGTCTCCGCCGCCATTTCGGGGACCGGGTGGAAGGGCGACCGTTCGACTTTTTTGAACCAGACTATGACCTGGATATTCTGCCCGGCAGCGCCATTCTTACGGTTGGGGCCATTGAGCAAACGGGGACGGAATTTGCTCCATTTCTCAATTTTCTTTTGGAAAAAAGGCCGTCCAGAGTCGTGCATATCGAGCCGATCATTGAATGGTACGATCCCGGAAATTTAGTGGATTACACGGGGATCCGTTCCCAGGAGGTTCGGAACTTCTTGAAAGGATACCCGGAGGCCTTGAATGATTTGGAGCGGCAAGGGCGGATTCGGATTTTGAAAACAAAGCGGGCCAATTTTGGGAGTATTGCCCACGAAGGGTATTCGCAAATTATTTGGGAGCCTGTTTTTTCGGGGTCTTGAAAAGGGGGGCAATATTGGAGAGATCATCTTGCGCCTTTTAGAGGCCAACCCAAAAGTCATGCCGTGGCGTCAAAGGTTTCCGTTAGACCCGTGAAAACGGGCATCCAGGGTGGATTTCGGTGTCGGCGCTCAGACGTAGCAGATTACGATGAAATCAGGTCTGCCCGACCTCACAGTGCACGACAATAGATGTTTTCCCCCGTTACGGGGCTTTGCCCCGTCCCCCATTGGGGCCGAAAGGCCCCAGACCCCGGGTTCTAATTTGTAAAAGGAAAACGGGGGTTTGGGGGCATTTGCCCCCAAATGGGCTTGGGCAATCGCCCAAAAAAGACGAGCGTTTGGGTTAAAGCATAAGATCGGGACGTGGAATGGGAGCCTGCTGTTGGTTCAACGCTTCCTTTACCCCTAGGGCGTAAAAATGGTCAGAAGGTGTCGTCGATTCGACTACGGAACCTGAAGGCCTTTACGGGCATCGGTTCAATGGCCGTATGGATGGCAATTGGGTCTTTTCAGCAGCGTGGCCTTTGCTTGCGCCGATATTATATGGAATCATGGAGATCTCCATGCAGAACACCCGCCTCGCCCTCGATTCCAGCTCCGAGGAGTTGTTTCGCGCCGCTTTGATGATCCGCCGGGTCGAGGAGCGGATCTGCGACATTTACGCCTCGGACCGGATTCAGAGCCCCGTGCATTTGTCTATCGGGCAAGAAGCGGTCGCCGTGGGTGTTTGTGCCTGCCTGACCCCAGAAGACTGGTTGTTCTCCTCCTATCGAAGCCACGCCTATTATCTGGCCAAGGGGGGGGATCTGAAACGCATGTTTGCGGAACTCTGCGGAAAGGTTGATGGGGACGCCAAGGGCAAAGCGGGGTCCATGCACCTCACCGCCCCGGAGGTGGGACTGATGGGATCTTCCGCCGTGGTCGCGAGTACCCTGCCCCATGCGGTCGGCGCGGCCTTCGGTTTTCGCCGCCAGGCCAAGGGGGCCATCGTCGTTGTCACTTTCGGAGACGGGGCCACGGACGAAGGTGTCTTCCACGAGAGTATGAATGCCGCTGCCTTGTACAAGGTCCCGCTTCTGTTCCTATGCGAAGACAATGGCCTTGCTGTGCATAGTGAAAAGGGAGCACGGCAGAGCTATGACATTCCTACGCTGGCCTCCCAATACGGCATGCCTGTCACCGTCATCGAGGACGGTCATGACGTCGAGGTGGTTCGGGCCAAGGTCGCTGCTGAAGTGGCGCGACTCCGGGCGGGGGAGGGACCCCGGTTTGTCCTGGTTAAGACCTACCGCTATAAAGAGCATGTGGGACCGGGTGATGATTTCGATGCCGGGTACCGGGGAAGGGAAGCCTTCGACCGGTGGCGGGCTTTGGATCCCCTGCTGACCGACGGCGATACCCGGAATCGGTTGCTCCCGGGTGTGGAGGCCGATATCGACGCTGCCCTCGCCTTCGCTGAGGAGAGTCCCTGGCCCGGTCCGGAAGAGCTTTGCTCGGATGTCGACCGGCCTGATTTCACCTATGGCCCTCCCCTTACCTGGGCGCCCGGAAAAGCGGAAGCGATGACCTACCGCGAGGCTCTGTTCCGTTCCATGGATGGCGCCCTGCGCGACCATTCGGGAGCCTTCATCATGGGGCAGGGGGTGGACGACCATAAGGGGATCTTCGGCACCACCACCGGACTGCCAGAGACCTATGGCGCGGAGCGCTGTTTCGATACGCCCATCGCCGAGGAAGGGGTGGCGGGGATGGCCCTGGGGGCCTCCCTGACGGGGCTATACCCGATTCAAACCCACATCCGTGCCGATTTCATGCTGTTGGCCACCAACCAGATCATCAATCTGGCGGCTAAATATCGCTATATGTTCGGGGGCCGGTTCGAGGTGCCCCTGTTGATCCGCTCGGTTATCGGACGCAGTTGGGGGCAAGGCGCCCAGCACTCCCAAAGTCTACAATCCCTGTTCGCCCATATCCCGGGCCTCTGCGTCCTGATGCCAGCGGATAGCCAGTCCATCCTGGATAGCTATGAATACGCCGTCCGCCATTACCGGGGGCCGGTCATCGCCTTCGAGCATCGGCTGCTTTACGATTTGGCGTTTCAAACCGGCCCCGCGCTGGAGCAACGACATCCTTTTGGCGCCCGCCTGCTGCGCCGAGGTAAGGACGTGACCATCGTGGCCACGTCCATCATGGTTTTGGAAGCCCGTCGCGCTGCCGATCACCTGGCGGGCCAAGGGATCGACTGCGAGATTATCGATTTGAATTGCGTGTCCCATCCCGACGGGGGGATGGTGCTCGACAGTTTGCGCAAGACGGGCAAGCTTCTGGTCGCCGATACAAGTTGGCTGCCCTATGGGGTCTGTGCCGAGGTCTGCCGCTTGGTTTGCGAAACAGCGCCAGAGCTGCTTCGGGCTCCCGTCAAGACCCTGGGGATGGCTCCTGCCCCTTGCCCGACAGCCAAGGCTTTGGAAGATCTGTACTATCCGAATTTGACGACCCTTTGCGATGCCCTTGCCACATTGGTGATGGGTCAGGAGAAGCACGGTATCCCATTGCCCGAAGAGCGGTCGATGGCTGACATCTACAAGCGCTTCAAGGGGCCGTTCTAGATCAAACCGCCCTAAATCGAAATCGATGTAGGGAGGATAATTTGATCTAGACTCATGAGTGAAAGAGAAACCAGCCCATGATCATGTCCCGTACACCATTCCGGGTCTCCTTTTTCGGGGGAGGGACCGATTATCCGGACTGGTACCTGAAGGAAGGCGGCGCGGTTCTTTCTTCATCCATTGACAAATATATCTATATAACCTGCCGTTACCTTCCCCCTTTCTTTGATATGCGCCATCGCATTGTCTGGTCGCGGATTGAAAGCGTCTGGAAGATCGATGAAATCCAGCATCCGGCGGTCCGCGAAGCTTTGCTTGCCATGGAGTTCACCGACGCCAATGGCCTGGATATCCACTACCAGGGGGACCTTCCCGCCCGCAGTGGCATGGGGTCCAGCTCTACGTTTTCCGTTGGCCTGTTGAATGCTCTGTCTGCCTTGAGGGGGCAGCGTCTGTCCAAGAAGGAGCTGACTTCCCGCGCCATTGACCTGGAGCGAAATCGTCTCAAGGAACATGTTGGAGCCCAGGATCAGACGGCTGCCGCCTATGGGGGGCTGAATTTCATCGAATTCATGAAAACCGGGGACATCCGCGTGGAACCCTTGACCCTGAATCCGGAACGACTCCGTCACTTGGAGTCCCATCTGATGCTGTTCTATTCAGGGCTTAGCCGATCAAGCTCCGAATTGGCTGGACAGATTATCGCCAATATCGGCAGCCGACAGGACCAGTTGCGGCGCATGCGGCGCATGGTGGACAAAGGGATCGATGTTCTTTGCGGCTCTGGCCCCCTGTCCGCCTTTGGGGAGCTTTTGCACGAGGGGTGGTGTTTGAAGCGGGAACTGTCCCAGAACATGACCAATGCCAAGGTGGATGGCATCTACGAAACGGCAAGGGAGAATGGGGCCCTGGGAGGCAAGTTACTGGGGGCCGGTGAGTCCGGCTTCATGCTCTTCTTTGTGCCGCCGGAATGCCAAAAAGCGGTGAAACGGGCTCTTGGCTTGCTCCATGTCCCCTTTGAACTGTCCTGGGAAGGCAGCACAATCATACAATATGATCCGGATACCGTGACCTATCCAGACCGGGTCCATGCTGCGGAGACGCGCTACGGATGACGGTCGAAACGGTCTTTTCCACACCCTGGTTTTCTATCGAGGCGATCACTCTTCCTGGTGGGGATCCCGCCGCCCTGCCCTATTATAGCTTCACCGCCCAGAATGGTGCCCTTGTCGTGCCCGTAACACCAGCGGGAGAGCTGGTTCTGATCCGCCAATACCGGCCGGTTTTGGGGCGGTGGACCTTGGAGTTTCCCGCTGGTGGTGTGGATCCCGGGGAGACGGCGGAAACTGCCATCGCCCGTGAGTTGTTGGAAGAAACCGGCTACCGATGCGCCGAGCTGATGGAGGTCTACCAAGGCCCCTTGAGGCCGGAGCGGGAAACCATGACCAATCATTTCTTCTTGGGGGTGGGAGCGGAGCGGCTGCCCGGTCCATCTGTAGAGAAAGAGTTCGACGTTGTTCTCCTGACGCCCAAGGCCTTTCGCGAGGAAGTGCTGGCCGGGCGTTTCGATCACGTGGCTGCCCTGCCCGTTCTCACCCTGGCCCAATGGCGCTTTGGTTTTACCTTGCCGGGCCTTTGATACCCTTATCCGTCCGGAGGACCATCACATGTACCGCCCAAATACGGCGTTGGCTGAAAAGGCCATGGACATTCGTCGGATCGCATTGGAAACGGCGTTGAAAGCTGGAAAAGGGCATGTCGCTCCCGCCTTTTCCTGGGCGGATCTCGGTGTGATGCTTTACTACGGTGGCGTCTTACGGGTCCGACCCGAGGAGCCCCATTGGCCCGACCGGGACCGGCTGATCCTGAGCAAGGGCCATGCTTGCTTGACCCTTTACGCCATCCTTGCCGATCAGGGCTTCTTTCCCTCTGCGGAATTGGATGATTTCGCTGGGGATGGCTCCCTTTTGCCGGGACATCCCGATCATCGGATTCCCGGGGTCGATGTGCTGTCCGGATCCCTGGGGCATGGCTTGGGCGTGGCCGCCGGAATGGCCTTTGCCGCCAAGGTCGATGACAAGCCCTATCGTGTGTTCACCATCCTGGGAGATGGGGAATGCCACGAGGGATCTGTTTGGGAAGCCGCCATGTTCGCCGGACACCATCGCTTGGCGAATATGGTTGCTATTCTGGACAACAATGGCCTCTCGGCTACCAATTACACCGATCAGGTTGTGACCCTGGGACCCGTCGCCGATCGCTTCGCCGCCTTTGGCTGGGATACGGTCACCGTGGATGGCCATGATTTCGAGGCATTGGCGAGGGTGTTCGATCCCGCGAGCCTTGATGCCCGGGTACGCCCCCTGGCGGTGATCGCCCAGACCGTGAAGGGCAAGGGGGTCGACTTCATGGAAAACTCGCCGAAGTGGCATCACCAGTTGCCCAAGGGGGAACAGGTGGCCGCCGCCCTCGCCCAATTGCGCACACCGAAGGCCTGAGGAAGGAAACGGACCCATGGATTTCCGCGATAGCGTGTTTGAAGCCATCCGTGACCTCATGCGGGTCGACCCCGCCGTTATGGTCGTGACCAATGACATGGGCGCCATGGTTCTCGACCAGATTCGCGAGGAATGGCCGGGGAGAGTTGTCAACGTCGGCATCGCCGAACAGAACATGATGAGCCTCTGTGGCGGTCTCGCCCTGGCGGGACGGAAGGTCTTTGCTTTTGGCATCGCCGCCCATGTGGCGACCCGGTGTTGGGAACAGATCAAGTTGGATATTTGCGCCCCGAACCTGCCTGTGGTCATTGTTGGGGTCGGTCCGGGTTTGGCCTATGGCAATGATGGCCCGACCCATCACGCGACCGAGGACCTGGCGCTGATGGCCACCTTGCCCAACATGGCCATCTACAATCCCTGCGATCCGATCAATACCATCCAATGCGTCCGCTTGGCCTATGCGCAGGGTGGTCCGGGTTACCTGCGTTTGGACAAGGAACGCATTGAGCCAGTGTATGAGCTGGACGAAGATGTCTCCCAAGGGTTCAAGGTGCTGCGTGAAGGGGCTGATGTCACGATTCTGTCCACGGGCGTGCTGACCATCCAGGTCCTGAAGGCCGCAGCCCTGCTGGAGGAGGAGGGCATTATGGCCAGAGTTGTCGATGTCTTCCGCCTGAAGCCCCTGGATGATGCGGCGATAGAGGCTTTCATCGGCACACCGAAAAGGGTCGTAACGGTGGAGGAACACAATATTTCCAACGCTTTCGGTGCGCGGATCGCGCTCCATTTGGCCCGGCGAGCCAATGCTCCGCCCCTGACCACCCTAGGCCTGCCAGATGCTTTTCTGTTCGGGTCGGCCAGCCGAGCCTGGGTCCATCAAGCCTCTGGTCTGACCCCGGACGGACTCGCAGCCACTATTATTTCTGTTTCGTGACGTTGCCTCAGGAGTGTTCTATGCCCCCATCGCAAGAGCAGTTTCCGCCGTTGACTCTACCGGGCGGCCTTGTCGTTGCCCGGTTGGGGTTGGGGACCATGGGGTTGGGGGGGCGCTATGACCGGGATGAAAGCGGTGACGCAGACGCCATTGCTCTCATTCATCGGGCCCTCGAGAGGGGGGTGAATCTGTTCGATACGGCATCGGTTTACGGTGACGGCCATGGGGAGGAAGTGCTGGGACGGGCCCTCTTGGGACGCCGGGATCAGGCAATCATCGCCACCAAGTTCAAGCCGGGCCAATCCCGGGCGGAGGAGGTCGTTGCCGCCTGCGAAGCCAGTCTTATGCGCCTGGGTGTTGACCATATCGATCTGTTCCAGACCCATTGGCCCAATCCGGCGGTTCCCCTGGAGGATACCCTGGCTGGGTTGACTCGATTGGTGGAGGGGGGAAAGGTCCGCGCGATTGGCTTTTCCAACACCACGGTTGCTGACGTTCGCCGGGCCCGGGCTCTTCTCCCAGACGGCGTTGCGGTTGCCAGCTTGCAGCAGGACTACAGTCTGGTTGAGCGGTTCGTCGAGCATGGCGCCCTTCCCTATTGCCAGGGGCAGGGCATGGCCTTGCTGGCCTATAGCCCCCTTGGCCAGGGGCGCCTTGCCAGGAATGGTGGCAGCCTGCTGGAAACCATGGCGGCTGACCACGGGGTGGCACCGGGCGCGGTGGCCTTGCGGTGGTTACTGTCGCGAAAGGGTGTTGTTCCCATTCCGATGACATCGAGCTTGCGGAATCTCGAAGCCAACCTTGCTGCCCTCGACTTGGTCCTGTCCGAGGATGACATTGCGCTCCTGGACCGGGCTTTCTCCGTGACCATCAAGGACATCTCCGTTGAGCGGATCCGGGTCGTGGCCTCACACACAGGCAAAGCCTATAAGCGCCTTGAGGATGCCCGGGCCAATACCCTGGACCTGTCGCCCAGCCCTGCGGAGGTCGCCTTGGAACTGGCCACTGGAGAGATGCTAAAACCCGTCAAGGTTCGGCCCGCCGAAGGAGCAGATGGCGAAGCAGGCTGGTATGATCTGTACGAAGGGCAGCTTCGGTATTGGGCCTGGCGTATCGCCCATGACGATGGCAAACCCATTACGGCTTTGATCCGATAGACTGTCTTCCCCGTTTGAAAAGCGACTGTCGATGATGTCCAACGCCCAACCGAAACGCGCCTTGATCACCGGTTTGACCGGCATGGTCGGATCCCATCTGGCCGATTACCTGCTTGCCCATACGGATTGGGAGGTCCATGGCCTGTGCCGTTGGCGTAGTCCACTGGACAACATTGGGCATCTTCTGGACCGGATGAATCGGGGGGACAGGGTCTTCCAGCACTTCGCCGACTTGCGGGATTTCCAGTCCATGCTCCATGCCGTCACGGCGGTTCGGCCGGACTATGTCTTCCATCTGGCCGCCCAAAGCTATCCCAAGACCTCCTTCACCTCGCCGGACGATACCTTGGATACCAACATCAATGGGACCTCCCGTTTGCTGGAGTCCTTGCGGATGGTGCCGGACCTGGATCCGGTCATCCATGTCTGCGCCTCGTCGGAAGTCTTCGGGCGGGTACCCCGGGAAAAGCTTCCCATCAATGAGGAATGCAGCTTCCACCCCGCCTCGCCCTATGCGATTTCCAAGGTGGGCACGGATCTGGTTGGCCGCTACCATGCCGAGGCCTATGGGCAAAAAGTGATGACCACCCGCATGTTTACCCATACCGGTCCCCGGCGGGGGGATGTCTTTGCCGAAAGCTCCTTCGCCAAGCAAATCGCCCTGATCGAAGCGGGAGCCATTGATCCCGTCATTAAGGTTGGCAATCTCGAGTCCTTGCGGACTTGGGCAGACGTGCGGGACGCTGTGCGAGCTTATTACATGCTGGTTACGGTCAATCCCCAACCGGGGGCCTATTACAACATTGGCGGCACCTTCCACTGCACCATTCGCGAGATGCTTGATCACCTGATATCCCGGTCCTCCGCCCGGGACCGGATTCGGGTGGAGGTGGACCCTGATCGGTTGCGGCCCATTGATGCGGATTTACAGGTTCCCGATACCACCAAGTTTACGACCCATACCAACTGGCGGCCGGAGATCTCCTTTGAAACGACCATGGGCGATCTGCTCGAATATTGGCGGGGGCGTGTGGGGCAAAGCGGCCAAGGGCTCGTGCGGTAGAAGGGGGAGAGTATGACCCAAGGCGCTTATCCTCGCTCGGTCCATAAGGGGGCTTCGGCGGAGGCCTTGAAGGGGATCGATGTGGTGATCCTGGCCGGGGGCTTGGGAACCCGAATCCAGCCGGTCTTGGGATCCCTTCCAAAGGTGCTCGCGCCCATCGCAGAGGGGACCTTCCTCGACATCCTGCTGGTCTGGTTGGGCAGCTTCGGCGCCCGGCGCGTCATCCCCTGCCTTGGGCATGGGGCCGATCAAGTGCTTGCTCATCTCGCCAGGCATGCTCCGGCGGGGATGGAGATCTGTCCCTCGGTGGAGCCGACCCCTCTCGGAACCGGAGGGGCTATTCGCCATGCCATGCCCCAGTTGGTTTCAGATCCGGTCCTGGTGATGAACGGAGATACGTTCCTTGATGCCGACCTTGGTGCCTTCGTCAATGGTCACCGAAGCCGGAAAGCGGCGTTGTCCCTTCTCTGTGCATCGGTTCCGTCCTTGGCGCGGTTTGGTGCGGTGGACTGCGACGACCAAGGCAATGTTCTTTCCTTCATGGAAAAGGACCCCGGCAGAACGGGGCCAGGGGTGATCAGCGCGGGGATCTATCTGTTCTCCCGCCTCGAGTTGGAAGCGTTGTCCCGGGTTGGAGGCCCCTCCTTGGAAGAGGATTTCTTGCGATTTCGTCCCCCGGGGCATATCCATGGAGAAATCTGTTCGGGACGCTTCATTGATATCGGTACACCTGATAGCCTGCGGGTCGCCAGTCGGATCATTTTGGGATCGGAGGGGGAGTGGACGGGAACTGAGGAGGCGAGCCAGGGGACGCCTTCCTGACTTTCTGAGGGTCGTCTGGGGGCCGGGTTTTTAGAGCATCAAGCGGAAAAGGGAGCACCGGTTTTCCGGTCCACTCGATGCTTAACCTGTTGAATCTAGATAAAATTACCAGCCTTAAATCGATTTCGATTTAGGGCGGTTTGATCTAAATGGCCGGAGTGGGGGTGCCGCCCCGTTTTGGTTAAGCGAAGCAGGCCCGTTAGGATCGCTGGATTGGCGGGCTGTCCACGGACTGCGGGCTGTTCAAGGAATGGAATCATTGGGGACGAGGGAAGAAGGGCCGGTCAAAACGCATTCCCAGTCGCTGATTCGCGGACTGATCGTCAAACTTGTCCTGGGCGCCATTGTGATCATTGGCGCCATCACCGGCCTGGGGTATGGGGTGGTCTATGATCGGGCGGAACGGGATGCCTTGGGGCGGCTGTCCGATTATGTGGTCGAAAGGGGGCGTTTCGAAAGCGCGGTATTCCAGCGGACAGAAGCGGCCATGCGTGTGTTTGCGCGCCATTTTCTGGAAAATTACCAGGACGAAACGGTTCTGCCGGATGCCAATTTCAAGGACTATTTCTTCCAAAGCGCAGACAAGGCCGTTCGGCTGAAGCCCGCCTATTTCAATGGGACCGTTGCTCCCGACGGGTTGCGAATCTCAGGAGTGTCCGCCTTTATTGGAAAAAATGTCCGCTACTTTCCCCAAGAATTCCGCCGCCGTGTCTTGTTGGCGGTGAAACTGGTGGGTCGTTATGGCCCGGCATGGGAAGATCTGAACCTGCATGCCAGCTTTCCAGAGAACGCGATTGTCGTTTACTGGCCGGAGGCGCCTTGGGGACTCGATGCCCCGGCTTCCCTGCGGATGAACGAGAACTCTGCGATCCGGGCCACTCTTCAATCGGAAAATCCTGAGCGGAAGCCCGTCTGGACAGCGTTGTATTACGATGGAACCGCCAAACGGTGGTCGATCACCTATCAATTACCCGTCGACTTGAACGGTCGCCATCTGATCAATCCCAGTGCTGACGTGCCCTTGACCGACCTGATGCGCCGGATTGTCGAAGACCACCTTCCCGGAACGAACAACTTCATCTTTTCCAAAACCGGGAATGTGGTGGCCAATCCCAGAACCATGGCCGAGGACATTTTCAAAAAGGGCGAGATTTCCGTCGATGAGGTGGAGGATCCGGTGCTCCAGAGAATTTACGCCGACATGGTCCAAGGGATGAAGAGCCCGCCTCAGTCCTTGGATGATGGAAGCGGTCGGAAGGTTTGGCTGGTGGATGCTCCCGAGCTGGATTCCTATTTGGCATTCACCGAACTGGCCGGTCCGGACTGGGTTTATGTGGTAACCTATCCCAAGGCCCTGCTGCGCCCCATCGCCCACCAAGCGGCGGGGGTTCTGGTGGCATTGGGGGCGGGAATCTTTGTCTTTGTGACCCTGGTGATTGTCCTTATTCTGAACCGTGACATTGCCCGACCAGTCAAGCTGTTAGAGGCTGCTGCAGAACAGGTGGGCGAGGGGGCTTATGACACCGTCGCCGAAGCCGACTATCCCCTTCCGGAATCCGTACCCAACGAAATTGGTTTGTTTGCCCGGGAATTCCGGTCCATGACCCGTCGGGTTCGAGACACCAACCGCAACCTGGAACGGATCGTTGCAGAACGGACCGCGGATTTGGAGGAGGCCAATCGCAAGCTCACCGAACTGAGTCTGGTGGATGGTTTGACCAAGGCACGGAACCGCCGGTCCTTCGACCTGGACCTTCAGGAGGCGTTCGAAGTTCACGAACGAGATGGGGAAGCTTTCGCCCTGGCTCTGTTTGACGTGGACCATTTCAAGAAATACAACGACACCCAAGGGCACCAAAAAGGCGACGAAGTCTTGAAGTCTATTGTCGCCATTCTGAAGAGGGCCTCCCGGGCGGGAGATCGGGTCTACCGCTACGGCGGCGAAGAGTTAGCCGTGATCTTCTCCAATACGGATCTTCCCGAAGCCCAGAGTGTTGCGAAGCGCCTGGTCGAGGCTATTGCTGCCGAGGGTATTCCCCATCCGGCCAGTTCCATCGGTCATGTGTCCGTTAGCGGAGGGCTCTCGGTGGCCGAGGGGGGGATCAGTTCGCCAAAGGACCTGATCCAACGGGCCGACGAGAAGCTGTATGAGGCCAAGCATTCCGGCCGGAATCGGTTGGTGGGATAGCGGAGTGTCGCTAGAGTGCTCCGAGTTTGCCTCACCGCACCTTGGAAGCAAAAGAGGCGGAAGGAGACAGCCCCTTCCGCCCGTTATTTTTATCCATTCGAACTTGGGCAGGCGCTCAGCCGCCAACCCACCAGTAGACCCAGACGAACAGAAAGATCCAAACCACGTCCACGAAGTGCCAGTACCATTCTGCGGCTTCGAACCCCGTGTGGCGTTCGGCTCCAAAGTTGCCCTTCATGGCGCGGAACAGCATCACCGCCAGGAAGCAGGCGCCGACAAAGACGTGGAAGCCGTGGAACCCGGTGGCGAGATAAAAAACGGACGGGAAGATGCCGTCGCTTAAGCCAAAGGTGGCCTCGCCATATTCGATCGCTTGAAGGGTCAGGAAGGTGAAGCCGAGCGCAACGGTGACAAACAGGCCGAAGATCAATTGTCCCTGGCGTCCGGCCATCATCCCCTTCTTCGCCCACATCAGCACGACGCCCGAGGTGATGAGGATCAACGTATTGATCGCGGGCAGCCCCCAGGCGTGCAAGGGTTCGATGCCCTCTGGTGGCCAGACGCCTTTGATGACCGGGTTGACCAGGAGGGCACTATCGAAAAAAGCCCAGAAGAAGGCGACAAAGAACATGACCTCGGAGGCGATGAACATCGCCATGCCCATGCGGAGGCCCTTGCGCACCATACTGGTGTGTGCCCGGTCATGAACGGATTCATGGATGACGTCTCGCCACCAGCCGAACATGGTGGTCAGGACGAGGAAGACCCCCAAGAGCATCAGCCAAGTGGCATCGTCATGCATGTAATGCACCGCGCCCACTGTTAGGGTGAAAGCAGCCAGTGCGCCCGTGGCAGGCCAGGGACTTGGGTCGATGATGTGAAATGGGTGTTTTCGCGCCGCGACGCCGCTCATGGTCCTACCCTCCCGTTCGTGAACTGTGTTCGTCTTGGCCCGCTGTCCCGGCCCTGGCCGCCTGCTTCTCCGGCTTGGGCAGTCCGGCCTCTTGCTCGGCTTCGCTGTCCTCGAAGAAGGTGTAACTCAGGGTCAGGGTGGTGACCTCGTTGGTGGTATCGTCCTCGGCAATGGCCGGGTCCACGTAGAAGGTCACGGGCATATCTATGGTCTCGCCCGGTTCCAGGCGCTGCTCTGTGAAGCAGAAGCACTGGATCTTGGAGAAATATTGGGCCGCCTTCGTGGGCGTGACGTTGAAGGTGGCGGTGCCAATGATCGGCCGATCGCCCTTGTTGGTGGTTCGGAAGGAGGCCAGGGCCTGCTCCCCCAGGGTCACATCGACGGATTTTTGGTTGGGCTTAAAGCGCCAGGGCAGCCCCTTGTCGATATCCGCGTTGAAGCGCACGGTCATGATCCGTCCGGCGGCGGGGCCCTCGTTGGCCGCGCCGGGGGCGGCGACATCCACGCCCGGGATGCCGCCATAGCCGGTGACCTGACAGAACAACCGGTAGAGGGGGACCGAGGCGAAGGCCGCGCCGACCATGACGACAATCATGGCCCCACACATCAGGCCGACGCGGGCATTACGACGGGCCAAGTCATCGGTTCGGGACATTGCACGTCTCCCAGGGGCTTCTTCCCAGGGACCATTTCCCTGGGATCGGGATGGGGCAGCGGTGGGCGGTTCGGCTTATTCCGCAGGCTGAGCCTTGGGGCCCGGGCCATGGTGATGGGGATCCGGCCCGATTACCGGGGGATCGTCGAAGCAGTGGACGGGTGGGGGGGAACTGACGGTCCATTCCAGGGTGGTGGCGCCCGGTCCCCAATAATTTGCCGCCACGCGTTTTCCCGACCGCAGGGTCACCCAGCAGACATACAGGAAGAACAAGGTGCCGAAGCCAGCGATGAAGGCACCAATCGAGGCGACCATGTTCCATCCGGCGAAGGCGTCCGGGTAGTCGGGGATCCGCCGGGGCATACCCGCCAATCCCAGGAAATGCATGGGGAAGAAGGCCAGGTTGACGCCGACGAAGGTGATCCAGAAATGGATTTTTCCCAGGGTCTCCGGGTACTGGCGACCGCTCATCTTGCCGATCCAGTAGTAAAACCCGCAGAAGATGGCGAAAACCGCGCCGAGGGACAGGACATAGTGGAAATGGGCAATGACGTAATAGGTGTCGTGGAGCACCACGTCGACGCCCGTATTGGCCAGAACCACACCCGTGACCCCGCCCACGGTAAAAAGGAAGATGAAGCCGATGGCCCAGAGCATGGGAGTCTTGAACTCAATGGACCCGCCCCACATGGTGGCGATCCAGGAAAAGACCTTGATGCCCGTGGGCACGCCAATGGCCATGGTCGCGGCCAGGAAGTAGGCCCGGGTGTCCACATCCATGCCCACGGTATACATGTGGTGTGCCCAGACGGCGAAGCCGATCAGGCCGATGGAGACCATGGCATAGGCCATGCCCAGGTATCCGAAGACCGGCTTGCGGGAAAAGGTCGCCACCACATGGCTGATGATCCCGAAGGCCGGTAGGATCATGATATAAACCTCGGGGTGACCAAAGAACCAGAACAGGTGCTGGAACAGGATGGGGTCACCACCGCCTGACGGGTCAAAGAAGGTTGTGCCGAAGTTCCGGTCGCAGAGCAACATGGTGATGGCACCGGCCAGCACAGGCACGGCCAGCAGCAACAGGAAGGCGGTTACGGTCATGGCCCAGACGAACAGCGGCATGCGATGGATCGTCATGCCCGGGGCGCGCATGTTGAAAACCGTGGTCAGGAAATTGATGGCACCGAGCAGGGAGGAGATGCCCGCCAGGTGCAGGGCGAAGATGGCATAATCCACGGCCTTGCCCGCATGGGCCGTACTTCCAGAGAGAGGGGGGTAGATCGTCCAGCCCGTTCCGGCGCCGCCATCGACGAAGCCTGCCAGCAGGACCAGGGTGAAGGCGGGGGGGAGCAGCCAGAAACTGATGTTGTTCATGCGCGGGAAGGCCATGTCCGGCGCACCGATCATCAGGGGCAGGAACCAGTTGCCGAATCCACCGATCAGGGCAGGCATGACGGTGAAGAAGATCATGATAATGCCGTGGGCGGTGACGAAGACGTTGTATTGCTGGTTGTCTCCCCCAAGGACTTGGAGACCCGGTTCGGCCAGTTCCAGTCGGATAATCATGCTCATGGCGCCGCCAATGAGTCCGGCGATGACGGCGAACACCAAGTACATGGTGCCGATGTCTTTGTGGTTGGTCGAAAAGACCCAACGGCGCCACCCCTTGAGGGCATGGTCGTCGTGGTGGGCATGGTCCTGGAGTGTCGCGGTGGACATGGTCCCGTCTCCCCTTTGATCCTAAATTCACCCTGTCGCGTTTCTTCTGGCGGCGATCTCTTCGCCCGCCTCCTATGCAGGCGATTGATCAGCGCGCAGCGAGGCGTTGCCCCTCGGTTTTGTTCTCATCTAAGCCCGGCGCCGGTTGGATGGGCTTATCTGCCAGGGTGATGGTCGGTGCATCCGGATTGCCGAGGTCCTCTGCGGTTGCGGTGACCCAGCCGTCGAAATCTTTCCGGGATACGGCCTTGATCTCGATGGGCATGAAGCCGTGGTTGACCCCGCAGAGTTCGGAACATTGGCCGTAGTAGAGTCCCTCTTCCTCAATGCGCACCCAGGTCTCGTTCAGGCGACCCGGGACCGCGTCGGTCTTCAGACCCAGCGCGGGCATGGCCCAGCTATGGATCACGTCGTCCGCAGTGATCAGCACACGAATATTGGTCTTGGTTGGGAGGACCACCTGGGAATCCGTCGTGAGAAGGCGGGGCTGCCCTTCCTCCAGGTCGTCTTTGTCGACCAGGAAAGCGTCAAAGGCGATCTCCTTCTGATCCGGATAATCATAGGACCAGTACCATTGATGTCCGGTGACCTTCAGGGTCATCTCCGCTTCCTGTACCCGGTCCATGAAATAGAGCAGCCGGAACGAGGGAACGGCGATGGCGGCCAGGATCAGGACCGGCACCAGGGTCCAGACCACTTCGATCTTGGTGTTATGGGTGACGGTAGAGGGCGTGGGGTTGGCCTTGGCATTAAAGCGGACAACCACATAGATCAACAGTCCCAGAACCAGAAGCACTACGGCGATCATGATGGCCGTAATGAAGCCATGGAGATCCTGTATTTGTTCGGCCACCGGAGATTGAGGTGGCTGCATGCCGATCTGCCAAGGCTCGGGTTGCGCTCCAAAAGCCTGGGCAGCGCCGAGGGTCAGGCAGCCGAGCCCCAAGGGCAGGGCTCGGGGAAGGATCCGAGACAGCACCGTTTCCGGCTTACCTCCGGGGCGTTGTTTCCACCCCGGATATCCATTCGAGAATTCCGTTTCCATGCACCCCCTCCCGATCTTTTGTGTCGTTCGTCGCTAGCGGGGAGCCGCAACCGCAGTATCCCGCGCATGCTTCGGCCATATGGCAAAGGGTCTCAAATCCTACAATGTTGGTCCAGTTATTTTTCTTTTTAGAATAAAGGGCTTAGTCGAATTGAGGTTTAGAAAGTCACTTAAATTGATGGGGTATTCTGCAACTGTTTGAATCCAAAAAAGAAACTTATGGTTTTGCAGCGCGGTAATTTTTTCAATCGATGTTGGACTCTGTCGCGAAGGCTTTTGCCTGGAGCCGGGTCACGGCGAGGAACGCTTTGACCGCAGCGCGACGGCGTTGATCCCGCAGGCAAACGACGCATTCGGTGAAGGGGGCATTTACCCCGTCCAGGGGCAGGGCCACGACCCGGGGATCACGGGAAACTTCGGCGCTGGAGACCAGTCCGACGCCGAGTCCCTGAGCCACGGCTTCATGGACGCCTTCGCGGGTGGCAACTTCGACCCAGTCCCCGGGCACGACTCCGGCGTCTTCGAGGACGCGTTCCGCCACGCGTCGGGTTTCCGACCCCGGTTCCCGCAGGACCAGAACCTGATCGGCGAAGGCGGTCATGGCGATGCCGGTGGCTTGCGCTTGGGCCCAGGGGTGTCCTGCGGGACAAAGGGCGACCATGGGGTCGGTGCGCAGCGGCAGGTAATGCAGGGCAGGATCCACTTGGGGATTGCACAGGACGGCGATGTCGATCCGATAGGCCAGAAGCTCTCGGGTCAGGCTGTCGGTGTTGTCGATGGATAGCGAGACAGAGACCCCAGGGTGCCGACGCCGGAAGGCCGCGACCAAAGGCAGGGCATGGTGGGGCGCATCGCCTCCCAGGCGGACGACGCCACCGGTCAGATTGCGCGATTCGTCAAGGATCTCCCTGGCTTCTTCCTCCACCGCGACAAGGCGTTGGGTGGTTGCAAACAAGCGGTGTCCCGTTTCGGTCAGGGTGACGGTTCGGCCCCGGCGGTGGAACAGTTGGACCTCGTAGGTTTGTTCCAGGTCGCGCACCTGACCGGAGATGGTGGGCTGGGTGACGTTCAGGCTTTCTGCGGCTTTTGTGAAGCCACCGGTTGTGGCCACCGCGTGGAAAGCTCGCAATTGGGTGGATAACATGCGGTTTCCCTATGGCAAGGATCTATCAAGTCAATTTGCGCGATAGAGCCGTTATCCGCCAGCCTGTCCTTGAGGTATGCCGATTGCGTGTGCCGTTCCTGGGCGTCCTGCTTTTGTTCGTATTTTTCCGTCCCTTGGATCTCAAGTCAGAGGAAAGAAGTCAGGTATATCTGTCCTGACTTTCAGACTCTGATGGCGCCCTTCCTGCAGTTTTTAAAAATAAAAAGGAGGCAATTCGGGAAACTGGTCTGGCGGCTGGGCAGGTGCCGGATAGCGCAAAGGCTGTCTCTCGCGATGCTGGGACCCTAAGATCCATCATTGCGACCTTTTTGGAAAATGTGCGCGGGTTGTAATCCCCGCGCAGGACCCCTCACTCATCCTCGTCTTCGAAGCCGCCGACCCGTTCGATGGCGCGGGTCAGCAGGTCGCGGACCTCGGTGGCCACATGGGTTAAGCCCAGATTGTCAATGGCCATCATGGAGGCGACAGGATCCACGGCGGAAATCTGGATGTCTCCATCGGTTCGCTGGCGAACCACCACGTTGCAGGGGAGCATGACTCCGACAAGTGGTTCCTCGTGGATGGCCCTTAGGGCGAACCCTGGATTGCAGGCTCCGAGGATCACATAGGGTGGCAGATCCGCGTCCAGCTTCGCCTTCACGGTTGTGGAGACATCGATGGTAGTCATGACGCCGAAACCATTGTCGGCCAGGGCCTCCGTTACGGCTGCTACGGCTTCGTCGAAACCGCCCGGTCCCCTGTAGATGGTGGACATGTGATAGGTCATGCGTGGATCCCCCCTATTGGCATGGTCTGAAGCCTTGACCATACAGCCTTGGCTTTTTGGTGCAATATTGGCTTTGCAGGGGGGCAGGATGTGGGCGTTTTGCTTGTTTTGGGGCCCGTTTCCGATGGGCGCTCAGGCGAGGTAATACCCAGGTGCGGTGAGTTTGCCTCACCGCACCTTGGAAGCGGCCAAGTGGCCGCCGCGCCTTATGGCGCGTAAAAGCCCGCCTGGCGTTTGAACGCAAGAAAAGCGGCCTGGGTTTCAACCCGCGCCGCTTGGTATTAGGGGCAAATAGTCGATGGGATGGGGAATCCAGCGATCTCCGGACCGGCCCCGCTTGATTTCGGAATACTCTAAGCGAAGAGGCGTTGTCCCCGGTCGGCGAGGTCGTGAAAACGGGCCGTCACGTGGTCGGCCAGGGCTTCGGCGGCGTCTCCGGCACCGCTCCGGATGGTCAGATAGATGTTGAACCGCCCCAGAGGCGGAAGGCCTTCTGCGGCTCCCAGGCGGATCAGAGGGGGCTCGACGGCGCTGGCGGGCAAGGGGGCGATGGCCAGGTCTGCCTCCACCGCTGCGGCCTGTCCCCGGCACATTTCGCTGGCATAGGCGACACGATGGGGGATGCCCACAGCGTCCAGCGCGGTGAGAGCCATGGACCGCCAAGCGCATCCAGGATCGGCCAAGGCCAAAGGCAGGGGGCGCTGGTGGATGGCCCGGCCCCCTTTCAAGCCGACCCAAACGAGGTCCTCCACATGGACCGGGGAGAGTGTGGAGGTTTTCATGGCCTCCATGCTGAAAACAATCACGTCCAACTCCCCTTCGGACTGGCGGCGGTAGAGTTCCCGACCGGTGTCGAGGCGGACGTCAACGCGCACATGGGGATGGGTGGCGGCGAACCGCCGCAGGATCGGCGGCAGGGCGAGAACCCCGGAGTCGTTCGGCGCCCCCAGGCGAACGACTCCCTCCAGATCAGGCTGGCGGAAGCGGGTCAGGGCTTCATCATTCACGGCCAGCAGGCGGCGGGCATAGCTGAGCAGGACCTCCCCATCTCCGGTGAGGCGAACCGAACGCGTCTCCCTGTCGAACAGGCACCGACCAAGCAGGGCTTCGAGCTTCTTGACCTGAAGACTGACCGCGGAGGGGGTGCGGTGGACCCGCTCCGCAGCGCGGGAAAAATTCCCCTCTTCACAAATGGCGACGAAGGTCTGGATCAAATCCATCTCCAGAAGGGAAGGGAGAGAGGAAAGGACGGCCATCGCGGTGGCTCCTTTGTATTTTAGAGGAAAGCTCAACAATGACACTATAGGTTCTCGTTAGACTCATCAATAGTGATGGGGCAGGGTGGGGCTTACACACCGATAAAGGAGGCCGTGAATGAGCGACGATCGGACAGGAAATCCCAAGCACCACCCGCATTCCAGGCTAAGAGGTCTGGAGGGGTTGGATGCCCATTTGTTGCGGGACTTGTGGGGGGTCACCCCGGACCAATTGGCTGTGGCGCGAGGATTGCCTACGCATTGCGATGGTGTCGGGGCATTGTTGCGCATGGGGCATCAGAAGCGGGCGCGCGTCAAATCCGACACTGGAAGGGACGTGGATGCGGCCAGAGTCCCGAACTCGCCCGCCTGACCAAGGTCTTGCCCGGTACACGATAAGGTCTGGCCTTTTTTGGGCGATTGCCCAAGCCCATTTGGGGGCAAATGCCCCCAAACCCCCCTTTTTTTTATGGCCTGGGATTTGGGGCGGGGCAAAGCTCCGTGATGGGAAAACATCCGGTGTCGTGTAGGGTGAAGGTCATGGACATGTTGAAGGGAATCACTGGAGATAATGGTGTTACTCGGGGGTAGGGGTGTCCTGGGGATTTCCCTTCCTGACCATGAAAAAACCCGCTTCGCAACGCGAAGCGGGTTTTGAAACTTGGTGGAGGGGATCGGACACAGTCCGAACCTGACACAAGCGGCCTACCGGCCGCCGGGCGAAGCCCGCCCCATCGGAGGCGGTCGCGAAGCGACCTGCCGCGAGATATGGAAAATGGTGGAGCCGAGGGGAATCGAACCCCTGACCTCGTCATTGCGAACGACGCGCTCTCCCAACTGAGCTACGGCCCCGGTAGGGCGCGGATATAGGCTGCGGCGGGGGGGACTGTCAAGGCGAAAGAACGCGGAGTTCCGGATTTTGATCGGCCGGTTGTCCGACCCGCGCCGTTCTTGCGTCAAACTCCTCCAGACCTTAAGTTCAAGGTGCGTTTCAACAATCGATCACACAGCCGGAAAGCCCCCCATGGATGTCATTTTGATTCCGCTGGTCCAGATTATCCTGATGGCCATCAATATCTATGTGTGGATGCTCATTGCCTCCGCCGTATTGAGTTGGCTGGTTGCCTTTAATGTGATCAATACCAGCAATAAGTTCGTTTATACGGTGGGCGACTTCCTCTATCGCGTTACCGAACCGGCCTTGCGGCCTATTCGTCGAATTCTGCCGGACCTGGGTGGAATCGACATATCTCCCATCGTCTTGATTTTGCTTCTTTATTTCATTCAAAACGTGCTCGCACAATTTATTATGCGTGGCGGATTCTAAAGGCTGTCCGGACCGTGGACCCCCTCACGGACAGGACCGACGGTCTGTGGCTGACCCTGCGGTTGACTCCCAAGGCCAGCCGCGATGCCCTGGTGGGGATAACGGCTGATGCAGATGGAAGCGCGGTGCTCAAGGCGTCGGTCACGGCGGTGCCGGAAAACGGCAAGGCCAATGCGGCCCTCGTCAAACTTCTCGCCAAAAGCTGGAAGTTGCCCAAGGGCACCTTGAGCGTTATCCAGGGGCAGACGGACCGACGCAAGGTTTTGCGGGTGGAGGGCGATCCCGGCGACCTACGGGCGCGGCTGGATCCGCTGATCGCCGCCCTTCCCCGGGTGTGACCCTTCCAAGTGCCAGAGCCCAGGCTTTTGATTGCCGGGGTCTCGCGGGGCCGATGGCTCGACCTGGTTTCGCCACGGTTGCTGTGGCGCTTCTTCTGGCGATTGCCGGAGGACTGTTCCTTCTCGCCCAACTGATGCCCGGCGCGCCCACCCAACTCAGGGACACCAAGGAAACCCACCGTCGCTTGGCACAGGTGGGCCGGGCTTTGGTTGCCCATGGCGCCCTGCAGGGGCGCCTGCCTTGCCCTGCCGAAGACAGCTCTGGTGTCGAAGGGAAGTGCGGCGGGGGTGAGGGGGAGGCCATCGGATTCGTGCCCTATGACGCGCTTGGCCTGCCCGCTGTCCAAGCCCGGGATGCTTGGGGGCGTATGGTGACCTATGCTGTGACGGTTTCCCTGACGGAGGCGGATGGCTGGGTGGTCGGTGCTTCTGGGGCGCTGATCCTGGAGGCGGGGGCCAAGGCGGGGACTCCCCAGGCTCCGTCCCGGCGGGAGGAGGGGCTGGCCTGGATCCTGGTCAGCCATGGGGCCAATGGGGCCGGAGCAACCTTGCCCTCTGGGGAAACCCTGGCCAATCCCGCTGGTGCTGGGGAAATCGAGAACCTGGGGCGGGCGCCGGACGGGGACCCTGCCGTGTTTCGAACTGCGCCCCACGTTCTGGATTCCACTATCGGTGCACTCTATGACGATCTGGTTCGAGGGGGATTGCCTCCGAAGGGGTGAAAGAGAGAAAGGACCCCATCACCCTTCGTCGCTTCGGGTCGTGTGGTCCCTTCTGTCAATACGGGTGCGGTGTCATGGAGCGGCTGCGGGTCAGGTGTTCAGCCCGTGTTTGAACTTCTCCCAGGTCCCCTTGGGGTTTCGGCTTGGCCTTGGGGTGGACTCGCCGGGGGCGGATCTCTGGGGGATGCGGCGAATATTTCGATCAGTTGATCTGAAAGGGGCATTCCCAACAGAATAGGACCTTATAGAAAAACGGCCAACCGGTCCGGGCTTTCCGATAGCAGGGCCCGGACCTCTCCCAAGGCCGCTTCCAGCCGCGTTTCCGAGGGGGCTCCCAAGCAGAGGCGCACCCCTTGGCAGGCATGGGCCTGATCCACGGCGAAGGCCTCTCCCGGGGTCACCATGACGCCCCGTTGTCGCAGGACGTGGGCGAAGTTGTCCCCGCGCCAGCCCTTGGGCAAACGCAGCCATAGGAAGGCGGCCTCTGGCGGGACGGGACTGGGTGTCAGGGGGCCGAGGACCTGGGTGGCGATGGCGCGTCGGGAGAGAACTGCGAGACGTTGGGCCTCGGTCAGGCGGGCCACCGTGCCGTCCTCAATCCATCGGGCGGCCACTGCGGCCAGGGGCGGCGGTGCCATCCAGCAGGACACCCGCAGGGCGGCCAGAACGGCCTCCCGTCGTCGGGGTGGGGGAACCACCATGCCGCAGCGCAGGCCGGGTAGACCGATTTTGGACAGGCTGGTCACATGGACCACTTGCTCTGGGGCCAGGGATTTCAGGGAGGGGAGGGGAAACGCGGGAAGGGGAGCATAGACCGCGTCCTCAATGATGGTCAGAGCCCGGGATTCCGCCAAGGCAATCACGGCCTGCCGCCGCTCGGCACTGAGGGTGGCTCCCGTGGGGTTGTGCAGGTCGGGGACGGTCAGAAGAATCTTGGCACCGGGTTCTCGCTTGAGGACTTCGGCCAGGGCATCGGGGATCAGACCGTTTTCATCCATCGGCACGCCCACCAGACGGAGACCCAATAACGCGGCCATGCCCTTGAAGGCCGGGGAGGTCAGTGCCTCGGTCAGCACGACGTCTCCGGGGCGGCCCAGCGCCATCAGGGCCGCGAGGACTCCATTCAGCGCACCCGTGGACAGCAGGACCGACCCGGTCTCGGCGGGGACGCCGTGATCCTGTAGCCATCTGGCCGCTTGGCTGCGGTGTTCGCGCGCGGCTGTGTCCGGTTGGTAGGCGAAAATGCCCGTTCCGGCCTCCACCAAGGCGCGCGCGGCGGCCGCAACTTCGGCGGGGCCCGCGACGGGGGCGGGATGGGTATTGGCCATGTCGACCGGCGCATCACCGCTGTCCTCGCCATCCGATTGCGGCGGCCAGGGCGCCAGTCCAGCCGAAGCGCTCTCCCCAAGCACAAAGGTTCCCCGGCCCACTTCGCCCCCCACCAGCCCCCTCTCCCGGGCCAGGGCATAGGCGCGGCTGACCGTGGCCAAGTTGACTTTCAGGCGCCAGGCCAGATCCCGTTGCGGTGGCAGGCGCGCCCCCGGTGGCAGCGCGCCCGATGTGATGTCTGCTTCCAAGGCTTCGGCGATGGCCCTGTGGAGGGGGCGGCGGCCCTCCTCCAGATCGGGCATCCACTGGGTCGTCTCCCGGAGGGGGGGCTCGGGTGTTTGGGGCTCCCGGAGGGAGATGAGAGTGGTCTGTGTCTGTGTGCTGGTGGCTTCCGGCATGGCCCCCCCCCCGGTGTTCGGTGAAATTGTTCTCGGAACAATGTATCGATTGCATGGAGACAATGCGAGGGTCATTTCAAGGGGGCACGTTATTCGCTCTTTCCTTCCACGCCTTTATGGAGCCCCCCTCATGCTCACCTGTCAAAGGGATCTGTTCGATCTTCCTCGGGATATGGCCTATCTCAACGCCGCTTTCATGGGGCCATTGCCTGCGTCTGTCGTGGCCGCAGGGCATGCCGGCGTTGCGGTCAAGGCCCGCCCCTGGGAGGTGAGCGTAGATGCCTTTTTTGATCCCGTTGAAAAGGCCCGATCCTTGTATGCGGGATTGACCGGTGCGGATGCCGAGGGAATCTCTGTTGTTCCTGCCGTGTCCTATGGCATGGCTGTGGCCGCAGCAAATCTACCCCTGGAGCGGGGACAACGGATTCTGGTGCTGGCGGAGCAGTTCCCCTCCAACCTCTACCCTTGGCGCAAGAAGGCCGCACGGGATGGGGGGGATTTGTTCACTGTCGCTCGCCGCGCCGATGGGGATTGGACCAAGGCGGTCTTGGAGCAATTGGATGATCGCGTGGGAATTGTCGCGCTCCCCCAGGCCCATTGGTCTGACGGTGGACTGTTGGATCTGGAACGGATCGGTGCCGTCTGCCGGTCCATGGGGGCCGCGTTGGTTATTGATGGGACCCAGTCTTTTGGCGCCCTCCCCTTTGACACGGCCAAGGTGGACCCGGATTTCGCTGTGGCCGCTACTTACAAGTGGATGTTGGGGCCCTATTCCATGGGGTTCCTCTACGTCGCTCCCCGCCATCGCAAGGGGCAGCCCCTGGAAGACGGATGGATCTGCCGAGAGGGGAGCCGGGATATGTCCCGTTTGGTGGATTATACCGATGCCATGGATGCAGGTGCGCGCCGCTTCGACGTGGGGGAGCGTTCCAACTTCGCTCTCATGCCCATGGTGATCTCTGCCATGGAGCAGATGTCCGCCTGGACCCCGATGGCCATTTCCGACTATGTGGAGAAGCTGACCGATCGGATCGTCGCCGAAACCTCGGTTTTGGGCTGCATGGCTCCCGGCAAAGGCATTCGCTCCCCCCACCTTCTGGGATTGAGCCTACCTGAAGGGGTTGCGGTGGGCCCTTTGGCGGCGCGCCTTGCCGAAGCTCGGGTGGTTTTGAGTGTGCGGGGCAGCCGTCTTCGGGTTTCGCCCCATGTTTACAATGATGATCAGGACGTCGACCGCTTGATTGAGGTTCTGTCTGACGCCTTGAAAGGGTGCTGAGGGAGGGCAGGGGTGACCGCGGCCTCTGGGCGGTGGTCACTTGGTCGCTTCAAAGGGGGGCCGCTTCAGAGGGGGCGCTTCCAAGGGGCTGTGAGGCGGACTCAGCACCCCTTGGTATTTGGGGGGTGTCGCTTTATTCAATCCCGGTTGGCCAGATAATTCCCTGGTGAAGTTTTTCATCAAATTACGCCAATACCCTATCTGGAGTGTGCCCCGGACGGGGTATTGGTTCAATTCCTGCTCAATTATACTCTTATATTAAGAAGTTACTTTATTCCGAGTAGTGCTATATGCGATGCCGTTTTATAAAGGTTTTTTCCGCCGTTATCTGTATTCATTATGTGAACTTTGGTGCATTTATTTTTAATTAATTTGTAATCGTTGAAGACGGAGTAACTATACGATAGGCCGTCTCCCTCTGTTATTGTGTAGCATTTTCCATGAGTCTTGATGAAATCGGCAACTTTCCATAATTTTAGTGCATTTAGAATTTGTTTGATGGATCTCGAAAGATAAGATCCTTGTCCAAAATTATTGGAATCGGATATAAATATAGCCTTTTTCCCCACTCTCAACATCTCAGAGACGGCTTTTCTTGGATTGTGAATGTGATGTAATGCTCCAAATTCACAGACTAAATCAAATGAGTTGTCAGAAAAATTCAATTGGGTTGCATCTCCAGGAATAAGTTCATCTTTGTCTATTCCTGAGCTGTGTCCTATTTCTCTGAGGGCTTTTACAGGCTCAATTGATAATATTTTCAGATTTGGCTTCTTCTTTTTTAAGTATAGGGCTGCCCTTCCCGTTCCTGCGCCTATGTCTAGGATGCTCTGGATTCCATAAAGCTCGATGGTGGCCTCTAGAAAGAGCAATGCAAAATGGTGGGCGTCGTTTTCTTTGATGTGCAGAGTGTTGTAGTCTGAAGCAGTTCTCTCATAATAATCTCTTTGAATTTCTGTATTTTTTTCTATCTTATCGCGCATTTTTTGACTCTCCTACATTCGATCGGTTTGTCATTTTTTACTTTTCAATCATTGTTTCTTTTTACTTGCGTTCATGTTGTTTTTGGAATATTCGTGTTCCTGTGTAAGTCTCCGTTAAGAGTTCAAGCCAAAGGGTTTTAATATATAGCTCTTATCTTGATAAGAATGTTGTTGATCGGCTCATTGAGGGGGGCTTTTCGTGTCACGGGTTTTGAGGGGCAAGTAAGCTTGTTGGGCTGCGCTATATTCTGCAAGGGGGTCTGTTCTTGAATGTGCACTTTTATAGTGTTTCGGGAGATGGTCAACGTGGATTGAAGCGCTTAGTATGCCGGGATGTGACAGGGGCGACGATGGGGCGCGACCCGTCCGGTTCGGTGATTCAAATGGGTTTGGGTGAAGCCGCAAAAAGCAGGGTAGGAGCCAGAGGATAGGTCTCTCTCAGGGGCGGACCCGAAAATCATGCCGTGAATTCAACCGGTTCCGTCATCCCCGTGAAAACGGGGATGACGAAGTAAAACACCGTATTATTTAACTTCGGAGCGGCACAGAGAAACGTGCATCCCTTAGCGCATGCGCTGGAATGACGACTGGACTGCTCCGAGATCAAGTGCGGCCGTTGTGTGATGTGCATCGCCCTCCTCCAGGGTGATTGTCCCGAAAGAGTGCGGTGGATGGCATCGCGGGGGCGTTTGTTTTCATCCTGTATCGGGCCGAGGGCGATTCAAAGGGTGTGGCTTGGGATGGTGCTGGAGCTTGGGCGCTCTATTTTGGGCGCTCTATATAGTGATGAGATTCCTTGAAGTCTTCTTTTTGTTGTGACGCGGGCGGAGTCTTTGGTAAAGTCGCCGCTCCCTTTTAATTGGTTCGAGAAAATGTTGGTACCGTTTACAGGAACGACCCGAATTCAGCGTCTTACAAGTGTTTTGGTGGCTCAGGTCAATGATCAAATGGTTCTCATGCATCCTGGTCGTGGCACCTATTACGGTCTCGATACTGTGGGAACCTCTGTATGGGAATGTCTCGACCAGGATATTCAACTTGCGGATCTCTACGCCCGGCTCGCCGAGGAATACGACGCGGATGTCGAAACAATCGAGCGGGATGTTCTTCCGCTCCTGGAACAGTTGATCGAGGAAGAGTTGATCGATGTCCGGAGGTGAACGCGTTCCGGGGGAATACACGCTTTATGGATGGCGGGTCCGCTCAGCTCTTCCCTTGCACGGGTTGGTTCCATGGACGGGTGATGATCGCTCTCCCGATGTGGAAATCGTCATCGGTTCCCTAGAGGATTCCGTTGATCCCCCCCAGTGTCACGGTCCCTTTTGGCACTTTTGGCCAAATGGGATTTGTCGACTGTCCGTCGAAGGGGTGGCGCGTTACGACGTCGTTCAAGGAAAACGGGTGGTGATTGAACCAGCGGAAGGGGCCGACGCCCATGATGTGCGGGTCTTCCTGCTGGGATCGGTGGTTGGTGTGCTGTGCCACCAGCGTGGACTGTTTGCTCTCCACGCCTCCGCGGTGCGTCTTGACGGGCGGGCAGTCATGATTTCAGGCGTCTCGGGGGCTGGCAAGTCGACCCTATCCGCAGCCTTGGGGCAACGGGGGCTTCCCATGGTGGCCGACGATGTGGTGGCGATTGATTGCCATGCGCCGGGTGGAGCCCAAGTCTTTCCAGCATTTCCAGTCCGCAAGTTGACACCGGATGCGATGGAAGAATTGGCGATTGACCCAAAGGGATTGGTGATTAATCGTCGTGGTCAGCCTAAGTACCTCGTTCCTGCTCTTGGCGGTTTTGACACGATGCCTCTCCCGCTACTTGCGGTCTATATTATCAGGCGAGTTAGAGGGCGGTTGCCGGCTGGAATCACGGGCTTGGAGCCCGCAGAGGCGGTGGCTCACCTGGACCAAAATATTTACCGTCGCGGCATTGGGCTCAAGGTCACATCACCGGGATCCCTCTTTTTTACGGCATCAGCCTTGGCGGGAACTGTTCCGGTTTACCTGCTTGGCGTCCGGGAAGAAGACGGTCTTTCCAGTCTCGGTTCCCTTGCCGAAACAGTTGAGAGCCATGCACGGACCGTGGCATCGAAATGAGTGGGTTTTACTGGATTGCATCCTATCCAAAATCTGGAAACACATGGATGCGTCTTTTCTTGCATAGCCTGTCCATTGGAGGGGGCGTCCTAGATTTCAAAAAACCTCTCGACTTCGTCTCGCATGGGGCCACGCGTCCCAAATTCGAGGCGGCGTTGGAGCTTGAAACTGGCGATCTCACCATTGACGAGATTGCCCGGGCACGTCCAAGGCACTATGAAATGGAAGCGGCCCAGGCTTCCACCCCTCTATTTCGCAAAGTGCATGATCGTTGGCAAAACACACCGGCCGGGGAACCTTTGTTCCCTCCTTCGGTGACATTGGGCGCGATCTATCTGGTTCGAGATCCCCGCGATGTGGCTGTGTCCTTCGCGGCACACAACAATTCTTCCCTGGATTGGGCGATTGCGGCGATGGCCAATTCGCGGCAGTTGATTGATCCGAATCGGCGCAGACAGACATTCCAATTACCCCAAATTTTGGGGAGTTGGGGAGGGCATGTGGAAAGCTGGCTCGACGCGCCTGGGCTCAGGCGTTTGGTTCTGCGCTATGAGGACCTTTGTACGGATGCCGAGGCGCGGTTCGCGGAGGCGACCCATTTTCTCGGCCTTGATGCCTCTCCGAGCGCCATCGCGGCGGCTACCGCAGCGGTGGGGTTTGCCGTGCTTCGCGATCAGGAAGAGACCGAGGGTTTCCTCGAGCGACCGGCTTTTTCGAAACGGTTCTTTCGTCGCGGTGTGGCGGGGGGATGGCGCGATACATTGAGCGCCGCTCAGGTTGCCCAAATCGAATCCGACCATGGTCCGGTCATGCACCGGTTGGGCTATCTGTGAGTCTTTGGGGGATCCTGGCTGGAACGAAGGGCAGGGGGCGACTGTTCTCTTGTGCCTCTGTCAAGCTTCCGATCGGGAAGGACCCCAGAATGGAACGATATAGGGAGTGTCTGTGATGAGCACGATTGCCGGATTGGTCCGTTTTACAGATCGGCCAGTGGATCGGAGCGACCTTGCGGGCGCTGCTCGGTATTTGGCCGACCCGGGTGTCGGTGAGGCAGTCTTTTGGTGCGAGGGGTCCGCAGGACTGGTGGCACGGCAACGCTTCAGCACGCCCGAAGACCGCTTTGAGCGGCAGCCTTGGGTCGGTGCCGGTGGTCGATTGGTCCTTGTCTTTGATGGGCGCCTGGATAACCGGGAGGAGATCATCGATGCGCTGGGCTTGTCGGTCGATCCAACGGATGTGCTTCCGGACGGTGCGCTTCTTTTGCGGTCATTCGAGCGGTGGGGGGAAAGTGCCCTGCCTCGCTTTCTCGGCCCCCTTTCGTTGGCCCTATGGGATGGCGCCGAGCGGCGCTTGCTGCTGGCTCGGGATCATCTCGGACGGCGCGCGCTCTATGTTCACCAGGGTCAGGGGTTTGTCGCCTTCGCCTCCACCCTTCAGGCCCTTTTGGCGATGCCCCAGGTGCCGCGGCGGTTGAACGAGGAAAGGCTGGGCGATTTCCTGGTGCTCAATTTCAAGGGAACCGAAGAGACCTTGTATGACGGTCTGTTGCGTGTTCCAGCCGCTACGGCGCTGGCTTTTGATCGCCAGGGTGTCGTCCGACGGAACCAATATTGGGCCTTCGATTTGACACGACGGATCCGGTTTCGGTCGGACGGCGAGTATGTGGAGGCGGCCCGGGAGCAATTGGATCGGGCGGTGGCGCGGCGGTTGCGGTCGGACGGACCCGTTTCTGCGACCATGAGCGGGGGACTGGATTCCTCGGCTGTCGCCACATCAGCGGCTCGACAAATGGCGCCCAACCGGTTGTTGACATTGACGGCAGTGCCGCCGCCCGGGTTTGCGCTGTCTGAAACGCCCCGCACGCAATATGTCGATGAGACACCCTACGTGCGTGCTATCGCAGCCATGCATCCCAACATGGATCTTCAGTTGATCTGGTCGGAGGGGACCCATGCGCTGGAGCGTGACCCCACCGCGTTGTTCGAAGCGGGGGGCTTGCCGATTTACGGTCCCACCAATTTTGGATGGTTCGCCCCCTTGACCGAGGCATCCCTGCAAGCCGGTTCGCGGGTTGTGCTTGGGGGGCAAGCGGGGAATGCTATGTGGAGTTGGAACGGACTGGAGCGTTTGGGCGAATTGTTTTCCCGTGGCCGTTGGATCCGCCTTTTGCGGGAACTGGACGCCGCCGGAAAGATCCATGGCGGGCGGAAACACCTTCTCCGCAGCCATGTGATTCATCCGATGATTCCCGCTTGGCTCGGTCGGATCTACCTGCAAATGAAAGCCGGACACCCGCAACGGTGGAATCGGTTCAGTGGCATCAATCCCCAATTTGCAGTTGATATTGGTCTCTATCAGCGCAATCTGCAGGCGGGTCAGGGACCCGCAATGAGGGATTTTCGTCCCCAGTCTTTGGTGCGTCTCGACCGCTTGGTTCATAACAATGGGAGTGATGGGCGTGCGGTTTTAAGGTCTCTGTTCGGTATCGAGGACCGGGATCCCCTGGCTGACCGGAATTTGGTGGAATTCTTTTTGGCGCTCCCCTCGGATCAATTCCTGCGCGATGGCGTGACGCGACGGTTGACTCGTCACGCTTTGGTCGACCGCCTTCCGAAGGAGGTAATTGAAAAGAATAGCTTTGGGCAACAGAATCCGGAGTGGTTTTCTCGGATGGCTGCAGATAAAATAAGAATGATGGATGATTTAAATAAAATTCGAAATTCGCCTCTTGCATCTCGCTGTATTGATGTGAGCCGTTTGTCGGGGATTCTTGAAAATTTTCATGAGGGGGGGTCTTGTTCGTTTTCTTCGATTCATTACTTGCTTCCAAGAGCTTTGCATGTTGGACTCTATTTGGTCTGGTTGGAAAAGAAGCTGGATTGAAGGGCTCTTCACGAAAGCGCAGGAGACGGAGGGACTGGGCTTTTGCATGGGGTATCATGGCAATCTCCTGGCTGGGCCGTGACGCCCACTTTTCGCCTGCGATCGGGCCATTGATGTCCCGTGAAATGGGCGTATTCTCGGAGGCCGTGCAGAAGGAGACCGTGAGCCATGCCGTCGAACAAGGCCACCGGTTTCAAGTCGTTGGAGACGGCGCCCCGCGTTTGAGGGGGGGGATGGAGCACTCTGGGGCGAAGGGCGCGGGGTCGGTTCTGCTAAAAAATTTCCGCCGCGCATGGAACCGACCTAGTTCTATTCCGCTCGGAGTGGTACTTTTCCCTTACTTATGAATATCTGAGACTGTTTTTGACGGTCCATATGGAGGGTCCCCATGGAAAATAAACTTGAAGAAGACGCGATCAAGACTGCCGCTGGTCGGAAACAGTGGTCCGCGCCAAAGCTGAGCAAGGTCGATATCGCAGAGGTGACTGAGAATTCGATTTCTGCGGGCACCGACGGAAAGGGTGGTGGTGAAACGGGAGCTACTGCGTCCTGAGGCCATTGAAGGGGCGGGACCGTCGGCGATCACGGCGGAACCCTGGACATCGAATGTGTGGTTCAAGCCTCCGACGGGATTTCAAGATCCTCTTCGGCGCGCGCGGCATAGGATTTTCGCGCAGATCGGATAATGTGATGATGGTCCGAGGCCCAGTTCACCAACGTCTGGATCGGATCCATCAAGGATTCACCCAGGGGCGTTAGGGCGTAGTCCACCCGGGGCGGTACCGTCGCGTGGACCGTCCGGGAGACGAACCCGTCCTCCTCCAGTCGCCTGAGGGTCTGGGCGAGCATGCGCCGGGAGACATCTGGTAGGGCGCGCTGAATTTCCATGAAGCGTCGCCCTTCCTCTGCCAAAGTCAGCAAAACCAGCGTGCTCCACTGGTCGCCGATGCGATCCAGGACGTCTCGAATGGGGCATTGGGGGGCGAAGTCGGCCTTGGTTCGGCGCATTTCTCATCTCCCATGGTTACTGTCAGGTAACGGAGGTACCGCAAAAACCCGTCTTGTGGCACGCGGCGGGGCGGCTCATCTTGATCTCACGTGGTTCCTTGAAGGAACTGAGTTTCTCGAATGTACCAAACTTCGAGATCGTGAGAAAGGACTGAAAGATGATCGTCGTCACCGCCGCTACCGGAAAGCTGGGTCAGGCCGTCGCCGCTGCAATGCTGGACAAGGGTGTGGACCCCGCGACCGTGTGTTTGACTGCCCGGGATCCGTCCAAATTGGCCGAGTGGTCGGCGAAGGGATTCGCCACCGCCCGCGCCGATTACGACGACCCGGCCTCCCTGGCCGAGGCCTTCGCGGGGGCCGACAGTCTGTTGCTCATTTCCAGCATGGGCACGAACGCGCAGCGCATTGCCCAGCACAAGGCAGCCATCGATGCCGCGAAGGCTGCTGGTCTGGGCAAGGTGGTCTACACCAGCTCCATCAACCCCAGCTCCGCCAGCGCCTTTACCTGGGCTGCCACCCATGAGGCGACCGAGGCGGACTTGAAGGCCTCTGGCTTGCCCTATGTGATCCTGCGGGATGCCATGTACCTGGCGAACATGGAGGGCGTTTTCGCCCAGGCCCTGGAAACGGGAACTCTGGCCTTCCCCGGTGCCTCGGGCAAGGTGGCCTATACCACCCATGGCGATGTGGCTGCGGCTGCTGTGGCGGCGCTCCTCAATCCGAAGGTGGTCAACCAGACCTATGAGATCACCGGTCCGGAGGCCTTGGACGGGGCTGGGCTGGCCTCCGCTCTAAGCGCCGCCACCGGAAAGCCCATCGCTTGGGCCGAAGCCCCCTATGAGGCCTTTGACGCCCTGTTCCGGGGCATGGGTCTGCCTGAATTCGTCGTCGAGGCCCTGTTGAGCATCTACAAGGCCTATGAAGCCGGGGAGTACGAAGACGTCAGTGACGCGGTTCCGACCCTTACCGGCCGCCCCGCCACTGCGGCGGTGGACGCGTTGAAGGTCCGGTTCGGATAGGCTTGGATCAAATGGTTAGAGCATCGAGTGGACCGGAAAACCGGTACCCACTTTTCCGCTCGATGCTCTAATACCAAGCGGCGCGGGTTTAAACCCACGCCGCTTTTCTTGTGTTCAAACGCCACGCGGGCTTTTACGCGCCATAAGGCGCGGTGGCCACTTGGCCGCTTCCAAGGTGCGGTGAGTCAAACTCATCGCACCTTGGTATTAGGCGTGTTTGGAAGGGAGGGCGCCCGGGATTGGCCTGGGCGCCCTTTTCATCGTCATTGACTGGTATGGTAGTATGGTGCAAAAAGAGTCCTACGATGTGATCCGCCGATGTCGGTTGTACTTGGCACGATCCGTAGGACACTCCGGCAATGGCCTCCTCCACAGCCGAATGGACAATCGATCGAGGGCTGCCTGTCGGTCCGCAGCTCTATCGGGTTTTGCGTGAGCGCATCATCCGCAATGATTTCCCTCCCGGCACGCGCCTTTCGGAGGCCGAGCTCGCCTTGGCCTTCTCCGTCAGTCGGCAGCCGGTGCGGGAGGCGTTCATCAAGCTCGCAGAAGAAAAGCTTCTCGAAATTCGCCCCCAAAGGGGGAGCTTTGTGCGGAGAATTTCCCGCGCCGCGGTCATGGACGCCCGGTTCATGCGCGAGGCGGTGGAAGCCGACGTCGCCAAACTGCTTGCCCAGTCCTCTGACAGGGCGCTGGTGGTCGAGCTGAGGCGGCAGCTCACCGAGCAGCGCGCGGTGGGGCAGGACAATCCCCTGCGATTCTGTCAATTGGATGAGCGCTTCCATCAAACCCTGATGGAGGCCTGCGGCAAGGCCCATGCTTGGCGGGTTCTCGAGACTCTGAAGGCTCAGATGGACCGTGTGCGCTTTCTCAGTTTCATGGTTTTTCCGATGGAAAAGCTGATCACACAGCATACGGCGCTCGTCGATGCCATCGAGGTTGGAGATCCTCTGGCCGCCGAGGCGGTTATTCGTGGTCACCTCCGGGAAATCCTTGAATATCTGCCAAAGATCGAACGGGAAATGCCCGAGTCCTTCGATGATGAAGACCGGTCAGAGGAGGAGGTGCCCCCCTGGAAGGGGAGACCTCTGCCGGGATGAGGGGGGCGGAAAACAGGGCTCCCTTCTGAGAACAAAAACGCCAGCCGTAAAGAGTGGCTCGAGTCACCACGGCACAGAACCAAAACTGGAGGAAACAGAGATGACATTTGCCCCTATCGCGAAGAGCATTGCCGCCGGAATGGCTGCGGTGATGATGATGACCGGATCGGCCCTGGCTGCCGATGTGACCTTGAAGCTGGGCCACCTCGCCAACGAGGAAAACATTTGGCACAAGGCCTCCCTCAAGTTCGCAGAGGAATTGAAGGCCCTGACCGATGGCCGCATCGAAGTGGAGGTCTATCCAAACGAATCCTTGGGCAAGGAGATGGACCTGATCAATGGCATGCAGCTTGGCACGGCCGATATGACAATCACGGGCGAGAGCCTGCAGAACTGGGCGCCGATGGCCTCCCTTCTGGCCGTTCCCTATGCCTACAAGTCCCTGGAACACATGGATGCCGTGGCGGGCGGGGAGATCGGTGACAAGATCAAGGCTCAGATCATCGAAAAGGCCCAGGTCCGGCCCATTGCCTATTTCGCCCGCGGACCCCGCGACCTGACGTCGAACCGTCCCATCAAGACTCTGGATGATCTTCAAGGGTTGAAGATGCGGGTGCCAAACGTTCCCCTGTTCGTCGATGTCTGGAAGGCGTTGGGGGCCAGCCCCACGCCGATGGCGTTCTCCGAGGTCTTCACCTCCCTGCAAAACGGCACGATCGATGCCCAGGAAAACCCCCTGGCTTTGATCAAGTCGGCGAACTTCAACGAAGTGCAGAAATACGTGAACAAGACCGAACATGTCCGCTCATGGATCTATCTGGTCATCTCCGAACTGACCTGGAACAAGCTGTCCGAGGCCGATCAGGCCGCCGTGATGGAGGCCGCCAAGCGGACCCAGGCCTATGAACGGGACCTGTTCCTCGCCGACGAGAAGCAACTGGTGTCGGAGCTGGAAGAAAAAGGCATGACCTTCGTTGATGTCGACAGGGCCGCGTTCGCCGCCAAGGCAAAGGACGCGGTTCTGGCCAACGTCAACGACGAAATCAAGCCGATCGTCGAGACGCTGTTCGCCAGCGAGTAAGTCTGCGCCACGATATCCAAGCCGACACAAGGACGGCGCGCCCCCTCAAGATGTGTGGGGGGCCGCCGGACGACTTGCCTCGTGTTGAAGTATGCCGTTTGGGGGGAAATCATGGTCCTGCGGACCGTTATCCGGGGTGTTCAGACCCTGTGCCAAGTTGCCATCGCCTTGTCTTTTTGCGTCATGATTGCCGCTGTGACCATCCAGGTTGTTGGCCGAAGTTTCGTCGGTGGCTCCCCGGTCTGGACCGAGGAGTTGACGCGCTTTGCCCTGCTGTTCCTCACCGCCTTTGGGGCGGGATTGGCTTTTCGCTCCGGTGACCTGGTCAATGTGGACCTGTTCAGTGAAGCCCTGCCGGGCCGCTTCCGCTGGCTGTCGAGGCTGATATCGGCCCTGGCGACGGCGGTTTTGTGCCTTGCCCTGATGAAACCCGCCTGGACCTTCACCTCCATCGGGGTCATGCAGACCTCGCCTGCGTTGGGGTGGCGCATGGACTTCATTCTGGTCAGCGTTTTTATCCTTCTGGGATCCCTGGCGTTTTTTTCCCTGGCGCGCGTGGTCGAAATGCTGACCGGCCAAGTGACCGGCACGTCCGGTCCGAATCGGGAGCAGTGAGATGGCCTTGGCTCTGTTGATTGGGGTCTTCGTGGCCGGTCTCGTCCTGGGGGTTCCCGTGGCCGTGACTTTAGGCCTGTCGTCCTTCGCCTATCTTCTGACGGCGGGGATTCCCCTCGTCGTCATACCGCAGAAGATGTATGCGGGTATCGACGTTTTCGTTTTGTTGTGTATTCCGGGCTTCATTCTTGCGGGCAATCTGATGAACGGCGGGGGGATTACCGAACGCATCATCCGCTTTGCCAATTCCGCAGTGGGCTGGGCACGGGGAGGACTCGGGCTGACGAATATCGCCGGATCCATGCTGTTCGGGGGGATCTCCGGCACGGCTGTTGCGGATTCCGCCTCCATTGGCGCGGTGATGATTCCGGGGATGACCAAGGTGGGCTATCCCGCCGGGTTTTCCGCTGCGGTAACGGCGGCCTCCTCCACGGTTGGCCCGATGATCCCGCCGAGCGTGCCGATGATCATTGTCGGGGCCCTGTCGGGTATTTCCGTGGGCCGCATGTTCCTGGCGGGCGCGGTGCCCGGAATCCTGATGGGCATCGCCATGATGATCACCTGTTACATCATTGCCGTGCGACGGGATTTTCCGCGCCAGGGGTGGCGTGGTTTCGGCGAATTGGCCAAATCCTTCCTTGGCGCGTTCTGGGCCCTGGCCATGACCGCCTTGATCATCGGAGGGCTTTTGAGCGGTTTGGCCACGCCCACGGAAACGGCCGTGGTGGCCTGCCTCTATGCCTTCGTTGTGGGGGTGTTCTTCTATCGGGAACTGCCCCTGCGACTCGTGCCCCGGATTTTGATCGATAGCGCCGTTTCCTCTGCGGCGATCCTGGTTTTGGTCGGATTTGCCAATGTGTTTGGCTGGATTCTCGTGTCGGAACGCATTCCCCAGATGATCGCGGGAGCCGTTCTGGATCTGACCGATAACAAATATCTGGTCATTCTGATCATCAATCTGCTGCTGTTTTTCGTTGGCATGTTCATGGAGACGATCGCGGCCCTGATCATCCTGTTCGTCCCGCTGTTATCCCTGGCCCAGGGCGTCGGGATTGATCCGCTGCATTTCGCCACCTTCGCGGTGCTTAATCTGATGCTTGGACTGACGACGCCGCCGGTCGGTGTCTGCCTGTTTGTTTGCGCCAATATCGCGAAACTGCCCTTGATGGAGGTGGTGCGGGCCATCCTGCCCTTCCTGCTGACCAACATCGTGGTTCTGCTGCTCGTGTCCTACATTCCGGCCATTTCCATGTGGCTGCCGTCCCTGCTTTTGGATTAGGAGGTTTTTGCCATGAAAACCCGGGTTTGTCGCTTGTATGACCAGAACGATATCCGTGTCGAGACCGAGACGGTTGCCGAACCCGCCCGCGGTGAAGTGCGAGTCGCTGTGGGGGCCGGAGGAATCTGCGGCTCGGATTTGCATTACTATCTGGATGGCGGGTTTGGTCCCATTCGCGTGCGGGAGCCCATTATTCTCGGCCATGAAGCAGCGGGAACGGTGGAAGCGGTCGGCCCCGGGGTGGAAGGGCTGTCTCCGGGCGATCGGGTGGCGATCAACCCCAGCCAGCCCTGCGGTCACTGTTCGTATTGCGCGGAAGGTCTGTTTATCCACTGCTTGAACATGCGCTTCCAGGGCTCCGCCATGCGGGTTCCCCATCAGCAGGGGTTGTTCCGAGATCTCATCGTTCTCAATTCGGACCAATGCCTGAAGGTGAGCGATCGGGTTTCACCCAGGGAGCTGGCCTGTTCCGAACCGCTCGCCGTTGGTATCCACGCGGTCAAGCGGGCGGGAGAGATCTCGGGGAAACGGGTTCTGGTCACCGGTGCGGGACCCATTGGCTCCCTTTGCGTCGCCGCTATCCGTCGGGCGGGGGCTGCGGATATCGTGGTAACGGACCTGCATGCGGCAACCTTAAATGCTGCGGCTCGGATGGGCGCAAATCGAACGATTAATATGGCCGAGGAGCCGGATGGTCTGGACGCCTATGCTGCCGACAAGGGAACCTTCGATGTGGTCTTCGAATGCTCTGCGTCGCCCGTTGCGATCAAAGGCGCCATGACGGCCCTCCGGCCCCGGGGCCGCTTCGTCCAACTGGGGGTGGCCGGTGATCTGGAGGTTCCCTTGAATGTCCTGGTCGGAAAGGAAATCACCGTGATCGGAACGCACCGGTTCCATGGGGAGTTCGCCGAGGCCGTTCGGGCGATCGAAAGCGGCATGATTGAGGTGAGGCCAGTTGTCACCCACTCCTTTCCCGTCGAGAACGCCAAGGAGGCCTTCGCCTACGCATCGGATCGGTCCCGGGCCGTCAAGGTTCAGCTCACGTTTGCGGAGGGGTGACGGGAGATGTCTAATCGTTCACTAAAATCGAACGAAATAACGAAATCGTTCCGTTAGACTTATTGATAAAAACCGCCATTCTCATGGGGACTTCATTGTTCCCATGGGGGCTGACATGTACACCGCGATTACCCAACCCTTCGCCTCGCTGGACAGGCATGCCGTCAGAGGCGTGATGCTTGTCGCGCTTTTTGCCTTTGCCGCCCAACAGATGGCCACGCTGTCTCCCATCCAGCGTCTGGGCATCAGTCCGCTGATCGTTGGCATAGTGATTGGCATCTTTTACGGCAATACCCTGCGCCACCACCTGCCCACCCAATGGGTGCCGGGGATTCTGTTTTCTTCGAAGCAGCTTCTGCGGATGGCCGTGGTGCTCTACGGTTTCCGGATCACCTTCCAGGATATTCTTCTGGTGGGGGGCGAGGGCATTACCCTCAGTGTTGTCATGCTGAGCAGCACATTTGTTCTTGGGGCGTGGTTGGGGATCAAGGTGTTCGGGTTGACGCCCCGATTGGCCCTGATGATTGCCGCCGGGTCCTCGGTCTGCGGGGCCGCAGCGGTTTTGGCGACCGAGCCGGTGGTGAGGGGACGCCCCCATGAAAGTGCCATCGCCGTGGGAACGGTGGTTATTTTCGGCACGCTGGCCATGTTCCTCTATCCCCTGGCCTACCGGTCGGGTCTGCTTGATCTCAACCTGGAGACCTATGGCTTATATGTGGGGTCCAGCCTGCACGAGGTGGCTCATGTGGTCGCTGCGGGCCGCGCCATCGCCGACGAGGCGGCCAATAACGCGGTGATCGTCAAGATGCTGCGGGTGATGATGCTGGTACCCCTGCTCACCATCCTGGGCTTGGCTCTGACCCGCTTTGGCTCCAAGGCTGTGGCTTCGGAGGAAGGGGAGGGCGTGGGAACGGCGAAGGGAAGTTTTCCCTGGTTTGCCCTGTGGTTCATCGTTTGCGCCGGGATCAATTCCCTGCACATCGTGCCCCCTGCGGCGGTGGAGGTCATCAACACCCTCGACCTGTTCATTCTGACGATGGCTATGTGTGCACTGGGCATGGAAACCAGCCTGACCAAGGCGCGCAAGGTGGGGGCCAAGCCCTTCGTGATGGCCTTGGTCCTTGCCCTTTGGCTCGCCATCGGTGGATATTGGATGACCCTTTTGGTCCATCATTTGTGGGCTTGAACGGCGCCGTTATCCTGTAAACTGAAGGAGTTCCCCTCCGTTGACGCTCGACCAATTGCGTGTTTTCGTCGCCGTCGCCGAGCTTCAACATGTCACCAAGGCGGCGGGGCGGCTGAACCTGACCCAGTCGGCGGTCAGCGCGGCGGTCAGCGCCTTGGAGAGCCGTTACGGGACGCCCCTGTTCCACCGTGTGGGCCGGGGCATCCAATTGACGGCAGAGGGAACGATCTTCCTGGACGAGGCGCGGGCTGTTTTGGACCGGGCGGAGGCGGCAGAACGGGTCCTGACCGAACTGTCCGGTCTGACCCGGGGATCCCTGAATGTGTGGGCCAGCCAGACCATCGCCGCGACTTGGCTCCCGCCTCTTCTCCACCTTTTCCACCAAACCTACCCGGGTATCCGGTTGGAGATCCGCCAGGGCAATACGGCAGACGTGATCGCCGCCGTTCTGTCGAGCGCGGCGGACTTGGGATTTGTGGAAGGCAGCGTATCCGATCCCCGATTGGTGGCGGAAAAAGTGGCCGAGGACGAGATGGTCCTGGTGACGGGGCGCCAGGGGGATCCCGATCCCGCAGATCTGTCGCGCTGGCGCTGGGTTTTGCGGGAGAAGGGCTCGGGAACCCGTGAAGTGATGGAGCGCGCCCTGGCCGAGGCCGGTCTGAGGCGGGAGAGTCTTGAGGTTATGCTGGAGTTGCCGTCCAACGAAGCGGTCTGTGCGGCGGTCGCGGCGGGCGCGGGGGCGACGGTGATTTCCCGGCTTGCGGCAGCGCCCCGGGTTGCGTTGGGAGAATTGGTGGTGGTTGGCGCGCCGCTGATCCGCCGGGATTTCCTGGCGATCCGTTCCGGAGATCGCCGCCGAGGCCGCGCGGAAGAGGCGCTGCTGGGGCTGGCGCGAGGGGAAGCCGTTTAGAGCATGTTGCGTGAAATGTGATTCACGCAACATGCTCTAGATCAAACCGCCTTAAATCGGAATCGATTTAAGGCGGGTAATTTGATCTAGATTCAACAGGTTGAGCATCGAGTGGATCGGAAAACCGGTTCCCACTTTTCCGCTCGATGCTCTAAAGAAAAAGGAAGGTCTGGAAGCCTGCTTCCAGCGGGGTTCGGGGTCGGCCCCGTCGGGCCGAAGGCCCGAAGAGCAGAGGGCGCGCTCCCACGAGAGGATACGCGCCCTTTTTTCGCGTGAGCCGCTGACTGAAATCAGGCCGAAGCCTTCTTCCTGACCGTAACGGGGATCTCCAGCCTGTCGACCATCTCCTTGGGGACGACCTGCCAGAAGTGGCCCACCAAGCGGTCCCAATCGAGAAGGATGTGTTCGGCGTACTTGGACTGGGTTTCGGACACATGCTCCTGGATCAAGGCCTTCAGATCCTCGGCATAGTGTTCGACCTCCAGGCGTTGCCAGATCACCGAGTCCGGGTTCACCCGCTGTTCGAAGGTGTCGTCGGGATCGTAGATATAGGCCATGCCGCCGGTCATGCCTGCGCCGAAGTTGGCACCGACTTCACCCAGGATCACGGCCGTTCCGTTGGTCATGTATTCGCAGCCGTTGGAGCCGCATCCCTCGATCACCACCTTGGCGCCGGAGTTGCGGACGGCGAAGCGTTCGCCCGCCTGACCGGCTGCGAACAGCTTGCCGCTGGTTGCTCCGTACAGGACCGTGTTGCCGATGATGGTGTTCTCGTTGGTCTTCAGCGGGCTGGAGACGGCGGGGCGGACAACGATGGTGCCACCGGACAGACCCTTGCCGACATAGTCATTGGAGTCGCCGAACACTTCCAGCTTCAGACCTTGGACCGCGAAGGCGCCCAGGGATTGGCCGCAGGAGCCGCGCAGACGCACGGTGATATGGCCGGGCTCCAGCCCGGTCATGCCGTATTTGGTGACGATCCGATGGGACAGCTTGGTGCCGATGGCCCGCAGGGTGTTGCGCACCGTATAGGTCAGCTGCATCTTCTCGCCATCCTCAAGCGCGGACTTGGCGTCGGCGATCATCTGGGCGTCCAGGGTCTCCGGAACTTCGTTCCGGCCTTCCATGGTGCAGATGTTCGCACCCACGCCGGTGTCCGGCTGAACCAGGATGGGGTTCAGGTCCAGGTCGTCCAGGTGTTCGGCGCCCCGGCTGACCTGATGCAACAGGTCGGTGCGACCGACCACCTCGTCCAGCGAGTGCATGCCCAGGGAGGCGAGGATTTCCTTCACCTCCTCGGCCATGAAGCTGAACAGGTTCACCACCTTTTCCGGTGTGCCGGTGAACTTGCCGCGCAGCGCATCGTCCTGGGTGCAGACCCCGACGGGGCAGGTGTTGGAATGGCACTGGCGGACCATGATGCAGCCCATGGCGACCAGACTGGTGGTGCCTACGCCGTATTCCTCAGCGCCCAGCATGGCGGCGATGACCACATCGCGACCGCACTTGATGCCGCCGTCGGTGCGCAGGGTTACCCGGTGACGCAGGCGGTTCAGGGTGAGGACCTGATGAACCTCGGCCAAACCCATTTCCCAGGGCAGACCGGCGAACTTGACCGAGGTCTGCGGGCTGGCGCCCGTGCCGCCGTTATGGCCGGAGATCAGGATGACGTCGGCGTTTGCTTTCGCGACGCCCGCAGCGATGGTGCCTATGCCCGAGCGGGACACCAGCTTCACGCAGACCTTGGCCCGGGGGTTGATCTGCTTCAGGTCGTAGATGAGCTGTGCCAGATCCTCAATGGAGTAGATGTCATGGTGCGGCGGCGGGCTGATCAGCATCACGCCCGGGGTGGAATGCCGCAGCTTGGCAATCATCTCGGTGACCTTGAAGCCGGGCAACTGCCCACCCTCGCCGGGCTTGGCACCCTGGGCCACCTTGATCTCGATTTCCCGGCATTGGTTCAGGTATTCGGCGGTGACGCCGAAACGGCCCGAAGCCACCTGCTTGATCGAGGAATTGGCGTTATCGCCATTGGCCGCAGGCTTGTACCGCTCGGGCACCTCACCGCCCTCACCGCTGTCGGATTTGGCGCCAATGCGGTTCATGGCAATGTTCAGCGTGCCATGGGCCTCCGGCGACAGGGCGCCGAGGGACATGGCTGGCGTGACGAAGCGCCGACGGATGGTGGTGATGCTTTCCACATCGTCGATGGGCAGGGCCTCGCCCGTGGGCTTGAAGTCCAGCAGGTCGCGGATGGTGATGGGTGGCAGCTTGCGCAGACCGGCGGTGTACTTCTTGAAGGTCTGGTAGCTGTCCGTCGCCACGGCTTGTTGCAGGGTGTGGATCAACTGCCCATCGAAATGGTGGGCTTCGCCGCCCTGCTTGCGCACCCGGTAGAAGCCACCAACGGGCAGCACAACCGCCGCAGAACCGAAGGCCTTGGCGTGCTGCTCGATCACCTTTTTCTGGATGCCCAGCAGTCCCAGGCCGGAGATGCGGCTGGGCATGGCCGGGAAGTATTCGGCAACCAGGGAGCGGGAGAGCCCCACGGCCTCGAAGTTGCAGCCCCCCCGGTAGCTGGAGATCACCGAGATGCCCATCTTGGACATGATCTTCAGCAGACCTTCGTTGATCGCTTTCTTGAAGCGGACCATGGCCTGTTCGAGGCTCATCCCTTCGGGGAAGAGGCCGCGACGCAAGCGGTCGGCGACGCTCTCCTGGGCCAGCCAGGGGTTCACTGTGGTGGCACCCACGCCGATCAGCACGGCGAAGTAATGGGTGTCCAAGACCTCAGCGCAGCGCACGTTCAGGGAAGTGAAGGTCCGCAGTTGTTCCCGGATCAGATGAGTGTGAACTGCGCCGGTGGCCAGGATCATGGGAATCGCGGCCCTTGTGGGGCCGATATCCCGGTCCGTCAGAATGACATGGGTGCAGCCTCCGCGAACGGCTTCCTCGGCTTCTCTCTGCACGCGTTTGATGGCGTCGCGCATGGCCGTGGGGCCGCCCTTCGGATCGAAGGTGCAATCCACCTCGGCTGCGGTTGCGCCCATGAAATCGCGCATGGCCTTGAATTCCGCCGTGGTCAGCACGGGGCTTTCAAGCTGCAGCAGGTCGCATTGGCTGGGGTCTTCGTCCAGGATATTCCCCAGGTTGCCCAGGCGGGTTTTCAGGCTCATCACCCGGGTTTCGCGCAGGGCGTCGATGGGCGGGTTGGTCACCTGGGAGAAGTTCTGGCGGAAGAAGTGGTTCAACGGACGATAGAGGGCAGACAGCACCGCCAGCGGCGCATCGTCGCCCATGGAGCCCACGGCTTCTTTGGCATCTTCCACCATGGGATGGAGGATCAGCTCCATGTCTTCCATGGTCTGGCCGCAGGCGAGTTGACGGCGCCGCAGCTCCTCGGTCTCCAGCAGGGAGGGCTCCGTGGAGTCGGAGATATGGCGTTCCAGTTCCTGGATACGGCTCACCCACTCGCCGTAGTTTTCCCGGCCCGACAGCGTGTCCTTGATGTCGCTATCGGTATAGAAACGGCCTTCCCTGAGGTCCACGGCGATCATCGCGCCGGGGCCAAGGCGGCCCTTCTGGACGATGTCGCTTTCTGCCACACGGACCATGCCCGCTTCGGAACCGACGATCAGCAGGCCGTCTGCGGTGATGGAGAAACGCATGGGCCGCAGACCGTTGCGGTCGAGACCGGCGACCACCCACCGACCATCGGTGGCGGCGATGGCTGCAGGACCGTCCCAGGGCTCCATGATGCAGTTGACGTAACTAATCAGGTCCTTGTGGTGATCCGGCATCAGCGCGTTTTGGGTCAGACTTTCCGGGATCACCATGGCCTTGACCATGGGAGCCGGACGACCGGCCCGGCAGAGCAGTTCGAAGACACTGTCCAGGGCGGCGGAATCGGAACTGCCCGGCTGAATCACCGGCTTCAGGTCCTCGATCTCGTCGGCGAACAGCGGCGCGGCCATGCGGGTTTCGTGGGCCTTCATCCAGTTCACGTTGCCCGTCAGCGTGTTGATCTCGCCGTTGTGGGCGAGCATGCGGAAGGGCTGGGCCAGACGCCAGGTCGGGAAGGTGTTCGTGGAATAGCGCTGGTGGTAAATGGCGAAACTGGAGACGAACAACTCGTCCAGCAGGTCCGGATAGAAGCTGGTCAACTGTTCGGCCAGGAACATGCCCTTATAGATGATCGACCGGCAGGAGAGCGAACAGAGGTAAAGCTCCGGCAACTGATTGAGCAGGGCCTGCTTTTCGATGCGGCGCCGGATGACAAAGAGATCCCGCTCGAATTTGTCGTCGTCCACCCCGCGGGTGTTGGCGATCATGATCTGTTCGATCTCGGGGCGGGTGGCGTTGGCCTTTTCGCCGATGATCGAGGTATCGACGGGAACCTGACGCCAGCCATAAATGGTGTAGCCGTGGTTCAGAATCTCGCTTTCCACGATGGTCCGGCAGTGTTCCTGAGCATTCAGGTCCGTTTTGGGCAGGAAGACCATACCCACGGCCAGACGGCCGGGCAGGGGCTCGTGGGCCGTGCGGCGGATGTGCTCCTTGAAGAATTCCTGGGGAATTTCCACGTGAATGCCCGCGCCGTCGCCCGTTTTGCCGTCGGCGTCCACGGCGCCCCGGTGGAACAGCACCTTCAGGGCGTCGACGCCGGCCTCGACCACGCTGCGGCGGGGTTTGCCGTCGATCGCGGCGACCAAGCCAACTCCGCAGGAGGCATGCTCATCTGCGGGGTTGTAGGCATGGGCGGCTTCCAACAGGGCGGCGTCGCGTTCCCAGCGGGCGACGAATTCGGCTCCGGTCTCGGGAGCAGAGCGGGAGGGGATCTTGTCGTGGTGCGTCATGTCGTAAACTCCTTTCGGTCGCCGGGGCTTCAGGACACTTGGGCCAGTTCGGCTGCCAGCTTGCTTGCCGGCTCGGCGGTCTGGGCGGAGGTTTCGGACTGGGACGCCTTGGCGTCCAGGTAGCGGAGGATGCCTTCGGCGGCGTCGCGGCCATCGCGGACCGCCCAAACAACCAGAGAGGCGCCCCGAACGATGTCACCGGCGGCAAAAACGCCGTCCATGTCACTCATTTTGGTCACGGGATCGACCTGGACGGTGCCCCAACGGGTGATGGGCAGCTTGGGCTCGCCGAACAGGGTGGGCAGGTCCTCGGGCTCGAAGCCCAGGGCGGCGATGACCAGATCAGCGGGTTCGGTGAACTCGGAGCCCTCGATCACCTGGGGCACCTGACGCCCCGTGGCGTCGGCAACACCCAGGCGCATGCGCACGGCCCGCACCGCCGTGGCCTTGTCGTCTCCCAGAACGGCTTCCGGCGCGCTCAGCCAGACGAAGTCCACGCCCTCTTCCATGGCGTTGGCCACTTCGCGTTGGGAGCCGGGCATATTGGCTTGGTTGCGGCGATACAGGCACTTCACGGAGGTCGCGCCCTGGCGGATGGCGGTGCGCAGGCAGTCCATGGCGGTGTCTCCACCGCCGACGACCACGACGTTTTTGCCCTTGGCGTTCAGGGTGCCGTCTTCATATTCGGGGACGGTATCGCCCAGGTCCACCTTGTTGGATGCGGTCAGGTAGTCGAGCGCCCGATGGACGCCGGGAAGGCCCGCACCGGGGACAGTCAGGCCCCGGGCCTTGTAGACGCCGGTGGCGATCAGAACCGCGTCATGCTTGGCACGCAGCTCGGCCAGGGTCGCATCGCGGCCCACCTCGAAATCGGTTTTGAGGGTCACACCGGCGTCGGCCAGCAGCTTGACCCGCCGCGCCACCACATCCTTTTCCAGCTTGAAGCCGGGGATGCCATAGACCAACAGGCCGCCGATGCGGTCGTAGCGGTCATAAAGGGTGACCTGGAAGCCCATGCCGCGCAGTTGCTCGGCGGCAGCCATACCACCGGGGCCACCGCCGATAATGCCGACGGTTTCGCTCCGCTCGGTCACGGGCTTGACGGGCTTGACCCAGCCGTTCTCCCAGGCCGTATCGGTGATGTGCTTCTCCACGCCACCGATCGATACGGAGCCATGGCGGGATTGCTCCAGCACGCAGGAGCCCTCGCAGAGGCGGTCCTGGGGGCAGATGCGACCGCAGATCTCGGGCATGTTGTTGGTCGCCGAGGAGACGGCATAGGCCTCCTCCAGGCGTCCGCTGGCGGTCAGCATCAGCCAGTCGGGGATATTGTTCTGCAGCGGGCAGTGGATCTGGCAAAAGGGAATGCCGCATTGCTCGCAACGGGAGGCTTGATCCCCGGCGCCATCCTCGGTGAAGCCGCCATAGATTTCCTGGAAATCGCCCTTGCGGTCCTCGGCGGCGCGTTTGGCGGGCATTTCCTTTTCCAGCCGCGTGAATTGCAGCATCTTGCGTGCCATGGGCGGGCTCTCCTCGTTGTCGGCGGTCTTCTGCGTGTTTGCGGAAGTCCCCTTGTGGTGTTCCGTCGCAGACGCGGCGGCGTGAACCCGAGGGTCCGCCATGCCTCGTCCCAATCGTTTAGGACCCCCACCGCCAAGTACCAGGGCCATTCACTTCCGGGGGGACGCGGCCAAGCCGGATCCCGCCGGTTTCGGCGGGGCGCGGGGCGACGTCCGCAGGGAGGGCGGCGGACAGGGAGCTTGTTCATACGGTCGAATTTGGCGGAAAACAAGCGAAAAAAAGCACATTGTACGCAAATGTTTACTAAATATGTCCTTTGTCCCCATTTCTACGGGTGACTTTACGGTGAGACTCCTTGGTTGGGGGATTAAATAGTAAGCAAATCTGTCCTAATGGACTGGCGGGGCGGAGATGCGGGGTTGTGTCTCGGTGTTCTTGTGTCATGCCATTGTAAACGATCATTTTTCCCGGGGCAGTCGTCCTTGATGGCGCGGAAATCTCACTGGTGCCGGGAGTCGCGCTGGTGGTATAACGTTGTCATCCTTATCGGCGTCGGGGTTTTCGCGGTGACCTTTCTGCATATAGTCGTTCTGGCGCTGGTCCAGGGCATAACGGAATTTCTCCCTATCAGTTCCTCTGGTCACCTCGTTCTGGTGCCTCTTCTGACGGAATGGCCCGATCAGGGCATGTCCATGGATGTCGCGGTGCATATGGGCACGCTGTTGGCCGTGCTGATCTATTTTTGGCGCGACGTCTGGCACATGCTGCGGGGCACGGGTCGGTTGCTGAAGAAAAAGCGAGACCCCGGCGCGGCGCTGACGGGCCGGGTTATCGTCGGAACTATTCCTGTGGTCATCGTCGGCTATCTGATGAGCCGCTACATGGACATGGATGCCCTGCGGACGTTGGAGGTCATTGGCTGGACGACCCTGGTCTATGGCATCCTGCTGTGGGTCGCCGATCGTATGAGTATGACGGTGAAGCGGGTCGAGCATATGGGGAATGTCGACGCCCTGATTATCGGTCTGATGCAGTGTTTGGCTTTGGTGCCGGGAACCAGCCGATCGGGGATCACCATGACTGCGGCGCGCATGCTGGGCTATGAACGCTCTGAAGCGGCGCGCTTCTCCATGCTCCTCTCCATGCCAACGATCGCCGCTGCGGGGGCCTTGATCACGAAGGACTTGATCGAGGCCGGGAACATCCGTTTGACCGAACAGGCCGCTATCGCTGCGGGGCTCTCCTTCGTCTCGGCCCTGGTGGCCATCTGGCTGATGATGGGCTGGCTGAAGCATTCCGGCTTCATGCCCTTTGTGATCTACCGAATTATTTTGGGCTGTTTCCTGCTCGCCCTTGCCTATGGCGGTCCGGCCTTCTGGCCGTTTTAAGCAAGAATCTCGGATGGCAGTCCAGGTCATGGATATCCGTGATTTGGTGGGAGGGGACGGTTTAATCTGAGGTGTTGGAGCGGAAACGGCTCCGATAGCTGGAGGGAGGCAATCCGAAGGCGGTTAGGAAATGTTTCCGGAAATTCGTGGCGGTCCCGAATCCGCTATCGGATGCAATGACCTTTATGGGACGTTTTGTTTCCTCCAATAAATCCCGTGCATAGTCCAGGCGGACCCTTTGGAGCCAGGCGCCTGGGGCCAGTCCGGTCGCGGCCCGGATGCGGCGATGAACGCTGCGGACGCTGATGCGGGCTTCACGGGCCATTCGGTCGATGGTCCATTGGTCGCCGGGGCAGGTCCGGATGGTATCCAGCAGCGCCGAAATCCCCTTGCCGGAGGACGGCGGGACTGGTCTTTCGACAAACTGTGATTGTCCGCCGTCGCGATGGGCGGGAATCACCAGCCGCCGGGCAACACTGTTGGCGGCCTTCGCACCAAAATCCTGGCGTACGACATGAAGGCACAAATCAAGCCCGGCCGCGCTTCCGGCGGAGGTCAGAAGGCCGGTGTCTTCGACATAGAGGGCCTGCTGTTCGACCTCGATCTCTGGGTAGGTGCTGGCGAACCACGCGAGGTGGTGCCAATGCGTCGTGGCTCGTTTTCCCCGAAGCAGGCCACTTTGCGCGAGCACGAAGGCGCCGCCACAAATGGACACAATCCGACATCCCCGGGTATGGGCCGCACGCAGGGCTTCAAGAAGGGGGGCGGGAGCCTTGGCTGTGGGGGCTTTCCAGCCAGGGATCAGGATTGTGTCGGCGTCGCGGAGCAGCTCCAGACCTCCGTCCGCGTGAACCTCGATGCCTCCGGTGCCTCGAAGCGGTCCTGGTTCGGCGGCGGCGGTCAGGCACCGATACCAATTTGACCCCATTTCCGGTCGCGTCAGTCCGAAAACCTCGAAGGCGCACCCGAATTCAAAAAGGAGGAGACCATCGTAGACAATGAGGACGACGAGCGGTTGGGAGGATTTTGGCATGATCCTTATGATAATGGCCATTTCTGCCACTCGCAATAGGGCGCTGTTCCCGAGTAGCTTTGATCCATTCGGTCGCCCCGCGTTTTTGCGGTGGCACTCTAAAGTCCATACAATGAGAGTGAAACGGCGCCAGCTTGACTCAAGCGGATCCAGTTTCACTCTAGGCTTTGAAGAGGACAAAGCGGTGAGATTGATTGGTATGCTCGATTCGCCCTACGTGCGCAGGGTGGCAATTTCGTTGCGAATTCAAGACATTGCATTTTCGCATGAGAGTTTGTCGGTTTTTTCCGACTTCGACGCCTTTGCGTCGATCAATCCGGTGGTGAAATCTCCCAGCTTTGTCACGGATGACGGAACCGTGCTGATGGATTCCAGCCTGATCCTTGAATTTGCCGAACGGCTTGGCGGCCTGTCATCTAGCCTTGTGCCAAAAGACCTGCGGGAGCACGCGCGGGCCCAACGGATCATTGGCCTCGCGCTCGCCGCCTGCGAGAAGACGGTTCAGATTGTCTATGAGCACAATTTTCGGCCATCTGAAAAACGGCACGGACCTTGGCTGGATCGGGTCCAAGGCCAGTTGCTTTCGGCTTATGGGTTGTTGGAGAAGGAGGTTTTGCGCGCGGATCCCTGGCTGTTCGCAGATCGCCTGCTTCAGGCGGATATCACCAGTGCCGTTGCCTTCCGATTCACCTGCGAGATGTTACCGCATATCCTGGATAGGCAGACCTATCCGGCGCTGTCCGGCCTTTCTCGGCGCGCCGAGGAGAGCGAGGCCTTTCGGGCTTATCCGTTCCGATAAACAAACGAAAGTGCGACTTTGTCTTTCAGATAAACCGCCCTTAATGGGCATGTTCGTGATCTGCCAACTCTTCCGGAGGGTGGCTATGGTCGTGGGGCTTCAAGTCATGATTGGCATGTTCGTGGTCGTGCTTGTGGGAGCTATCCGAACCATGGTCGTGCGGATGGCTGTGCTGGTGTCCATGGGGGTGTGCATGTCGATGAATGTGCTCATGCGCATGTGTCGTTCCATCGGCATGGCTGTGTTCATGCCGATGGACATGGGCATGACCGTGCTCGTGATTGTGTTTGTGCTCATGGTGTCCCATCGTGTTCTCCCCAGATATATGGCCCATTTCTGGGCCACTTCTCCTCGAATCTGTGGCCCAGAAATGGGCCACAGCGCACCAGGATACAAGAAGAGGCCTTCGAAGGATCGCGTTTAAACTTTTAACCCGCTTTGGACAGACTCCGGAAGGCTGTCTTGAACGCGTCCAGCTCCGCACTGCTTTCGAAATAGACATCCAGGGATTTTTTGCGCAGATCGTCTGACATGCCGACGACGCGCACGTCGAACGGCTCCTTGCAAAGGGACTCGCACAATTCCTCAATTCGGCTAATGGAATGGTTGGTGGTAATGCGGACACCGTGGTGGAAAGACATGGGCTTGAGCCTCCAACTCGAAAATTTGGAAAAGATCCATCTGTCTCGTTGATATTCGCTCTTCGTCGGGCGTCGTCAAGGGACTGTTGGGTGACTTGCTCGGCAGATCATCCCTTGATACCGCTAATCTATGTATTCTGTCGATTTATACCCCTTGGTGCGCTCGCTCCTTTCGCCACAGGGGCTTCAAAGTGAAGTCCATAAGGCCCTCGGCTGTGGCGGTTGGGTCATCGAGCAGGGGGGCGAGGCTCGCGGGGTCGGGAACGGATTTTGGCGGGGGAAAGGGCAGGTCTTTCGCCAGGTCGTAAATACCGATGACATGGTCCCGGGGCGTGCCGAGAAAGGGGCCGTAGGCGCAGAGTTTATCCATGAAATGGGGCCGGAGCACCGATGCGTAGCGCTCCGCTGTGGCCTGATTCAGGCTGCCTTCGATTTCGTAGTCGATGAGCTGGTGGTCGCACAGGGTACGTTGGGAATAGACCCGCCGAATACCGAACCGGGTGTGGTGGTCATGGGCCGGGGTGCCCATTTCCAATACGAAATGCCCGGCTACGGTCGCGTCAATATGGTCCTGATTGGCATGAAGGAAGGTCAGAGTCTCCTCCACCTCCTCCCGCGTTTCACTGGGAAAGCCGACGATGAGGAAGACGTGATTGCGGATCCCTGCCTTGGAGGCCATGGCCAGCGTGCGGGCAGAGCCCGCCGCATCATTGCCCTTGTCCATCATCTTCAGGACTCGTTCCGAACCCGATTCCATGCCCCAGTAGATGCAGAGGCACCCGGCCTTCCGCATCAGCGCCAGGATCTCCTCGTCGAAGTCGTTGGTGGGTTTGGCCAGCGCGTAGAAGCGGATATCCAGGCCTCGGGCGAGGATCTCCTCGCTGATCTTCTTGAAGCGCTTGGCCGAGATCATTTCGTCAACGAACGTGAAGTGGCGCACGCCGTTCTTGGCGTGGTGTTCCAATTCGTCGATCAATCGCTCGATGGATTGGGTCTTGTAGGAATTGGCGTAGGAGGCGAAGTGGTTGCAGAAGGTGCAGCGCCGCCAATAGCACCCTCGGGAGCTGAGCACCGGATAGACCGGCACCGGCGCCAGATAGGCAGCGTGGTCCAGGTCGGAGAAATCGGCGAAGGGCAGGTCCTCCTGCTTTACGGCGAAGGTGTTCGGGACCCGGCTGATGGTGTCGTCATCCTGGTGCAGGACGACGCCGGGCACCAGGGAGAGGTCGGCGCCGTCGCGTTTGGCCTCCAGGAAGGCCAGGAATGCGGCCTCGCCCTCGTTGAGGATGAGCGCATCGACGAAGGGCTCGGCGACGAACCCTTCCAGGTTGCTTTCCTTGAAGAACCCTCCCCCGAAGACGATGGTGAGGTCCGGTCGCAGGGCTTTCAAGACGCGGGCGCATTGGGTGGAAAAGGCCAGTTGGTCGGTGAAGGTGATGGAAAAGCCCACCACGGCAGGCCGGGCGGTCAGGATGTGCTTTGCGTAGGCGGCCACCCACCAGGGCACCGGACCTTGCCGATGGGAGGCTTTGGCCAATTGGCTTTTGAAGACCCGCTCGGTGAGGGAAAAGCCCAGGACCATGTCCGGTGAGATACGTTTGTAGGTTTCCAGGTCGGCATAGGCCGGGTCGTTGCGCTCCATCAGGGAGAAGGCCGCATCCATGGCTTCCCGTCCTTCGAAGTCAAAGGCGGTTTCGCCCCGACGCAGGGCGCCGACAACCCGTTGGAAATGGGCCGCGTTCAGGTCGGCCACCGTGCAGGAAAACGCCCCCATGGCCTCGACATAGCCCTTGATGGAGGCCACCCCCAGGGGGATGGCCGGTTGAACGCCGACGCCATTGACCAGAACGGCCCGCTTGGGGTCCAGGGGGGCTGTGGTGTCGTCATCCTCGCCTTCTGCCACAGAGGAACCCAGGGAAGGAAGATCGGTGGGGAACCAAAAATCCAGATGGTCGCCGGTAAACCCTGGGATCAGCTTGTCTGCCTGAGTCCGGATTTCGAGCGCTTCGGCCTCCCGGCCCAGGGCGTGGAGGCAGCAGATCACGCCTTCCCGAGCGCTGGCCAGGCGCGGGGCCAGGGCAGAGGCCTCTTGGTAGAGGGGGAGGGCTTCGGCATGGCGCCCTTGGGTGGTTAGAGCTTGTCCGGCGCGAACCAGGGCCTCGGGTGCTTTGGCTCCGGCCTTGGCGGCAAGGGTGCGCAAGGCGGTTACGGCTTCGTCTACGGCGCCCCGGCGGGTGAGCACGCCTGCAGCAAGACGCAGGCAGTCATAGTGACTGGGGAAGCGGGCCAGCAGGGTCCGGGCCTCCCGTTCGGCTTCCGCGATCCGCCCCAGGTCCAGCAGGCTGTCAAGCAGGACGGCGAGGCTGGGAGCGAAGTCCGGGCGGAGCGCCAAGGTGGCTCGGGCTGCGGGGATGGCCTCCTCCCACCGGCCCCCCTGGCGCAGGGCGGCGGCCCGCAGAACCAGGGCGTCCAGGGATTTGGGGTCGTTGGCCAGGGCCTTTTCCGCCTGGGTCACGGCGCCGTCCCAATCCCGGTCGCCCATCAGGGCCTGGGCCATGAACAGATGGGTGACGGCGCGCTCTGGCGGTGATTTGGGCTTCTTGCCCAGTTTTACGCCCGGATTCCGTCGCTGGACCAGGGTCCAGGCGGTGTCCTCCGCCGCCGACAGGCGATTGGCCTGAACGCATTGGGCGATATGGCGGGACAGGGCCGCGTCATCTGCCGTTTTGAGGTTCAGCGGCGCAGGCCGGGGAGCGTGGTGAAGGGCGACCTCGGGCACGTCGGACAGCAGTTTCACCGGCGCCCGGCCGCGGGCTGCGGTGGGGGAAAGGGGGCGGGCGGCAGATAGGGCGCTGCTCATGAACGGGCCTCGTCAGGAAGGGAGGGAGACGGGATCCAAAACCCCGCCTTGCCTGGGTTCAAGGTAAGCGGGAGAGCGACCGACAGCAAGACCGGGAGGCCTTGAGGATACCGCCAAAATGGGAAGGGCTTATCTGGCCCGCTGCAAGCGGGCGGCGGCCTGGAAGTCGGCTCGGACCATGGCCGGAGTCCGGACCAGGCACCATTGGCCCCTGGCTTGACGAGTCCGGCAGATCTTGCGGGCGGTGGCGCCATCGAGCCCGCCCACATAGGCTTTCCAACGGATCGCACCGCCCCCGGGTTGGGGCATGGTGAAGGCCATGCCCCCATATCGCCGGGTCCCTTCTTCCGCGATGGCGGCGGAGCGTCCCCGGTTGCGATTGATGCCCAGGTCCACGGCATAACCAGCAACGCCGCTGCCACAAATGGGGGTCCGGTTGGTATTGTCGGCGACGGGGGGATCCGGGCTGGTGGTGTCGGGGGCGATGCCGTCGAGGAAGCGGGTTTTTTCCGTCAGCTTTTCGGCGAACCCGTCATTCAAAAGCCTGACCATCCGATTGGTTCGGGTGGTTCCCGTGGGGTTCCCAAGGATGACGCCGACCATGCGGCGGTTCTGATGCGTGGCCGAGGCGACCAGATTGTACCCCGAGGCACAGGTGAAGCCCGTCTTCAGCCCATCGGCGCCGGGATAGCGGGTCAAGATGGCGTTGTGGCCCGATTGGGGTGTCCCCTTGAAGGTATAGTCGGTGAGGGAAAAGAACCGGTAGAACCCCGGGAACTTATCGAGCAGGGCGAGGGCCAGGACGGCCATGTCCCGGGCGGTGGTATATTGCTCCTCCAGCGGAGCGGGCAGGCCGGAGGCGGTGGCAAAGCGGGTTCGGCTCATGCCCAGGCGCTGGGCGGTTTCGGTCATCCGTTCGGCGAAGGCCTCTTCGGATCCGCCGATGTTCTCCGCAACCATGACCGCAACGTCATTCGCCGACCGCCCCAACAGGGCTTTGATGGCTTCCCTGACAGGCACCAATTCGCCGATCTTCAGGCCAATGCGGACGGGTGCGGCTGCCACGGCAGTTTCCGTAGCGATGAAATCGTCGGTCATGCGCAGGCGCCCCTGGGACAACTCCTCGAAAACGATATAGGCGGTCATCATCTTGGTCAGGGAGGCCGGAGGAACCCGACGGTTGGGGTGGGTGGCTTGGACCACTGCCCCCAAGGTGCCGTCGACGACGATGGAGGTCTCCAGCGCTTGAGCGGGATGAGCGCTCAAGGTCGGAAGCAGGGGAAGGGGAGCGATGAGGAGAAGGGCCGCGAAAAAGGGGCGTCGAAGGGTCACGACTGGGGCTTTCGGGCCAAGGGGTGGGCGGCCTTCACCAAGCGCGTCAACCGCTCGTCGAGCACGTGGGTATAGATCTGGGTGGTGGTGATATCGGCGTGACCCAGCAGCGCCTGGACACCGCGCAGGTCCGCCCCATGGGCCAGCATATGGCTGGCGAAGGAATGGCGCAGCACATGGGGGCTGACCACTTGTGGATCCAGTCCGGCCCGAAGGGCCATGTCCTTCAGCTCTTTAGCGAAGCCGTCTCGGGTTAAGTGACCTTCCAGTGCGGTGGAGGGGAAGAGAAAGCGCTCGGCCCGGCGCCGGGCCGACCCTTTGGCGGGCAAACTGTCGGCCCGGACAGCCAGCCAGTTGCGAATGGCGAGGCGGGCGGGTTCGCCCAGGGGAACCAGGCGTTCCTTGTCTCCCTTGCCCCGCACCAACAGCATCTCCGGATCCCGGGCGACGGCGCCAAAGGGAAGGGACACCAGTTCGGACACCCGAAGGCCCGTGGAATAGAGAATTTCGAGCAAGGCGGCCCCCCGGAGGCCCTTGTTTCCTTCCGGCGTTCGCGCGGCGGTGAGGAGGGCGGAGACCTCGGCTTCGGTCAGGACCTTGGGCAGGGGGCGACCCCGCCGGGGGGAGTCCAGCCCCAGGGTCGGATCATCGGGACGGCGACCTTCGGCCATGAGGAAGCCGTGGAATTGGCGCAAACAGGACAGGTGCCTTGCCTGGGTTCGCGGGGACAGGCCCGCAGCCCCTAGCGTGGCGATATAGGAGCGGACCATGTCTCTGGGGGCGGTTCGGCCATCGGCCCCCTTGGATCGCAGGAAGGCTCCGTAGTCCCGCAGGTCCCGGCCATAGGCCTCAATCGTCAGGCGCGCGGCTCCCCGCTCCACCAGCATCATTTCCAGGAAGGCTTCCGCATCCAACGCGAAACCCGGTGAGGGGCGTTCCGGGAGAGGGGGGGGGCCGTCTCTCCCCTCGCTTGCGACTGGGGCCTGTTCGGCGGGCGTCATGGGGGTTACTCCATCCGGATGGCGAGGGCTTCCAAGACCAGGGTGGCCGAGGCGTCGGCGAGGCCCACGGCATCCAGGGCGTGGGTGGCTTCGTCCAGGATGATCCAATTGGCCTGGGCCGGTCCGCCCGCAGCGCCCAGGGCCGTCAAGGCCAACAGCGCGGTCTCCGCCGTGGCCCGGCGCGAGGCGGCCAGGGACAGACGCTCCAGGGGAATACTTGGGCCGGGAGTAAAGGGTTGGGTCACAGTCTCGGTCAGGGGAATGGTGTCGGTGGTTACCCGGTGGTTTGCGACCCGGTCCATGGTCCAGAGGGCGCGGATCGCGGCCGGAGCCTCGGCGCTGTCCCGCTCGTGGGTTTGCAGGAGGCGCAACCAGGCGGCGCCGGACCGACCGTCCCCGGCACCGTAGAGGGCGCGGGCGAGGGCCGGGGCCTGGGGCAGGGCTGTGTCCAGGACCGGAATTTCCCGCAGCAGAGGCAGATAGACGCGCGCTTGGGTCAGATAGAGGGTCGGTGCCTTGGACCGGACGTATTCCAGGACTTTGGCCAGGGCCTCCATTCGCTGAGGGGGGGCGGCGGTGTCTCGGACTATCTGAAAGGCGAGCGCCCGGGACAGGGGGGTGTTGTCCGCCAGAACGGCGTCCAGGGGACGGGCCTTCTCTGCCCCTTCGAAGGGGGTGTCGCCATACATGTAGCGCAGGGCGTCCGGGGGCAGGGCGCCGTTGGCCTCGGCCCGTTCTCCCCCTTCCAGGCGTTGCGCGGGGTCTGCGGGACCGGAAAGGGCAACGGCCCGGTCAAGCCAGGGTTCGGCGTTTGCCAGGATGCCTTTCGGGAAGGGCTCTTTGGCAGCCCGATAGAGGGTGACGGTCAGGGCGTCCAGGGGCTTTGGCGGGGGGGGCTTGCCCTGGGACAGGCCGCCCAGCCGTTCGGCCAGAACCAGGAAAGCGCCATCGGCCTGGCCCAGTTCGCGCAGCATGTCCATGCCCAGGGATGCGGCGTCGGTTTGACCTGCCTCCACCTGACAGAAAACCTGGGCGCGGAGGAAGAGGGGGTTCGTGCCCTTCGCGTTTCCCGTCGCGGCGTCATCGCAGGCGCCCTCGAAGTGGCTGAGCAGGAATTGCGCTTCCATGCGGCGCGCCCGCAGCCCATCGGTGATGACGTCGTCAGGGACCCGGGCGAGCATGTCGGACAGGTCGTTCTGCAGACCCATTTTGAACAGGGCGTCGGCTCGGGCGGGCATCAGGGCGCCGTTCGTCTCCCCATTGGCACTCACAGGGGGGGTGGCGGTGGTCAGAAGGACGCGCCGGGCCAGGGCGGTCATGGCCCGGGACGGTGTTCCAATGGGCAGGGCCTGCACCAGGGCAAGGGCATCGGCCATGGACGTCCCCGCCCACATGTCCGTTCCCAGGCCCCCGGCTCGTCCATCGAGCAGGCCATAGCCATCGGCGTTCAGGATTCCCAGGCTTTGGGACACGATTCCTGAGTCACCCACCGTTGCGGGGCCGAAGCTGGGGGGCGAGGGGGCGGGGAGTGTGCCGCCGCTGGATGGGGGCAGGTCACCGAACAGGCGTATGGGCCCTTCCTGAGCCGCTGCGGGGGCGGTGCTCAAGGATCCCATGGCCAGCGAGACAACAAGGGCCAAAGGGAGAAGAGCTGCCCTATCGGAAACGGTCATTGGGGATCACCTTTTCCACGGTGTGGGTGGTCGGTGTGTTGTCCAGGCCCGCTACCATGACGCCCAGGCCGATGGCCGCGAGAACGATAAGGACGAGTAGCAGGCGCACGAGAATTCGCATGGGGACACTGATCCTGACTTGGTCTGATCTGGTTTTGGCGGACGGGGCATCTTGGTCGACACTCCCCTGACGTTCGGTCACGAAAATCGATCTGATAGGAGCAGAGTACAACAAATCAACGGAGCAATCCGGTCCAGACGGAGCAATCCGGCCCAGATTGAGTGGATTTTGCGCGTCCCTGCCGTTGCAGCGGAGTCTTTGCCCCTACCGAAACGCATTCAAACATTGTATTTAGTCTCGACCATGGCGAGACAAAGGCAGTGTACTGGCTCCCCCCCGGGCGATCAACGGCGCCCGTTGGCTTTCCTCACGGGTTCGACCCGGGGAAATCCGCGAGAGGGGACCGAAGGGGAAAAGAGACAATGATCCGGCGAGAGGATCGGGCCAACCATTCGGTGGCCCTGCCCCGGACCCTGGTTCTGGTGGGATTGATGGGGGCGGGAAAAACATCCGTCGGTCGCCGTCTGGCCCAGGAGTTGGGGGTGAATTTTGTGGACGCGGATACGGAGATCGAGGCTGCGGCCCAGCTTTCCGTGAATGAAATCTTCGCGACCTATGGGGAAGGGGAATTCCGCGCCCTGGAACGGCGGGTCATGGCCCGCCTGGTGTCCGGAGCCCCCCAGGTGGTCGCCGCAGGCGGTGGCGCCTTCATGGCGGAGGATACCCGCGCGCTGATCCGGCAGAGAGCCCTGTCCCTATGGCTGCGGGCTGACCTGGATTTGCTGCTGGCCCGCACCCGGGGCCGTCACCACCGCCCTCTGTTGAATACGCCTGATCCCCGGGCGGCGTTGGCGGCGCTGGCGGAGAAACGCTATCCGACCTATGCCACAGCAGATATGACCGTCGATACCGTCGACGAGGGGCCGGAGGTCACAGCGGCCCGTGCCCTGGAGGCCCTCGCCAGTCACATCGCCCACCATCCGGAGATCGCACCTTGCGCACCCTGACCGTTTCCCTTGCCGACCGGAGCTATCCCATCCATATCGGCGTGGGGCTGGTGGAGCGGGCCGGTGCCTTGATCGCACCCGTCCTGAAGCGGCCCCGGGTCTTCATCGTCACTGACGAGACCGTGGGAGGCCTGTATCTGGAGAGCCTTCTGAAAAGCCTGGACACGGCGGGTATCCGCCATGACCACGTGGTTCTGCCCGCAGGGGAGGGCACCAAGAGCTTTGCCCAGTTGGAGGCCCTGCTCGAGACCCTCTTGGCCGCTCGGGTGGAGCGATCCACCACCCTGGTGGCCCTTGGCGGAGGCGTGATCGGTGACTTGACCGGCTTCGCTGCGGCCATCCTGCTGCGGGGCGTTGATTTCGTGCAGATCCCTACGACCCTCTTGTCCCAAGTGGACAGCAGTGTGGGGGGAAAGACGGGAATCAATACCCGGCACGGCAAGAATCTGGTGGGGGCCTTCCACCAGCCCCGGCTCGTCCTGGCCGACACCACAGTGCTCGACAGTCTACCCCGGCGACAACTGTTGGCGGGCTACGCCGAAGTGGTGAAATATGGCGTGATCGATGATCCGGCCTTTTTCGGTTGGCTCGAAAAGCACGGCCCGGAGCTGTTGGACGGTGACGCCAAGGCGCGCATCCATGCCATTTCCACCGCTTGCGAGGCCAAGGCCCGGGTCGTGGCGGAGGACGAGCGGGAATCCGGCTGTCGCGCCCTGCTCAACCTGGGTCATACCTTCGGCCATGCCTTCGAAGCGGAGACGGGCTATGGTGCCAGTCTTCACAATGGGGAGGCCACCCTCCTCCATGGGGAGGCGGTGGCTATGGGGATGGTCCTTGCCCTCGACCTGTCCGTGATGATTGGCGTCTGCCCACCCGAAGATGCCGCCCGTCTGCGTGCCCACATGGAAGCCGTTGGCTTGATCGTCGATCCCCGGCAGCTGCCCGGTGCGCCTGATTGGGATGTGGAACGGCTGTTGGAGCACATGGGCCACGATAAGAAAGTGCTGGACGGCCGGGTGACCTATGTCCTGGCCAGGGGTATTGGTCAGGCCTACCTTTGCCGGGATACGGATCCCGGGCGTGTGCGTGCCGCGATGACCGAGGCGGTGACCGAGAGAACTCCGGCGCCATGACCGGTTTTGCTCCCCATCCGTCTCTTCGCCCTCCTCTCCCCTCCATCTAACCGAACGAACCCGCCACCATGACCGCCGCTCTGATCGCTATTTTCTTCCTGATCCTTCTCTCCGGCCTGTTTTCCGGGTCAGAGACGGCGCTCACCGCAGCCTCGCGACCGTTCATGCATGAATTGGAGCGGGATGGGAATCCGCGGGCTTCCGTGGTGAACCGGTTGTTGCGCAGTCGGGAGCGGTTGATCGGTACCATCCTTCTCGGCAACAATTTGGTGAACATCCTGGCGTCGTCCATCGCCACCAGCCTGTTTATCACCTGGTTCGGCGATACGGGGGTGGTCTATGCCACCCTGGCGATGACCGTGATTGTCCTGATCTTTGCGGAAATCCTGCCCAAGACCTATGCGCTGACCCACACCCATGCCGTAGCCCTGGCCGTTGCGCCGATCATGTCGGCTCTGACTTGGCTGTTCAATCCCATCACCTTTGTGATCCAGGCCGTCGTGCAGTTGGTGCTGCGGATCTTCCGTCAGGGATCCATGCGCGAGACCACGGCGGCGACGGCCTTGTCGGAACTGCGTGGCGCCATCGAGCTGCACACGGCGGATAGCCCCGACGAGACCGTGCGTCACGAGCGGGCCATGCTGCGCAGTATTCTCGACCTGGGGGACGTGGAGCTCTCGGACATCTTGGTGCACCGCTCCAATCTTGCCTCCATCGATGCGGACCTGAGCACCAGTGAGATTGTCGAGCAGGTTCTGAGCAGTCCCTATACCCGCATCCCCCTCTGGCGGGAGCGCAAGGACAATATCGTCGGTGTTCTCCACGCCAAGGCGCTGTTGCGCGCCGTTCAGGCCCATACGGGAAGCCTGGACAGCCTGGATGTGCGGGCCATCGCCGCAGACCCCTGGTTCGTGCCGGATACCACGACCTTGCTGGATCAACTCCAGGCCTTTCGCCAGCGGCGGGAGCATTTCTCTCTGGTGGTGGATGAATACGGCAGTCTGCAGGGCATCGTGACGCTGGAGGATATTCTGGAGGAGATCGTCGGCGATATCGCAGACGAGCATGACATCGCCGTTGCCGGGGTGCGCGCCCAGGGGGATGGCAGCTATCTGGTCAACGGAGAGGTCACCATCCGCGACCTGAACCGGGAGTTTGAATGGGACTTGCCCGACGAGGAGGCTGCGACCATCGCCGGTCTGGTGATCATGGAAAGTCGGACAATTCCCCAGGTCGGGCAGAGCTTCCGGTTCCACGGCTTCACCTTCGAGGTGGTGAAGCGGGTGCGCAACCGGGTCTCCCAGCTCAAGGTCGTTCCGGATCCGGATGGCGCCAGCGAGCAATGGCATGATCCAGAAATTTAGGCTGTCGTGACGAATACCCTCTTTTAGCCAGAGCATGATCGCGGCCCGTTTCACTCTGGTGATCTGGATTTCAGTGTATTTTGAAATTCATGCCGTGAATTCAAAGGTGTTCGTCATGCCCGTGAAAACGGGCATCCAGGGTTGATTTCTCTGGTATTGGCGCTTTGCGCGTCAGGATGCGTCAATCGCCGCCGCTGGTTCTTCCCACACTGGATTCCCGCGTACGCGGGAATGACGACGAAGTTAGTGAAATAATGAGAGTTATTTCAGGTCGGGCTCTAAACCAGGGCGAGTTTCTCGCCGGCCTCGATTAATACACGCCGATAGCTGTCGTAATTGATCCGCGCATCGTCCTTGGGCGCCACGATACACACCGTAGCGACACACCGCCGGGCGCTGTCCCGGACCGGCGCGGCGAAGCAATGGGTGAAGGTATCGACGATGCTGTCGAAGGAAAAAAAGCCGTTTGCGGAGGCCTCCCGGATCTCGTCAATAAAAGTCTTCGTATCCAGCCTTCGTCCGTCGGGCAGGGTGAAATCCTCCGGGGGGATGAGATCCAAAATCTCCGCATCGGACATCGGTCCCAGCAAGAGGCGTCCCGAGGCTGTCCAGGGGATGGGGGTCCGCTCGCCCACGTCGGCGCTGATACGGAAGGGACGACTGCCTTCGCGCATCAACGCCACCGTGTACTTGTTGCCGTCCAGCATGCAAAATTGGGAGGTTTCCTTGGTCTGGTCGGTGATCTCGTCGAGAACATCCTCCGCCCGCCGCGCCAGATCGAAATGATCCTGATAGGCGAGGCCGAGGAAATAGAGACGCCGCCCCAGATAGACGGCGCCCTCCTGGCCTGCGGCTTCAAGCATGCCGTGCTCGGTCAGGGTGGCGATCAGGTCATAGACGGTCGAGCGCGGAGCCCCCAGCGTCTGGGCGATTTCCGCCGGGCGCATGGGTTCCTTGACGGACCGCAGGAGGTCCAGGATGTCAAAGGCGCGGTCGATGCCCCGCGCCCTTTTCCGCTCGCTCTTTTCAATCACAGTCACGGTCGCGCCACCATTCCAACCTCGCCCAAGTTCCAGGCCCGGATCGCTGTTCGGCCCCCCCCTAAATCAGGGCTTGCGATAGGCGATACAATCCACTTCGACCTTGCAATCCACCACCATTCGCGACTGGACGCAAGCCCGGGCGGGGGGATGCTCGCCGAAGACGCTTTCAAATACGCCGTTGAAACTCCAGAAGTCCCGGGGATCGTCAAGCCAGACTCCCACGCGCATGATGTCCTCGACCCCGTAGCCCGCATCGGTGACGATCTTCAACATGTTCTCGATGGCGACCCGGGCTTGCTCGACGATCCCCTGGCCGACCACCTCGCCGTCACGCATGGGCGTCTGACCGGACACATAGAGCCAGCCATCGGCTTCCGTGGCCTTGGCGAAGGGAAGCGCCTTTTGGCCGTTGCCCTTGCTGTCTCCAACGCCGTGCCTCTTGATACTCATGGATCGGTCTCCTTTTTCCGATTCGATACAGCGCCGCCTGATGGCGACGGTCCTTCGGGCGTGCCGCGCGGACGCGGGCGCCATTTGACGCGCGAAAAGCGCTTCAACGTGTTGAAATCAGGTAAAATAGGTCGCTTTAGACCTAATGCGAATTGGCCAGGAATCCCTGAAGACGCTCGGTCTTGGGGGCACCGAAGATGGCCTCGGGCGGTCCCTCTTCGTGGATGCGCCCCTCGTGCATGAAAACGACCTTGCTCGAGACGTCCCGGGCGAAGCGCATCTCGTGGGTGACCAGAAGCATGGTCATGCCCTCGGCGGCCAGATCGCGGACCACCGACAGCACCTCGTTGACCAGTTCCGGATCCAGGGCGGAGGTCACCTCGTCGAACAGCATGAGCCGGGGAGCCATGGCGATGGCCCGGGCGATGGCCACGCGCTGCTGTTGTCCGCCCGACAACTGGCCGGGGTAGTGGTCCTTGCGGTCCAGCATGCCGACCCGGTCCAACCAGGTCTCGGCCAGGGCGTGGGCCTCGTCCTTCCCCATCCGCTTGGTCTTGATCAGGCCCAGCATGACGTTGCGCAGGGCGGTCATATGGGGAAACAGGTTGAACTGCTGGAAGGCCATGCCGGTCATGGCCCGTTGGCGGGCCACCTGCCGCTCGGGCAGGCGGCGCCGGACGCCGTTTTCCTCGCGATAGCCGATGGCCTCCCCGGCGATCTCGACGGTGCCCTGTTCGAACTCTTCGAGCAGGTTGACGCAGCGCAGAAGCGTGGTCTTGCCCGACCCGGAGGATCCGATCAGCGAGACCACGTCCCCCTTCTCCATGGACAGGTCGATCCCCTTGAGGACCTCCAGGGCGCCGAACCGCTTGTGCAAACCGGTAATTTTCAGAACGTTGCTCATGGGGACTCCATCAGGGCAGGGAAACGCGCCGTTCGACGCCGCGTCCCACCCGCTCGATCAAGAAGTTCAGAAGGAAGTAGACGAAGCCCGCGAAGAAATAGAATTCGAGGCTTAGATAGGTCCGGGAAATCACCTGCTGGGTGGCCAGCACGAATTCCACCACACCGATGACGGACAACAGGGTGGAGGCTTTGACGATCTCCGTGGCCGTGTTCACCCAGGTCGGCAGGATCTGGCGCAGGGCCTGGGGGATAAGGACCGACAGGAAGGTCTGCCCGAAGGTCAGGCCGATGGCCTTGGCTGCCTCGGTCTGTCCGCGCGGGATGGCGATCAGCGCCCCCCGGGTGATTTCTCCCACATGGGAGGAGCAGAACAGGGTCAGGGCGAAAACCCCGGCCTGGAAGGGCGTCAGATCCACTCCAACCACGGAGAGGATGTAGAAACAGGCCAGGATCAGCACGAAAACGGGGGTGCCGCGCAGGAAATCCGTATAAAGGCGGGCGATGAAGCGGACCAGCCCGTTGCCATAGGTCAGCGCCAGGCCGACCCCCAGACCGAGCCCCGTTCCCAGGACCACGGACAGGATGGAGATCAGAACCGTGCGCTCCAGCCCCTCCAGCAGGCTGTGCCGGGCGTTCCATAACTCGACGAGAAACTGGGAGATGTTCATGGCCTTGCCTCCTCAGCGCGGGATCGCGAGACGGCGTTCCAGGCGCCGCAACAGACCCGCGATCACGTAGCAGGTCAGGACGTAGATCAGCGAAACCACCATCCAGGTCTCGATGACCCGGAAGCTCTCGACATTGATCTTGCGGGCGTAGAAGGTCAGCTCCGGCACGGCAATGGTCGCCGCCAGGGAGGTGTCCTTGAACAGGGAAATGAAGTTGTTGGACAGGGAGGGCAGAACGTTGCGCAGCATCACCGGCACCACGATGGTGGCCTTGATTGTCAACTCCGTCAGTCCGATGGCCCGCCCGGCCTCCCATAGACCCCTGGGCACGGCGACCAATCCGGATCGGAAGACCTCCGTCAGATAGGCGCCGGCGTAGATCGAGAGGGTCAGGATGAAGGAGGGGATCTTGTCCAGGGCCACGCCCATCTGGGGCAAGGCGAAATAGGTAAACAGGATCAGGACCAGAATGGGCGTGTTGCGGATGGCCGAGACATAACCCGCCGCCAGCCAGCGTACCGCTCGGTAGTGGGAGAGCATGCCGAAGGCGCAGATAAGCCCGATGCCGCAGCCGATGGCGATGGAAACCAGGGCCAAGCCAAGCCCAAGGCCGAGACCTTGGGCGAGAAGGTCCCAATTCCGCCAGACGACGGCGAAGTTGAAATCGTAGTCCAAAGCTTATCCTCCGGTTCGGAAAGCCGCGATGGACGGGGTGTCCATCGCGGTCCCTGTCCTTACTTGTATTCCACCGGGAAGCCGATGGCGGGCGTCGGCAGCTCCGTACCAAACCAGGTCTTGAAGCTTTCGGCGTAGAAGGGGAACTCCACGCCGGTCATGCCCTCGTGCAGCACCGTGTTGACGAAGTTGAGCCAGCGCTGGTCGCCGGGCTTCACCGCGCAGGAGTAGCTCTGGGGGTTCCAGCCATATCCGGCGTCCTTGTAGCGGCCCGGGTTCTGGACCATGAACCAGCGCAGGGCCGACTGGTCGGTGGCCGCCGCCGCCGCGCGGCCGGAATTGAGGGCCTGATACATCAGATCGACGCTGTCGTACTGGTCCACCTTGGCCTCGGGAAGGGCGGCATGGACCATGTCCTCGGCGTAGACATTCTGGAGAACGGCGACGGTCACGTCATCCCCGGCGGCCTTCAGTGCCTCGTAATCGGCATAGTCCCCATCGGCCATGAGCAGCAGGCCCACCCCTTCGCGGTAATAGGGGATCGTGAACTCCACCTGCTGGGCGCGCTCGGCGGTGACGGTCATGAACTGACAGGTCAGGTCCACCTTATTCGTCGCCAGATTGGGAATGCGCGCGTCGCCGGACTGTTGGACATATTCGATCTTGTCGGGGTCGCCGAACAGCGCTTTGGCGACCAGACGCCCCATGTCGACGTCGAATCCGGTCAGCTTGTTGTCCTTGTCAATGAAATGCCAGGGCGGATTGGTCGACCCGGTACCCAGGATCAGATGGCCGCGGTCCAGCACTTCCTGAAGCTTGTCGACCGGTTCGGCAAGGGCGGTGCCCGATACCGCCGTGCCGATCGCCATCGCGAGAAGGAAGGATTTGAGAGGGGTCATAAGGGTCTCCACTGTGTCAGGGCGTGACCTGGACGGCCATCGCGTGGTCGATGGGAACGCTCAAGAATCCGTTATAACGGACAATAATCCGTTGTTGCGGATTTAGGCTAGGCATCAAGGGGACGATGTGTCAATACTGTTTCATCGGCGGTGTGCCATGGGGCACCCTGCCCGGATCGGATTGCGTTCAACGAGGACCCCAGGAATGGAAACCCCCCGTCTTGTCGTCGACATGGATGTCGTGGATCGAAATATTGCCCGGTTTCAGGCACTTGCCGAAAAGGTCGGTGTGAAGACACGCCCCCACATCAAGACCCATAAGCTGCCATTTCTGGCGCATCGCCAGATCGCGGCCGGAGCCATCGGCATCACCTGCCAGAAAATCGGCGAGGCCGAGGTGATGGCCGACGCGGGGCTCGACGATATTCTCATCACCTACAACATCCTGGGACAGGAGAAGCTGGATCGGCTGGCGGCGCTGGCGCGTCGGATTCGCCTTTCGGTGACCTGCGACAACGCGCCCGTGGCCCAGGCGTTGTCGGAGCGCTTCTCCGGGGAAGACAAGCCGCTTCGCGTGCTCATCGAATGCGACACGGGGGCAGGGCGGTGCGGTGTCCAGTCCCCCGTCGAGGCCCACGACCTCGCCCGGACCATTGCCCATCTCCCGGGCCTGACCCTTGAGGGGCTGATGACCTATCCGCCCATGGCCGCCAGCGCCGACGCGGAGATCTGGCTTGCCCAGGCTCGCAGGCTCCTCACCGAGTCGGGGCTCTCCTGCCCTGTGGTTTCCAACGGCGGTACGCCCAATCTCGGGGATCTCGGCCTCTTCAAGACGGCAACGGAGCACCGGGCGGGAACCTACATCTACAACGACCGCTCGCTGGTCACGGGCGGGCATTGCACCGTCGCCGACTGCGCCGCCGTGGTCCATGCTACGGTCATCTCCCGCCCCACGGACCGGCGCGCCATCATCGACGCGGGGTCCAAGGCCCTAAGTTCCGATTTGTTGGGGCTGAAAGGCTTCGGCCTCATCCGCGAGGCCCCCGATGCCGACATCGTGGGCCTGTCGGAGGAGCACGGCACGATCGACCTGACGAACACGTCCTGGCGGCCCAGAGTCGGCGATATCATCACCATCATTCCCAACCACGTCTGCGTCGTCTCGAACCTTTTCGATGCGATCACCCTGCGTCACCCGGACGGTCGCCTGGAAGAGGTGAGGGTGTCCGCCAGGGGCAAGGTGGCCTGACTTGGACGGATATCAAGGGTGGGGTGAGGCGAGGCGAGCCCACCCCACCCCACCTTCCCACCCCACTTTGGCATAAAACGTGACGCCAGCTGGAAATCTCGATCCAAGAGATCCCCTTTCCACCCTATAGCCCCATCCAGGCCAGAAGGGCTGAGACCGTGGCCACGGATAACACTGTAGACAGCAGCGTGGCCGAGGATGAAGGCAAGATCCAGCGATCATGTTTCATGGCCAGGACGAACACATTGGCGCCCAGGGGCAGGGCCGTCATCAGTAGCAAAACCCGCGCCCAATCCGAATCCATCCCCGGGAAGAGGGGCAGAAGCAGGAAAGCCAGGGCGGGCAGGGCCAAGAGCTTCAGGGCCACGACGACACTGACCTCGCCCAGGGATGCGGTCAGGGGCTTCCCCACCAGGAACAACCCGATGGCGAACAGGGCGCAGGGTCCCGCCGCGCCACCGACGATTTCGCAGAAGGTGATGAGGGGGGCGGGGAGGGGAATGGCCAAGGCGCCGAAGATCAATCCGGCCGCCGGACCGATCACCAGCGGGTTCCGGGACAGGGATTTCAGCACATGCCCGGCGATGATCCACGGACCCTGTCCGCCCCGGGTGGCCCCCTCTACGAGGGCGGAGACACCGCCGACCACGAGGGCACTATTCATTACGGTGGCGATGATGGCGGGAAGGGCCATGTCTTCGCCGAAGGCGGTGATGGTCAGAGGAATGCCCATATAACCCGTATTGCCAAAAATGCTGCCCATCCCCGCAAGGGCTGCTTCGGCCGTCGTCCGTTTGAACAGCAGGCGGGACAGGAGGGCGGCGATCAGGAACAGGGTCAGCATGCTCAACCCGTAGACGGCGATGAAATCCCAGGCAAAGATCCGGTTCAAATCCGTCTGCGCCATGGCCAGGAACAGAAGAGGCGGTAGGGCGATATAGAAGACAAACAGGTTCAGGGCTTCTGCGGCATGCCCTCCCAGCAGCTTGGCTCGTCCGGCCAGATAGCCAGCCAAGATGATGCCGAAGACCGGTAGGGCCACGTTCAAAAGGGCCGTCATCGCCTTATTTCTCCCTCAGATTCCGTCCATCGGCGCTTCCCCGTCAAATCTGGCCCGTCAAATCTGGCCCGTCAAATCCGGTTTCCCGCCGGGCCGTGACGGGGTAGGGTTATTTCCGCTGGATCCGCCATCAGCCGAGGTTCGGTATGGCACGGTGGAGTCCAGTCGCCAAGGCCGCCATGGGACGGCTGTGTTTTCCCATCACCTTCCAACCACCTCCAAGAGGCTTCGATGATCAACCACCATGCCGCCTTGATTTACGCCATGGTCCTGACCTCCGCCGCGGACAAGGACATGTCCGATCATGAATTGCGGGTTATCGGGGACACCGTGCGAACCCTGCCCGTCTTCCGGGACTTTAATATCGAGGATCTGGCCACCGTGGCTGGGGCTTGCGTCGAACTGCTGGAGGACGGCGAGGATGGTCTGGATAAGGCGATCGCGCTGATCAACCAAAGCCTGCCACCCCAGCTCAAGGAAACGGCCTACGCCATTGCCTGCGACGTGGCGGCTGCGGACGGAACCCTTGGACAGGAAGAACTGCGACTGTTGGAGATGATGCGCCATGGTCTCAAGGTCGACCGTTTGACCGCCGCAGCCATCGAGCGCGGCACCCGCGCCCGGTTCGCCACCGCCTGACCGGCTCCCGGTCGTTCTAATGCTGACCGGCTCCCGGTCGTTCTAATGCTGACCGGCTCCCGGTCGGGCTGATGCTGACCGGCTCCCGGTCGGGCTGATGCTGACCGGGGTCCGGTCGGGTTGATATCAATTCATTCTCCGTCGCCCGGAGCAGGAGGTCCCCATGGCCAACCTTGAAACCACGTCTGCTGATCTCTCCAGTTGGACCATTGGGGTGATCGGCCTTGGGCTCATGGGCTTGCCTATGGCTCGGAATCTCATGGCCGCTGGGGCTCGTGTTGTGGTCCATAGTCGCTCCCCGGCGCCGGTGGAGGCCCTGGTGGCCGAGGGTGCGGAGCGGGCCGACGGGCCGGAGGATCTGGCGGCTCGGGTCGATCTGGTGATCCTGATGCTCACCGACACACCCGCAGTGGACTCCGTTGCCGGAGCCCTGATTGGTGCGGCCCGGTCGGGATTGACGGTTGTTGACATGGGGACAACAGCCTTGGCCGCGACTCAAGGCCTCGCGGCCCGGCTTGGGGAGAGGGGGGGGCACTGGGTGGATGCCCCCGTTTCCGGCGGGCAACTGGGCGCGCAGGAGGGGACCCTGTCCATTATGGTCGGAGCGAGCGAGGCGGATTTCGCTCGGCTGTCGCCGCTGTTTCAGGTGCTGGGCCGGAAGATCACCCATGTGGGGGACCTGGGGGCCGGGCAGGTGGCCAAGGCAGCCAATCAAGTGATCGTCGGTTTGACCATTGGCGCAGTGTCCGAGGCCCTGGCTCTGGCGAAGGCCGCAGGTGTCGATCCGGCCAAGGTCCGGGAGGCCCTGATGGGAGGGTTCGCCACCAGTCGAATCCTGGAGCTGCATGGTCAGCGTATGATCGACGGCGCCTTCACCCCTGGAGGGCGGGCAAGCGTCCAGCGCAAGGATCTACAACAAGCCCTGGATTTGGCGGAGCACCTGGGAGTGGATCTGCCCGCCACGGCCCTCAGTCGGGACCTGTACGATCGGATGATCGCTTTGGGATGGGGGGACTTGGACCATAGTGGCCTGTTCAAGGTTTATGAGAATGGCACTGCGGATCCGAAATGATTTGGTCCGGTTCCGGATTGGGCGTTACTCTGAGGTGAGTAAAATTCGTTTGTCGGGGATCGCCGCGGCTGTGGAAGATCCCTGGCTGTCCTTTCGGTGTTGGTCCCTGTTGCTCTCCTTCCCCCCTCCCAATGGATCACCCCATGTCTGAACAAACGACCGAATCCCCCGTGATCCGGGCGATTCCCGGAGTCTTCGTCCTGCTGTGGAGCACGGGGTTTATTGGTGCCCGGTTGGTCATGCCCCATTCCGAACCCTTTACATTTCTCGGCCTGCGGTTTGGAATGACGGTCGTTCTGCTGGTGCCGATCGCCTTGATTCTGAAAGCGAAATGGCCCCGGGATCTCCGCATGATCGGTCACATCGCCTTTGCCGGTGTGCTGGTCCATGCGGCCTATCTGGGGGGCGTCTTTTCCGCCATTAAACTGGGGATGCCTGCGGGGTTGACGGCGCTGATCGCCGGGTTGCAGCCGATTCTGACCGCTGCCCTGGCCATTCCCGTCTTGGGCGAGCGGGTCTCGCCCCGCCAATGGTTGGGGTTCGTTTTGGGCTTTGTGGGCGTGGTGACGGTGCTTGCTGACAAATTGGCTCCCCAGGCCGATACCCTGTTCCAGGGGTTTGGGTTGGGGGCCGTGGCCTGTGCGGGGGTCGCTGTTCTGGCCATCACTATTTCGACACTCTATCAAAAACGCTATTGCCAGGGGGTGGACCTCACCTCGGCTTCGGCCATTCAATTCGCGGCGGCGACTCTTGCCACTTTGCCCTTCGCCCTGGTTCTGGAAACCAGAGAGATCGAGTGGACGGGCGCCTTCATTACCGGGCTGCTCTGGTTGGTGGTGGTGCTGTCGGTGGGGGCGGTGACCCTGCTGATGATCCTGATTCGACGGGGCGCGGCAGGGCGGGTGGCGAGTCTGTTCTACCTTGTGCCTCCCGTGACAGCCCTGGTGGCCTGGTTGATGTTCGACGAGCGCCTTGGGCCCCTGGCTCTGCTGGGCATGGGCATTGCGGTCAGCGGCGTTGCCTTGGTGGTTCTGCCAAACCGGGCACGGTAAGGAAAAACCGCGTTTTTTTCGTTTCGCCCCCATTGCGGGGAGGCCTCGAACGGCGCTACTGTAAAAGGGACTTCCGGTTTCCCCCACTGGAGCATAGTCAGACTTACACTCCCAGTGTTTTGGCCCAGTGTTTCAGCCCATTTTCTCAGCCCAGTGTTTCAGGCAGGTGTGTGGACTGGATCAGGTCGCGAGCGGTTTCGCTTCCGGGCCGAATTGGGGTTCCTTCACGCCGGGTGGCTCGATCCGCCCGGTGTTCGCGATCCGACGACAGGAGGTCGCGGGTGAGCAAGACGCGGATGAACACGGCAATGACAAGGCGCGCCCTGTTGGCGCGTCTGAGCGGATGGAGTGCGGTCGCGCTCGCCGCAGGGGCGGCTTGGACGGGGGGGCAGGGATTCACTCCGGCCCGTGCCCAGGAGCTGAATTTCCTTCGTATCGGGACCGGACGCACCAGTGGAGCCTATTTCCCCGTTGGCGGCCTGATTGGGACGCTGGTGTCCAACCCACCGGGGTCGCGGCCCTGTGATCGGGGCGGATCTTGCGGCGTACCTGGCGTTATCGCCGTGGCCCAGTCCACGGGCGGGTCGGTGGACAATCTCGCTGGTCTCGGCTCCGGTCAGTTGGACTTGGCGATTTGTCAGGCGGACGTGGCCTATGGCGCCTATCGAGGCGTGGCCGAAGGGGAAGGGGTCGGTGTTCCCGCCTTCGACGGCCTGCGGGCGATTGGAACCCTCTATCGGGAATCCCTGCATTTGGTTGCGCGGGCGGATTCCGGGATTACCGGATTACAGAACATTGCGGGCAAGCGCGTGTCCTTGGGCGATGTCGGCTCGGGAACCCTGGTCAGTACCCGTTTGTTGCTCGAAACCATGGGTTTGGGGGAAGCGGGAGTCCAGGCCAATTATGATCAGCCGAACATTGCCGCCGACAAGGTTGCCAGGGGAGAGTTGGACGCTTTCTTCTTTTTTGGAGGAGCACCGGTCGCTTTGGTCTCCGAACTGCGCCAGCGGGTGGATGTGTCTGTTCTTCCCGTGGAGGGGGAGGGGGTGGAGCGCTTGGCGCAGTCTTCTCCTTACCTGACCATCGGCTTGATCGAGACTGGACTCTACGACAACCCGCTCCCCATTCCGACCCTGCAGGTCGGTGCGGTTCTGGTGACCACCCTGAAGATGGACGACGCCTTGGTGAAGGCTCTGACGGCGGCCCTTTGGGCTCCGCAGAACCGAATCCTGTTCGAACAGGGGCCGCCCCAGACCCGGCTTGCGAACGCCTTGGCCGCGACCCAGGGGCATGCGGTGCCCTTGCATCCGGGCGCCCTGAGGTATTATCGCTCCGTTGGGATCCTGGGTCGTTCCGGCCCCATGACGCCTTAGAGTCGCTATAATGAGAGTGAAACTGGGCCCGCTTGACTCAAGCTGATCCCGTCTCACTCTCGTATGGTATCCTGACGTGACGCCTTGAGTGGATTTTTCTGAGCCCTTCTCTCCCGCCCTGGCCTCTGGGGTTGGGGAGCTTCCTTTGTTCTTCCGGGAGCGATGTCTTTGACCGACCAGACTCAATTCGACCTTCCCCTGGTATCCCAAGCCATGGGCCAATCCAATGGGACGCCGATTCCCCTCCATGCCGTCACCAAACAAGGGAGTCTCGGTTGGCGAGGGGGGCTCGATCCTGCGGGGCGGCGCTGGCTGGATGCCCTGGGGTTTGACGGAAGTGCGGGCAAGGCGGTGGCCCTGCCCGGGCCTGACGGCACCGTCGCCCTGGCTGTGGTCGGTTTGGGCGATGGAGACGATCCCCTGTGCTTTGCCACTGCCGCCGAAAGCCTGCCCGTTGGGGAATACGCCCTGGTGCCCTCCGACCCGATTGAGGGGTGGGAGACGGATATCGCCCTGGCCTGGGCCCTGTCCGCCTATGCTTTTACCCGCTATCGCAAGGCGCCGGAATCGCCCAAGGCCAAGGCTTTGCTGATCTGGCCCGAGGGGGCGGACGAGGCCTATGTGCGCCGTCTGGTGGAGGCCACGTTCCTGATCCGCGATCTGGTGAATACCCCGGCTGAAGACATGGGACCGGCGGAGCTGGCCAATGTCGCCAACGGTCTTGCTCTGCGCCATGGGGCCGGGCTGGAGGTGATCGTGGGGGAAGGGTTGTTACGGGCCAATTATCCGCTCATTCATGCCGTGGGGCGGGCCAGCAATCGAGAACCTCGGCTGATTGACATGACCTGGGGGGATCCCCGCCACCCCATGGTGACCCTGGTCGGGAAGGGGGTTTGTTTCGATTCCGGCGGGTTGGATATCAAGCCCAGCGCGGGTATGCGTTTGATGAAAAAGGATATGGGCGGTGCAGCCCATGTCCTGGGGCTTGCCTCCATGGTCATGGATCAGGGCTTGCCGGTGCGGCTTCGGGTTCTGATTCCTGCGGTGGATAACGCGATCGATGGCTCCGCCTTCCGGCCGGGGGATGTGTTGCGCTCGCGGAAAGGGGTGAGCGTGGAAATCGGCAATACGGATGCGGAGGGGCGTCTGGTCCTGGCCGATGCCTTGACCGAGGCCTGTGCGGAGTCGCCCCAGTTGCTCATCGATTGTGCCACCTTGACCGGTGCGGCTCGGGTTGCCCTGGGTCCGGACATTCCGGCTCTCTTCACCGACGATGACGGCTTGGCCGACCGATTGGCCGCCCAGTCCAAGCGGACACGGGATCCCCTTTGGCGTTTGCCCCTTTGGCCCGCCTACCGGCGGATGATCGATAGCAAGGTTGCCGATATCAATAATGCGGGAGATAGCCCCTTCGCCGGATCCATCACCGCAGCCCTGTTTTTGAAAGATTTCATTTCGCCTGAGGTGTCTTGGGCGCATCTTGATCTGTATGCTTGGCGACCGAGCCCTCGACCCGGTCAAAGCGAAGGCGGGGCAGCCCAGACCCTGCGGGCGCTCCACGGGCTTCTTGTCGAGAAATTTGGAACGGATCGAGAATAAATGGGTGGTATTCGGCTAGGTCTTTTGTCCCTGGTGAGGGAGATAGACCAATTGGTGCGTTTTGCCTTGGCCTCGAGTCTGGGTCAAGCGTATAACCAGAACGGTCAATTCGCTTGCTCGTTCCGAAAAACCCCGTTATGCTCATTTCGTCATCAAAATAAAAAGACGGAACCCAACCCATGCCTGTGACTATGACACCCGTGGAAGCTCTCGACCTATGGCGGGGATCCATTGTTGAGAGTGTGCGCCGTGATGCCCCGGACTTGTCAGCGCGTCAGATGGCGTTGCTGCTCACTGTATATATGACCCAGCCACCCCATACGGTGCGCGGCCTTGCGGGTTTGCTCAACGTTTCCAAACCGGCGATCACTCGGGCGGTGGATCGGCTGAGCGAATATGGGTTGGTCAAACGCAAAACAGATGAAACCGACCGCCGCAGCGTGCTGATTCAGCGCACGGTGAAGGGGAGCGTTTTCCTTCGGGAATTCGGCGATATCATCGTCTCTTCTGGGCGCAACACCAAGGGCGACTAGATCGGGTTCATCCTTGCCGTGCACGCGAGATGGTGCGCTGGGGGCTTCGCCCCAGCCGTGGCCAACGCATAAAGACGCTCTCGTTTTTTGGGCGATTGCCCAAGCCCATTTGGGGGCCAATGCCCCCAAACCCCCATTTTTCTTTTATAAATAAGAGCCCGGGGTCTGGGCCTTTCGGTCCCCCTGTCGTGTGCTGTGTAAAGACGATGGCTGTAGATCCCCCTGGACCTATCTCCCTTTCAGGTTCCTTGTGGCCGATTGGGTGCCGCCTGCATATGTGGGCGCCCTATTCCGATAGCGGATCGGACTCCGGCTTCTTCTTCCCATTCAGAATTAAAAAATTCTCTCAAATATCTGATTCAGTGAAAGAAAATTCGTATTGAGTTTCCGGTCTGCCTCGGCCCAATTCTCGTGCCTTCTGTTCACGACATCGTCCCAACCGGGTAGGTCTGCGCCCGACTGGGCGCGGCGCGTTCGTCCACGCAAGGGGGTGTGAGGCCGACGTCATTGGCGATGGATCACCAATTGGGGAGCAGTGGAAAGCGCGGAGCCTTTGTGAATCGGTCCGGTCAATCCGTTTGGGCGGCCACGGAGCGGACCAATTCTGTCAAAGTCACGCCGATCTTGTCCCCATCGGTGATGATCACCTCACCCCGGGCGATAAGGATGTCGTTGGCGTAGATTTCCACGGGTTCGCTGATTTTCTGTTCCAACTCCACCACGGCGCCACGGCCCAGTTTGAGGAGCTGGTTGACCCGCAAGACGGCTTTTCCCAGCACCACGGAAATTTCCACCGGTACGGTATAGACGGCTTGTTTGGAGATGCGTTTTCCGTCCTGGTCGTCGGCCATAGGGCTTTCTTTCGGAGACTCGCGTTTGGGTGACTCTGGCGCTGTCCGGTCTTCCCATCGAACGACCAGACAAAGCCGTCATAGCATCAAGGTGTTAATTTTTCACCACACCAGTTTCGTCGGCCTTCAAATCAAGGGCGGCAGAGAGGAGCGCTTGGGTATAGGGCGCTTGGGGCGCGGTGAAGACCGCTTCCGCCGGGCCGCTTTCCACCACCTTGCCATTCTTCATGACCAGGATTTGGGTGGCCAATGCCCGCACCACCCGTAAGTCATGGCTGATGAAGAGATAGGCCAGTCCATGGCGAAGCTGTAAATCCCGCAGCAAGTCCACGATTTGCGCCTGGACCGTGACGTCCAGGGCACTGGTGGGTTCGTCGAGCACGATCACTTCGGGTTTTAGCACCAAGGCGCGGGCGATAGCCACCCTTTGGCGCTGCCCACCGGAGAACTCATGGGGATAGCGGTCCTGGGTTTCGGGATCCAGGCCCACCTCCTCCAGCGCCCGGGAGACCAGGGTGCGGCGTTCCGCCCGGTCTTTCGCGATACCATGGACCTCCAAACCCTCGCCGACGATCTCGCCGATGGACAGGCGGGGGGAAAGAGAGCCGTAGGGATCCTGGAACACCACCTGTATGCGGCGCCTCAGGGGGCGAGTCGCGGAGGATGGCAGGCCGTCGATGCGCTGGCCGTCAAACAGGATCGGTCCTTCCGACCCGGTCAGGCGTAGCAAGCCAAGGCCGAGGGTGGTCTTGCCACTGCCGCTTTCACCGACGACGCCAAGGGTTTCTCCGGCCCTGAGGGAAAGCGTCACCCCGTCGACGGCCTTCACATGGTCCACGGTGCGCTTGAACAGGCCCTTTTTGATGGGAAACCAGATCCGGATGTCTTCGCAGGACAGGATCTCCCGGGCATCGGCTGGAACCGGGGCCGCCCGTCCCCTCGGCTGACTGCCCAGCAGCTTTTTCGTATAGGCGTGCTGGGGATCGGTGAAGAGGGCGGCGGTTTCATTGGTCTCGACCACCAGGCCGTTTTGCATGACGGCAACCCGGTCTGCAATGCGGCGGACCACGGACAGGTCATGGGTGATGAACAGGACGGCCATGCCGAATCGCTTTTGCAGGTCGCCGAGCAGGGCCAGAATCTGGGCCTGAATGGTCACATCCAGGGCCGTCGTCGGTTCGTCGGCGATCAGCAGATCGGGTTCGTTGGCCAAGGCCATGGCGATCATGACCCGCTGGCGTTGGCCGCCGGATAGCTCGTGGGGGAGGGCCGCCAATCGTTTGTCCGGGTCGGGAAGACCGACCAGCGAGAGCAGCTCAACCACCCGTGCCCGGCGGGCCTTGCCGTCCAGGCCCTTGTGCAGGGTCAGGATCTCGCCCACCTGCCGCTCGATGGAATGGAGTGGGTTGAGGGAGGTCATGGGCTCCTGAAAGATCATGGCCACCCGGTCGCCCCTCACCTGCCGCAACCGCCGGGGGGGGGCGGTCAGCAGATTCTCTCCCTCCAGGCGGATGGCGCCGCTGGGATGGCTGGCCACGGTCTCGGGCAGCAGGCGGAGTATGGAGAGCGCGGTTACAGACTTGCCCGAGCCGCTCTCGCCCACCAGGGCCAGGGTTTCTCCCCGGTTGATGGTCAGGGAGACGCCGCGCACGGCGTCCACTGCGCCCGGTCCCGTGCCAAAGCGGACGGAGAGACGCTCGATGGAGAGCAGGGGGGCGTCGGAGGGTGTGTCTGTCATCGGGCGCCTCCCTTGCGCGGGTCGAAGGCGTCTCGCACGGCCTCGCCGATGAAGACCAGCAGGGTCAACATGGTGGCGAGCACCAGAAAGCCGGTGATCCCCAACCAGGGCGCCTGGAGGTTCTCCTTACCCAGACGCAGGAGTTCCCCGAGGGACGCGGTCCCCGGCGGCATGCCCAGGCCCAGGAAGTCAAGGGAGGTCAAGGCGGTGACCGAGCCGGACAGGATGAAGGGCGCGAAGGTCAGGGTGGCCACCATGGCGTTGGGCAGGACATGTTTGACCATGACCTTGGCGTCGGACATGCCCAGCGCTTTGGCTGCCCGGACATAGTCGAAGTTTCGGGCCCGCAGGAACTCGGCCCGCACCACGCCGACCAGGGAGGTCCAGGAAAAAAGCAACAGGATCAACAGCAGGGTCCAGAATCCGGGTTGGATGACGCTGGCAACGATGATCAGCACGAAAAGCTGGGGCAGGCCCCCCCAGATCTCGAGGAAGCGTTGGGCGAACAGGTCGAGCAACCCGCCGAAATAGCCTTGCACGGCTCCCGCAGCGACACCGACCACCGAGGAAAATACCGTCAGCATCAGCCCAAAAAGCACCGAAAGCCGGAAGCCGTAGAGGGTCCGGGCCAGGACGTCCCGCCCCTGGTCGTCGGTGCCCAAGGGGTTCACCCAGGTGGGGGCCGAGGGGGCCGGTTCTTCCAGGTTCTTGTTCACCGTGTCGTAGGAAAAGCGCACCGGCGGCCAGAGGATCCACCCCTTTTCTTCGATGGCCTCGGAGACGAAGGGATCCCGGTAGTCTGCGGCTGTGGGGAAGAATCCACCGAAGGTGGTTTCCGGATAATCCTTCACCACGGGAAAATAGAGGCCGCCGTCGTAGGAGACCAGAAGGGGGCGGTCGTTGCAGATCAACTCGGCCACCAGACTGAGCCCGAAGAGGACAAGGAAAATCCACAGGGACCAGAAGCCCCGTCGGTTGGCGCGGAATCCGGCCAGACGGCGTTGGTTCAGGGGAGACAGGGGAAAGCGGCGCGCCATGGGTTCAGGTCTCCCGCTTGTCGAAGTCGATCCGCGGATCGATCAACGTATAGGTGACGTCACTGATCAGCGTCAGCAACAGGCCGATCAGGCCGAAGACGTAGAGGGTGCCAAACATCATCGGATAATCCCGCCGCAGGGTGCTTTCGAAGCCGAGAAGACCCAGGCCGTCCAAGCTGAAAATCACCTCGATCAGCACGGAGCCGGTGAACAGCATGGAGACCAGTGCCGCAGGAAATCCGGCGACCACCAGCAGCATGGCATTGCGGAAGACATGGCCGTAGAGGACCCGGCCTTCCGTCAGGCCCTTGGCTCGTGCCGTGACCACATATTGCTTGTTGATCTCTTCAAGGAAGCTGTTCTTGGTCAGCATGGTCAGGCTGGCGAACCCGCCGATGACCAGGGTGGTGACCGGCAAGGTCATATGCCAGATGTAATCGAGGATCCGGTCAGGCCAGGACAGGCTTGACCAATTGGCCGAGACAATGCCCTGGAGGGGGAACCAATCCAGGTAACGTCCTCCGGCGAAAACGACGATCAACAGAATTGCGAAGAGAAATCCGGGCACGGCATAGCCGATGATGATCGCCCAACTGGTCGCGACGTCAAAGCGGGAGCCATCCCGCACCGCTTTGCCCACGCCCAATGGAATCGAGATCAGGTAGATGATCAAGGTACTCCAGACCCCAAGGGAAATGGAGACAGGCATTTTTTCCAGGATGACATCCACCACGGGACGGCCGCGGAAAAAGGACTCTCCCAGGTCAAAGGTCGCGTATTTCTTCATCATCAACCAGAAGCGCTCATAGGCGGGCTTGTCGAAGTTGAACTGCTTCTCCAGGCTGGCGATGTAGTCCGGGTCCAAGCCCCGGGCGCCCCGATAGGTGGACCCCGAGTCGGTCGGATTGGCGCGATTTCCCGCCCCCAAGGTCTCGCCTTGGCCACTCCCGGATATCCGGGAGGTGGCGGAGGATCCAATCCCTTGGAGATCGCCCAAGAGTTGCTCAATCGGTCCCCCCGGTGCGATCTGCACAATGATGAAATTCAGCAGAATTATGCCGAAGAGGGTGACGGGGATCAGCAGCAGTCGGCGGAGAATATAGGCGCCCATGGGGTCGGCTCCCTTTCCGGTGCGGCGGTCTTCAGAGCAGAATGAAGAAAACAGGGCACCGGTTTTCCGTCCTCATTCCGCTCTAACTATATGATCTAGATCACGTTTATGAAATCAGGTCGGACAGACCTGATTTCATCGTGATCTAGCGCGCCGACCGGCCCGTGAGGGACGCAGCTTTTTCCGGATCGATCCACCAGGTCATGAGCTGCACCCCCTTGCTCGGAGTGGGCGGGTGACCGAAAATGTCCCAGTGGGCGATGAAATCGGCACCGAAGTAGAATTGGGGGATCACAAGGAAAGACCACTGCAGGATCCGGTCCAGGGCATGGACCCGGGTGACAAGATCCTCGCGGCTGGGCGAGGCGATGAGTTGGTCGATCACCTTGTCCAGTGCCGGATTCTTGATGCCCGCCAGATTCCGGCTACCCGGGGTATCTGCGGCTGCGGAAGACCAGAAATCCCGCTGTTCATTGCCCGGACTTTCCGTTTGGCCCCAGCTTCCAACGATCATGTCGTAGTCGAATTGGGTCAGTCGGTTGATATATTGGGCGGTGTCCACGGTGCGGATCGATACGTCGATTCCCAGGCGTTCCAGATTCTTGGCCATGGGGAGGATGATTTTTTCAAATTCGGGCTGCACCAAGAGTATTTCGAAGGAAAAGGGTTTTCCCTCGCCATTGACGAGTTTGCCATCCTTGACGCTCCAGCCCGCTTCGCGGAGCAGGTCCAGGGCCTTTTTCAGGTTGGCCCGCAGCCCACCGGGGGGGGCGGTGGAGGGTGGATTGTACTCTTCGGTGAAAACCCGCTTCGGAATGTCGTCGCGCAAAGGCTCCAGAATTGCCAGTTCCGCCTCCGAAGGCAGGCCCGTCGCCGCGAGGTCCGAATTGTCGAAGTAACTGCGATGGTGTTTTAGTTCGCCGGACGAGAGGGTTTGATTGGTCCATTCGAAGTCAAAAGCGTTTGCCAGTGCCTCGCGCACCTTGGGGTCTGCGAAGAGCGGATTACGCATATTGTAGACAAATCCCTGCATGCCCTCGACACGGTGGTGGTCCAGGGTTTCCTTGATGACGCGTCCATCCTCGGCGGCGGGAAAGTCATATTTGGTTGCCCAGGCCTTGGCCGACATTTCCTGGCGGAAGTCGATGGCTCCGGCCTTGAAGGCTTCGAACATCACCGTGGAATCCCGGTAATAGTCATATCGAATGGTATCGAAATTGTTTTTGCCCCGGTTCACCGGCAGGTCCTTGGCCCAGTAGTCGTCCCGCCGTTCGAGGGTGATGTACCGTCCCGGCTCGAAATCCTTCACGGCATAGGGGCCACTGGTCACAGGGATGTCCAGGGTGACCGCCGTGAAATCCCGATCCTTCCAATAGTGTTTGGGCAGAATGGGGAGTTCGCTGACGATGAGCGGCAATTCCCGGTTTTCGCCCTCCTCGAAATCGAAACGAACGGTTCTCTCGTCCTCCACTTCCACGTTCGTTACGCTGGAGTAGTAGGCGTTGTAGAGAGGGAGCCCCTTGGTGCGCAGGGTCTCCATGCTGAAGGCCACGTCTTCTGCGGTGATGGGCTCACCGTCGCTCCATTTGGCTTCGGGGCGGAGGGTGAAGCGGACCCAGGATCGATCCTTGGGCACTTCCACGCTTTCCGCGATCAGACCATATTTGGTGAAAGCCTCATCCGCCGAGGACACCATGAGGGTGTCGTAGGTCAGGCCGAGCCCGGCGGCGCTGTCCCCTTTGATGACATAGGGGTTCAGGCTGTCGAAGCCGCCGATGGTTGCCAGCCGGATGTCTCCCCCTTTGGGGGCGTCTGGGTTCACATAGTCGAAATGGGTGAAGTCCGCCGGATATTTGGGCGTTCCGTACATGGCCAAGCCGTGGGCCGGAGCCGGAGTGTCCTCGGCCCGGCCAAGGTTCGGAAGGGCGAAGCTGGCGGACAGGACAGCGGCGGACAGAGCGGCGGCGGTCAGGGCGGCGACTGGTCGCATCGAAAGCTCCTGGACGGGTGCGGAAGGAACAGCACGGTGTGGAGGACCTGTGGGCTTGCTTTTGATCTATATGCGAAATGAGGCCGTCTCGCGGCGGGATCAAGGGGGTTTCGTGCCTAACCTTTGAGCAGGGCCAGGGCCTGGGCATGGGTTTCCGGATCGCCCGACGCCAAAACCCGGTCCCCGGAGGTGATGGAGAGGGGGGCGCCCTGCCAATCGGTCATGAGCCCACCGGCGGCGGTGACCACGGGGGCGAGGGCGGCATAATCGTAGATTTTCAGCCCTGCCTCGCAGACCACATCGGCGAAGCCCAGGGCCACCAGCCCATAGGCGTAACAGTCGCAGCCGTAGCGCCGCAGCTTGGCCTTGGCCCGCAGGCGTTCGAAGGCGGCGGCGTCCTCGGGCCGGGAGAAGAGTTCCACGGCTGTGGTGTAGAGCGCCGCCTTGTCCAGGGTGGGGCAGGGGCGGCAGTGGACGGACGCACCATTGAAGGTCGTCGGCAGACCCAGGCCACCAATCCAGCGCTCGTTGATTACCGGTTGATTGATGAGCCCCAGGATCGGCTTTCCCTTCCGGCACAGGCCGATCAGGGTGCCGAAGGAGGGTTTGCCGGTGATGAAGGCCCCCGTTCCGTCAATGGGATCGAGGACCCAGACATAGTCCGCGTCCTCATTCTCCCGTCCGTATTCCTCGCCAATGATGCCATGGTCGGGGAAGGTCCGGCCGATCAGGGCACGCATGGCGGCCTCGGCGCCCCGGTCGGCTTCCGTCACCGGCGAGGCATCGGCCTTGTCGTCCACGGCGATGGGCTTGCGGAACAGGGGGCGAATGACCGCAGCGGAGACCTCCGCCAAGTCGTGGGCCAATTGGATGAAGGCGGGATCCATGGGGGGCTCGGCGGACGCAAGGGACACGGGGAGGGCACTCCGGCGGTGACGAGGTGGGTTTGAACCTTTGGAAGGTACCCGTCTCTGGGGCGGGAGGAAAGGGCGCAAGAGAGGGGCTGCTTGCTCCGTCCCTCTGGATGTCCGCTTCTTGACCCCTTGCCGCGCCCGTGTTTGCTATTTGGTCTCTGGGTTTTCAGATAACTTGGCTTCAGGTCTTCCAGACAAGGAGAGTGGGTGATGGCAATCGGTTCCATGGGGTGGGCGGCGTGGGCTGCCCTCTCCGCTTTTTTCGCGGCCTTGACGGCCATTTTGGCCAAGGTGGGCGTGAACTCCATTGATCCGGATTTGGCAACTTTTCTTCGCACGGTGGTGATTCTGCTGCTGCTGGGCGGAATCCTGCTGGTGGGCGGCCAATGGCGCGAGGCGGCAGCGATCCCGGGGAAGAGCATGCTCTTCCTGGTGCTTTCCGGTTTGGCCACGGGGGCGTCCTGGCTTTGCTATTTTCGCGCGCTGAAACTCGGTGACGCCTCCCGCGTGGCGCCCGTCGACAAGATGAGCGTTGTTCTCGTGGCCGTCTTCGGGGTGGCCTTTCTGGGGGAAAAGCTGGCGCGGATTCATTGGCTCGGGTTGGGGTTCGTCGCTCTTGGTGTCGTTCTGCTGACACGAAAGGGCTGAAAGGCCGCCTCGGGAGGAGAGGCGGCCTTGGGTTAATATCCCAGGGCGTAGGCACCGTAGGCCATGGCCACTGCGGGGGCTGCGGAATAGGCCGTGGCCAGGGCGGCGGACCGGGGAGCCAGGGCGATGGCCGGGAAGAGCGCATCCCCATCATTGGACAGGGCATTGCCCAACAGCGCCGAGAAGGGCACCAATCCGTTCAGGTACAGGGCCGTGACGATGATCTGTGGTCCACAGCCCGGCAACAGGCCCACGGCCACCCCCACCAGGGGCATCACGGGGGCGGCGGTTTCGAACCAGGCGGCCAGATCCACGCCGGTCAAAGTCACGGTCATTTCGTAGGCCATGAAGCCGCCGATCACCCAGACGCTGACGAAGTTGGTATCCGCCATCACCGACGCCGTGGCGCTTCTGCACGGCGACTGGGAGGGGGAGGAGGCCGGTCCGGGGACGACGGCGGGACCTCCCCTGACGGACTTCAAAGACCACATGGCCAGGATGACCAGCGATCCGGTCACGCCCAGGGACTTGGTGACACTCAGGTTGGACAGCGGTCCCATGAACGAGTCCGGATTGATTTGAAACGCCAACAGCACCGAGAAGACGCCACCTGGAACCAAAAGGGCCAACCAGATCCGCTCGGTCCACAGGGTCCAGGACGGGCGGGAACCGGATTCGGAGATGGGGGCTTGAGGTTGGGCGGACGGGCTGCCGGTCCGCGACCCCGGAAGGGGGGAGGTGCGCGCCGAGAGGTCGGGGTGCAGGGTGTCAACCAGATATCCCATGGCCGTTCCCGACAGAAGACCCAAACCAATGACCAGCAGGGCGGTTGTGGGCTCGCGGGCCAGCAAAAGGAAGGCCGCGTCGCCCATGGTCGCGGTCAATGTGGCAACCAACGCGCCCAGACTCGACCGTCCCAGGGTGAACTGGGTGGTGACGATGATGGCACCCCCACATCCGGGGAAGGCGCCGAGAAGGGCCGCAATGGGGACCGCCCAGGCCCGGCGGCGGGTCATCAGCTCTCCCAGGTCGATGCCGAGCCCCCGTTCCATCCAATGGACCAGGAACAGCGTGCCTGCAACGAAGGTGGCGACGGACAAATAGGCGTCGGACAGGGCGGTGCGCGCCGCTTCTCCCGCTGGCGTGTCAGACAGGGCAAGGGCAACGACCAGCGCCAGAACGGCCGGACGCCAGGGGATTCGCACGGTTTTTGCGGCCGATTGCGCCGATTTCCAGGACTGAAGCACCAATGTTGTCATCGTCTCATCTCCTCTACCCGGTTGGATTGCATCCCCGGGCTCTTTGACAATATAATAATGCGACTTATTCGCAATCATGACGAGGAAATTGTTTTTGCTTAATCAATCGATTCAATCGATCGGTGTTCTGCGCCTGGACTTGCGCCTGGAATCGTTACGGTGTTCCGTGCATGATCCCTCAGCTCGTGATCCCGAGCTGCGTCCCCCGTGCCTGGAGTCCCTAACCGATGTCCTCCCCGATTGTTGTCATTCCCGCTCGCATGGCCTCCACCCGTTTGCCGGGCAAGCCCCTTGCCGATATTGGTGGCGTCCCCATGATTGTTCAGGTCTGGCGCCGCGCCATGGAAGCGGATGTCGGCCCGGTTCTTGTGGCTGTGGCCGAAGAGGAGATCGCCGCAGCGGTGCGGGACCATGGGGGGGAAGCGATTCTGACCAACCCGGATCTGCCGTCCGGCTCCGACCGGGTGATGCGGGCCGTTCGCGCCTATGATCCGAACCGCCGCTACGATGTGGTGGTGAATGTTCAAGGGGACCTGCCCACCCTGGATCCCAAGTTGATCCACGCGGCCTTGGAGTGCCTGGACAGTGATCCCTCTATCCACCTGTCCACCCTGATTTGCGAGATCACCCGGCCGGAGGAGAGGGAGAACCCGAATGTGGTCAAGGCCATTGTCGGTCTGGCGCCCGGTCAGACCATGGGCCGCGCCCTCTATTTCACCCGGGCCATGGCGCCGACGGGAGAGGGACCACTGTACCACCATATCGGTCTTTATGCCTTCCGCCGGACCGCGTTGAGGGCTTTCATCTCCCTGCCACCCGCCGTGTTGGAGCAGCGCGAGAAGCTGGAGCAGTTGCGCGCGTTGGAGAACCACATGCGGGTTGAGGCTGCCCTCGTTGACACCGTTCCGCTGGGTGTCGATACTCCCGCAGATCTTGAGCGGGCGCGGACCCTGTTGGCCTGACCGCACCCATCCGGGTCATTCCCGGATTGATCCTGATCCGGAATTGTCTTTCGCCTTCAGGCCTATTCATCTGGGGTATTCATGTCCGATCCGAAGAACACCGTGGCCTTCCAGGGCCTGCCCGGCGCCTATTCTCATATGGCCGCGACCAAGCTGTTCCCCTCAATGGAGGTGCTGCCCTGCGCGGCCTTTGAGGATGCTTTTGCTGCGGTGCGCGAGGGACACGCCCTCTATGCGGTGTTGCCCATCGAGAATTCCGTGGCGGGGCGGGTGGCCGATATTCACCACCTGATGCCCGATTCCGGCCTGCATATCATTGATGAATTCTTTCTGAAGGTCAGCCACCACTTCCTTGTGGCGCCAGGGACCAAGCTGGAGGATGTGAAGATCGTTCGCAGCCATGTCCATGCCCTGGGACAATGCCGGAAGTTCATCAAGGAGTACGGCCTCAAGGCGATCGTTCACGCCGACACGGCGGGGGCGGCATCGGAGCTGGCCGAGCACAAGAGCCCGACGGAGGCGGCCATCGCCAGCGAACTGGCCGGGAAGATCTATGGCCTCGACTCCCTGAAGGCCAATATCGAGGACGAAGACCACAACACCACCCGCTTCCTGGTCATGGCCCGGGAAGCCGTGGTGCCCAACCGGGCGGTGGAGACGGTCACGACCTTTGTCTTTCGGGTAAAGAATGTGCCCGCAGCCCTGTACAAGGCCCTGGGCGGCTTCGCCACCAACGGCGTAAACATGACCAAGCTGGAAAGCTATCAGGTGGCAGGTACCTTCGTGGCGGCGCGCTTCTACGCTGATGTGGAAGGCCGTCCAGAAGACGAAGCCCTTGGCCGGGCTTTGGATGAACTGGCTCATTTCACCCACGAACTGAAGATTATGGGAACCTATCCGGCCCATCCCTACCGCTTTGCGGCCCGGCGGGATTTGAAGCGGGATTAAATTAGATCGACCTTATGTGACCTTGTCACGGTGACGCGCTCTCAAGGGGCGTAGGCTCTTTCCATTCGAACGCATGTCCGGTGGCCTCGCTTGGCGAGGTCGGCGGGCGGAACCCTGACTGGAAAGAGAGAGCGTCATGAACAGGAACGTTGGAGGGATCGATCGGATCCTGCGCGCCGTCGTCGGTATTGCCCTGATCGCCCTGGCGGCGACCGGCACGGTGGGGATGTGGGGATACATTGGCGTGGTGCCGTTGGTGACGGCAGCCCTGGGCTGGTGCCCGGCCTATTTGCCCTTCGGCATCAAGACCTGCAAGACCTCCTGATCCCGCCTCAGGCGAGACGGACAAGCCCGGCCCGGAGATTATCCGTGGCCGGGCTTTTTTGTTGGAAAGCGGATCGGAGGGGGATCAATAGGTGGGAATCAAGCGCTTCAGATAGTCCCGTTCCGGCTGGATCCGGGCCGGATCATTGGCCCTGCGTCGCAGTTCGTCCAGAATCTCCCGGGCCCGCTGGGCTTCCGGACCACCGGGAAGCTTGACCCGACCGTTGTTCATGTTCCCCCGCCCCAAGGGGTCCTGGTTCGATTGGGGCTGGCTGCCGGATTGGTTGCCGGGCAGGGGGATCATCATGGGCATGCCCGCCCCCATGGACTGCATCATCGAGCGCATGGCAGATCGGTTGCCCTTGGACAACAGGTCCAGAGCCTGCCCCTGTGCGTTCAGTGCACCGGGAAGGTTCCCCTGTTGCAGCGCATTTCGGGCCTCATCCATGGCCAGGGCGGCGTCCCCCAGATCCTGGGGAATCTGGTTGGTTTTTTCTCCCAATTCCGCAAGCAGAGATTCAAGGCGTTTGGTCAACGCCTCTTGCTGGCGGCTCAGGGCTTCGCTTTCCCCCCCCACCATGGGGGGAGGGGCAGGCAGGGGCAGGCCCAAAAAGTTGGCTCCCTGGTCGCCGGGCATGGGGATGTTGCCCTGTTCGGCCCGGTGTTCCTGATCGCGCTTGAAGGTTTGGTCCATCAGGTCGGACTGATCCTGGCGCAGGGCGTTCAAGGCCTCAGAGAGGGCGCGCATCTCCTCCATGGCCTTGGCCATTTCCGGGGACATGTTCATGGACCGCAGGGAGCGCATCTGGTTCACCATCTGCTCCAACTGGGCGAGCATCTCCTTGACGGCGTCCTTGGCGCCCAGGCGATTCATCTGCTCCATGTCGCGCAGCAATTGGTCCATGGCTCCGGGGTCAAGGGAGGGGGGCATCTCGCCCATCATCGGGGGCATGGGGCCGGTCATCTGGGGAAGGGAGTTCGCCAGCGCCCGGAGCATGGCCGTCATGGCCTCTCGCGCATCGCGTAGCAGGCGGGCTACCTCCTCCTGGCTGGGGTCGCCGGAAAGGGCTTCCTTCAGGCGTTCGTTCAGGCGGTCCAGGTCGGCGGTGGCCCGGGACAGGGTCCCTTCCTCCAGTCGCAGGGCGGCGGACCAGAGCAGGGCGCGCACCCGCTCCACGTCGCTGTCCTCGCGGTATCGGGCCAGATGGAACCGGGCGGTGCGCAGGGCGAGGAAGACGGACAGATTGCCATCCAGGACCTCGGGGCGAATGGTCAGCCCGTCCAAAGCCCTCAGGACGCGCCAATAGGCGTTGGGGTGATCCGTGTAGAGCTTGCGTTGGGCGATGATGGCCTTTGCGATCGGATGGGTGAAGACTCGCTCGGGCAGGGTGAACACCTCCGGATCCCCCTGGGTGACGGTGCCCCGGACATCTTCGGCGAGGGGGAACAGCCCCACGGTCCGTCCGGCCCAGCGGTGGGCAGCCAGATCCGGAGTCACCCGGACGGTCAAAGGCCCCTTGGCTCCGGCCCGCACCGGCAGGTCGATGGTCAGGACTTGGTCCTGGTCATCGGGCAAGGGGTCGACGGGGCGGATTTCCACCTTGGCCGAGGCCAACCCATGGTCGTCGGACAGGGTGAGGGACAAGTGGGTCCGTCCCCGGTCATCGCCTCTGGGCGGCTCGGTAAAGGCAATGGTCGGGGGGGCATCGGGGATGATCTCCAGGGCGCGGTCGAGAAGGGTCTCGCCGTCCAGCGTCAGGGTCAGACGTCCGCTTTTGGTCAGCGTTCCTTCGGCCCGCAAGGTGCTGTCATCCAGGGGGGAAAGGGGGAGGCTCTCCGTGCCAAGGAGGATCCTGGCCGTGTTCGCGTCGTCCAGGTTCCGCCCATGAACCATGGCCAGGACGGTTGTCCCTTCCGGTAGGCGCAGGGGGCCCGGGGTATCGTGTCCAGCGGTGTCTCCAGCGCTGGTTTCTTCTGCCGGATCCTGGGCTCGATCCTGGGCTTGGTCCAAGGCTGTGTCGATGCGGGTCGGCGCCTGTCCCGTGTACTCAGGTGGCGTCAGCCAAAGGCGGGCTACGGGAGCGACCCGCTCCGGCAGGACATCGGGGGACAGGAAAGCCGCCAAACGCAGACCGGGATCCCGATATCCGGCGGCGAGACCGACCACCAGGAATAACAGGGGCAAGACCCGCAGACCGCAGGGGTCGCGTTCGGGGATGCGGGGGCGGGGCCAACGGGGCCGCAAGGACCGGGCAGAGCGGGCCATGGATCGGCGATGGGCGCGCCACAACAGGGCCCCGAAGGGGTCGCTGCCCCCAAGGGCAAGGCTGTCTGTGGCTGCGGTCAGGGGGCGATGGTGGGTGTCCTCTCCCGTTTCCAGGAGGTGCCAGGCTTCCTCCCGTCGGGGCCAGCGGAACTGGCGGAGGCCGAAGCCCAGGGCCGCGAGACTTGCCCCAAGGAACAGCAGCAGGAGGGCGAGGTGAACCCAGGGGGGAAGGGCTTCGGTCAACCCGGTGAGTCCGACAGCCAGGGCCGTGCCCAGGATGCAAACCAGACTCCAGAAGGCCCGCCAGAGCCGTTCCCAGACGAGCACAAGCCGACAGGCCGCCAGCCAGCCCCAAGAGACGGGCAGGGACAGAGCGGGGCGGGATGGATGTGCCTGGGTGTCGGCGCGCCCCGGGTGTGTCCCATTGGGGTGGCGCAGGCGGTGATCCCCGGTCTTCTGGGCCATGGGCCTCCCTTTTCTACTTCGCTAAAAAGATGGGGTAAGACACGGGGGGACGGCAAGTCCCAGGATGCCTTTTTCCCGTCCGGCGAGAGGGACTGTTTTTCCGACCTTTGGACAGCGGGGCGGGGCTTTCGTTGACAGGGGGGCTCCCCCGCTCTATCTCTTCGCCGAAGTCCGTCCGGCTCCGCGCCGGAGGTTTGTCCTGCCTGCACCCAACCACGAGCCTCGAGGTACATATGTTCGGCGCCATCGCCCGGCGGATTTTCGGAACCGCGAATGATCGAGTTGTTAAAGGCCTCATGAAGACCGTGGAGGCGATCAACGCGAAGGAGCCGGAGGTTGAAGGCCTGTCCGACGCCGATCTGGTTGCCCGAACGGATTGGTTAAAGGGGCGGCTGGCCAAGGGGGAAACCCTCGACGACATCCTGGTTGACGCCTTCACCACCGTGCGAGAGGCCGCCAAGAGGGCTCTGGGACAGCGCCATTACGATGTGCAGTTGATGGGCGGTTTGGTGCTGCATCAAGGGCGCATCTCCGAAATGCGCACCGGTGAGGGCAAGACCCTGGTGGCGACCCTGCCCGTCTACCTGAACGCCTTGTCGGGCAAGGGTGTGCATGTGGTGACGGTCAATGATTACCTCGCCAGTCGTGACGCCGAATGGATGGCCCAGGTCTACCGCTTCCTGGGTCTGACCGTGGGCGTCATTGTCCATGACCTGGACGATGCCGAGCGCCGCAAGGCCTACGCCTGCGACGTGACCTACGGCACGAACAACGAGCTGGGCTTCGACTATCTGCGCGATAACATGAAATACCGGCTGGAGGACATGGTCCAACGGCCCTTCAACTTTGCCATTGTCGACGAGGTGGACTCCATCCTGATCGACGAGGCGCGGACGCCGCTGATTATCTCCGGTCCCGCAGAAGATGGCTCTGCCATGTACCGGGCCGTTGACATGCTGATCCCCAAATTGGTGGAGTCCGATTACGAGAAGGACGAGAAGGCCCGCTCCGTCACCTTCACCGAGGAGGGCTCCGAGCATGTCGAGGAGTTGCTGCGTGAGGCGGGATTGCTGGAGGAGGGCAACCTCTATGACTCGCGCAACGTGACCGCCTTGCACCATGCCACCCAGGGACTGCGCGCCCACAAGCTGTTTGACCGGGATGTCCATTACATGGTCCGGGCGGGCAAGGTGGTGATCATCGACGAGTTCACCGGTCGGGCCATGGATGGACGCCGCTTCTCGGAAGGGTTGCATCAGGCCCTGGAGGCCAAGGAGGGGGTGGAGATCAAGCCGGAAAACCAGACTCTGGCGTCGATCACCTTCCAGAACTTCTTCCGCATGTATCCCAAGCTGGCGGGCATGACCGGTACGGCCCTGACCGAGGCAGGAGAATTCGCCGAGATCTACGGGCTGGAGGTCGTGGATATTCCGACCAACCGGAATTTGGCGCGCAAGGATTACGATGATGAGGTCTACCGCTCCGCCAAGGAAAAGTATGACGCCATCGTTGAGTTGATTGCCGAATGTCAGGCGCGGAAGCAGCCTGTTCTGGTGGGGACAACGTCCATCGAGAAGTCCGAATATCTCGCCGAATTGCTGCGTAAAGCCAAGAAGATCGAACCCCAGGTGCTGAACGCCCGGTACCACGAGCAGGAAGCCTTCATCGTTTCCCAGGCCGGTGTGCCTGGTGCCGTGACCATCGCCACCAACATGGCTGGTCGCGGCACGGATATCCAATTGGGCGGCAACTTGGATATGCGCCTGTTACACGAACTGCCCGAGGGAGCCTCCGAGGAGGAGCGCGCCGCCAAGATCGAGGACCTCACCAAGGATATCGCAGCCAAGAAGGCTCAGGCCCTGGAGGCCGGTGGCCTCTATGTGATCGGTACGGAACGCCATGAAAGCCGCCGCATTGACAACCAGTTGCGGGGCCGCTCCGGTCGCCAGGGGGATCCGGGGGCGTCCAAGTTCTTCCTGTCCTTGGAAGACGATCTGATGCGCATTTTCGGGTCAGACCGGATGGAAGGCATGCTGCGCAAACTGGGCCTGGAAGAGGGGGAGGCCATCGTCCACCCCTGGATCAACAAAGCCCTGGAAAAGGCCCAGCAGAAGGTCGAAGCCCGCAACTTCGACATTCGGAAAAACCTGCTGAAGTTCGACGACGTGATGAACGACCAGCGTAAGGTGGTCTACGAACAGCGGCGTGAACTGATGGACGCCAAGGATGTCCAGGAAACCGTGGCCGATATGCGCCATGAGATTGTTGAGAATAAGGTGACCGCCCACATGCCTCCGAAGGCCATGCCCGAGGAGTGGGACGCCAAGGGACTGCATGACGAATTGGGTCGTCTGCTGGGGTTGGATCTGCCCATCGTCGATTGGGCCGAGGAGGAAGGGATCGCCAACGAGGAAATCCTGGAGCGGGTGATTAAGGCCAGCGACGAGAAAATGGCGGCCAAAGCGGCCGAATACGGCCCAGAAGTCCTGCGTATGGTGGAAAAAAGCCTGCTTCTCCAGATCCTCGACTCCATGTGGAAGGAGCATCTTCTTCACCTGGAGCAGTTGCGGCAGAGCATCGGTCTGCGGTCCTATGCCCAACGGGATCCGTTGAACGAGTACAAATCCGAATCCTTTGAAATGTTCCAGACAATGCTGTCTGACCTGCGGGAGCGGGTGACAGGCGTTCTTTGCAACATTCAGCTTCGCATGGAAGAGCCCCCGCCCCCGCCCCCGCCGGAACCTCAGGGCCAGTTGGTGCATGAGGAGCCTGAGGCTCAGGTGGGGGGAGGTGGCGTTCCCGGTGTGGCCGCGCCGATGTCGGCCCGCGCCAATACATCGCCGGAAGATCGTGATCCCAACCGACCCGAAACATGGGGTAAGGTATCCCGGAACGAGGCCTGCCCCTGTGGGTCGGGCAAAAAGTACAAACATTGCCATGGACTGATCTAACCTGGGGCGGCTCTTGGCCATCTGATAGGCTGGTGAGGGACGCCGTGGTTGGACAAGGGAAGAGCGCGGATGACGGATCAGGGGGCCGATGATCAGGATGACGGAAGCCGTTTCTCTGCCTTGGTGGGGGAGCAGGTCAATTTCTGGGAAATCATCGACCTATCCGACAAGCATCATATCGATCGCGTTGTGGCTTTGGCGGTGTCTGCCTACCAGGGCAAATTGGTGGATGCGCGCCCGGGCATGTTGCTGGACTTCCTGACCCATGCGGTTCCGCTGGTCCGGAAGTCCTCGTCCCAGCTGATGCAGGATATTTTTGCCAGCTTTGCCGTCGGGGACCGCGCCCCTTTGACGTTCTTGGAATTCGGTGCGTCCGATGGCGTGTATATGTCAAATAGCCTGATGCTTGACCGGGACATGGGCTGGACTGGCGTGTTGTCTGAACCGAGCATCTACTGGCATGAGGCGTTGCGGGGCAATCGGCCCAAAGCGCGGATTCTCACGGAATGCGTTTGGCGGGCCACGGGAGAACAGCTGGAGTTCTTCGAGTCTGAATGCGCTCCCCTGTCTACCCTGGCTAACTATCGCTATTCCGACGCAGGATATTTACCGGGTAATTCAAAGGAACGGAACACGTCGGGCCGGAGTATCCAAGTGGAAAGCTTGTCCTTGAATGATCTCGTGGATCGCGAGTTCGGCGGGGAAGCCCCCAGCTATATCTCCCTTGATACCGAAGGGAGTGAATACGAAATTCTGAAGGCCTTCGATTTTGGTCGCTTTCGGCCTATTGTCCTGACCGTCGAGCATAATTTCACGGACGAACAGAGGTTAATCGACGGTTTAATGGAAGGGGCGGGATACCTGCGGGTATTCCGGAATCTGACGGCCTTTGATGCGTGGTACATGCGTGCAGACCTGAATGTCTGGGCGGAGGAGAAGTAAAGGGGGCCTCCAACATGGGGACGCGCCGGTTCATGATCATGGAAAGAGTCCTACCAGGTACTGGGAATTCTTGTGTCGTCCATGCCGACAGCGTTAGACTCCTGATACACCCGTGAACAAAGGGATCGGTCATGGAAGCCAGTACAGCGTCGACCTTACAAAGTGCTGCCGCCTTGATGCAGGCACAAAGCAGCATGTTGAAGCAGGGAATCGCGGCGGAGCAAAATGCAGTCGTCCTGCTTGACCGGGGTGTCGCAAACACTCAGGCCGTATCGGAAGGCGCAAGCCAACCACCAGCCGGTCCGGGCAAAGGGCAAGTGGTGGATATCAATGCCTGATGGCGGCATTCGCTCGGATGGTGTGGTTTTCTTATTTTGGACGTGATGGGATGTGATCGGGAATGGCGAAGGACCCAACGGGTATTGGTGGCGATTTTCGGCGCCCGTCCTCCGTTCCTGGCCCAGGCTCCCGAGCTGGACGCACACAAGGGACCGTGCGCCCAACCGATGCTGCCGGACGGACAAGGGCACGGTCACCCGTAGATGCGGTGGAGCCTCGCCGGATCACATCTGTTCCCGAAAAAACGATGCGCCCTCGGCCCAAGCGGCTTGATGGGGGCGATTTCGTCAGCCGTTTCGTGGTGGCCGATGGTGTGCGCTATGATCTTGATGCGCCGCGCGGAACCTATGTCAACGTCCTGATCTGACGGGGGAAGCCGTGAGTTCGTTCGTTTCCCCAGAAGAGGAAGATCAGACATTCAGCCTTCGCGTGCCCGACGGCGACGACAGGGAGCGCTTGGTTTGCGACACCTGCGGCTTCGTTCGCTACGACAATCCCAAGATCATCGTCGGTGCCGTTTGCACTTGGGAAGACCGCTTTTTGTTGGTGCGTCGGGCGATTGAACCCCGGGTCGGCTATTGGGCCATGCCTGCCGGGTATATGGAATTGGGTGAGACGACCCAGGACGGTGCCGCCCGGGAGGTCTGGGAGGAGGCAAAGGCTCGTATCCGTGTGGGGCCTCTGCTGGCGATCTATAATTTGGCCCGAATCAGTCAGGTCCAATTGATCTATCGGGCAGAGATGCTGTCCCCCGACCACGCCCCAGGGATCGAAAGTCAGGAGACAATTCTGGTGCCCTGGAACGATATTCCCTGGAACCATCTGGCCTATCCTACTGTGGATTGGGCCTTGCGGCAGTATCGGGACACGGCGCATTTGGACGCTTTCCCACCGATGGGGAACCTGGAAGCCCGGTAGGATCGATTTTCCGGTTTATGGAAATAAGGTTGATGTTCCGATTTCCGGAACAAGGGTGATTTCCACCCGTTCCTTCCCCCCGCCGATGTTTTTCCGCTTCAAGCGAATCCGCCCGATTTCTCCGGTTCGACGGAGGTGGGTACCGCCACAGGGGACCTGGGCGAATCCCTCTATGCTCCAAAAGCGGCGGAGGGCGGATTCGTCGGAAAAGGTGCTGGTGATGGGGGCATCGGCATCCACAAGGGCGTCGAACCGGGCAAGAATGTCTGGAAAAGTGGGGGCTATGCTTCCCTCGAACAGGAAATCAATGCGTGCCTTGGTTTCAGCGATATGGGCGCCGATCTTTTCCAAGCCTGGAAAGGCTTTATAATACAGTTCCAGAACGATTTCCGCTGCGAAATGGAGGCGCATCAGCGCGTAGCGTCGGGGCCAGTCGATGAGGGTGGTGACCAGATCACCTGCGGCAAAGGGAGGAGGTTCGGCGAGCGTATAGACGATGTCAGGCCCCAGGATTTCGGCATGGATCACGGGAAACCCATCGATGCTGCCCCGATCTGATTCCTGCCCTCCGGATTCGGCGAAAAGGATGGTGGCCTCCAGCATGACCTCTGATCCGGTGACGCTGACGACTCGACTGTCCAGCCGGGTTTGATAGGGATCCGTCCAAAACACGCGGTCCATGGATTTTCGCTCCTGTTATCGATCGACTGGCGGCATGGTTTTCAGGCTCCCAAGAACTGCGGTTTCGAAGGGATCGGGGTCGCGTTGCTCGCTGGCCTTGACGGTGGTGAGATAGGCGTTCACGTCTTTTTCCAGGATCGCCATGGTATTGCCTTTCTCCCACCCTTCGTTGGCCCAGGAGATCCGCTCATAATTGGTTCCGAACCATGTGCCGCCGCTGCTGGTTTCCATGACGGCACGCAGGGTGCGCCAGTCCATGCCCAAGCTGTCCGCCGCTGCGAAGGCTCGGCGGACGGCCACCACGGTGCTGGCGGCGACGAAGTTGTTCAACACCTTCACGGTCATACCCGCACCAAGCGGGCCGAGGTGATGGATTGCCTGAGCAAGCGGGGTGAATATGGGCATCAGGGTCTTCGTTGTGGCTTCTGGGCCCCCCATCATGACGGTCAGGGTCCCTTCTTGTGCCGCGATGGGGGCGCCGGAAATGGCGGCATCTATGGCGATCGCGTCCGGTGGGAGACCTGCGGCGATTTCAAGGACATCGACTGGTGCCAGGGTGGAGCAAATGATGAAGACTCGGGGATAGGGAGACGTCGTAAACAGTCCGCCTTCTCCGAAGCAAAGGGTTTCTGTTTCTGCCCGATCTCGCACGACGGATAGAATCACCGGACAGTGCGCGGCCATTTCCCGGGGGGAGGGGAGCATGCGGGATGCAAAATCACCGAATTGATCTAAGGGTTTAATGTCCAATCCCCAGACGTCGAGACCAGCGCTTGCCAAGCGGCAGGCCATGGGCAGGCCCATGGCGCCACATCCGGCGATACCGATACTGGCGGTTGGTATTTGATTCTCCAAAAGTCTACTCCTTGCATGGTATTCTTGGCGAGACAGTCGATCTTCTATTGGTTAACATGACACTTCTGGTGTTTGGAATGCCAGGATCGGACGGAATGGAACCGCAGGGACTGCACCCTGGGAAGTTCATGGGAATATAGTGGGGGCATGGGCGATTACGACGTCTTTCGCGAAAAGGTTCAGGGTCGGAATATAAACCCCGAAACACTACTTGCGACCGACTATCTCAATCATTTCAATGAAGTTATCATGCTCCTCGAAATGGTGCCGGATATGCCCGACATTCTCGAGGATTGTAAGGAATGGCGCCCGAAGTCCTACCAGGCCCATTTTCGCGACAGTAGCTTTTCCGACAAGGACTTGGCTATTGAGGGGTATGAACACGCCCCGGCCCAATACAAGATTCCCTTCGAAGAAACTCTTGAGCAGATGAATTTCATCGCCGTCCAATCCATTGCCCGCGTTGAGCAAGCTTTGGCGGAAGGCAATATGGACGTGGGCTCGGAACGGGCGCGGGCCGCCAGCCGCAACCTGCAGAAGCTCATGGATGTGGCGAGTTCCATCATCCACGGTGCCCAGAAGACGATGCATCAGTCTGAAATCGACGCTATGTTGGATTTGTAGCGTTCGATTGACGGGAAAGGGAGCCTTTCTCTCTCCGACTACCCTACCTCGGGTGGATTGGCGTCATCGCCTGTGAAGGAGGTGTAACTTGGCGAGTCAAAATCTCGATGTTTCTAAATTCTCATAGAACCTGATGCGAGCTGGCGGAGGCGTTATCGTTGGAGCACTCATTTGGTGGGTGTTTGCCGCAAATATGGCTGTGAGTGCCGATTCCAAGAACTGGGACTATAAAGCTTATACCAAGGTGCGGTGAGTTTGACTCACCGCACCTTGGTATAAGGCCTCTTCCTGGCTTCCCTCAAGGGCGCATGATGGCATCGGCGAGAAAGTCCGTGCTCTTTCTGGCGGCGGCTTTCACGGGATCATTCGCCAAATGGGCAACCCGAGCCGTGGTTTGGATCTGCGTGTGCCCCAAGAGTTTGCCGATCATCGGCAGTCCTTCGCCCAGCGCGAGAGCGCCGCTGGCGTAGGAGTGGCACAAGTCGTGGATCCGAACATCGGGGAGCCTGGCCTGCTCCCGAATGCGCAGCCACGGATGTTGGAGATCTGTCAGGCGCGCCCCGTCCTTTCGGTCCGTGATGATCCAGGGATTGCCGTTGACGACGAAGACCTTTCGCCCATTGGGATAGATTCGCAGGCCGAAACCTCGGAGTTCGTCGTCCCAGATGACCTTTGTGCGATCCGAGATCTCGGTGTGGTCGACGGTGCGCTTGGTGAGCTTTGCCATACTTTTCCGGGGGTGATCAGCTTCAAGCCGATTTCAACGCCTGGATGGGCAAGTACAATGAGGCTCGGCCTTACCGGGGGGCTGGTGTTTGGGGCCCTTCGCACAATAGTATACCAAGATCGACACAAGGGTTACCTTTCCTGCCAACGCTCCATCATCATCGTGTAAAAGCGCTCTGCTGATGGGGACAAAGTTGCCCCTACGCGTCGAACGACGCCAACCGTTCTGGTGACGACCGGATCCACCAACGGCCTGCTTGCAATTGTTGGGTGGTCTCCAGATGGCAGGGACATGCGTGGCAATGCTGCAATTCCAAGTCCGGCCTCGACCAGACCCAACGAAGTGGACAGGTGCTGGACCTCGTAGAACCATTTCGGCCTGAGACCGGCGCGGCCGAGGGCGAGGTCGATGATGAGGCGGTTTCCGCTCGAACGTCCGACCGTGATGAAGCGGTGATTGGCCAGGTCTCGCCAGGCGACTGACGGGCATATCGAAAGTTCATGGTCTTTCCGGCAGGCCAGCACGAAGGGTTCTTCCACCAAAGGCGCGAACATGACATCGGGGTCATCGGAGCCGAGCAAGGTGATGCCGAAATCGACCTCGCGGTTCAACACGGCCTGTAGCACTTCGTTGGCACCGTCGTCGACGATGCGAATGCGAATGGCCGGATAGGCCTCGTTAAAGGCCCGTACGACATCGGGTAGGAAGTAATATGCGGCTGTGGGGATGCAGGCAATGCTGACGAGCCCCGACCGCCGCTCGGCGATTTCCCGCACAGACAGAAGAGAGGACTCGAAGTCGTCCAACAGCCGCCGCGCTCGCCCAAGAAAATCGCGCCCGACAGCAGTAAGCTCAACCCGGCGGGTGGTTCGCTCGAGAAGTGTGACCCCAAGCGCGGCCTCCAGTTTCTGTATGCGGCGCGTCAGCGCCGGCTGCGAGAGGTGGATGCTCTCGGCCGCTACCCCGAAATTACGCATCTCTGCCGTTGCGACGAAGGCGCTAAGGTCTTCTAGATCAATGTTCATGTTCTAAACACATTAATGGGTGTGAAAAATGCATTTCACACAATAACGCCAGGATGGCAAGACCTTTCCTCACAGTTGGCACCCGGTCAACGGGAGGAGAAACACTCAATGACCAAGATCCCTTGCGTTCTGATGCGCGGCGGCACGTCTCGTGGCCCGTTCTTCCTTGCCACCGACCTTCCGGCCGACCCCGCCGCGCGCGACGCAATCCTGATTTCCGCACTCGGCTCCGGACATCCTCTGCAGGTTGACGGCATTGGTGGCGGCAATCCCCTGACCAGCAAGGTGGCGATCGTCGGCCCGGGCTCGGTGCAGGGTGCCGATGTCGATTATCTGTTTGCCCAGGTGAACGTGGAGCGGGCGTTGGTTGATACGGCGCCGAATTGCGGCAACATGCTCGCCGCCGTTGGTCCTTTTGCAATCGAGAGTGGCTTGATCGCCGCTGGTGATCCAAGGACATCGCTCGTCATCCACAATGTCAACACGGGCAAGCTGATCGAGGCCACGGTCGAGACCCCGAACGGACGGGTGAATTATGAGGGGGCAATAGCGATCGCCGGTGTGCCGGGCACCGCAGCCCCCATCCGGCTCGTCTTTCTCGATGCCGCCGGGTCTAAGACGGGAAAATTCCTACCCAGCGGCCAGACCCATGATGTGCTCGACGGCCAGCAGGTGAGCCTGATCGACATGGCGGTGGCCGCGATGCTGGCAGATGCGCGGAGCTTTGGGAAGACCGGTGGAGAAACACCGGCCGAACTCGACGCAGATCGAGACTTCATGGCGCGGCTTGAGCGGGTCAGACGCTTGGCTGGCGAGGTCATGGGTCTTGGCGATGTTTCGGACCTCGTGGTGCCCAAACCGATCCTGCTCTCTCCAGCGGAATATGGAGGAACGATCCGGGCACGATATTTCGTGCCGCATGCTTGCCACATGGCGGTCGCGGTGACCGGTGCCGTTTGCATCGCCGCAGCCTGTTGTACCCCCGGCACGGTCGCCTATGCCGTGGCCGATTTGCCTGCACCCGATGCGGCCGGCCGTCGGCTGCTTCAAATCGAACACCCCTCGGGCGCGACGCCCGTCGAGGTCGAACAGGACCCTGCAACCGGAGAGATTGTTCGGGTCTCGTTAATCCGTACTGCAAGGCGGATTTTTGAAGGTATCGTGCATGTGCGCGACGCCGCTGCCTGACTCAGGCTTACAGAGGAAAAGAAAAACCGTGAGTATCCAGGGAGGAAAAAAATCATGAAAATCCAGAAGAAATCAACACTTGGCGCCGCGCTTGCCTGCGTCGTCGCGTTCAGTACCTTAGCGGCGCCCGCATCGGCGCAGGACTTCAGCGGCAAGACGATCGAATGGACCATTCCGTTCGGTGTGGGAGGCGGAACCGACGTATGGGCGCGTTTCTTTGCGCCGCAGTTCAGCGACGCCCTTCCGGGCAAGCCCAATGTCGTGGTGCTGAACGTACCCGGCGGCGGCTCGATTACGGGTGCGAACCAGTTCGCGGCGCGAGCTGGATCCGATGGGCTGGAGATCCTTGGCACATCGGCATCGACCCAGTTTCCCGCGATCCTTGGCGATCCGCGCGTGCGCTACGATTATGCGAATTGGACGGCTGTCCTCGCCTCGCCAACCGGCGGTGTCGTTTATCTGTCACCTGAGTATGGCGTGAGCAGCGCGGCGGACATCGAGGCTTTAAGAAAACCCGAGATCCGGTTCGCGGCACAGAGCGCAACAGGGCTCGAGATGCCAGTTCTTCTTGCTTTTGAGATGTTGGACCTGAAGGTCCGACCGGTCTTCGGTATGAAGAGCCGCGGCGAGGGACGCCTCGCATTCGAACGGGGCGAAGCGGGAATCGGCTTCCAGACCACGGCAGCTTACCTTAACAGTGTGGTTCCGCTGGTAAAGGAGGGTAAGGCCGTGCCGCTCTTTTCCCTTGGTGTCGTCAACGCCGATGGCAGCGTTTCACGCGACCCGTCCTTCCCGGATTTGCCGACTTTCGTGGAATTCTTTGAGCAAGCGACCGGTAGCGCGCCGAAGGGGCCTGCCTATGAAGCATGGCGGTCGCTGATGTTGGCAGGTTTCTCGCTGCAGAAAATGGTGGTTCTGCCCAAGGACGCTCCGGCAGACGTGATTGCAAGCTACGGCGATGCCGCTCACGCTATCGTCAATGCACCGGATTTCAGTGCGCGGGCGGGTGAAGAAATTGGCATATACCAACAGCTCGCCGGTCCGAAAGCCGATGCCGCATTGAAGCAGGCCCTGAAAATTGACCCTGCCGTCCGGGACTACCTGATCACCTGGTTGAAAGACAAGTTCAACGTCGCACTCTGACAATTGCCCGGCAGGGCCTCAGGGAGCCCTGTCGGTATTCATAATAATTGCCCGGCGGGGCCTCAGGCGGCTCCGTCGGTACGAATAATAAATGCCCGGCAGGGCCTTGGATGGTCGCGCCGGTAAATAATTAGGGAGGAAAAAACATGCTTGACGCGGCAATTCTCGCGCTAGGCCACGTCTTCACAGGCGATCATATCGGGTTTCTTTTGATCGGCGTCCTTGTCGGCCTCGTTGTGGGGATCCTCCCCGGACTTGGCGGGATCGCCGGCATGTCGATCCTCTTGCCGTTTCTCTACGGCATGGATACGACCTCGGCGCTTGGAATGCTGATCGGCATGGTCGCGGTCATCCCGACGGGTGATACCTTCACCTCGGTCATGATGGGTATTCCCGGTTCGAGCGCAAGTCAGGCGACGGTGCTCGACGGATTTCCGCTGGCCAAGAAGGGAGAGGCCGCTCGGGCACTCTCCGCGGCTTTCGCAAGCTCCCTTTTTGGCGGGGTGATCGGTGCGCTGATGCTGACCGTTGCCATCGTCATAGCGCGACCCCTTGTCCTCTCGTTTTCCTCGGCCGAGCTTTTTATGCTGACGCTCTTCGGCCTGTCCATGGTCGCGGTGCTGTCGGGCCGCAGTCTTGCGAAAGGTGTCGCTGCCGCTGGGCTCGGTCTGATCATCGGTATCATCGGAACCGCGCCAGCAACAGGGGAGCCGCGCCTGACATTCGGCATCGACTATCTCTATGACGGCATTCCTCTCGTTGCCGTGGCAATGGGGCTTTTCGCCATTCCCGAGATTATCGACCTTTTGAAGCGCGGCACGGCCATTTCCGAGAACACCGGCCTTGGTGGCGGCTGGGGAAAGGGGCTGCGCGACGTGCTGCGGCACCCTTGGCTCGTCGGTCGCTGCGCGTCTCTTGGTTGTATTATCGGTGCATTGCCGGGTTTGGGTGGGGCTGTGGTCGACTGGATTGCCTATAGCCACGTCGTTCAGACGAGCCGTGATAAAACCCAGTTCGGACGGGGGGACATTCGCGGCGTGATCGCGCCTGAATCGGCGAACAACGCCTGCCAAGGCGGAGCGCTGATCCCAACGCTGCTGTTCGGTGTGCCTGGGTCCGGCTCCATGGCTGTTTTCCTCGGCGGGATGGTCCTTCTCGGCATCCAGCCTGGCATCACAATGGTCGAAACGCGTCTCGACCTCACTTACTCTATCATCTGGTCTCTGGCGCTTGCCAACGTCTTCGGCGCGGGTCTCTGCGTGCTGCTGGCACGTTATGTCGCCCGGTTGACACAGGTGCCCTTCGTCTATCTCGCGCCCCTTATGATCATGATCACCATGTTTGCAGCCTATCAGGCGACGCGGTCGATTGCCGATCTGGTTGCGCTGATTGTGATGGGAGGCGTCGGTCTCTATATGCGTCGCTTTGGCTGGCCGCGTCCAGCTTTGCTGATCGGCTTTGTTCTGGCGCCCGGGGCGGAAGGATATCTCTACCAGGCGGTTCAGTTCTATGATTGGGCCTGGGTCTGGCGGCCGGGCGTTCTGATCATCGGTGCCATCACCATTGTTTCGGTCGTGCTCGGACTGCGCTATGGCTCAGCGGTTTCGAGCGAAGGCGAGACCGACCCGACCGCCACGGAAACCCGTCCCCGCCAGTTCGCCTTCGCGGCGTTGTTTTTGGTGGCAGCTTGCGTATGTATCGCCATGTCGCGCGACCTTAGCTTTCTTGGCAAGATCTTTCCGCTCGCTGTCGGGTTCCTGGCGGCGGGGGGCGCGCTCTGGGTGCTGACCCATCTTTACGGATCCCATGCCTCCGCCTTGCATGACGACGATGCGGGGTTCGCCCTCCGAGGGCGTTGGTCCGGACGGGAACTTTACCTCGGCGTCTGCGTCGTCGTGGTCTTGGGAATCTGGCTGATCGGCTTTCTCGGCGCGATGGCACTGTTTCTGCCAGCCTTCCTGATCGTTGCCGGAAACGCCCGGCCGCTCCGCGCGGGGCTCATTACCGCCTCGGCGTTGGCATTCATTTACGTCGTCACGACTGCCATGTCCCTCCGCCTGCCCGAGGGTCTGATCCAGACCACCTTGGGCTGGACCGCTTGAAGGAAAGGAGTCTCAAACAGCGAGAACGGGCCCCAGATTTCGGACAGGTGTTAAGTTGTCCAACTAAAAGGGGGCAACGTCTCATGTTTTCGTAAACAAAATAGGCCCGCTAAGCCAGAAATTTAAAGTGAAATGGGATCAACTTGAGTCAAGTTGATCCCATTTCACTTTCATTCCACAAGTCTTAGAGTGTCTTCGCGACCGAATTTGGCCTCGAAGATACTCTAGCGGGATTTTTCGTGTTTGGCTCAAGCAGACCTAAATCCCGGGAAAATCACGTCGCTTTTTCGGAGGGTCCATCGGCTCGATTTTCCTCTCTCACTTCTGGTTTTTCGGAGCGGTGTTTCTGGCCCGGAAGGGGAGGCTTACGGCAGGGTCCACGACAGGAGCTGTTTTCCCGTCACGGGGCTTTACCCCGTCCCCCACTGGGGCCGAAAGGCCCCAGACCCCGGGCTAAAAAAAGGGGGGGGTGGGGGCAAGTCCGGATTACGTCTACCGGGGGGGCTGGATGGAATTGGCGACCTCGATGATCGCCAGGGCGTATTCGGCGCGGACCCGTTCCTCGCTCATCTTCAGGCTGGAGGTGGAGCATTGAACGGCGGCAACAGGTCGACCGCTGCGGTCGTAGATGGGCGCCGCGACAGCGATTTCATTCATCAGATTCTGGCTTTCAGTGATGGCATATCCATCTCCGGCGGCCCGTTCCAGTGCTTCGGCCAGGACCGTCCGATCCGTAATGGTGCGCGAGGTGGCGCAGACGATGGGCCATGTCTCTGCAGCGATGCGTCGTTCTTCCAGCGGTAATGCAGAGACAATGGCGCGTCCGCTGGCCGTGTTCAAAGCCGGAAGGCGTCGCCCCAAGACCGTCGCACCGAAATTGGTCATCTGCGTGGGAATGCGCGTGATGTAAACGATGTCCTCGCCCACCAGTCGCGCGCAATTGACCCGCTCGCCCAACTCGTGACTCAGTTCGATGAGTTTGGGGAGCGCCAATTGGACTAAGGGATCTGCCCACAGGTAGGCCGACCCCAGTTCCAGATAGCGGATGGTCGGCCTGTAGCGCCGAGTCTCCGGATCCTTGCTGAGGTAGCCCAGCTTGTGGAGTGTATTGGCAAAGCGTTGGCAGGCGCTTTTATCGAGGCCCGACAGAGTCGCGATCTCATGGAGCCCCAGTTCCGTGTGATCCTCGCCAAAGACAGCCATGACCCGCAATCCCTTTTCCAGGGAGGCGACGAACAGGGTGTCCTGCTTTTCCTTCTTTTTCATGACCATAAAGTGGGCGTCCTTCGCAGGTGCACAAAAAGTAATCGGATCGCTTGACAGGCGCGACATCGAAACAATAAGCTAAAGAATAATACGGTATCAAGTATCATAATGTAATTCAACGGCATGACGCGAAGGAACACTGACCCATGGTCCATCTCCCCGTATCCTCGAAGTCCCGTTTCCTCGGCGCCGTCGGTTTGGCCGCCCTGATGGGTGCGACTACCCTGGCCTCGACCGCTGCCCTGGCTGGAAAAGCCGATGACACCTTGAACGTGGCCTTTACCAAAGAACTGGAATCCATCGACGCCTATTTTAATAACGCCCGAGAGGGTGTGATCATGTCCCAACAAGTATGGGACGGATTGGTCTACCTTGACCCGGAGACCAATACCTATAAAGGAAACCTTGCCACCGATTGGACCTGGGTCGACGACAAGACCTTGGATCTGACCCTGCGCGAAGGGGTCACCTTCCACAACGGCGAACCGTTCGACGCCGATGACGTGGTCTATACCGTTAATTTTGTGGCCAATCCGGACAATGGCGCGGTGACCCAGCGGAACGTGAACTGGATGGAAAGCGCCGAAAAACTGGGTCCCTACAAGGTCCGGATCCATCTGAAGGCGCCTTTCCCGGCGGCCTTGGCCTTCCTGTCCAACTCCGTGCCCATGTATCCCAACGAGTACTACGCCAAGGTCGGCCCCCAGGGCATGGCTCTCAAGCCCGTCGGGACGGGGCCCTATGCCGTGGAAAGCGTGGAGCCGGGCAAGCACTTCCTTCTAAAGGCCAACAAGAGCTATTTCGACGGACCGAAGGGCGCGGCGAAGATTGGGACGGTTGATATCCGCACCATTCCAGACATCAACACCCAGATGGCCGAACTGTTCTCCGGCGGTTTGGATTTCATCTGGGGCGTCCCCGCAGATCAGGCGGAAAAGCTTGCGGCGATGGACAAGCTCACTGTTGTCAATGGCGCGACCATGCGCATCGGCTACCTGGAAATGGACGCCGCAGGGCGCAGTGGTGATACCCCGTTCAAGGATGTTCGGGTTCGGAAGGCTATCGCCCATGCCATCGACCGGAAGGCCATCGTGGACAACCTGCTGAAGGGGGCGTCGGAAGTGGTGGACTCCGCCTGCTATCCCAGCCAGTTCGGATGCGAGCAGGACGTCGAAAAATATGACTACGACCCGGAAAAGGCCAAAGCCCTTTTGGCCGAAGCGGGCTATCCCGACGGTTTCGAGATCGACTTGAACGCCTATCGGGATAAGACCTATGCCGAAGCCATCATGTCCTACCTGTCTGCGGTGGGGATCAAGGCCAATCTGAAGATGATGCAGTATTCGGCCCTTCGGGATCTGCGGGACAAGGGGGAATCCTCCATTTCCTTCCAGACCTGGGGATCCTATTCGATCAACGATGTCACCGCTATCACCAGCCAGTTCTTCAAGTTCGGAACCCTGGATTATGCCCGCGACGAAGAGGTGCGCGACTGGCTGGAGGTTGCCGATACCACTGTCGACGAAGCGGCTCGCAAGGAGAACTATTCCAAGGCGCTCAAGAAGATCGCCGCCGAAGTCTATTGGCTGCCGTTGTTCTCCTATAACGCCAATTACGTCTTCAATAAGGACGCCGACTTCACGCCGACCCCCGACGCGTTGGTGCGCTTCTACGACATCTCCTGGAAGTAGGCGCGTGGAGTCCGGAGGGGCCGGGGTTCGGTCCCTCCCATTCCGTTGCGGTCCCCCCGTCGGGGTTCGTCCTTCGGGGTGACTGTGATCCCCGTCCACAACCAATCGGAAGAGAGCGGCCATGTTTGCGTTCACGCTCAAGCGCCTGGGGTTGGCGATCCTCGTGGGTCTCACCGTCTCCGCCCTCAGTTTCAGTCTGCTTTACCTCTCCGGCGATCCGGCTGCGGCCATCGCCGGAGAAAGCGCCAGTGCCGAGGATATCGCTACAGTGCGGGAGCACTACGGATTCGACCGGCCGATGATCGTACAGTATGCCGATTGGTTAGGCGGGGCGTTGCAGGGAGATCTGGGGGACAGCTATTACTTCAAGATGCCCGTGTCGGAGCTGATCGGCGATCGCCTGTCGGTGACCATGACCTTGGGTGTCTGTGCCATTCTCTTTGCCCTGGTCGTCGCCATTCCCTTGGGGGTTGCAGCGGCCTTGCGGCCCAATTCCCTGGTGGATCGACTGGCCCTGTTCCTGTCGGTGATGGGGCAGGCCATGCCGAGCTTCTGGTTTGGCCTGCTGCTGGTCGTCCTGTTCTCCATCAAACTGGGATGGTTGCCCCCATCCGGCTCCGAGCATTGGCAGAATTTCGTCATGCCCACCATCGTTCTTGGGTATTACGCCATGCCCGCGATCATGCGCCTGACCCGGGCGGGCATGCTGGATGTGATGGGGGCAGACTACATCCGGACGGCCCGGGCCAAGGGGGCCTCTCCTGGTCGGGTGGTGTTCAAACATGCCCTGCGCAATGCCGTGGTGCCGGTTGTCAGCCTGTCCGCCGTGCAGATGGGGTTCATGCTGGGGGGCTCCGTCGTGGTGGAGTCCATTTTCGCCCTCCACGGCGCGGGCTATCTGGCCTGGGAATCCATCGGTCGCAATGATCTGCCGACGGTACAGGCCTTGATCCTGATTTTCTCCGGCTTTTACGTCGTCTTCACGTTCCTTTCGGATTTGGTCAATTGCTGGCTGGATCCGCGCATGCGGGTGGGGTGAAACCATGAGCACAACCGAATATATACAGGAGTTACCCCGGGAGACCCGTCTCGCGCAATTCTTCCGTCGGGCTTTGCCCCATCGCGGATTCCTGTTTGGCGCCGGGACCCTTCTGGTGATCGTGGTTTTGGCCATTTTCGCCCCGGTGTTGACCTCACATGATCCCTATACCCAGGATCTGTTTGCCCGGATGAAACCACCCTTTTGGATGGAGGGGACAGATCCCTCCCATTTACTGGGGACCGATCACCTGGGGCGCGATTATCTGGCCCGTCTGCTGTACGGGGCACGGATTTCCCTGATGATCGGTCTGGCTGCGGCGGTTATTTCCGGCCTGATCGGGACGACCTTGGGTGTGGCAGCAGGCTATTTCGGTGGCCGGGTGGACATGGTCGTGTCCTTCCTGATCAACGTGCGCCTGGCCATGCCGGTGGTGCTGGTGGCGCTGGCCGTGGTGGCCCTGCTGGGCGGATCGCTGAATGTCGTCATCGGCGTGTTGGGTCTGCTGCTCTGGGACCGCTTCGCGGTGGTCATGCGAAGTTCCGTCATGCAGGTGCGTGATCTCGAATATGTCAACGCCGCCAAGGCCGTGGGCTGTTCGACCCTGCGCGTTCTGCTATCGGAGATCATGCCCAATGTGGTCAACAATCTGATCGTCGTCCTGACCCTGGAGATGGCCCATGCGATCCTGCTGGAGGCCGCACTGTCCTTCCTGGGGTTGGGTGTGCAACCCCCCACGCCTTCTTGGGGTCTGATGATTTCCGAGGGCAAGAACATGCTGCTGTTCGAACCCTGGTTGATCGCCATTCCTGGGGTCTGCCTGTTCGTTCTGGTCCTGGCGATCAACTTGATGGGTGACGGTCTGCGGGACGTCACAGCACCCGAAAACCGGGGATAGGAGGTGATCATGGACAACCAAGAACCCATCCTGCGCGTCGAGGGGCTGACCATCGACATCCCCATGGCCAAGGGGACGCTGCACGCGGTGCGGGGCATCGACTTCTCCCTGCGGCGCGGAGAGACGCTTTGTATCGTGGGCGAGTCTGGAAGCGGCAAATCCCTCACCTCGCTGGCGGTCATGGGCCTGCTGGGGAAGACCCTGAAGCGCTCGGCCAAGACCCTGTCCTTCGCAGGCATCGACCTGATGGCCCAATCGGAACGGGACATGCGCCACCTGCGCGGCGACCGCATGGCGATGATCTTCCAGGAGCCCATGACCTCCCTGAATCCCGCCTACACCATCGGTGACCAGTTGATCGAGGCGCTCACGCTCCATCGACCGGTGTCGCAGGGGGAGGCGCGGGCGCGAGCCGTCGACCTGCTGGGCAAAGTGGGTATCACCGCTGCGGAAAGCCGCCTGTCCCAATACCCGCACCAACTGTCCGGCGGCCTGCGCCAGCGGGTGATGATCGCCATGGCCCTGATGTGCGAACCCGAGCTGATCATCGCCGATGAGCCGACAACGGCCCTGGACGTGACCATCCAAGCCCAGATTCTGCGCCTGTTGAAGGACCTGCAGCGGGAAATGAACATGGCCCTGATCCTGGTCACCCATGACTTGGGCGTGGTGGCGCGCATTGCTGACCATGTTGCGGTGATGTACGCGGGCGAAGTGGTGGAATGGGGTCCGGCCCGCGCCGTCTTCGACGCACCCAATCACCCCTATACCCGGGGCTTGCTCTCCTGCATCCCCGTGCCGGGTAAGACCCGGCCTGGGGATCACCTGGGCTCCATTCCCGGTATCGTGCCCTCCCTGGTGGGGAAAGTTGAGGGTTGCGCCTTCCGGGGGCGCTGTGCGGAGGCGCAGGAGGCCTGCGCCGGGCCCATTCCCATCCATGATCAGGATGGCCATCACCATAGCTGCGTCCACGCCCAGGCCCAAACCCAAGGCAGGGAGATCCCGGCATGAGCAGGTCCAAATCCGCAGTCCAGCCCATCGTTTTGGAATTGACCGACATCACCAAGACCTATCAGGTCCGTCCGGGCCTGTTCGCCAAACCCAAACCCTTGCATGCTTTGGGGGGGGTGAACCTGCGGGTCCGCAAGAAGGATGTGTTGGGACTGGTGGGCGAGTCCGGATGTGGCAAGTCCACCCTGGCCAAGATTCTGCTGGGCTTGGAAGCACCGACAAGCGGTGCTGTCCTCATTGATGGCAAGGAGGTCGCTCCCGGTGACCGGCGCCAGTTCAGTCGCCGGATCCAACCCATTTTCCAGGACCCCTATTCCTCCCTCAATCCCCGGAAAACGGTGGAGGAAATCGTGTCCCTGCCTCTCGTGGTCCACAAGATTGGGGATCATGCCGAGCGGGCCCGCAAGGTGTCCGAGATGCTCGATCTGGTGGGCCTGCCGGAGCGGGCGCGGCGCAATACGCCGAACCAGATGTCCGGTGGCCAACGTCAGCGGGTGGCCATCGCCCGAGCCCTGGTGATGAAGCCTGAAATCCTGATCTGTGACGAGCCCACCTCCGCGCTGGATGTCTCGGTGCAGAGCCAAATCCTGAACCTGCTGACGGACCTGCGGTCCGAACTGGATCTGACCTACCTGTTCATCAGTCATAACCTGGCCGTGGTGGAGCATCTGGCCACCACCGTGGCGGTCATGTACCTGGGCAAGATCGTCGAGGAGGCGCCTGCGGCCGACCTGTTTGCCGGACCGCGTCACCCCTATACCAAGGCCTTGCTGGAGTCCGTCTTGACGCCGGATCCGTCGATGGGCGTGCCGGACACCCATCTGGGGGCGGCCTATCCCAATCCCATCGATCCGCCCAAGGGGTGCCATTTCCATCCCCGCTGCGCCGAAGTCCGGGACATCTGTTCCAGCGCATGGCCGCCTCGCATCGCCGACCACAAATCCCGTGTCCGCTGCCACCTGTATGGCGACCGGGACATGCCCCTTTATCCGCCAGAGGGAGCGCCTGATCGGGCCATGGTGACTCATGCATAATTTCTCCTCCTCCCAACAGGTCCGTAAGGTGGTCGTCCCTGCGCGTGGAGGGGTGGTTGCCGCCCAGCACCGCCGCGCTGCGGAGGTGGGGGCAGAGGTCCTCGCCGCCGGGGGCGACGCCATTGATGCCGCAGTGGCCACTTCTTTTGCCATTGGGGTTGTGGAACCCTGGATGAGCGGTCCCGCCGGGGGCGGTGCCATGGTCATCTGGCGCGCGGCCGAGCGCCGGGCGGAGACCGTCTTCTTCGGCATGCGCTCCCCCCGAAGCCTCGATCCCGCTGCCTTCCCGCTGGAGGGCTCGGGCCGGGCCTCGGATTTGTTCCCCTGGGCCAGCGTGGTCGAGGATCGCAATGTCTCCGGTCCCCTGTCCATCGCTGTTCCCGGAACCGTCGCGGGCATGGGGCTGGCCCATGGCCGCCATGGCCGACTCCCCTGGGCGGAGCTGTTGGCGCCGGCGGTTTCCCTGGCCCGCGAGGGCCTGCTGGTGGACTGGTACGCCTCCCTTATGATGGCTTCGGCCACCCGGGAGCTGGCGCGGGATCCGGACGCTGCGGCCCTGTTTTTGGAAGACGGATGCTGGCCGACGATTGCCGGATGGACGGCCCTGTCCGCCAAACGCCTGGACCAGTCCCGCCTGGCCGACACCCTGGATCGCTTGGCCCTGGCGGGCCCCGGCGACTTCCAGACCGGCGAGATCGCCCGGGCCATGGTGGCCGATGTCCGAGACAAGGGGGGAGTCCTGTCCCTCGACGACATGGCGGCCTACCGGGCCGAAGTCCTGCCCACCCGCACCGCGTCCTATCGGGGGGGCGTGGTCCATGCGGCGGGCGGGCTGACCGCCGGGCTGGAACTGGTCGACTGCCTGACCATGCTGGAGGGCGCCTTTACCCCTGGTCCGAAACCGGATCCAACCTCCCACGCCGCCCTCGCGCGCGCGCTGAAGGCGGTCTACGCGGCGCGTCTGACAGAGCGCGGCCACGGCGAGGCACCCCATGCCCCGGCCTGCACCACCCATTTCAGCGTGGTGGATCGGCACGGCAATATGGTCGCCGTGACCCAGACCTTGTTGTCTGTCTTCGGGTCCAAGGTGCTTTCGCCCCGCACGGGTCTGCTGATGAACAACGGCGTCATGTGGTTCGATCCGGAGCCGGGCAAGCCCAATTCCCTTGCGCCGGACAAGGGCTGCCTGATGAACGTCTGTCCGGCCATCGGCGAAAAGGACGGGCGGCGCTTTGCCCTGGGCGCCTCGGGGGGGAGGAAGATCCTGCCTGCGGTGCTGCATCTGACGTCCTTCCTCATGGACCATGGCCTGTCCTTGGAAGAGGCCTTCCACCAGCCCCGCGTCGATGTCAGCGGCGGGGAGACCCTGATCGCCGATGAGGCCCTGGAGCCAAAGGTGCTGGATGCCCTGGCTGAGGTGGCCCCCACCGTCACCACAAAGCGGACCGTTTTCCCCTATGCCTTCGCCTGTCCGGCGGGCGTGCTGCGGCAGGGCGGCCTGAACATGGGGTGTACGGAAATCATGTCTCCCTGGGGGGACGCGGTGGCTGAACCTGAGCCCGCCCTGGATTAGGCAGAACAAAAACAAGAAAGGATCGTTTACCCATGACCACCCGAGAGACGGCCCTTGCGGCCATTGATACATACTTCCAGTCCGGCGGTTTCGTTGCCGATCTGTCCCGCCGTGTGGCATTCCAGACCGAAAGCCAGGAGATCGGCCAGCGCGGGGAACTGGTCCGCTACCTGACCGAGGAGATGATCCCGGTTCTGAAGGACCTGGGGTTTACCACGCGCATCCTGCCCAACCCGGTCATGGAGGGGGTCCCCTTCTTGCAGGCGGAACGGATCGAGGATCCGGCCTTGGAAACCGTGTTGATCTACGGTCATGGGGACGTGATCCGGGCCCAGACCGGCAAATGGCGGGAGGGGTTGGCTCCCTTCACCGGGGTTGTCGAAGGAGATCGCTTCTATGGTCGGGGCGTGGCCGATAATAAGGGGCAGCACACCATCAATATCGCTGCCCTCGACAAGGTCATCACCACCCGGGGACGGCTGGGCTTCAACGTTAAGATCATCCTGGAAATGGGTGAGGAAGCGGGATCCCCTGGCCTGTCGGAGCTGTTCGCCGCCCATTCCGAGCTGTTCGCCGCCGATGTGCTGATTGCCTCGGACGGCCCCCGACTGACCCCGGAGCGGCCGACGCTGTTCATGGGCTCTCGGGGGGCGGTGAACTTTACCCTGCGGGTGGACCTGCGCGACGGCGCGCACCATTCGGGCAACTGGGGCGGACTGCTCAAGGATCCGGGCGTGGTTCTCTCCCATGCCATCGCCCGGATCGTTGACCGGCGGGGGCAGATCCAAATCCCCGAATGGCGGCCCACCAGCTTGACCCCCGAGGTCAAGGAGGCCATTGCCGATTGCCCGGTGGAAGGGCGGGGAGGGCCAGCCATCGATACTGATTGGGGGGAGGAAAGTCTGACCCCGGCAGAACGGGTCTTCGGCTGGAACAATTTCGCCGTTTTGGCCCAGACCAGCGGTGTCCCGGAAGCGCCGGTCAATGCCATCGCCCCCAATGCCGTGGCCCATTGCCAGCTCCGCTACGTGGTGGGCACGGATCGGGATGATATTCTCCCCGCCCTGCGCCGCCATTTGGACCGGGAAGGTTTTCCGGAGGTCACCGTGGTTCCCTCCGAACAGGCGGATTTCATTGCCACCCGCCTGGATCCCACCCATCCTTGGGTGGGACGGGTTGCGGCCTCGATCGAGAAGACCACGGGCAAGCGTCCCGCCCTTCTGCCGAACTTGGCAGGATCGATCCCCAATCAGGCGTTCTCTGAGATCCTGGGCATGCCGACGGTCTGGGTCCCCCATTCCTATCCGGGTTGCTCCCAGCATGCCCCGAACGAGCACATCCTGTTGTCCCAGTCCCGGGAAGCCTTGGCCATGATGACCGGTGTGTTCTGGGATATTGGCGCCTCGGTTGCTTGATGTCGCCTCCCACCCCGTCCTGTCCTAAGAGGATCTGGCCTGATTTGTGACATCACGGTATACGACTCCCGTCACGGGGCTTTGCCCCGTTCCCCCCCCTCTTTGGCGAGACTGGGTCCGAACGGCCCCAGACCCCAGGCTCTTACTTTGTAGAAGAAAAATGGGGGTTTGGGGGCATTTGCCCCCAAATGGGTTTGGGCAATCGCCCAAAAACGACGTGACACTGTTGTGTACCGTGCTGTGACAGAGGTCAGATACTCTAGGACCTCGTTTTATCGCATTTTTATGCGCAAAGCTGGTTCCCGGTTTTGCGCGAAATGCTCTCTAAACTTCACGAGACCCGCTGATGACAGACCGGACCGATCCCCTCTCCCTCTCCGCCATGGAGGCCCGACGTTTGATTGGGCGCCGGGCCCTCTCTCCCGTCGAATTGGCCGAGGCGGCCATTGCCCGGGTGGAAGCCGTCAATCCGGCGGTCAACGCCCTGGTGGCCCATGATTTCGACCGGGTGATGACGGACGCCCGGAAGGCCGAGGAGCAGGTGATGGCGGGGGAGCCCTTGGGGCCTTTGCATGGCCTACCCTTGGGGGTGAAGGACATGGTGGATGTGGCCGGTCTGCCGACCACTTACGGATCGGAGCTGTTCGCCGACAATTGGGTGACCCGGGATGATCCCATGGTTGCGGCCTTGAAACAGGCGGGGGCCGTGGTCCTGGGCAAGACCAACAATCCGGAATGGAGCGCCGGAGGCAATACCCGGAACCGGGTCTATGGTGCGACGGCCAATCCCCACGACCTGACCAAGACCTGTGCGGGATCCTCCGGTGGGTCGGCGGTGACCCTGGCGACGGGGATGACCATGCTGTCCACCGGATCGGATACCGGCGGCAGTCTGCGCAATCCGGCGGCTTTCTGCGGGGTGGTCGGCTTCCGCCCCTCGCCGGGTGTGGTGCCGGGCGATGGCCGGGGCGTCGCCTTGATCCCCCTGCCGACCAACGGGCCGATGGCGCGCACCGTGGCCGATACCGCGCTGATGCTATCGGTTCAGATGCGCGCCGATCCCCTGGACCCCTGGACCTCCCTGGTGGAGGGAAGACTCCATGGGGATCCGAAGGATTTCAAGCGGTTGCCCCGGGTGGATCTGTCATCCCTGCGGGTCGCGGTGACGGAGGATCTCGGCTTCGCCCCGACAGAGCGGGTGATTCGGGACAGCTTCCAGGACAAGCTGGCGCTGTTCAGCTCTGCTTTTGGGGAGGTGGCGCAGGATCATCCCGATTGCGACGAGGCAGACCGGGCCTTTTCAGTCCTGCGGGCGGTGAGTTTCCTGTCCCAGCACCATCGGCGGGTCCTGGACCATCCGGACAAGGTCGGCCCGAATGTGCGCGACAATGTGGAGGAGGGTTTGGGCTATTCGGCCTTGGACGTGACCGAGGCTCTGCTGATCCAGGGGCGTCTGTACCGGAACTGGCAAGGGTTCTTCGCGGCCCATGATGTCGTCCTGGCGCCAGCCGTGACCCTTAGTCCCCGGGATTGGCATGAACTCTATCCTGCGGACATAGACGGTGTGCCGACGAAGAGTTATTACCATTGGCTGGCCATGGCCTATGCTGCCACCCTGGCCGGGCATCCCTCCGTTACCATCCCCGCCGGGCGGGACCGGCTGGGGCTGCCTTTTGGCTTGCAGATCATTGGTCCCAAGGGGGGGGACCTGAAGACCCTTGCGGTGGCCGCAGAGCTGGAAGCCCTGTTCTCCGGTGTGGAGGCCCTTCAACCGCCCCGGGTGGACCTGGAGATGCTCCGCTCCGCTCCCCCTCTGCGCGAGGCCCCCGGTTTCATGGGGTTTGCCTGATCTTCGGGCATTTGCACCTCTCTCTCCACCTGCTCAAAGAGCCCAAGCCCCCATTTTTTTATGGCTTGGGGTCTGGGGCCTTTCGGCCCCAGTGGGGGACGGGGCAAAGCCCCGTAACGGAAAAACGCCCCTTTCGTGTACCGTGTTTAAAGTCAACTCGTTCAAATCCGGTATTGACCAAATATAACCGTTTGGACATGCAAAGACCACCAACTGAGGTTTTAGGGACCGCTTGGGTGTCACATGCAAAGAAATCGCGGGCCTTCTTTCCTAAGTCGGATATATTTCCAAAATATGATCACAGCGGGCGCTCCATGCCGAGAGAACGGAATAGCCCGGTCGCCAAAGGGCCAGTCGCCAAAGGGCCAGTCGCCAAAAGGTATGCGCCATGAAGGGTCGAGTGACCGGTCAACATTCGATGCGGAACGGCGAGCCCTATGATGTGGCGGTGATCTCGACCGCGGCCTTGCCGTGGCGGACGGGGCCTTCGTATTTTTCCCTTTGGCACGCAGCCGGCCTTAAGGCGATGGGCCTCAGCGTCATCTATGTTGTCCCTTGGGTGGAACCAGCCTGCCAGCGCCTGTGGGGAGAGCCAATTTATCGGACCTTCGCCGAACAGGCCGAAGCGATGCACCTTGAGGCGGACCGGATCGGTTGCCCGCCGCTTCCTGATATCGTCTCATATAAGGCGCGCGTGTGGTGGCTCGCGCGCTCCATCGTGCCGATGGTTGACGTCTTCCGGGTGACGCCTCCGGCCCGGGCCTTGGTGCTGCACGAGCCGGAACATCTGGCTTGGCTGCCATGGACAACACCGCGTCGACGTCTTTCTGCGAACCGGGTCCTCGGCATTGTCATGACCAATTACGAGGATTACGTGCGGTCCGCTCATGCCAATCGTGGCGTTCCGCAGTGGCTTGCGCGGGGAGCGTCTCGGCTGGTGACGCGCTATCACAGAAGTCGGATCCTGCGGCATACGGATATCGCCGTGCCGCTGTCTGGCGCGGTCAGAGAGGTCGTCGATATCGGCGATCATATGCGCGAAGCGCGTGTGACCGGTGTTACCGCTCCTTGGGTCGCCGTTCCGCCCGTTGGCGAGGATACGAAAGCGGTGTATTTTCTCGGCCGCCTGATTTGGGAGAAGGGGCTTGCTGATGTCATCGAGGTTTCGAAGCGCTCGGGTCTGGCCATAGACGTGATTGGCGATGGTGCGGACAAGGATGCGGTCCATGAGAAGGCCCGGGCAGAGGGGGCACCGCTCACCTTTTTAGGACCTTCAGCAGAGCCTTGGACGCTGATCGCGCCGTATCGCGTTTTCTTTAATCCCTCGCGCAGCGAAGTCCTGTGTACGACCACGGCGGAAGCGCTGGTGGCGGGGCGGCATGTCGTCATCCCGGAATGTCCTGCGAACGTCCCCTTTCGGGCCTACCCCAATACCCATTTCTTTACGGATACCGAGAGTGCGATCACAGCTCTTCACGCGGCGCTGGCGGAGCCTCCCGCGCCGCCCGATGCCGTTCGGCGTGACTTCGATTGGCGGCAGGCCTGCCGAACCGTCGCCGCTTTGTGCGAACTGGAAATTCCCCATGACACCTTGAGAAAATCCCGGGTAATCCCGAACAGATTGTAGCGATCATTTTCTTCTCGGTCTAAAAGTCAATATTGATAAAATCAAGAAAGGCCTGTTTTCATGTCGTCGCAGAACATTCTTGTAACCGGGGGGGCTGGATATGTTGGAAGCCATGTCTGTAAGGCCCTTGCTGAAGAGGGGTGGACGCCCATTACCTATGATAATCTTTCCAATGGGCATGAATGGGCGGTGCAATGGGGGCCCCTGGAAATTGGCGATATCCGAGATCGAGAACGCCTGAAATCGATTGTTCAGACGTACAATCCTGCGGGGGCCCTGCATTTTGCGGGACGGATTGAGGTCGGTGAGTCCATTCGTCAGCCGATCCTTTTTTACGACATCAATGTGAATGGAACACTCGTCTTGGTTGACGTTTTGGTTGAGGCCGGAGTCGAAGCCTTGATCTTTTCCAGCACGGCGGCAACTTATGGCCTGTTGAACCATTGGCCCGTGTCTGAAGAGCACCCCTGCGCCCCTTTCACCCCCTATGGTCGTTCGAAATTTATGGCCGAACAGGTGATATCCGATAGTGGGACCTCCCATGGGTTGAAGTGGACGACCCTTCGGTATTTTAACGCGGCTGGGGCGGCTCCTTCTGGAGAGCTGGGCGAGGCGCATAGAAACGAAATCCATTTGATTCCGTTGGTGATCCAGGCCGCCATGGGCAAGCGGCAGGCTTTCTCGATCTATGGGACTGATTACGCCACGCCGGACGGAACATGCATTCGCGATTTTATTCACGTTACCGATTTGGCTGCAGCCCATGTCTCCGCTCTCAAGCGATTGCTGGGGGGGGGAGAGTCCGTCCTTCTCAACCTTGGAACAGGGGTGGGAGTTTCGGTTTTGGAGGTGGTTAAAGCCCTGGAAGAGGTGGCGGGCGTGCCTGTCCCGACGGAAATTCAGGATCGTCGCGTCGGAGACCCTCCCATCTTAGTGGGGGACCCACGCCGGGCGCAGACCGTTCTGCCCTGGATGCCCCAGCGCAGTGATTTGATCTCTATCCTTGCAGATGCCTGGGCCTGGCATACCAGCGATTTTTGCGCGCAGCTCGAACTCTAATGTCTTCATTCTTAACCACATAGAGCGATTGAAGTGACCAAAGCGTCACGCATATCGCTCTATGTGGTTTTCGTCCGGAAGGTGTTGGCTGTGGGTCTTGATTGGTCGAGTCGAGGGGATGTTTCCGCCGACGAAGGCCTCTCGGACTTAACTGTCGACCTCGATCCATCACCGGCTTTAAAAAAAATCTTGTGAGCGGCGCTCTTTTCATAAATTTTTCTAACTCTTTGTTGCAAAGCAGTTTTTTGACTTTATTGATCAAGAATAGGACCACGTTTGGATCATAAAATGACTCAAGGAATTGAGTAGAATCACAAATATGGAAAGTTTTCCGGAAATTGATTTCACCTAATCCTCGAAATGCCCTATAACCGCAGCCGTCATTCAAAGGTTAGAAGATTTGGTTGAGCGTGGATAATTCTCGCCAAGCCCAAGATTTTCCTTCCAAGAAATCGGCAATATCCGCGCCTCGCCAATGCGATGCGCATGACCTCTATCGATGAAAGGGTTTCCCAAATGGCTACGGGAACCGTCAAATGGTTTAACGCTCAGAAGGGCTTCGGCTTCATCAGTCCCGATGAAGGTGGCAGCGATGCCTTCGTTCACATCAGCGCCGTCGAGCGGGCTGGCATGAGCGATCTGCGCGAAGGCCAAAAGCTGGGCTTCGACGTTATCTCCGATCCCAAAACCCACAAGTTGTCTGCCGCGAACCTCAAGGATCTTGGCTGATAACGGCGGATGAGGTGCTTCCTTCCGTTCGGACGATGTCGCGGCTGATTTAAGCAGACGCCAAGTTCGGACGCGTTGGGATGACGCCTTGTTGGATCGCTAAAACAAACACCCTGTCCGGGGCATTCCCTGGACAGGGTGTTTGTCTGTTTGGAAGATGGCGCCGATTTATTGGCGCATAATCCGGGCCGCAAAAAAAGGGGGGACGCTCGGATCAGGAACGTCCCCCCTTTGTCTTATTCGGCGATGACCTGGGGGACCTGTTTTTTCAGAAGGCGCAACAGGACGGTGGTTACCGCGATACCGACCAGCAAGGCCACCACATAGCCGCCGACGTTGGTGACGGCATTGGGGATGGGCAGGATGAAGATGCCGCCGTGGGGAACCTTCTGCCCCACTCCCAGGGCCATGGTAATGGCACCGGTCACGGCCGAGCCGACCATCAGGGAGGGGATGACGCGCAGGGGGTCGCGGGCGGCAAAGGGGATGGCGCCTTCGGTGATGAAGGCAATACCAAGGACAGCCGCCGCACCACCCGCCTCGCGCTCTTCGGGCAGGAAGCGATCCGGGAACACCTTGGTGGCCAGCGCCAGCGCCAGCGGGGGCACCATGCCCGCAGCCATGGCCGCAGCCATCGGCGCATAGATCTCGCTGGCGATCATCCCGGTCGAGAACGCATAGGCCGCCTTGTTGACCGGGCCGCCCATGTCAAAGGCCATCATGGCGCCGATGATCAGGCCCAACAAGATGGCGCTACCGCCCTGTAGACTTTTCAACCATTCGGTCAAGGCAGCCATGATCTCGGCCACGGGGGTGCCGATCACATAGATCATCAGCAGGCCCGTCACCAGGGTCCCCAGAAGCGGCAGGATCAGCACCGGCTTCAGGCCTTCAAGGTTGCGGTGCAGGGTGATATGGCGATTCAGGAAGGAGGTGGCATAGCCGGCGATGAAGCCCGCGACGATGCCGCCGAGGAAACCGGCGTTCAGGGAACTCGCCATCATGCCGCCGATCATGCCCGGCGCGATGCCCGGACGGTCGGCGATGGAATAGGCGATATAGCCAGCCAAGACCGGCACCATCAGCGCAAAGCCACCCTTGGCGCCGATCTGGAAGAGGGCCTGACCGAGGGTGCCCGCGTGGGCGTCGTCGTAGACGTAGATACCCCCCATGGCAAAGGCGATGGCGATGAGCAGGCCGCCCGCGACGACGAAGGGCAGCATGAAGGACACACCGGTCATCAGGTGCTTGTACGGGCCGCTCCGTTTGGCTGCGGCTGCGGCCTTCTCGGCCTTCACCCGCTCACTCAAGGGGGCGGTTCCCGGCGTGCCCGGCTCGTTGCCCTGGAGTGTGGCCTCGGACAGGGCGCGGCGCACCAGATCCTGGCCAGCGCCGATGGCGGCCTTGGTGTCGCTTTGGAAGACGCGCTTGCCCTCGAAGCGGTCGAGGTTCACCTGGGTGTCGGCGGCGATCAGCACGATGTCTGCGGCGGCGATTTCTTCGGCGGTCAATTCGTCTCGGGCGCCGACGGATCCCTGGGTCTCGACCCGGATCTCATGGCCCAGGGCCTTGGCCGCCTGCTCGATGCCTTCGGCGGCCATGAAGGTATGGGCGATACCGGTTGGGCAGGAGGTGATGGCCACAATCCGCTTCCGCCCCTCGGAGGTCGACTGATCCGCAGGGGAACCGGTGGTCACTTTGGCCAGGGCGGCACCCGCGTTGTCGAGCAGCTCTGCCAACGGGAGGGGAATGGTGCGTAGGCCCGAGAACCGATCTGCGCCGTGGTCACCGTTTCCAATCAGAAGGACGGTGGAGGCGTCCTGAGGCAGGGGAGAGGGGAGCGTTCCCTGGGTTCCAAGGGCGGTGCGGATCTCAATGGTCACACTCTGGCCAAGGGTTACCGCAGCCTTCCGGAGCGCTTCCGCCGCGAGGGTGGCCTGCGTGCTTTGATCGCCCGCCGCGATGACAGCGAGTACCTGTGACATAGTTGAATCCTCCTGTATTTTTTCTATTTGTAATCGATTACAGAGACGGACCTGCTTAAGGGTCTTGTCAGGCCAAAGGGGCAAGCGAGGTGATCTGGGCCAGTTGGGCCAGGGTGTGCACGGCTCCGGGGTCGGGCAGATGGGGACCGACGGTCTCCAGCTTCGCCGCAGCAAAGGCTAGGCCAAGGCGAGCGGTGTCCTCTAACGTGCTTTCGGAGCCGTGGGCGGCGACCAGTCCGGCGACCATGGCATCTCCGGCACCCACTGTACTGAGGGCCTTGCGCGGCGGTAACTGTCCCCTCAGCGCTTGATCCTTCGTGACGAAGAGGGCTCCTTCCGCGCCAAGCGAGACGACCACAAGCGCGATACCCTGGTCGATCAGGGCCCGGGCGGCAGAGAGGAGGGCGCTATCATCCGGAAGGGGATGTCCGGCCCAGGTCTCCAGCTCCTGCCGGTTTGGCTTGATGCAATGGGGAAGGGATCCGGTTCCGGCCGCCAGGGCCGCAGCCAGGGGGGCGTCGCTGCTATCCAGGGTAACCCGGGCTCCCTGGTCGCGGAAGCGGGTGACCATGGGAACGAGGCTGTCGTCGGGAAGCCCGGCGGGTAGGCTGCCGGCGAGCACGATTTGCGTTCCGGGGGTGATAAGATCGTCGAGGTCGTCCAGCAACTGGGAGAGGATTGCGTCCTCTACCGGAGGGCCGGGCAGGTTCACATCCGTGGTCTCGTTCCGCTCGGGGTCGGCGATCTTGATGTTTGTCCGGGTCTCGCCCGGCACCCGTTGGAAGCGGTCGATGATGCCCTTTGCGGCAAAGAACTCGATGAAAGGCGCCTGATTGTCTGCGCCCAACAGGCCGGTGGCGATCACCGGAACACCCCAATCGGCGAGGCATCCGGCCACGTTCACGCCCTTTCCCCCGGCGTTGCTCCGGGCCGAGCGGGCACGGTGGACGTCGCCGATCCGCAGGTTGGGGACGACCACGGTCAGGTCGATGGCCGGGTTCAGGGTCACCGTGACGACGGGGGGGGTCATTGGTCTGCTCCCCGGTCCAGGGCCCGCACATCTTCGGCGGTTTCGCAGGCGAGCGCCTCTTCGGCCAGGGCTTGGAGGGCCACCAGGGTGGTGCCCCGGATCCGTGCCTTGACGGCGGGAATGTCGCGGGGCGTCATCGACAATTCGTTCACGCCCAACCCGGTGAGCAAGGCCGCGCCAAAGGGATCGCCGGCGATGCCACCGCAGACACCGACCCAACGGCTCTGTTTGGCAGCACCCTCCACCGTGGCCCGGATCAGGCGCAACACGGCGGGATGCAGGCTGTCGGCTTCTTTCGCCAGTTCCGGATGCTGGCGGTCGATGGCCAGGGTGTATTGTGTCAGGTCATTGGTGCCAATGGAAAAGAAGTCCACATGGCGGGCCAGACTGTCAGCACTCACAGCCGCCGCAGGAACTTCCACCATGGCCCCCAGGGGCAGCACTGGGGCGTCCAGGTCGGCCCGGACCCGCTCTGCCACGGCGCGCAGGCGGATCATTTCCCCCGCAGAGGTGATCATCGGGAACATGATCGACAGGGGGCGTCCGCCTTTCGCGGCCCGATAGAGGGCGCGCAATTGGGTGACCAGCAGGTCGGGGCGCCGCAGAAGCAGGCGGGCGCCGCGGACCCCAAGGAAGGGGTTTTCTTCGCGGGGGAGGTCCAGGTGCGGGACCTGTTTGTCCCCGCCGATGTCCAGGGCTCGGACGATCAGGGGGCGACCATCCAGGGCGTCGAGCATGCCCAGATAGGTCTCGTATTGCTCATCTTCCGTGGGCGAGGTGCTGCGTTCCAGGAAAAGGAACTCCGTCCGCATCAGGCCGATGCCCTCGGCCCCATGGGAGAGGGCCAGCTCCACCTGGTCGGGTCGATTGACATTGCCGGAGATTTCCATCGTATGGCCATCTCCGGTTGTTGCGGGCAGGCCCAACTCGGCCTTTTCCCGCTCGGCCCGCTTGGCGCGGGTGTCGAGCCAAGTGCGGGCAGAGGCCTGGGCCTCTTCCGTCGGGGAGAGGTACAGCCGACCAGCCATACCGTCGAGGATGGCCAAGGTGCCCGACGGCGTGCTCAGCAGGTCGGCGTGGGATCCGACGACCGCGGGCAGACCCAGGGTTCGGGCGAGAATCGCCGAATGGGAGGTTGGTCCCCCCTGAACAGTGGCGAATCCGAGGACGCGATCCGGATCCAGGCCCGCAGTGTCCGAGGGCGCGAGGTCTTCCGCCAGGAGGATGCAGGGGGTGTCGGGAAGGTTCTCGAGGGTCCCAGAGGCCAGGTCGGGCAGCAGGGTGGTCAGGACCCGCAATCCAACGTCGCGCAGGTCCGCCGCCCGGGCCGCCAGCAGGGCATTGCTACCGGATTCCAGGCGCTTGGCCATCTCCTCGACGGCCCCATTCCAGGCCTTGGCCACGCCCTGGCCCTCGACCATGTACTGACAGGCCAGGGTGATGAGGTCGATGTCGTTGAGCAATTCGGCCTGGGCAATGAAGATCCGGCCTTCGGACTCGCCAAGGCGGCGAACCGTGTCGTCGGCCAGCACTTCCAGGCGCTTGCGCGTGACCGTCAGGGCATCGTGCAATTGGTTCCCCCCTTCGCCGAGGGGAACGGGCAGGTCGGGGACCTCCAAATCCTTGGTCGACAGGACGTGGACCGGACCGATGGTCAGGCCGGGGCTGGCGCCCAGGCCGTCGATCACAGTCGCCGCAGCGTCTGCGGGAGGGGTCCAGGCGTCGATGGGCACCCGGGCTTGTCCGGCGGCCTTTTCGGCGTCGGCTTTTTCCTGGGCGCTCAGTCCCGTGATAACGGACCGCATGTGGTCGAGTGCGGACTGGGCGTCGGGACCGTCTGCGGAAATGGTGATGTCGTTTCCGACGCGGAGTCCAAGCCCCAGGAGGGCGACCAGAGCCTTGGCGTCGGCGGTTTCGTTGCCATGGCGTACTTGGACGCGGCCCTGGGCCAGCCGCGCGGCTTCAACCCAGGAGGAGGCCGGTCGGGCATGTAGGCCGGAGGGGTAGTCCACCTGCCATGTGAAGGAGACGTCCAGGTCCCGGGCTTCCCCGGCGGGGTCAGCGTTGGGGGAGGCCGAGGCCTGCATCGCGGTTTGACCAAAGGCGTCCCGGAGTTCAGACAGGTCTTTGGTGGTGAAAAGGGCGCCCAGACGTTCCTCGTCCTGCAAAAGCCCGGTCAAGCGGCGGAGCATCGTGATGTGGGCGTCCGATCCCGCTGCGATGGCGACCACCAGATGGACGGTCTGACCGTCGTTCCAGGTCACGCCTTCCGGAATTTGAAGGATGGCGACGCCATCTTGGCGGATCTGGCCGCGGTCTTCCACCATGCCATGGGGGATGGCGACGCCATGACCAAGGTAGGTTTCCGCGACGGCCTCCCGTTTCAACATGCTCTCCTCGAAGGGAGCGTCCACACATCCCGCCGCCGCCAGCATCTGACAGGCTTCGCGGATGGCGGCCTCTTTCCCGTCGGGATGGGCGCCCAGTCGGGCTAGGCAGGAAAGGGGCGAGGGGGTGGGATGGGGTGCGGGCATGGCGTGTATCCTCCTTGGCGTTTTTAGAAATGTAATCGATTACAAATTTTCCTGCAATCGCATTTTCTAAAAATAATGAGTTATTACAGTATTTTGCGTTGCAGCAATATTGCCGTCATGGTAAATTATTGGGGTGTTTAATGAAAACGATTACAAGATATCGGTTGTCAAATGTCAGTGAGAATCAAGGATGTCGCCAAGGTGGCGGGTGTGTCCGTCGCGACGGTATCGCGGGCCCTTGCAGGGGGATCGGTCAGCGAGAGCCTGCGGCGGCGCGTGGAGCAGGCCGTTCGGGCCACGGGCTATCGGCCTGACCTCTCCGCCCGGCGGCTGAGGACGCGCCGCTCGGAAACCATTGGGTTGATCGTATCCGATATTCTCAATCCCTTCTTCACGGCTGTGGCCCGTGGCGTCGAGGATGCGGCCTATGAGGTCGGCATGCGGGTGATCCTGTGCAATACAGATGAGAACCCGGAACGGGAATCCATGTATTTGCGGCTTATGCAGGAAGAGCGGGTTACGGGTCTCATCCTGGCGCCGACCCTGGCCATGGAACCCGTAACATTCGACTTTCCCATGGTTCTGATTGACCGCCCCGACCCCGATGGCGCCCATGATTCCGTGGTGATCGACAACCGACGGGCCTGCACGCAACTGGTCACCCATTGCCATGACCAGGGATATCGGCGGATCGGGGGGCTTTTCGGAAACACCAGTGCAACCGGACGGGAACGGTCCGAAGCCTACCGAACCACCTTGAAGGCCTTTGGGCTTGGTCCCGATGCCCGCTTCATCGCGCCGACGGCTGCGGCTGCGGAGGAGGTGGTGACCGATTGGTTGACGGGTCCCAATCCGCCGGATGCCATTTTGAGCAGCAATGGGCGTGTTTTGATGGGGGCGGCCCGGGCCATCCGGCGCCTTGGCCTGTCCATGCCCCATGATCTGGGGCTCCTCGGTTTCGACAATGACGAATGGACCGAGTTGGTTGATCCCGGTGTGACGGTCTACGAGCAACCCGTGTTGGAGATTGGGCGAACCGCCATGGCCCTGATTTTCGACCGCTTGAAGGATCCTGAGGCGGCGATCCGGCAGGTGGTTCTGTCGGGTCGCTGTGTGATTCGGGGGTCGACCTCCCGCCGTGCTGCCGAGTGATCCGCTTCCGTCCTGTGCTTTCGGGGATTAGCCGTCTGTCGGATTTAGGTGGTTGGATTGGAATCGGGTATAGCGCATTCCATTTCTCACGGTCGCAGTCAAACGAAGGCTTCTTCCGCGCCGAGTCGAGCCGGTGCAAAAGCACGTGAAACTCTCCACAGCACACGACAGGGGGGCAGTTACGGGGCTTTGCCCCGTCCCCCACTGGGGCCGTAAGGCCCCAGACCCCGGGTCTTATTCAGAAAAAAGAAATGGGGGTTTGGGGGCATTGGCCCCCAAATGGGCTTGGGCAATCGCCCAAAAAAGACGAGATACTGTCGTCTACCGTGGATAACGTCGCGATTTTGATCCTCCATCGCTCGCGGGTTCCCCTAAAACCCGCTGGCCTTGGGCAACCAGGTGGAGAGCGCCGGAACCAGGGTTAACAGCATCAGGATCAGCAAATGGGCCACCATGAAGGGGGGCATTTCGCGGATTAAATCCCCGGATTTTATGCGTGCCACCAAGGAGACAACGAACAGAAGTCCTCCCACCGGCGGCGTGATCATGCCCAGGGTCAAGTTGACAATGGTGACAATGGCGAAATGGATGGGATCGATCCCCAGGCTCAAGGCGATGGGCGCCAGGATGGGAGTCAGGATCATCACCCCGGGCAGGGGATCCATGAACAGCCCAAAAATGAGCAGCAGAATGTTCACGCAGAGCAGGAAGGCCAGGGGGTGCAGATGCCAACCGACAATCATGTCGGCCAACTCCTGGGGAATCCGCTCGATGATCAGCACCCAGGCGAAGGCCCGTGCTCCGGCCAGGATCAGCAGGACTGCGGTGGAGATCAACCCGGATTTGAGCAGAATATCGGGGAGATCCCGGAGGCGGAGCGAGCGGTAGACGAATTTGCCGCAGAGAAGGGCATAGAACACGGCGATCACCGAGGCTTCGGTGGGGGTGAACACACCCAAACGGATGCCGCCGATGATGATGACGATCAGGAACAGGGCGGGCAGGGCATGGATGGTCCCCCGGACCAACTCCCGAGCGGGAGGCATTTTGTCTCCGGCCCGGTATTGGCGCTTGCGGCTGATATACCAATTGACCGTAGCCATGGCGCAGGAGATGAGCAGGCCCGGCAGGATGCCTGCCATGAACAGGGCCCCTACGGAGACACTTTCGTCCTGCATGGCATAGAGGATCATGATGATCGACGGGGGAATGATGGGGCCGACCACGGCGGTCGCGGCTGTCAGGGCTCCGGCATAGGAGCGGTGGTACCCGCCTTCGTCCATCATGCGGATCATCATGGCTCCCGGCCCGGCCGCATCGGCCAGGGCGGATCCGGAAATGCCGGCGAAGAAGGTCGAAGAGAGGATGTTCGCATAGCCCAGCCCCCCCCGGAGGTGGCCGACAAGCTGAGAGGCAAAGCGCAACAGGACCCGGGTCATCGCTCCGCTGGACATGATGTCCGCGGCAAGGATGAAAAAGGGCACGGCCATCAGGGGGAAGCTGTCCAGGCCGGTGAACATCTCCTTGACGATCACCAGCATGGGATAGCGCCCTTCGACGAAGAGGGCGAAACAGGCGGAAATCGCCAGGGAGAAGGTCACCGGCACGCCGACGATCATTAAAACGAAGAAGGAGAGGAAAAGGAGCAGGGCCATGGGGGGCGGTTCCCTCGGTCAGCTGATGGCGCCACGATCTGCGGCCGGGGTCTCGCCCTCTGAAAAGGGAGCTTCCAAATTCCCTTCGGTGAGGTAATGACGGGCGATGAGCGACAGATGAATGGCGAAAAGGGCGAAGCCGACGGGCATGGCGGCATAGATATAAGCGAAAGAGATCCGGGTTGCCGGGGTGAGCTGGCGGCCCATGCGGGTCAGGTATTCCCAGCCCTGCCAAACCATGACCAGGGAAAAGCCCAAAAGCAGGATAACAATCGCCAGGCGTAGGATCCGTGCTCCGGTGCGCGGCAGGATATGGTGCAGGTTGCCCACGGCGACGTGCAACCCCTGCCGCAGGGCCAAGCCCGCACCGATAAAGGCAAGCCAGACCATCATGTAGCGGGCCACTTCCTCCGCCCAGACGATGGAATAATTCGTCAGGTAGCGCAGCGTGACGTTACAAAAAACAATACAGGCCATGGCAGCCAGAAGCAGGATGACCGCCCAACTGTTGGCGCGGATGAAAAGACGCTCGAACATGGCGGCTCCAGGACTCAAGGGGGCTATCCCGCCGCAGGGGGAGAACGGCGGGATGGAAGGACATGTCGGGGAAACCCAATGCCCCTTATTGGGTGGCGATGATCGCGTCGATCAACGGCTGTCCATAAGTTTCGGCGTAATGGGCGTAGGCCGGAGCCAAGGCCTTCTGGAACTCCGCGCGGGCCTCCGGCGTCAGGGTGCCGACCTCCATTCCGGCGGCCTTGAGTTGCTCCACCCCTTTGGTTTCCACGTCGCTGACAAAGGCGCGCATGGCTGTGGAGGCTTCCTTGGCGCCCTTTGCAAAGGCGGCCTTCTGGTCATCGGAGAGTCCGTCCCAGAAGATCTTGGACACCAGGATCATTGCCGGGGAATACACATGGCCGGTGAGGGTCAGATATTTTTGAACCTCATACAGCTTCGCCGAGGTGATGACCGAAAGGGGGTTTTCCTGCCCGTCGATGGTGCCCTGCTGCAGGGCGCTGATGACCTCGGGCCAGGCCATGGGTGTGGGTGCGGCGCCCAGGGTCTCGAACGCCTCGATATGGACGGGGTTCTCCATGGTGCGCAGCTTCATGCCAGCCATGTCCTTGGGCTCGGCGATCTGATTGCGGTTGTTGGTCACATGGCGGAACCCCTGTTCTCCCCAGGCCAGGGCCACCAAACCCTGGTCGGTGAACTTGGTCAGGATCTCCTGGCCAATGGGGCCGTCGAGCACGCGCCGGGCATGGCCCAGGTCACGGAACAGGAAGGGGATATCGAAGACACCCGTTTCAGGCACGAAGTTCGCCAGGGTGCCCGAGGAGACGATGGTCGCCTCCACGGTCCCCAACTGGAGCCCTTCGATCACCTCGCGTTCGCCTCCAAGCCCGGAGGAGGGGTACATGGAGAAGGTGAACTCACCATTGGTCTCGGCTTCGACGACGTCTTTCAGCTTGTCCGCCGCCACGCCGTAATGGGACGTCGGGGCCAGGGCGTAGCCCAGTTTCACTTCCGTGGAAGCCAAGGCAGTGGTGGCCGTCATGCCCATGCCCATGCAGACGGCGAGGGAGAGGGCTCCCAACTTCATGAATGTCATTTGTTTCCTCCCAATGACAACTTTGGGGCGCATTCTTTCGGCGCCTCCCTATTTTCCGGAGATCCAGAGAGCCAAGGATGTCCACCGGACGACGGCGCGTCAATCCATACGGATTGAACGCTGATGAACAGCGTCATTCGCCTTCCCTATCACATCGGCGCCACCGGAACTTAAGAAGTTGGGAAAATCATATTTTTAAACAGGGTGTTGGCTCCCATTCCGCGGCTTCCGGGTCCGGATTGGGGGTGGGCTGTTCGGGTGGGAAGGGGGCCTTGGAATGCGTCCGTTTCTGCACAGGCTTTCAGAAAATCGAAATTGGGGATGGGCCGATTGGGAGTGATGCTGTCCGTTGTGGAGAAAGGCGGAGCGGGATAACCCGCCCGATTGGGAGGTCAACCCTTGGAAATGCCCGGCTTCCGCCGCCGCATGGCCCGCTGGGTGTCCGAGGACGCTTGGCTGATGCCCAACCTGAACACCGGTTGCGTGCTGCGCTTCAATGAACAAGGCGAGTAGAGTTGTCCGAGATCAAATTGGGGCGCATTCGCGGACCTACTTGGCCTCGAAGTGCCTCTAAAATGAATAGAATCAGAGTGAAACGGGGCCAGCTTGACTCAAGCCTCAGGTACCTATTTTTTTCAAAGAAAAAATGGGGGTTTGGGGGCATTTGCCCCCAAATGGGCTTGGGCAATCGCCCAAAAAAGACGAGACACTGTCGTGTCCCGGGGAAAATCATAGGGACGATGCGGTTGTGCGGCAGAAATCGCCACCAACGGGTCAATATCCTTAAGCCGTCAACGCTGCGATCGTCTCAACGAAGGTTGGCTGGAATCAGACCTGCGGCCCCCACTTTTCCGCTCGATCCTCTAAAGCACCCAAATGCCAACTTCCATAGTCAAATATACATTGTCAGAACTGAAAGGAGAGCCAAGGATAATCCCATGAAATTCAATAAAAATCGCTTAAATCTCTAACCTTTACCGCGTCGCACCAAAAATTCCCCAAGGACTTGCTTCTCTCCATTAATTCCCCACTTCTTTAATATGTCTGCTCCGGAAGCACAGATCCGGGAATACGAAAACAAGGCAACATTGACGACAGGGGAGATATCAGGACATGCAACGCAAATTGGTTCCAGACGTGGTGCGCGATCAAAGAATCCATGCCGTTACACCCGATGTGGCCGTCCGGTCCGTGGCCCGGATCATGGCGGAAAACACCGTCGCTGCGGTCGTGGTTGTGGAGGGAGGAACCCTGAAGGGGATTATCACCGAACGGGACATCACCGCCCGCTTGGTGGCTCGGGAGCGAGACCCCGACTCCACAACGGCCGGCGACATCATGACCCCTGACCCAGACACCCTCGGCCCTGATGACTCGGCGGAGGAAGCGTTGCGCATGATGCGCGAACGCAACTATCGCCACCTGCCTGTGACGGATAAGGGCACCGTGGTGGGCATGATTTCTGTCCGTGATCTGTACGCCGTGGTCACGGATCAACTGACCCGGGATGTCCGCAACCACGAAGCCTTCATTTACGGGGAAGCCTACGGTACGGCCTGACATCGGGTCCCTCGCCCACTGTTGAGCATGGCGGCGAAGACAATTTCCATTCGCCTCCGTATGCTCAGGTCTTCCATTAAGCGGATGCGGACCCAACATAGAGTCTTCCGTTGTCTGCTTGATGGAGGACTCCCGTGCCCTTTTCCACTCCGGCCCCCCGCAAGGCCATCCACCACCGCCGCGTGGATTGTCATGGTTTCGAGCGGGAGGATGGTCTTTGGGATATCGAAGGTTGGATGACCGATACCAAGACCTATGCCTTCTCCAACCAGGACCGGGGCACGATTGAACCGGGAGAGGCCCTGCACGGCATGGGGTTGCGCTTGACGATCGACCTGGACATGCGCATCCGTGACGCCGAAGCAGTCATCGACTTCAGCCCCTTTTCCGTCTGCCCTTCGGTGGTGGACAATTACAAAAGACTGATCGGCCTGACCATTGGCCGAGGGTTTCGGGACGAAGCAAAGACCCGTCTGGGTGGGCCGGAAGGCTGCACCCACCTTGTCGAACTCCTGGGCCCCATGGGCACCACCGCCTTTCAGGCGCTGTTCAAGGCGCGGTCCGAGCGCAGGGCCGCGTCGGGCAATGGCCGCAATGACGCCCGAGGCCTCTTGAACACCTGCCACGCCTTTCGCACCGACGGTCCAGTCGTCAGACGGGAAATGCCCAAGTATTACACGGGCGGAGAAGGCGCCTTCCAATCGACATCCCAAACCTGACCACTCCAAGTCTTGCAATCCCAGGACCCCGGGTGTACACCCCCGGTTCCTCGCCGCCGGATCTCCAGCGGCGCGGTCGGTGTTGGCACCCCTGGAGGCCAGACCGCACATTCAACGATCCAAATGGAGTGATCGAAATGTCTGATATCGGAACCCTTGCAGCCAAGGGTCGCGACCGGGCAGGTAAGGGGGCAGCCCGTGCCACGCGTAGGGAAGGCCTGATTCCGGGCGTGATCTATGGTGGCCGGCAAGCTCCCGTGCTGTTGGCCATGGCCCCCCGCGACATCATGCTCGAAATGCGCAAGACCGGCTTTGCCAGCCGCCTCTTTGACCTGACCGTCGGTAGCGATAAACACCGCGTTATGGTGCAGGACGTGCAGTTCCACCCGGTGACCGACCAGCCGGTCCATGTGGACTTCCTGCGCATCTCTGCCGACACGACCGTGACCGTCGAGATCCCCGTGCACTTCCTGAACGAGGAAACCAGCCCGGGCCTGAAGCGGGGCGGCGTGCTGAACGTTGTCCGTCACGAAATCGAAGTCACCGGCAAGCCCGACGACCTGCCGAAGTTCTTTGAAGTCGACCTGATCGCCGCCGAAGTGGGTGACTCCATCCACATGTCTGCGGTGAAGATCCCCGACGGCGTGCATCCGACCATCACCGACCGCGACTTCACCATCTGCACCATCGCCGCGCCGTCGAGCATGCGCTCCGAAGCCGGCGAAGGGGACGAGGCCGAAGGCGAAGACGCCTAAGGCTCAAGACAGGACTTTTGAAGGGGGCTGATTCCGATGAAACTTGTGGTGGGGCTTGGCAATCCGGGCTCCCGGTACGCCGGGAACCGCCACAACATCGGCTTCATGGCCGTCGAGTCTTTGGCTCGACGCTACGGAATCAGCCCCTTTCGCAAGAAATTCCAAGGGCAGGTCGCCGACGGTGTCATCGCCGGAACACGGGTCCTCTTGCTGATGCCCGAAACCTTCATGAACCTGTCGGGCCAATCCGTGGGCGAAGCCGCCCGCTTCCACAAGATTCCCATCGAGGATATCATCGTTCTCCATGATGAACTCGATCTCGCCCCTGGAAAGGTGAAGGTCAAACAGGGCGGCGGTCATGGGGGCCACAATGGTCTGCGGGACATCGACGCTCACTTGGGCAATCCCTACCACCGCGTCCGCCTGGGCATTGGTCATCCTGGCCACAAGGACCGGGTGCATGGGTATGTCCTGGGGGATTTTGCCAAGGCCGACGAGGCTTGGCTTGGCCCCTTGCTCGACGCGGTGTCCGACCAGTTTCCCCTGATGCTCGCGGACAAGGCCTCGGATTTCATGTCCAAGGTGGCGAGCGCGACTCGGCCGGAACGGCCAACCTTCTCGACCAATCCCGAACAGAAAAAATAACTCTTTCACTGACCAATCACTCGCGTTGAGGAAAAGCACCGTACTTTTTACAAAGTTCAGACAGACCCTCTTTCTCCAGACGAACGGTTTTTGCGTGAGATTTCAGTTGCCTCATATCTTCTTTAAAAAACTCATAAAGATGACCCGCGCTCCGCACCCTAAAACAAGGTATATTATCTGCCCTTCCCGGATGATTCTTATAGAGAGTAAATATGGCGTCGTATTTTCCTAGATAAAGAGTATAACTTGGAACAAAGTCAATCTGGAAAATGCGAACATTTCCGTAGCAAAGTCCACAATCCATCCATTCTGACAAAGATCTAAGTATATACTTTCTTTCATCTTCTATGGTCTGATTTACCCTGCGAGACACAATGTCCATGAGATGTTCATTTTCAATATTAGGGACGTATAAGTTTATTGAATTAGCTTCTGATTTTAGAAAATTAGAAATTATGCCAGAATTTGTGTTTCTCCATGTGTTGCCCCTTACTATAGCTATATCAACTGTATCAGTTGCCTCAAAAAACCGATCCCACTTTGGGTCTTTGCTAAATTTTCTATAAATATTCTCAATTCCGGCCTCTGAAGCTTCAATTCTAGATTCGATGTTATCATCAACTTCTCTAAAAAAACTCTCTCTTCCCTTTCGATCCCAGTAAATTGCAATTGCGAGGGTTGCTATAAGAAACGCTGACACATTATTAGCGAACGCGACTAGCCATGAGGGCCAGCCCCACATTGACATGAGCTCCGCAAATCCCATAAGAGCAATACCAAACACAATCACGACGGCAAATAGGATCCATGATATAGATTTTGGCATGCTTCACTCCTTTTAACCCCTAATCCTTGAGACATTATAGGCAAAACAATAATGGGTTTCAAATGCGGTATCGTGGGCCTGCCCAACGTGGGTAAGTCCACCCTGTTCAACGCCCTGACCTCCACTGCCGCGGCCCAGGCCGCCAACTTCCCCTTCTGCACTATCGAGCCCAACGTGGGTCGGGTGGCCGTGCCCGATCCCCGGCTCGACATGCTGGTGGAGATCGGTCGGTCGGCCAAGGAAGTGCCCACCCAGCTTGAGTTCGTGGACATCGCTGGTCTGGTCCGTGGCGCGTCCAAGGGCGAAGGCCTCGGCAACCAGTTCCTCGCCAATATCCGCGAGGTCGATGCCATCGTCCATGTGCTGCGCTGTTTCGAAGACGGGGACATCACCCATGTGGACGGCTCCGTCGATCCCATCCGGGATGCCGAAACCGTGGAAACGGAACTGATGCTCGCCGACCTGGAAAGCCTGGAAAAACGCGAAGTCAACCTTGGCAAGAAGGCCAAGGGCGGCGACGCCGACTCCAAGGCCCTGCTGGCGGTCATCGCCCCGGTCCTGGCCGCCCTGCGCGACGGCAAACCCGCCCGCACCGCCGCCCCCAGCAAAGCCCCCGGCGATGCGGAAGACCGTCGGCTGTTCGAGCAATTACAGTTGCTGACCTCCAAGCCGGTGCTCTACGTCTGCAACGTGGAGGAAGACTCTGCGGCCACGGGCAACGCCCTGTCCGAGAAGGTCGCCGCCATGGCTCAGGAGCAGGGCGCCGTTTCCGTGGTGATCAGCGCTGCCATCGAAGCCGAAGTCGCCCAGTTGGAAGATCCGGAGGAGAAGGCCGAATTCCTCTCCTCCCTGGGGCTGGAGGAGACGGGTCTGGCCCGGATCATTCGGGCGGGTTACGACCTGCTGGATCTGATCACCTTCTTCACCTGCGGACCGAAGGAAGCCCGGGCCTGGACCGTCATGCGGGGATCCAAGGCGCCCCAGGCGGCAGGCGCCATCCATACGGACTTCGAACGGGGCTTCATCCGCGCCGAAACCATCGCCTATGACGACTATATCGCCTGCAAAGGCGAGGCCGGGGCCAAGGAAACGGGCAAGATGCGGTCGGAAGGGAAGGAATATGTCGTCCAGGACGGCGATGTTTTCCTGTTCCGCTTCAACGTGTAACCGTTCCGTTTCAGGGGTCGCGACCTGTGGGGCCAGGACATATCATCCGCGAGAGTATTCCGAGATCAAGTTGGGTCGCTTCGCGACCAAACTTGGCCTCGAAGATACTCTAAAACTTATAGAATGAGAGTGAAACGGGGCCAGCTTGACTCACGCTGATCCCGTTTCACTCTAGGTTCGACCGGGGTATTATCCCACCTTAAATAGGGCGTCGGTGGTTTCCCGCAGGGCTTCCGCTGCGGCCCCCCGCGCCCAATCCCAAGCGCTCCAGGCATGGACCTCTACCCTGGGCGTATCCCTGTCCGCCCCCAAGGTGAGGCCGCGCATTTCAACCATGGCCGCTTCGGGGTAGATCTGGTCATACCGCATCCGATCGCCGGAGAGGATGATCAAAGGGGGATCCAACAGGTTGGTGATCGTGGCCAAGCCAAGGGCTAAATAACGCCCGGCCCGCTGGAAAATGCTCCGGGCCGCCTCATTGCCCGCCCGGGCTTCCGCGTACAGGCTTTCGATCAAGGTCCGTTGGGAATCCCCCTCCGCTCCGCCGTCCCAATCCAGGGCAGTGGAGGCTTCACGGGCGAGGGCGTAATCGGCCACATAGGCCTCGAGACAGCCCCGCTGTCCGCACCGGCATAGGGCGCCATCCAACTGCACCTTGATATGCCCGAATTCCATTCCAACCCCATAGCTCCCCCGCCAAAGGGCGTTATCGAGCACGAACCCCATACCCAGACCCCGCTCGACGGTGACCATGACAAAGGTCGACAGACTGCGCCCTACACCGAACCACAGTTCCGACAGGGCCAGAAGATTCGCGTCGTTGTCGATCAGGGTCACCAGCCCCAAGCGACGGCTGAGAAGCGCAGCGAAGGGGACATTCCGCTCCCGAATGATGGGCGACCAGATCACCGTTCCGATATCGTGGCGTATCAAACCGGGTAACCCAACGCCCACTGCCGATAGAGCGGAGCGGTCCAGCCCCGCGTCCTCCAGGGCAAGCCCGAGGACACAGTCCGCCTCTTCCGCGACATCTTTTGCATCAAGGTTCAGCTTCGGTCGCAGCACACTCGCCCGACCGACCACATCCCCTGCAAAGTCCAAGATCACCGCAGCATGGCTCAAATCCGACAGCTTCAGACCGGCCACATATCGAGCTCCGGGATTGACCCCCAAGGCAACGGGAGGCCGCCCCCGCCCCAGATCCCCATCCTTGCGGGAGAGGGCCAATTCCCGGATCAATCCCATCTCGATGAGATCGGCGCAAATGGTGGTCACGCTTGCCGGACTGACCCCTAAATCCTTGGCAACATCGACTCGCGCGACCGCCCCCTGAGCCCGGATTCGTTCAAAAACCTGTTGGCGGAGTCCCCGGCCACTTCCCAGGGGGGAGGCCAAGGGACCGCAGCCCGGCAAATCCAAAAGGGCGGAATTCGCCGAGGGAACCTGGGATGCCAGATCGGTCGGATGGGTCGGCACAATAATTTATCCATTGTAATTATTGGAGACGCTTTCAGTCATATGATCCCAGGATTCTCCGCAATTCACAACCATGTCGCACTGCAAAAAGAAAATTCTGCCCTTCTTCGTTGTTTTAAATTTGATGATTGAAATAAATGTGGCACCCTTAGGGCATACCGGCGCCGCAGCCGGATCGCCCCAAAAAAGGGGACGCATTCCAGGGAGAGTAAACGGATGATCAAAGCGACGACCAAGGCGGCCCTGATGGCCGTCAGTATCTCGGCGACCATGATGGCCACGGGATTTGCTTCGACCGCCAACGCCAAGGACCTCGTGGTTGGCGTCAGTTGGTCGAATTTCCAGGAAGAGCGGTGGAAGACCGATGAAGCGGCGATCAAGAAGGCCTTGGACGCGGCGGGGGCCACCTATTTGTCCGTCGATGCCCAGTCCTCCTCCTCCAAGCAACTGTCCGACGTTGAAAGCCTGATCGCTCAGGGCGCCAACGCCTTGATCATCCTGGCCCAGGATTCCCAGGCCATTGGCCCCGCCGTCCAACGGGCGGCGGACGAAGGGATTCCCGTCGTCGGCTATGACCGCCTGATCGAAGACCCCCGCGCCTTTTATCTGACCTTCGACAATGTCGAGGTGGGCCGGATGCAAGCTAAGGCCGTGCTCGAAAAGGCGCCCGAAGGCAACTACGTGATGATCAAGGGCTCCCCCACCGACCCGAACGCCGACTTCCTGCGCCAGGGCCAACAGGAGGTCCTGCAGAGCGCCATCGACGCCGGCAAGGTCAAAATCATTGGCGAGGCCTATACCGACGGCTGGTTGCCAGCCAATGCCCAGCGCAACATGGAACAGATCCTGACCGCCAACGATAACAAGGTTGACGCAGTGGTTGCCTCCAATGACGGCACCGCCGGTGGGGTGGTCGCAGCCTTGACAGCCCAAGGCATGGAGGGCACCCCCGTTTCCGGACAGGACGGCGACCATGCCGCCCTGAACCGCGTTGCCAAGGGCACCCAGACCGTCTCGGTGTGGAAGGATGCCCGGGACCTGGGCGTCGCAGCGGGCGAGATCGCCGTGGCCTTGGCCAAGGGCACGGCCATGGCGGATATCGACGGGGCCGTGAGCTGGACCTCTCCCAGCGGCACGGTGCTGACGGCCAAGTTCCTGAAGCCGGTTCCGATCACCCAGGACAACCTGTCTGTTGTCGTGGACGCCGGTTGGATTGACCGGGACAGCCTGTGCCAGGGCGTCACCAACGGCCCCGCTCCCTGCAACTAAAGTCGGCCCTCGACTGACCCCATCCCCACCGGCTTCCATCCCAAACAAGTGAAACCGGTGGGGCGACGCCTTGCCCTTACCGACGAGATCCGTCCATGACACCCCTATCCACCACGACCGCAAACGACGCGCCCACAGGTGTGTCGAAGCGGAAGGGCCTGATCGCCCTGCTTGAAATCGATCCCCGCCTTCTGGGCATGGTCGGAGCCCTCGTCGCCCTTTGTATTGGCTTCGACCTGCTCACTGACGGCCGGTTCCTGACCCCCCGCAATCTGTTCAACCTGACCATTCAGACGGTCTCCGTGGCGATCATGGCCACCGGTATGGTGTTCGTCATTGTCACTCGCCATATCGACCTGTCCGTCGGGGCTCTGCTCGCCACCTGTTCGGCTATGATGGCCGTGACCCAAACCATTGTGGCGCCGGACTGGCTCGGCTTGGGTCTGGGTCACCCCCTGATTGCCCCCATCGCCATCCTCGTGGGTTTGGTGACCGGTGCGTTCATTGGGGCCTTCCACGGTTGGATTGTCGGCTACCTGGGCGTTCCCGCCTTCATCGTCACCCTGGGCGGCCTTCTGGTCTGGCGCAACGTGGCCTGGTACCTGACCGACGGCCAAACCATTGGCCCTTTGGATCAGGCCTTCCAATTGTTGGGCGGAATTGGCGGAACCCTGGGAGAGACCTGGGGATGGGTCCTGGGGGGGCTCGCCGCCATTGCCCTGGCCCTGTCCCAATGGCGCGCCCGTCAGGCCAAGATCGACCATGACTTTCCCGTCAAACCTCTCTGGGCCGAAGTGGCCATGGGAGTCATCACCATCGGTCTGGTTCTCGGGTTCGTTGCCACCCTGAACGCCTATGACATCCCCCACATCAAGCTGGCCCGCATGTTCGAAGCCCGGGGCGAGATCATGCCCGACGGCTTCACCATGGGCTACGGCGTCCCCTATTCGGTCCTGTTGCTGCTGCTGGTGATCGTCGTCATGCGAATCATCGCCAGACGCACCCGCCTGGGCCGCTATATCTTTGCCGCCGGCGGCAATCCGGAGGCTGCGACCCTGTCGGGCATCGACACCCGGTTCCTGACCGTCAAGGTCTTTACCATCATGGGGATCCTTTGCGCCCTGTCTGCCGTCGTTGCCTCGGCCCGTCTGTCCTTCCATTCCAATGACATCGGCACCTTGGACGAATTGCGGGTGATCGCCGCCGCCGTCATTGGCGGGACGGCCCTGTCCGGTGGCCTCGGAACCATCCGCGGAGCCATCGTCGGCGCCCTGGTCATGCAATCCCTGCAATCGGGCATGGCCATGGTCGGGGTCGACGCGCCCTTCCAGAACATCGTGATCGGCGCCGTCCTGGTGATCGCAGTGTTGATCGACATTCTCTACCGCAAGCGCATGGGAGCCCGGATATGAGCGCCACTGCCACCCTTTCCCGAGCCCCCGCCCCCCCTCACCGCGAGGGAACGCCCCTGGTCGAAATGCGCAACATGTCGATTGCGTTCGGTGGCGTGAAGGCCGTGGACGATGTGACCGTTGACCTTTGGCCCGGCGAGGTCGTGGGGCTGCTCGGCCACAATGGCGCCGGGAAATCGACCCTGATCAAGATGCTCTCGGGCGCCTACCGTCCCGACGCGGGGCAAATTCTCGTCGATGGGAAGCCCCGGGTGATCAACAGCCCCCGCGACGCCCGGGCGCTCCATATCGAGACCATCTACCAGACCCTGGCACTGGCTGACAATCTGGACGCCTCGGCCAACCTGTTCCTCGGGCGGGAACTGGTTACCCGCCTGGGTTTTGTGGACGAAGCCGCCATGGAGGCGGAAACCCGCAAGATCATGGGCCGCCTGAACCCCAACTTCAGCCGCTTCTCCACCCCGGTAGCGGCGCTCTCCGGTGGCCAGCGGCAGTCGGTCGCCATCGCCCGGGCCGTCTATTTCAACGCCCGGGTGCTGATCATGGACGAACCCACCGCCGCCCTGGGACCCCAGGAGACCCGCATGGTTGCTGAACTGGTCCAGCAGTTGAAAGCCGAAGGCCTGGGGATTTTCATCATCGACCATGACATCCATCAGGTCATGTCCCTCTGCGACCGGGCCAGCGTGATGAAAAACGGCAAGCTTGTGGGCACGGTGAAGATCGCCGACGTCACCGACGACGACCTGCTGGCCATGATCATCCTTGGCAAGAAGCCGGAGACGGCCCAATGACCTTTCTTGGCATCGATCTGGGAACTTCCGGTGTCAAGACCGTCCTGATAGGCGAGGATCAAACGGTCCTCGCCACGGCGGAAGCCCCCTTGGCCCTTTCCCGCCCCCATTCGGGGTGGTCGGAGCAGGACCCCGCCGACTGGATCACGGCGACGGAACAGACATTGGACAGCCTGTCCCGAAGCCATGGGCTGGCAGCCGTCTCGGGCATTGGGTTATCGGGGCAGATGCATGGGGCAACGCTCCTCGACGCCGACGATAAACCGCTACGGCCCTGCATCCTGTGGAACGACACCCGGTCCCATGGGGAAGCCGCCGCGATGGACGCCGATCCCCCCTGGCGAACGATTTCCGGCAATATCGTCTTTCCCGGCTTCACCGCCCCCAAACTGGCCTGGGTGGAGGCCAATGAACCCGCGCTGTTCGCCCGGGTGAAGACGGTCCTGTTGCCCAAGGACTTTCTGCGACTTTGGTTAACCGGAGAGCATGTGTCGGAGATGTCCGATGCGGCGGGGACCTCCTGGCTCGATACCGGCGCCCGGGACTGGTCGGAGGCCCTTCTTGAAAAGAGCCATCTCTCCCGTGCCCATATGCCGCGCCTTGTGGAGGGATCCTCCGCCTCCGGCTCCCTCCGCCTCGCCCTGGCGGAGCGCTGGGGCATGGGCCGGTCGGTGGTGGTCGCCGGGGGCGGTGGCGACAATGCCGCCTCGGCCATTGGCGTGGGCGCCGTGCGTCCCGGTGAAGCCTTCGTGTCCCTGGGGACCTCCGGTGTCCTGTTCGCGGCCACCGATGGCTACCGGCCCGCCGTGGAGACCGCCGTTCACACCTTCTGCCACGCCTTGCCTGGCACCTGGTGCCAGATGGGGGTGATCCTGTCCGCAGCCGATTCCCTTTCCTGGCTGGCCCGGCTGGTGGGCCGGACTCCCGCGGATCTGACCGGGGCTCTGGGAGCGGTCCGCGCGCCGGGCCGCACCCTGTTCCTGCCCTATCTTGGGGGCGAGCGGACTCCTCTCAACAACGCATCCATTCGGGGGGCCTTCACCGGATTGGAGCAGATCACCGATGCCGAAGCCGCCACCCGGGCGGTTCTGGAGGGCGTCGCCTTCGGCCTCACCGATTGCCGGGATGCCCTCGCTGCGGCAGGCACCCCGGTCAATCACTTGATCGCCGTGGGCGGAGGCAGCCGCTCCACACATTGGCTGGGGATTGTCGCCACGGCCCTGGGACAGCCCATCGGTATCCCAGAGGATGGAGAGGTCGGCGCCGCCTTTGGGGCAGCCCGCCTCGGCCTGATGGCCGCAACCGGAGCCGGGGCCGAGATCGCCAAGCCTCCCGCCCTGACCGCCACCATTGATCCCATTTCCTCCCTCGTTTCGGCTTTTCAAGACGGCCACGCCCGCTTCTGCGCCGCACGTCACGCCATCGGAGACCTCACATGACCGCCTTTTTCCAAGACATTCCCAAAGTCACTTACCAGGGCCCCGACGGCGAGGGCGATTTCATCTACCGCCATTACGATCCCGATGCCCTGGTGCTGGGCAAGCGTATGGAAGACCACCTTCGTTTCAGTGTGGCCTATTGGCATAGCTTCGCCTGGACCGGAGGGGACCCCTTCGGCGGTCAGACCCTGGAGCGCCCCTGGTTCGGCGATGGGATGGCAGAGGCCAAGCTGAAAGCGGACGTGGCCTTCGAGATGTTCGACATTCTCGGGGTGCCGTTTTTCTGCTTCCATGACGCCGACGCCCGGCCAGAGGGTGCGACCTTCGCCGAGAACAAGCGAAACCTGGAGGAAATCACCGAGTATTTCGCCGCCAAAATGGAGTCCTCCAAGACCCGACTGCTTTGGGGGACGGCCAACCTGTTCTCCCACCGCCGCTTCATGGCCGGAGCCGCTACCAACCCCGATCCCGATGTCTTCGCCTGGTCTGCGGCCACAGTGAAAACCTGCCTGGAGGCCACCCATCGGTTGGGCGGGGCGAACTACGTCCTTTGGGGGGGACGGGAGGGCTATGAAACCCTTCTCAACACGGATCTGAAGCGCGAGGCCGACCACGCCGGGCGCTTCCTGTCCATGGTGGTCGAACACAAGCACAAGATCGGCTTCCAGGGGCAAATCCTCATCGAGCCCAAACCCCAGGAACCCACCAAGCACCAGTACGACTTTGACGTGGCGACCGTTTACGGCTTCTTGAAGCGCTATGGTCTGGAGAATGAGGTCAAGCTGAACATCGAACAGGGCCACGCCCTACTTGCCGGGCACAGCTTCGAACACGAACTGGCCCTGGCGGCCTCCCTGGGGATCCTCGGATCCATCGACATGAACCGCAACGATGTGCAATCCGGCTGGGACACGGACCAGTTCCCCAACAATCCCCTGGAGGCCACCCTGGCTTATTACGAAGTCCTCAAGGCCGGGGGCTTCACCCAGGGCGGCACCAACTTCGATGCCCATATCCGACGGCAATCCCTGGATCCGGCGGACCTGATCCTGTCCCATGTGGGTGCCATGGACACCTGCGCCCGGGGTTTGGTCGCCGCAGCGGCTCTCTTGGAAAATGGCGCCCTGGAGGAGGCCCGCGCCGCCCGCTACGCGGGATGGGACGGGGAAGAGGGCAAAGCTCTGCTCTCCAGCTCCCTGGAAGCCATCGAAGCCAAGGTACTGGCCGAGAATATCATCCCCGAGCCCCGGTCCGGACGGCAGGAACGCCTGGAAAACCTCATCAATCGGTTCATTTAGGCGCACCTGCGGGGCTCTGCCCCGCCCCCCGCCGGGGCCTGAGGCCCCGGTCCCCCATTCCTAGAAAAAATGGGGGTTTGGGGGCATTCGCCCCCAAGTGGGTCTGGGCGGCAGCCCAGCAGCCCGGTAAAATCGCCCCGCCTTATTCCGCCTTCAAGAAGTCGGCAACGTCGAGCAGCATAAATTCGTTATCGTCGGCCCGACCCTTTTCCCGACCCACGGAGAAGGGATAGTTGTTGTCGTTGGCCACGACGATGGTGGTGTCGTCGACACGATCCACATTCTCAATGGTGACGAAGGGGAAGGAGAAGACTCCATCAATGGTGCCCCGGAGCGCGATCCGGTCCGGATCTTTGATGGCCATCAGGTCGATATAAGCGATTTTCTCCAACACGCCGTTCTCGTCGGCCCGATCCAGGTCAATCAGATAGATCCGCTTGAACTTGGCGGGCTCCTTCGACCAGCCTTCCCGGGGATCGCCCTGACCGCTGTCCCGCTCGATGATCAGACCACGCCGCCCCTCGATCAGATTGAAATCGCCGATGGCATGGCTTTCGTCTTCCAAGGGGTAGAAGCGAACCTTGTCTCCCCAGGCGTTGGCTTTGGTGTCGAACTCAAAGATACGCAGCACCGGCTTGCCGGACACATGCTCCGGACCCTTCGTTGCGGCGTCATGGACGGGCTTTTCCAGCAGCGGATACAAGGTGGTGCCATTGGCATCAAGGGCCATGCCCTCAAACCCGCCGGAGCGCTTGGAGACCACCGTCTCGGGCAGGGCGCTTCCGGGGTTCGGCGTGGATACGAAGGCGTTGTCCGGGCCTTGGATTAGCTTGCCGCCGGGCTCCGTGGCCAGAACCTGAAGCACTTTACCCTCGCCATCCACCTGGACCAGCCAGGGGCCGAACTCATCACCCAACCAATAGCCATCCCCCACGGGCTGGATGGACTCGATGTCCAGATCCGCACCGGTCAGATACCGGCTATCCGTTCCCTCTGTCACGATGGGAAAGGGCACGATCCGATCGGGGTCACTCAGGGAGATGGTCTTGTCCACCACGACCCGGCCTGCGTCCCAATCCACATGAATCAGGTTGAACATCAAGATCACGTCCGCAGAATTCGCCTTGGTGCCGAACCCGTTGTCGGTCAGGACCAGGAAGCGGTTATCGCCCAGGGAGCGAATACCGGAAAAACCCTGCAAGGGCTGACCCGGAAAGGGTCGGGACAGGCCGGTGGACTCGTCGTAAATGGCGTAAGGGGTGTCCACTCGACCACCCTTGCCGGTGAACCGCCCCGAGAGCATGAAGGACCGGGGGGCGTCGGCGGGGGGGACCAGGAAACTTTGGGCCGGCAGCTCGGCATGGGCCTTGAGGACCGCGTCGAAGGCAACGGGTTCCGCAGCCTGGGCGGCGGAATAGCTCGCCATACCAGCCAAGACGGTACCGAAGGCGGCACCAAGAAGGACTGAACGCATAGGGACATGCTCCAAAATGGAATGGATCCAACGAAGGAGGGCAGTGTCTCCAGAAGCCATGACAGCCTTGTGTGCGTTCCGTGAATTCCCCGTGATGGCTCGCGAATCTGCTACTACTGGAGGAGTGAGATCCCCTTTGCCTACGCGGTACCGGGGAAACGAAAGCTCCCCCTATTCATTTCAAGGCGTTTGCGCGATAAACTCCCGTAAGCGGAGCGGTGTCCGGGCCTCCCTTCGGAGCCTTCGATTCGCCAATCCGCAACCTGTTCTCGGTTTCACACTCTTGTTTGATTGAAGGCGCTTCCCATGAAGAAAGGCGACGTCAAAAAGGTCGTTCTGGCCTATTCCGGCGGTCTGGATACCTCCATCATCCTGCGCTGGCTGCGCGAGGAATACGACTGCGAGGTGGTGACCTTCACCGCCGACATCGGTCAGGGCGAGGAGTTGGAGCCGGCCCGCGCCAAGGCCGAAATGATGGGGATCAAGGAGATCTACATCGAAGACCTGCGCGAGGAATTCGTCCGTGACTACGTCTTCCCCATGTTCCGCGCCAATACCCTGTACGAGGGCGTCTACCTGCTGGGCACCTCCATCGCCCGGCCGTTGATCGGCAAGCGGCTGATCGAGATCGCCAATGAGACCGGCGCCGACGCCATTTCCCACGGGGCCACCGGCAAGGGCAACGATCAAGTCCGCTTCGAGCTGACCGCCTATGCCCTGAAGCCCGACGTCAAGGTCATCGCCCCCTGGCGCGAGTGGGACTTGAACAGCCGGAAAAAGCTGATCGAATACGCCATGCAGCACCAAATCCCCGTGCCCAAGGACAAGCACGGCGAGGCCCCCTACTCCATGGACGCCAACCTGCTGCACATCTCCTACGAGGGCAAGGCGCTGGAAGATCCCTGGACGGAGCCCGGCGAAGACATGTTCCGCCTGTCCGTGAGCCCGGAAAACGCCCCGGACAAACCCGAATACATCGAGGTTGAGTTCGAGACCGGCGATGCCGTGGCCATCAACGGTGAGCGTCTCTCCCCGGCCACGCTGCTGGCCAAGCTGAACGAGCTGGGGGGGCGCAACGGAATTGGCCGCCTCGATCTGGTGGAAAACCGCTTCGTCGGCATGAAAAGCCGCGGCGTCTACGAGACCCCGGGCGGTACCATCCTTCTGACCGCCCACCGGGCCGTTGAGAGCCTGACCCTCGACCGGGAGGCCCTGCACCTGAAGGAAGAGTTGATGCCGCGCTACGCGAAGCTGATCTACAACGGCTTCTGGTTCTCGCCCGAGCGGGAGATGTTGCAAGCGGCCATCGACAAGACCCAAGAGAACGTGACCGGTACGGTACGGCTGAAGCTCTACAAGGGCAATGTGGTGGTCGTCGGTCGCAAGGCCCCCCGCAGCCTCTACCGCATGGACTACGTCACCTTCGAGGAGGACGAAGTTTACAACCAGTACGACGCCGAAGGCTTCATCAAGCTGAACGCCCTGCGCCTGCGTCTGGGTGCGATGGCCCGAAACAGCTGATTTTCACCGGATTGGTGGACATAGGGAAACGGCGCCGGGAGCACTCGACGCCGTTTTTTTGGGGCGATTGCCCAAGCCCATTTGGGAGCCAATGCCCCCCAACCCCCATTTCTTTTTTGTCAATAAGAGCCCGGGGTCTGGGGCCTTTCGGCCCCAGCCTTGCCAAAGAGCGGGGGGACGGGACAAAGCCCCGTTTCACTCTCATTCTATAAGTTTTAGAGTATCTTCGAGGCCAAGTTTGGTCGCGAAGCGACCCAACTTGATCTCGGAGCACTCTAGAGCATCGAGCGGAAAAGTGGACACCGGTTTTCCGGTCCACTCGATACTCAACTTATTGAAGCGAGATCAAATTACCCGCATTAAATCGATTCCGATTTAAGGCGGTTTGATCTAGCGTTTGAACGCAAGAAAAGCGGCGTGGGTTTCACCCCACGCCGCTTGGTTTTAAATGTTCAAAACCTTCGGCACGCGGTTGTCGCGCAGCCGGTAGGCGTCTGGCATGCCCCGGCCCAGCAAAGGACGCAGATACATCAGGAATTCGGTGGTCACGTCATGACCGTTGGCCGCGATGAATTCATTGGGCATGACCTTGGTCTTGCCCGCCACCTCACGCAGCGCTGTCAACTGATAGTCAACCGAATAGAAGCCTGTTCGGTGAATCGTGACAGATCCATCTAATTCTCCCCACATGGCGAACTGGACGGCCTTTTCCCCCACTTCCCGGGCTTCGCGCTGGTCAACGTCAGACACGCAGCCGACAAAGGATCGCTGCAGGTAGCCCAAGGTATCGCCCCGCACGCGTTTGATGCCGGTCTTCTTTTTCACCGCACTGACCAGCAGGTCTGCCAGGGCACCTGTCCCGGACAGTTGCACGTTGCCGTGGGCATCGCGCTCCACGTCTTCTGCCAATTTGGTGATAATGGGCTCGCCGGAGGCATCGTGGATGCCTTCACTGACCGCCACGACACAGCGACCATATTTTTCGTAGGTTGCTTTCACATCGGCGGCAAACTGGTCCACGTCAAAGCTTCGCTCCGGCATGTAGATCAAGTGGGGACCATCATCGGGGAATTTTTTTCCCAGCGCACTGGCTGCGGTCAGGAAGCCGGCGTGACGGCCCATAACGACACCGATGTAAACGCCCGACAGAGCTCGGTTGTCCAGATTCACACCCATGAAGGCCTGGGCCACAAACCGTGCTGCCGAAGGGAAGCCCGGGGTATGGTCGGTGACCATCAAGTCGTTGTCGATGGTCTTCGGAATGTGGATGCAGCGCAGGTCGTATTCGGCCCTCTTGGCCTCTTCTGACACGATCCGAACCGTATCGGAACTGTCGTTTCCGCCAATATAGAAGAAATATCCCACTTGGTGGGCCTTCAGAACCTTGAAAACCTCTTGGCAATATTTCAGGTCGGGCTTATCGCGGGTGGACCCCAGTGCAGAAGATGGGGTTTGGGCAACCATTTCAAGGTTGTGGGTGGTTTCCTGGGTCAGATCAAGGAATTCTTCGTCGATAATGCCCCGCACACCGTGGAACGCTCCATAAACGAGATCTATGTTCCGAAATTTCCGGGATTCCAAAACGGCCCCGACCATGGATTGGTTGATCACGGCGGTGGGACCGCCTCCCTGGGCGACGACGACCTTGCCCTTGAACATATTTCGACCCTTTCCGATTTTTCTTGGATCCGGTCCGGGCTGCTACCCGAAAAGGGCCGGGCGGCCCCTCCGAATCCCTAAAATGATGGGGCACCCTACCCTAATGGATCGCGTTTGGGGAGAGGGAACAAACCGGAACCCAACACCCCAGCCTCGACGTCAAACCAAGCAGGGGCAAACAAGGTTTCTCCCCCTCGCCACCGGTCCCAGGCGTGGTCCGTGGACCACAGGATGTCCAGTCCCAGACGCAGATCAACCGCCGCATCACGGCGGTTCAAGCGAAGGGCCTCGAGGCCATCGCCAACGCCCCGGCGGAGGGCGAGGCCAATCTGGCGATGGGTCGGAAGCGACAGGTCTGGAGCATCCGGATTGGTCAGCCGCTCCCGGCACGCCTGCGCAGAAAGGGAGGAATGGCTGCGGCATCCGAATGGCCGGTGCGTGTAGATCATGCAATTGTTGGAGGTGTCGAGAAATCGACAAGGAACCATCATGGGATTGGGCGAGAGGGGAAGGGTTTCCATTCGGATCTCAGACAGAGTTCGAAAATGGGAAAGTGCAAAGAGGCTTGGAACAGGAACGGAGACACGAAGGTGGCAGCACCAGCCACATCCTGCACCACAATCTGGGCGTTCATCTTGTTCTTTTTCTGAACTTAATTGTGCAATCAAAGAATCGACAAGACTTCCCAATCTATGATGCAAGGAAACTGCGTCCTCCTGTCCTTTTTGTCCCCATCCAATCGACTGAGTTAAACTGGCAAAAGCCCCCCTTAAATAGAGGAGAACGTCAGAATCTCGCATGAGTAGCTCATTTTTTCTGCAAATTATGGCATCTGATACCATACGATACAGAAAAGATATAAGAAGTACGACAGAAGACTTGGCTATCTCTATCGATTCAGACCGATGATCGTGTTGAGTTCCTTCCTGCCCATTCTTGCCTTGTCATTGCCCCACCGTCTTGTGCTTCTATGGAGGGCTTGGGGCAGGTCTGCCCGGGCATGTCCGTTGCGTTTGGGTTTGGATTTTGTAAGTGTTCTGTCCAAACGGAAGAATGCTCCAGAATGAAACTGGGCTGGCCTGGGTCCAGTCGGCCCAACTTGATCTCGGAATACTCCAGCAAGGGTACGATCCATCCATGACACTCGAGGTCATCATCGTCCTCGCCGTTCTGGCGCTGGTCTTCGCCGCCTTTATTTCCGACCGCTGGCCCCCTGATCTGGTGGCAATGGTCGGCGTCGGCACCCTTCTGGCCACGGGCATCCTGAGTACCGACGATGTCTTGACCGTCTTTTCCAATGCCGCCCCGGTGACCGTGGCGGCGATGTTCATCCTATCCGGCGCCCTGGAGCGAACCGGAGTCATCGATTCCATGGGACGGCGGTTTGCCCGTCTGGGAAAGGGGCGACCGGTTTTGGCTGTCATGGCCCTCTTGTTCGCGACCGTGGTTCTGTCTGCCTTTATGAACAACACGCCGATCGTTGTGATTCTCACCCCCGTGATGATCACGCTGGCCCAAACGTCGGGCATCGCGGCATCGCGCCTTCTGATCCCCTTGAGCTATTCCGCCATCCTTGGTGGGGTCTGCACTCTGATCGGCACATCGACCAATATTCTGGTCGATGGCGTTGCCCAAAAGGCCGGGATGGCACCTTTCGGCATGTTCGAGATCACTGGCGTTGGCGTGATCCTCGCGGTCGTCGGAGGGCTTTACCTCTTGCTTGCCGGGCGGTGGTTGTTACCCGATCGGGAGACCATTGCCAGTCTGCTCACAGATGGCCAAAGGCGGCAGTTCCTGACTGAGGTTGTCGTCTCTGAGGGGTCGTCACTGGTGGGGGAAACCCTGTCCGAAGCAGGGTTCACGAGTACGCGGGGCATACGGGTCATCGACGTGGTGCGTGGCGACCAATCCCTGAGGGACCGCCTGGATAAGCTGCGCTTGGATGCCGACGACCGCATCGTCTTGCGGACCCGGGTGGGTGACATGCTGGCATTGCGTCAGGATGGTCGTATCCAGGTGGGGACAGGACAGGCGAGCCCGGCAGACATCGAAGCCAAAGACGAAAACGGAGACGATGCCACCCCCCTTGCCGCTCTGGCCACCCGAGAAACCACCATCGTCGAAGGCATCGTTGGCCCCAACTCCCGCCTTGCTGGACGGCTGATTTCTGACCTGGGTCTGCGGCGGCTTTATGGCGTCTATGTCTTGGCCGTCCATCGTCATGGGGAGAACATGGGCACCCATATGGCGGGGCTGCGTCTGCGGTTCGGCGATACTTTATTGGTGGAAGGCCCGAGCCTGGGGTTACGGCGGATGTTCGATGCCCGAGACCTGATCAACCTGACGACCCCCTCGGAATCGGCCACCTTGCGACGCAAGGCCCCCATCGCCGTGCTGGCCATCGGTGCGGTCATGGCCCTTGCGACAGCGGGCATTCTCCCCATCGCAGGGCTGGCCATCCTGGCGGCAACCGGTGTCATCGCCTTCGGCTGTCTGGATACGGAAGAAGCCTATCGGGCGATCCGGTGGAATGTGCTGATGCTGATTTTCGCCATGCTCGCCATCGGTGCAGCCATGGATAAAACCGGCGCCGCCCAAATGGTGGTGGGAGCACTCGCCTCCCTCTTGGATGGCCATGGTCCTCTGGTGGTCCTATCCATGCTTTATCTGGTGACCTCTGCTTTGACCGAGGTCATGAGCAATAACGCCACGGCAATCTTGCTCACCCCGATCGCCATCGGTCTGGCTCAGCATTTGGGGGTGGACCCCCGTCCCTTCGCCGTGGCGGTAATGTTCGCCGCCTCGGCCAGCTTCGCCACTCCCATTGGCTACCAGACCAACACCTTCGTCCACGGAGCGGGTGGGTATCGTTTTATGGATTTCGTCAAGGTTGGTTTGCCCTTGAACCTATTGCTTTGGATCGTGGCGACTTTCGCCATACCACTGTTCTGGCCTTTGGTGCCGGTGGGCTGAGCGAGACACGATACCTTGGGCGAACCCAGTGAACGGAAGCGAGCGCCGGGTCATCACGAAAAATCCTGCCCGGGCAGAGTCGCGTGATCCGCACCGCCCCTCACCCCCTGAAGCATGTCCTTCGCTTCATAAGACATGCCGCCCTCCATAGACATGGTCTCATCCCAGTGGTGGGTCCTGTCCACAGAGGCTTGAGCTTGGGCCAGCTTGTTCCAAGCTGATCCCATTTCACTCTAAGAAGAAGCCCAGGACCGACGCGATGGCAAAAAGACGGATGGACATGGCTGTCTCCTGAATTCCGGTGAGCACGGACCATAGAAAAGGCCGGTTCTCAAGGGAACCGGCCTTCTTCCAAAGGATCTCGGGGAAACGAATGCCTTACTCGGCAGCGGCCTTCAATTCCCAGACGTCCGGGGCGCTGTCCAAGCGCTTCAGCAAAGCCTCGCGCTCGGCCAGCAGGGCCTTGGGCATCTTGTCGCCGAATTTGGTGAACTGGTCGGCCTGGGTCTCCGCTTCGCGGCGGGCCACGTCCTTGTGAATCGCCATGATCTGGTAGAACTTGGTGGCGTCGAAGCCAGACAGGCCGTCCCAGCGCAGGTCATCGTACTTGGGCACATAGCCGATGGGGCTTTCGACCGCTTCGGCTGTGCCGTCACAGCGGTCCAGAACCCACTCCAGGGCGCGCATATTCTCGCCGAAGCCCGGCCAGATGAACTTGCCATTCTCGTCCTTGCGGAACCAGTTCACACGGAAGATCTTGGGCAGCTTGTCGGCCCCGATCTTGTCGCCCATGTCCAGCCAATGGCTCCAGTAGTCGGCCATGTTGTAGCCGCAGAAGGGCAGCATGGCCATGGGATCGCGGCGCATGCCCGATTGCCCATCGGCCGCAGCCGTGGCCTCGGACCCCATGGTGGCGGCCAAGTAGACGCCGTGGGTCCAGTCGAAGCTTTGGAAGACCAACGGGAAGTTGGTGGCCACGCGACCGCCGAAGATGAACGCGCTGATGGGCACACCGTCCGGGTTTTCCCAATCCGGATCGATGGACGGTGTCTGGCCTGCCGGAGCGGTGAAGCGCGCATTTGGGTGGGCAGCGGGGCGACCGCAGTCGGGGGTCCAGTCCTGGCCCTTCCAATCGATCAGATGGGCCGGCGTCTCCTCGGTCATGCCTTCCCACCAGACGTCACCGTCATCGGTCAGCGCGACGTTGGTGAAGATGGAGTTCTTCGAGCAGGCGATCATGGCATTGGGGTTGGTCTTTTCCCCCGTACCCGGCGCCACGCCGAAGTACCCGGCTTCGGGGTTGATGGCGTGCAGGGTCCCGTCGGGGTTCGGCTTGATCCAGGCAATATCGTCGCCAATGGTGGTGACTTCCCAGCCATCATAGGTCTTGGGGGGAATCAGCATGGCGAAGTTGGTCTTGCCGCAGGCGCTGGGGAAGGCTCCGCCCACGTACATCTTCTCGCCGTTGGGCTTCTTCACGCCCAGGATCAGCATGTGCTCGGCCAGCCAGCCCTCGTCCCGCGCCATGACGGAGGCGATACGCAGCGCGAAGCACTTCTTGCCCAGCAGGGCGTTCCCACCATAGCCGGAGCCGAAGGACCAGATTTCCCGGCTTTCGGGAAAGTGGACGATGTAGCGGTTCTCCGGGTTGCAGGGCCAGGCCACGTCGGCCTCGCCTTCAGCCAGCGGTTTGCCGACGGAATGCATGCAGGGAACGAAATCGTCGTCGCCCAAAACATCCAGGACCTTGGATCCCATGCGGGTCATGATCCGCATGTTCACGGCCACATAGGCACTGTCGGAGATCTCGACACCGATATGGGCGATGTGGCTGCCCAGCGGCCCCATGGAGAAGGGGATGACATACATGGTCCGACCCTTCATGCAGCCCTTGAACAGGCCGTTGAGCGTCGCACGCATCTCCGTGGGATCGGTCCAATTATTGGTGGGACCGGCGTCTTCGGCCGTCTTGGAACAGATAAAGGTGCGGTCTTCCACCCGGGCCACGTCGGCGGGATCGGAACTGCACAGGAAGCTGTTGGGGCGCAGCTTCGGATTCAGGCGAATGAACGTTCCCGCGTCGACCATTTCCTGGCATAGGCGGTCGTATTCCTCCTGGGAACCGTCGCACCAGTAAACCTGATCGGGCTCGCACAGGGTGGTCATCTCCTCGACCCAGTCGAGAAGCTTTTTGTTGCGGGTAGGACTGGCGCTCATTTCTTCCTCCAATTGGACTTATTGACCAAACCCTACCGGGGTCCGGTCCACTCGGCAACTGTCCGCGCACGGACCCATTGCGTCGTCATGTGGGTGTCACGCCCACTCCCTGACGTGACCGCTATTCGCGAAAGGCGCCGAGCTGGAGACCGATATCCCAGTCCGCCACCTTTTCATTTGCAACCAGGGTTCCGGCTCCCGCCAAACCCTAACGTCCCGGCATGGCTTCGGGCCATGCTCCTTATTTTTATGTGAAGGCCGCGCCGTGGGGCGGCGACCTTATTGACTGGTTTGGAACTAAGCCTCCTGGGTGGATTGGCCCCGGGCGGACTGGGTCAGAGCAACCAGGGCCTCCCGTGCCTCTCCTGCGGAGTGCACGACCTTGGGAAATGCCAGTCGGCGGACCCGGTCTCTCAGACGGATGTCGAAGCCGTCGGTGTCACAGGCGGTCATTCTCCAAGACTCCGCCCCATTCCCAGCGGTTTCGATCTCCCTCAGATGTACCTTGGCCATCAGAGCCAAGGCGTCGGCATGGTCGGCGTTCATATGTGACAGGATCCCCTCTTCTGCGACTCGCATGAGTTCCGCCCCACCGGCGGGTGCGAGTGCCCCATCATCGATCCACACGGCTTTGGCAAAGCCACCCACATAATGGACCCGTTCTGGGGTGACGCGATAGAAGGTGAAATCCCCGAATCCGGCATAAAGCGCCGCCCCGGGATGGCGGGCAAGGAATCGGTCCCGATCGACGGGATCCTCTGTTCTGTCGACCCGCCCCAGGACCGTGACCCGGGCCCCTTCCTGGGGATTGGAATGCCCCTCGGAATCATCGAACAGCAAGGAGACCCTCGCATCGTCCATCAGGTTCCGCGTGTGATCAGCCAGGGTGGAAAGCAGCAATAGGGGGCATCCGACGTGGTCCGTGGCAACGGTAACCAATGACGCGTAAGGATGCCCGGATCCGCCCATCACCGTGGCCAAGGAGGCTTTGGATGCGCCCCGCCAAATCAGGCGGGATGCATGGCGATGGGAATCGGTTGGCTTGATGCGTTGCATATCCTTCATTTGGTAAGGGATTATAGGCCCCAGGTTCGGCTGTGTGTAGCGGTAGAAGGATGAAAAACAAGCGAGAGGACGAAAAAATGTTCTTTTCTTGCGCGTCCTTTCAGGCGTACCGTTGCCCCCCGGTCAGAACCAAGGCAATCGCCCCGTGAGACGTTCCCTGTCCAAGCCCAGGCCCAACCGAGCCCGGCCCGCCCGCCCTTCGTGGTGGCGGTCCCTGTTCGGCTTGCGGTTGATGGCGCTGGCCATAGCCTTTCAGGTTCTTGCCCCACTCGGCCAGGCGGTTTCCCTTCCCCTGGCCACCGGCCCCCGCCCGCTGATCATCTGTACCGGCACGGGGCTCGGCGTTCTTCCTTCCACCGATCCGTCTGGGACCAGCCGTGCCACGGCGCCCTGGTCCTGCCCCATCTGCTCCTCTGTGAGCTTGGCGAGCGCGCCCCTGCCGCCTCCTGATTTCGGCGCGCCCCAACCCATGGGGGTATCCCAGCCGATGGGCTGGACGGTCGCACGTTCCTTCAAGGAGTCCGGGCGCCATCCCACCGCCTGGCCTCGGGCGCCCCCTTCTCCACTGGCTTGACATATCGCGAAGGCGGGGGGCCCTCCGTCTCTCTCCCCTGGTTCGTCTGCCCCATCCCAAATTTGGTGGACACCGGGGCATCCTCTGCCGCCTCCAAATTGGAGAAACGGATGGGCCTCCCTTCGCATGCACCGGAATTCCTCCCTTTTTATCCTTGCCAGTCTTTGTCCGGAGAACCGCGACCATGATGATCCGTCGTACCATCACCGCCGCCTTTGCCGCAGTGAGCCTGTCCCTGTCCGCCCTGACGCTCTCTACCGTTGGCGCCAGGGCCCATGAGGGCCATGCCCATGCCGAGGCCAAAGCGGGAGACATCTCCGTGACCAACGCCTGGGCCCGGGCCTCTGCGGGTATGGCCAAGGCGGGGGGCGGTTTTGTTACCCTGTCCAATGCAGGGTCCAGTGATGATCGGCTGATTGCGGCCAAGGCCGATGTCTCTGCTGTCGTTCAACTGCACACCCATATCCGCGAGGGGGATGTGATGCGCATGCGTCAGGTGGACGCTATCGACATTCCTGCGGGCGGCAGGGTGTCTCTGGAGCCCGGCGGCTTGCATATCATGTTCATCGACCTCAAGGCGCCCTTGACGGAAGGTCAACATTTCCCCCTGACCCTCATCTTCGAAAAGTCCGGTGAGGCAACCGTCGACCTGGTCGTGAAGGGGGTCGGCGCCATGGACATGACCTCGGGAATGATGAAAGATGGCGCGATGGACCATGGAGCTATGACGCATGGTGCCATGCCAGGGATGGACCACAAGCCCGCCAAATAGGTCCGGAAACGCGAAAAAAATGGGTGTTCCATAGGCTTTGCCCCTGGAGCGCCCGCCTCCGGCACCATTTTTGCCACAAATGGGGGCCAAATCCTTGGGGGATACACCCTATATAGGCACTATAGGGAATTTCAGGTGAAGACGCGGTACCCGGTGACCGGACCGCGCCCGGAGGGAGACCAAGGACCGTGACCCATAGCATCGCCCTGGTGGACGACGACCGCAATATCGTGACCTCCGTGTCCATCACCCTGGAGGCCGAGGGCTTCAAGGTTGTGACCTATTCCGACGGGGCCGAAGCCCTGCGAGGTCTGTCCGCTGAGCCGGTGGATCTCGCCATCCTGGACATCAAGATGCCGCGCATGGACGGAATGGAGCTGCTGCAGAAGCTGCGCGAGCGCACAGCCATGCCCGTGATCTTCCTGACATCCAAAGACGACGAAGTTGACGAGCTGATGGGCCTGCGTTTGGGCGCCGACGATTACATCAAAAAGCCCTTCTCCCAGCGCCTGTTGATCGAGCGCATCCGCACCATTCTGCGGCGTCTGGAACTGCGGGAAGGGGCCACTGGAGGGGATCTGTCGGCTGCGGCGCTGGTGCGCGGAGACCTGACCCTGGATCCGGACCGCCATCTGTGCACCTGGAAGGGCCGTGCGGTGGATCTGACGGTGACGGAATTCCTGATCATCCAGGCCCTGGCCCAACGCCCGGGCCATGTCAAAAGCCGGGATCAACTCATCGACGCAGCCTATGGCGAAAATATCTACGTGGACGATCGGACCATCGACAGCCATATCAAGCGCCTGCGCAAGAAGTTCCGCGAAACCGACGGGGACTTTTCGGAGATCGAAACGCTCTATGGGGTAGGCTACCGGTACAAGGATCCGGTGACGGCAAAGGCCGGGGTATAATCCGCTCCCCCAGGGAACGGACAACGTAAGACTCAGGGTGAAGGGGGTTGCATGCGCGCGGATCCACGGGACCGACCCGATGGCACGCGGGAGTCCACGAAGGAACTGCGGCGAAGGCGTCACAGGGATGGCAGCATCGCGCGGTCCCCCCTGTCCGCCCGCATCCTGGCGGTCAACCTGCTCGCTCCCATCCTGTTGGCAGGAGGGTTTTTGTATCTCGACACCTACGAGGAAGCCCTCACCCAAAGTACCTTTCAGGCGCTTCGCACGGAAGCGGACCTGATCGCTGCGGCCATCGGTGAAGGGGCCATCAACCTGGAGGTCTCCGTGGACGGGCCAGTGGTCCGGGCAACCCATGGTATCAATCCGGAAATGTCCCGGCAGATGGTCCGTCGTTTGGCCAATCTGGCCGATGTGCGCGCACGTCTTTTCGACGCGTCCGGTCGCATGGTGGCCGACAGTCGCCGTCTGGTGGGTTATGGCGGGATGGTGCAAGTCTATGACCTGCCTCCGCCCCAACCGCCGGAATCCGGTTGGGGCATCCTGCGTCGGCTCTATGACACCCTTGTCCCGTCCCTGGGGGAGGGGGAGGTCCTTCCTCCCTATACGGAGCGCCCAAACCAGTCGGCGGCGGATTATGGCGAGGTGACGACGGCCCTGAACCAGGGGGAAGTGGCCCAAGCCATGCGATCCCGCGTCGGACGGGAGCGCATGCTCTCCGTCGCCGTTCCCGTGCAGTATTACAAGCAGGTGGTCGGCGCCATCATGGTCAGCCGGGGAGCTGAAGGGATCGACGAGACCCTGTTCGAGATGCGCCTTGCGGTGCTGGAAATCTTCGCTGTGACCCTGGCCCTGACCATCGCCCTCTCCCTTTATCTGGCGGGAACCATCGCCCGGCCCTTGGTGCGTCTGGCGGCGGCTGCAGATCGGGTCCGGGGCGGCAAGGATGCCCGGCAGGAAGCGATTCCCGATTTCTCCAACCGCAATGACGAGCTGGGCGACCTGTCGGAAGCCCTGCGGGAAATGACCGGCGCCTTGTGGGAGCGTATGGACGCCATTGAGCGGTTCGCCGCCGATGTGGCCCACGAGATCAAAAACCCCCTGACTTCCCTGCGCAGTGCCGTGGAAACGGTGGCGCGCGTCGATGACTCCAACCAGCAAAAACGGCTGATGAGTGTCATTGTGGACGATGTCCAACGTCTGGATCGGCTGATCACGGACATTTCCGATGCGTCCCGGCTGGATGCGGAATTGTCCCGGGCGGAAATGGGGCCAGTGGCCATTCGCCCGATGCTGGAAATGCTGTCTGAAATCCACGGATCCGAAGCGGAGGCGCGGCAGGTCAAGATCACCGTTTCCGGGGATGGGGACGATGCCCTGGAGCTTTTTGGGTTGGAGGGGCGGCTGGTTCAGGTGTTCCGTAATCTGATCGGCAATGCCGTGTCCTTCAGCCCGGAGGGGGGGACCATTGCCCTTCGGGCTTGGCGCACGAAGGACAGGATCATCGTCACCGTTGAAGATGACGGCCCGGGCATTCCTCCGGGAAAGGAAGGAGACATCTTCAAGCGCTTCTATTCGGAGCGCCCCCGGGACGAAAAGTTTGGCACCCATTCCGGTCTGGGCCTGTCCATCTCCAAACAGATCGTCGAGACCCATGGGGGAACCATCCGCGCCGAAAACCGCAAAGGAGACGGGGGTCGGCTCGTGGGCGCTCGCTTTACCGTCGAGCTTCCCGACAAATAAAGGTGGCTCTATTCGTTTATCGCATTGAACTGCTGTAAAATGTGGGAAATGCAGGAGTTTAGCGACCATGGACCACAAGAGCTTTCAGCGCTGGCTGTGCGAGATCGATTACATCACGGAAGCGCAGAAGACGACGGTGTTGGAGACCCTGGCCGATCACCCCCCTGGGGTCGGTTCCGTTGCTGCTGTCGAGCAGAGCGTTGGGGAGGACCGGACCTGTCCGCACTGCCAGGCGCCGGGAGCGGTTGCCGTGTTGTGATCGGTTCTCATGCGTCGTCTCAGTTCGTCGAGTCCGACGCGGAAGCAGGACTTGGCGTAATATCCATGTGCTTTTCGGGGCGGTGAGGCGCGCGCCATGATATCGGATGCCGTGCGACAGGCCGAGGCGATATATCGCTTGATCAGGGCAATGCGATCGGCGGTGTCGCTGCTGCCGCCGTGCTCCAAAACAGTCCACATCAAAGGCACTCGAAAGCGCCGTGTGGTGACGGCCAGAACCAGAAAATTCATATCGTGTCGACCGAGCTTCCAATTGGTGCGGTCAAGACACAGGACACAGGGCGGGCGGGAGCCGATCAAGCGCACGACCAGAGAAACCACCCAGTCGTCGTCAAGTTGGCCATGTTGGAAGAACCGCTGCAGACGGCGATAGGTCGACGCAACCAAAGCGCGACCGGGGCGTTCTACGGCGATATGCGACAAATTGACCGTGCGTGTGCTGATGACGCCGACAATCAGAAGGCTGAGGGTTTCCAGGCGCGTCTTGCCAAGGCGGACATGGGCCGATAGCGTCTGCAACAGGGTGGTGAGAAAACGGATCTCCAACGGATGCTCCTATGGGCAGTTTTTCCACCCAGAGGAGAATTGATCTCACCATCCACCGCCACACTAAAATGCGCCCTGTCGTGTAGTGTGGGGCGATGCCCCCAAACCCCATTTTTCTTTTAAAAATAACAGCCTGGGGCCTGGCCCCAGTGGAGGACGGGGCAAAGCCCCGTGACGGGAAAGGACCGACTGTCGTGTACCGTGGCCAAGACGTGGACCAACTTGATCTCGGAGCACTCTAATACCAATGGCCCTTGATTGTGACTCGTTGGGGCGGCTTGGTGATTCCCTTCCTTGAACCAGAAGGAGGGAGTCATGGTTGTTGCAATAACCCAAACGGATTTGACGGTGAAGGATCTCTGCGGAGCGGCGTCGCGGACCTCGGATGGCGATGCTGCCCGCCGCATATTGGCGATCACTCTGATTTTGGAGGGAGCGGACCGCAAGTCGGCGGGGGAGACTTGCGGCGGACTGCCAACGCTTCGAGACTGGGTCCATCGTTACAATGAAAAGGGCCTCGATGACCGGCACAACCGACAGGATCTTCGACGCGTTGGTGTCAATCTTGGTCTCGTCGATCGACACCGTACCGAGCTTCAGGAGCCCGGACTCCTTCGCCCTCAAAAGGACCTCGACCTCCTGGAACGCGGCCTCGAAGGCTGTCCTGTTCGCTCGCCGGAAAGTGGCGATTGTATCATGATCGGGGTGGCGGTCCGCAGCCACCAAACGCACACCAAGATCCCGATAGGTCGCCCGTTCCAGGCGACGCGAGGAGAAAAATCCGTTCGCAGAGCCGTAAATCAGACGCCCCAGCATCATCCGGGGATGATAGCGCGGCTGGCCAACGGCCCGATGGCTGATCTTGAAAGCATCCAAGCTCACCCGGTCCAGAGCCGCGATCACGAAATGGGCCAAATCGTCCTCCGGGACCCAATCGTTCAGACTGGGCGGCAGCAGGAGCAGCCAATTTAAGTTGAATTATTTAAGTTTTACAATTTGGGATAACGCCAAGCGGGGGAAAATCCGACAGTCTGCTGGGGCGCGAAGTGCCGAGAAATTGACATGCGGTGCTGCTGTCACAGACCATTTCGCGCTGGCGATCCGGTCGAACATACAGGCTGGAGCTTTCCGTAATCAATCCGACGCCTGACAGGAAAAACTGCAACGGAAAACCGGCACGCCAGCCGTCTCAATTACCTCATGGATAGGAACCTGCTGCCCCGCTCAGGGATGCCAAGGATAAAGAAGCTTCGTTCATTACCGGTTTCGTGGCTGCTCTGTCGTCGAGTTGCACAACGGTAGAAGGCCGAATTCGACTCTCGCTGAACAGACACCCGATGAAACCTATCATGAAATCGCACCACCACCCTGTCCGGGGCATGCCCCGGACAGGGTGGTGGTGGAGACGGCGCTGGCGGCAAGATCATCAAACCGGGAACAGCTTAACCGAGCCGCCAAGCTGTCCACTCAAGGGAGGCTACCTCTCGTTGGCATAACGGCAAACTCCACAAAAATATTCTACTCTTGATCGAATGCAACTTGACTTCGCAGCCATTGCTGCGACAATCATCTACCTTTTGGGTATTTTTGTTCCAGAACAAATTTCTAAGTGTTCTGTTTTCGCCATGCATCAATCACTTCTTCTCTTCTCATCGATGATGCCGGAGTTGCCCAATGGCTGTCTCATTGTCCAAAGGCGGGAATGTTTCCCTGAGCAAGGAGGCGCCTGGACTGACCACCGTCGATGTCGGCTTGGGTTGGGATGCCCGGGTCACCGACGGATCGTCTTTTGACCTTGATGCCTCGGTGTTTCTTTTGGCCGAGGGGGGCAAAGTCCGCAGTGATGCGGATTTCATCTTTTATAACAATAAGATTTCGGTCGATGGATCGGTCGTCCATCAGGGCGACAACTTGTCGGGTGAGGGCGAAGGCGACGACGAGGTGGTCTCCATCGATTTGAGCAAGGTCCCCGCTGATGTTCAGAAAACCGCTTTCTCGGTCACCATCCATGATGCGGAAGCGCGCAAGCAGAACTTCGGCCAAGTCAGCAATGCGTTTATTCGCGTTGTGAACAAGGCCGACGGCAAGGAAATCGCCCGCTACGACCTGTCCGAGGACTTCAGCACTGAGACCGCGATAATTTTCAGCGAAATTTATCGCAACAACGGTGAATGGAAGTTCAAGGCCGTAGGTCAGGGATTCGCTGGGGGGCTTGATCCGCTAGCTCCAAGTTTTGGTGTAAACATCGGCTAAGGGGGCCATCATGAGCGTATCTCTTACTAAGGGCCAGAAGGTCAGCTTGGTTAAGAACGGCGCGTCCCTCACCCGCATCTTCATGGGGCTAGGCTGGGATGTCGCCAAGAAACGTGGTCTGCTTGGAAGCATCTTCGGGGGCAATAGCGATATCGACCTTGATGCGTCCTGCCTGGTTTTCGACGAAGCCGGTCAAAGCGTGGACGAGATCTGGTTTCGCCAGCTTAAGGGTGTGGGCGGGGCGATCATCCATACGGGCGATAACCTGACTGGCGCGGGTGATGGTGATGACGAGTCGATAAAAGTTGACCTGTCCAAGTTGCCAGCCAACGTCAAATCACTGGTCTTTACAGTGAATTCGTTTCGCGGACAGACCTTCGATACCGTAGCCAACGCCTACTGTCGGGTTGTTGACGATGTGTCTGGGAAGGAACTGGCCAAGTTTACCTTGAGTGAATCTGGGTCCCACACCGGGATGGTGATGGCCAAGATCTACCGACACAATGGCGAGTGGAAGATCCATGCGGTTGGCGAGAAGGCGACTGGTCGTACATTCCACGACATGATGCCGATCATTCGGTCAGTGCTCTAAGACTGTGAACTGAACCGGCCCCTTGGGCTGTCACAAACTCGGGGATCACGAGAAGTGGAGGAGGATAGGGAGGCTTCAACACGGTGTCGGACGTCTTCATCCAGGAGGCGACCGCAAAAAAGGATGTCGGTGGATAGAAAGAGAAGTCCGATTCGGAATTTAAATGTACGTCTTGGCTTCATGGTCAATCTGCGATCATAAGTAGCGAGGGAATGAATGACCAGAGGAATGGGCCTTCTATTTTCCGTTGGCGATTCCTCTCGTGGACGAATCCTATTTGCGTCTAGAGTCTCCCCTCCTTACAGGGTCAGTGTTCGTAGCCCTGATCCCGCCTTTTGCCTGCGTTCTCCTCGAAGCACTGTTCAATAGATTAATCAATTGGATGGACGGGTTTGTCGAGACAGCTTTTCCTGACTTTAGGCCGAGGGGAGTCCCGAGGGGGCGTGACGAGGAATATACGGAAGGCGATCGGGGTAGAGCGGTTCCTTTGAAGGCCAGAAAGTTGACAAGGTGATTGGCTGGAGCCTCCGCTCGGGCATCTCCCCATGGATCGAACGATCCAGAGATGTCATTCACGGAATGGCTGAAGAAGAATATCACCGATGCCCAGGAGACGCTCAATGCCGAGATCACCAAGTTCAAGTCCAAGGATCTTCTTGAAGGCGGTGGTCGCTGGATGCGCCCTGGTCGCTTACGCCGATGGCAACGTTTCCGCTGAGGAAAAGCAGAAGATGATGGGGTATCTAAAATCTTCCGAACAACTCAGGGTCTTTAACTCGAGCGACGTCATCAAGATTTTTCAGAAGTACGGGGAAAAATTCGAATTCGACAAAATAATCGGTGTCGCTGACGGTAATTTTGACGAACAGGAAAAGACCGTGGTCCGGCGCATGTGCTCCGAACTTGAGCTTAATCCTTCCGACTTTAACGTATAATGTGACTATTGCCATGGCACACTTCGGTTTCCCGATCGAGACGGTTGCAATTTTCTGCGGCACGATTGGCCTGTCGGTCTTCGTGGACCTGTTCGCCCACCGTAAGACCAAAGAAATTTCGATTGGCGATGCAAGCCTTTGGTCTGCATTCTGGATCGGGTTGGCAATCGCATTTTACGGGTACCTTTGGATCCGCTTCGACAAACATTGGGCTGATTTGTACCTGGCGGGCGTTGCTTTGGAAAAATCCCTGTCCGTGGACAACTTAATGGTTTTCATGGCCATCTTCGCGTCGTTCGGGATCTCGGGGGGGCTTCAGCACCGTATTTTGTATTGGGGCATTATCGGCGCCCTGGTGTTCCGGGCGCTCTTCGTTGTCGTGGGCACCGGGCTGTTCCACCTCGCCCCATGGGTGGGCTTCGTCTTCGCTGCGATTGTTGCCTGGTCAGGCTGGAAGATGCTTCGCTCAGGCGGTGGTGATGAAGAAATCACGGACTACTCGCATCACTGGTCGGTGAAGATGACCGAGAAGATCATGCCGGTCTTCCCTCGCCTGCATGCGGAAAGGTTCTTCATCTCCCGCACCATCAAGGAGGACATTGTCAAGTCGGACCCGACCATCCGAACCGTGAAGGACGCGGCGGTGTTCACGACCCCTGCCTTCCTCTGCCTGATGGCGATCGAGACTTCGGACATTATGTTCGCTTTTGATTCGGTCCCGGCGGTCATTGCCATTACCCAGGAACCGTTGCTTGTCTACGCGGCAATGATCTTCGCGGTGCTTGGCCTACGGTCGCTTTACTTCCTGTTGGCGGCCTTGACCCGTTACCTGGTGCACCTGGAGAAGGCGGTTATCGCCCTGCTGTTCTTCATCGCCTTGAAATTGACACTTCAATCGGGCGAGCACGTCTTTGGCTGGGATTTCCTGCACATCGCCCCGAACGCGAGCCTCATTATCGTACTAGGGACCCTAGTCGTTGGGGTGGTTGGTTCGCTTATCTGGCCGGACAAGGAGGCCTTGGGCGACGTGGAAGAGCTCCTGGACGAGCGCAAACCAAAGGACGCATCTTGTTCGTACGGACCGCCATGGCCCTCGGAAGGAAGATCGCCCCGTCGTCATCATGCACCGCGACCGTGGATGTATCGCGGGAAAGGGAACTAACCGTGCCGTTCCGTCCATTGGACGATGGCGCGGTCTGAATCGAACGAGAGGAGAAAAGAATGGCCATTTCATTGAGCAAGGGTGGAAACGTCAGCCTGTCCAAGACCGAGCCCGGCCTTAAGAAGATCTTGATCGGTCTTGGTTGGGATGCCCGTTCCACGGATGGCGCCGACTTCGACCTGGACGCCTCGGCATTCATGTTGGGATCCGGCGGTAAGGTCCCGAACGACAATGCGTTTATCTTCTATAACAATTTGAAGTCGGCCGATGGATCGGTCGAACACACGGGCGACAACCTGACCGGGGAAGGCGAAGGAGATGATGAGTCCATCAAGGTCCAACTGGCTCTTGTGCCCGCAGATATCCAGACCATCGCCATCACGGTGACTATTCATGATGCCGTGGGCCGTATGCAGAACTTCGGGCAGGTGAAGAACGCCTTCATTCGTATTGTCAACGACGAGACGGATAAGGAAATCGCCCGGTACGACCTTTCCGAGGATTACTCGACTGAAACCGCGATGATCTTCGGCGAGGTTTACCGTCACAACGAAGACTGGAAGTTCCGCGCTGTTGGTCAAGGTTACGCGGGTGGCCTTGAGGCTATGTGTTCCCAGTACGGAATTAACGTTTCTTGAAGTAATCTAGAAAGTAGGAGAGAAATTGATGCGTCGCCTTCCCGTCTATCTTGTCCTTGACGTTTCCGGCTCCATGCATGGCGAGCCGATTGAGGCCGTTCGCAATGGTATGCAGATGTTGGTGAGCACCCTGCGAACCGATCCCTATGCGCTTGAGACCGCCTTCCTCTCGGTTATCGTGTTTGACGAGAAGGCACGGCAGGTCGTTCCTCTGACTGAACTGATGGTGATGCAACCACCGACCATTGAAGCGGGCTCCACCACTTCCTTGGGCGATGCCTTGAAAGTGACGAAGGAGTGCATTGAGCGCGAGGTCAAAAAAACCACCGCCGAAGAGAAGGGAGACTGGAAGCCCTTGATCTTCATCATGACCGACGGTCAGCCGACCGACGACTGGGAAAAGGGCCTTACCGAATTCAGGAAGGCCAAGACCGGAATGGTGATTGCCTGCGCCGCCGGTCCGCAGGCGGATACGTCGATCCTTAAGCAAATCACCGAAGTGGTGGTGTCCCTCGATACGGCCGACTCCTCGACCATCGGCGCGTTCTTCAAGTGGGTTTCCGCTTCGATTTCGACCTCGTCCAAAAAGGTCGATCTGAACAAGTCGGAATCCAGCGAGATCAGCGAATTGCCCCCGCCCCCGCCCCAGATCACCCTGGTGTGATGTCCGCCGTCTAAGAAAACAGGGGAGGGAAATGTGAGAAGGCTTCCAGTCTATCTATTGCTCGATACGTCTGGCTCCATGCGGGGCGAACCGATCGAAGCGACCAATACGGGTATCCGGGTGATGGTTAGCGCCCTGCGGCAGGATCCGTATGCCCTAGAAACCGTGTATGTCAGCATCATCACGTTCGACTCCGACGCCAAGGTGGTGGTGCCGCTAACGGCCCTGGATGAGCTTCAGGTGCCTGTGATCTCCACCCCCCAATCCGGTCCGACCCACTTGGGGCTTGCCCTCGAGACCCTGGGTGCCCGGATCCGCCAGGAGATCAAGCTGACGACGGCGGAAGAGAAGGGCGATTGGGCGCCGTATCTGTTCGTGATGACGGATGGCAAGCCTTCGGACATTCAGCTCTTCGAGGAGCAATGCCCGAAGATTCGGACCATCGGATTCGCGAGCGTGATTGGTTGTGTCGCTGGTCCAAAGGCCCGCAAGGAAGATCTTCAGCCCCTGTGCGACCATGTGGTGTCCCTGGATACAATGGATGCTGCGGGGTTCACGAGTTTCTTCAAGTGGGTGACTGCGGCGATCTCGGGGGGCAACCGGTCCGTGGGGGCAGCCACGACCATGGAGCTACCCCCGCCGCCACCCCAAATTCAGGTTGTTCTTTGAGGGAGACCAATGATGCGGCGGTTACCGATTTATTTCCTCGTGGATGTCTCAGAGTCGATGGTGGGCAAAAATCTGTACAGCCTTGAGGAGGGCATTGGCGCCATTGTATCCACTCTCCGTAAGGACCCTTATGCCCTTGAAACCGCGTTCCTGTCGGTGATTGCGTTTGCTGGCAAGGCGAAGACGGTTGTCCCGTTGACCGAGCTTGTCGCCTTCTACCCTCCGGAACTTCCGGCCGGTGGTGGCACGGCCTTGGGGGCGGCCTTGTCCCATCTGATGGACGAGATTGACAGGACGGTGGTGGTGACCACGCCAAATCGCAAAGGTGATTGGCGGCCCATCGTCTTCCTTTTAACCGATGGCCATCCGACGGATGACCCCTCGAAAGCGCTGGACCGTTGGAACCGTTCGTATCGCAACAGGGTCAATATGGTCGCCGTCTCCATTGGGGGCGGAGCTGACCATACCCTGTTGAAGCGGCTGACCGATGAAGTGATCGTCTTCAATGATTCAGCCCATGATGCCTTCGCCCGCTTCGTCAAATGGGTCTCCATGTCGATCCAAAGCCAAAGCCGCAGCGTCAGCGCTGGGCAGGATGGAAAGGTCAGTTTGGCCAAGGCCGAACCCGGACTGCTTGAGTCCGTGGAAAACGCCGAAGGCCTGACCCCATTCGCGGGTGTCGACGACCGCTACGCTGTTTTCGTAGGAAAATGCTCCAAAAAGGCCCTGCCCTACGTGGTCAAGTACGAACGCCATATGGGCCGGATCGAGACCAGTGATCCCGTCCTGTCCAAGCTGCTTCAGACACGCCGCTATGCCCTGGATGCGGTCGCACCAGTGAAGAATAGCTATTTCGAACTGTCGGATAGCGGGGACTCTGGGCAGTCCGTCAGTTCCGGTGATCTGATCGGGCAACCAAACTGTCCGCATTGCGGAGCGCGGTTTGCCATGGCGGTGTGCCAATGTGGGAAGATTAACTGCGTTGACGGTGGTGGTGATCACACCTGCCCCTGGTGCGGGCAGGTGACCACGTACACGATTTCGGAAAGTGGCGAGCACTTCGACATAGGGCGGGGCCGAGGATGACCGACAACTCTGAAGGCAAGAAGGCCGTTGGAAACGCGGTCAAAGAACTCGCCAATATGATGGTCCAAGCAAACGTCCCGGATCCGGGTGACAAGTACCCCGGCTTCGAAGGGCTACCGTCGGATCATCGCCGGATCCTCTATGCCCTCGACCGGATGGCCGCGTATCATCGACGCAAGAGGAAAGAGGACCGCGCGGTCGCACGGGAGACGCCTGTTTACGGGGCCAATGGAGACCCGATGCACCAACCATCGAAAGATCCTCCACCCGAGAGCCCGCCCCCATCCTTGCCTCCCGATCCCACGCCGATGGACGAGGCGACAAAATTCGAGCCATCCGTCAATTTCATTGATTCCCCCGCGAGGCTTTCCATGACCGCTGAAACGCCCTCCCTGCCCCCAGAGGAAGATGCCGTCGCCACAGGGGAAACCTCGCGGGACGACGCGGATGAAGCCAGCGGTCTTCCCCAACTCGGTTTCGATGCCCCAAAGCCGGCGGCGGAGCCAGGGCACGCGACGGGGACTGGTCCCACGGTGGTATCGGAACCCGCAACCAGGGGCAGGTCGGCGGCGCCACCGGAGGCGGCAATGGGAGCGCGGCCCGTGACGGGGCCAAAGCCCTCCGCACGGCGGGAGGCGACTCCCGCTCTCTCCGCTCCCCAGCCGGGCGGCATTCCCGCAGCGCCTGTTCGCCCCGCGGCAACGGAGACCAAGGGAATCATGCCCATAGAGACCGTCAAGAAGATGGTTTATCTGAAAAACGCCAAGGCTAACGAGCCCTACCAGGGGGCTGTCGAAATGGAGGGGCTCAAGGACCTGAAATTACAAGACGACGGCGGCAGCGGTCTGGCCCTGGACGAGGCCTCCGGGCTCCTGAAGGGCATACCCACCAACTGTGGCGATTTCGTTGTCCGGTTGCAGGGGTTGTTGTTCGGCAGGCGATGCGAAATCGTTGCCAACCTCGCGGTCATCCCGGATCCCAAGTCGCTTTGGGTCACGAAAGACAGTGATCGAAGTGATCCGTATTGGAAGCCCGACGAGGCGTTCGATCGCAAGGAAGGTGATCTGCTTTGCGTGGCTGCGAGCAAGCGGGGTCGTTCTCACGCCAAGGATGGCACGTTCCGCGATGATGATTTCGGCCTTTGGGAAAGCGGCCCGGAAGGCTGGCATATCGCGGTCGTGGCGGACGGCGCGGGCAGTGCGAAATACTCCCGGCGTGGGTCAAAGATCGCCGTCGATCGTGTTCTCGGCGAATTGCCAAAATTGCTTCAGGACCACCTTACCGAGCATCTGGAAAAGCTTATTCCGGCCCACTTACAGGGCAACGAGGATGCGTCTTTGGGGATCAAGGGCCAACTGTACCTATCCCTAGCCACCGTCGCGTTCAATGCTGCCAAGGCGATCGAGGAAGAGGCTGCGGTCAAGGCTGAAAAGGCTTCCGCGTTCTCGACCACGCTGATTATCGGCGTCGTTCGCAAGGTGCCGGAAGGATGGTTCATCGCCGGATTCTCGGTGGGTGACGGCGGGGCCGCAGTTTTTAATGTCCAAGACGGCTCCCTGACCCCCCTTACGCAACCCGATAGCGGAGAGTTCGCTGGCCAGACCCGGTTCCTTCAAAAGTCCGAATTCTCGGGCGGATTCGAGGATGTGGTGAAGAGGATCTTCTTTGATGTCCGTGAGGAATTCACGGCGGTTACTTTGATGACCGATGGTATTTCCGACCCCAAATTCCCGACCGATGTGGCCTTCGCCGATCCGGCCCGTTGGATGGATTTCTGGAACGACGATCTGACAGAGGCCGTCAATTTCTCCCGTGAAAACGAGGACATGGAACGGCAAATCCTGGAATGGTTGGACTTCTGGTCGCCCGGGAACCACGACGACCGAACCATCGCGGTTCTGGTGCCCTGAAGGAGCATAGAATGAACACAATAAAGCTCACTACACAAGACGGGCAACAGGTCGAGTACGTGGATGAGATCATTGCCCAGGGCGGCATGAAGGATGTTTACTTCAGCCCCGACCGGTCCTACGTCATCGCCTTCTTTCGCGACGCGCTGGATTATCAGGGTAAGGAACGGCTAAAAGCCATCATTGGGGCTTACCGTAATGGCATCTTCGAAAAGGAAGGCGGCGAATACTGGAAGAATCTGTTCTGCTGGCCAACCGGCATCGTCGAAAAGGACGGCAAATTGGGAGTCGTCGTTCCGGTTTATCGCTCGCATTTCTTCTTTTCTCACGGATCCATCAGTAACGATATGCTGGGCATCAAGGGGAAGGAGAAAGAGGGAAAATGGTTCGCCAGTGCCTCTAACCGCTCGAAGTTCCTCGCTCCCGAGGAAAAGGGGTCTTGGCTGACCCATCTTCGCATCTGCTTGATGATCAGCCGCGCGGTTCGTCGCCTGCATGCGGCGGGCCTTGCCCATTCCGATCTCAGCTACAAGAACGTCCTGGTCGATCCAACCTCGGGCGAGGCTTGCGTGATTGATATCGACGGGTTGGTCGTCCCCGGAAAGTTCCCTCCAGACGTGGTTGGTACGCCAGATTTCATCGCCCCCGAGGTTATCGCAACCCAGCATCTGGAGAAATCCGACTCCAATCGGAAGCTGCCGTCCACATTGACTGACAGGCACGCTTTGGCTGTCCTGATCTTCATGTACCTGTTCTATCGTCATCCCCTGAGGGGCGGTAAGGTGCATGACATGGACGCCACCAAGGACGAGGAACTCGCCATGGGCACGAAAGCCCTATTTGTCGAGCACCCGACCGATACGTCCAATAGGGTGAAGGCGGACCAACTCTCCAAGGCACAGTTGCCGTGGGGTGACCCGGCTAAAATGCCGTATGGCATCGCGGGGCATCTGCTCGCTGATCTGTTCCGGAAAGCTTTCGTGGACGGGCTGCACGAACCGCACAACCGCCCGACGCCGTCGGAATGGGAGAATGCCCTGGTACGGACGATCGACATGGTCCAACCCTGTTCGGCAAAATGCGAGATGGGCTGGTATGTGTTTGATAATACGACCCAGCCGAAGTGTCCCTTTTGCGGCACCGTTTACAAGGGCACGCTGCCCGTTCTCAATCTGTATTCCAGTCGCCACAGTGGTTCCTACCAGCCAGACAACCACAGGCTCATGGTCTGGGATGGGCAGTCTCTATTCCCGTGGCATGTCAACCGCAAGGTCTTTCCGAACGAACACCTGACGCCGGATCAGAAAAAGCGCGTTGGCTATTTCCAGTTTTACAATGGTGTCTGGGTCCTTGTGAACGAGGGGATGCCCCAGATGCGGGACGTCGCCGCCAAGAAGGATGTTCCGATCGGTGGGTATGTGGCCCTGACGGATGGAGCCCAGTTCCTGCTTTCCGCCGACGAAGGTGGCAGGCTGATTCAGGTGCAGTTGGTGAAAGGCTGACCCCAGTATATGGGGGAAAACTTATAGGGGGAGTGGACCATGACCGGTTTGTTATCTGACAAGCGCTTCTATTTCGTGGCTTTTGGCGCGGTCGGTGGCCTGATGAGTGCCCTGTTATACCATTTGTTGGAGCCAGATTCAGCCCTCGGTACCTGGGTTGTCGGGGTCGGAGCTAATGGCATGCTGACAGCGGTTTTTCTCGCATTTGGTCAAGGCCGGTACGCGGGCAAGGGCTTCAACGCCGCCGATTTAATGAAAGCCGTGATCGTGGGTGGCGTCGGCGGAGTTCTCGGTAGCGTTGTGGCCTTCTATATCGGATTCCCGGTCGCCAAATTTCTGAATGTCAGCAGCGACGTGGGCCGTTTTATCGGCTGGGGCCTGTCAGGCGTGGCTGTCGGTATCGCCATTGCCAAGGTGGTTCCAAACCTTAAGTTGAAAACTGCTTGTGTTGCCGGTGGCCTAGGGGCGATCATCGGCTGTTCGTTGATGTATGTGATCAATACCGTGATCCACGGCGCCGGGCTGACTATTGGGTTGACGACCGCGAGTGCGATCATTGGTCTCGCCATTGCCACCGCCGAAACGGCTTTCCGCCATGCCTGGCTTGAAGTGACGATCAAGCCCAAGGGGTTGACGCTGGAGAAGGAGCGGACCCTGACTGTCACCCTGGGCGACAAGCCTGTGCTGTTCGGTTGCGCTGGGGATGCCGACGTGAGGCTAGCGGAAATGGCTGGGGCAAAGGCCCACTTCGCCAAGGTTTCGCTGTCCGGGAGTGACGTGACGGTTCTCGACATGACCACCGAGAAATCCCGTGTTATTGCCATCGACGATGGCTTTGACGTCTCCAACGCACGGGTGGTTGTCCGGTCCAAGTAAATGTTGGATTGAGCAACCTTTTGTCTGTAAAATTGGATCTCGTGTTATCCCTCATCCGTGATTTCCATGTTGATGTAGACGCGGTCGGTTGTTTGCCACTCTTCGTCGATCTCGGCGAGGATGCCTCGTTCGGAAAGACACGGACCTTTTTGGTGCTTCGCTTGATTTCCTGTTGGACGGCGCGCTCGATGGGATTTGATGTCCGCATGCGGCGTCGATGCTTGTTCGGCAAGGTGAAGACGGCGAGCCCTTCAGGAATATTCTCTTCCAGCCATCGAGCCAATCTGGGGGCGCTTTCCCGATAGTGCGCCACCAAGTCGGCCAGTTCGGTTTGGGCGCTGACCAGATCCTTGGCGTTCCAGACCGCGCGCAACTCCTCTCCGATGCTCTTATACCAGCGGTCAGAAGTCATGACAGGTTAGCCCAATCACGGCTGGCGATGGATGTGATTCGAGCCGGGTCCGCGATGAGGGCGTTCCATGCGGCGCAACAGGCGTCAACGATGTCCTCGTAAGTGTCGTAGAGGCAGTTGGCGAGTTTGTTTTTTCGCAGGTATTCCCAGATATTCTCGGCTGGGTTGAGTTCGGGGCTATAGGGTGGCAGTTCGATCAACGTCGTGTTTTCAGGAACGACAAGATCATCGCTGCCATGCCAGCCGGCGCCGTCGAGCACGACGACGGCGTGAGCATCTTCGGCCACATGCCGGGAGATTTCGGCCAGGTGCTTGGTCATGGCCTCGGTGTCGGCGCGTGGCATGACGAGGGCGGCACCGACGCCCCGGGCCGGGCAGACGGCACCGAAGATGTAGGCCGATTGGTAGCGCGTATCGCGCACGGCACGGGGCCGAGAGCCGCGCCGTGCCCACAGGCGCGTCAGGGTTCCTTTCTGACCGACCCGGGCCTCATCCTGGAACCAGACCTCGATGCGCTTGCCCCTGACGCTGGCCGGGAGCGCCGCGGCGACCCTGTCGGCGAAGTTTTTTTGAACGTCTCCTGGCGCCTTCGTCCGTTTTCGGATGGCGCGGGCGCGCCGACAGCCGGGTAAATCCGCGTTGATGCAGAATTCGCCCGACATGACGCTCGGACAGCTCTACCTTGAAATCCTTGGCGATGACGGCCTGCAAATCCACGCGGCGCCAGCGCACAACGCCATGTTCGGCGATGTCGGGGCCGGCCTCGACAAGGGCGTCCAGCTTTTCGAGGTGCGCTTCCTTCAGCCGAGGCGGGCGCCCAGAGCGCGGACGATCCGTGAGCCCGGCGACCCCCTCCGCGTTGTAACGATGCACCCAATCGCGCAGGGTCTGGCGGGTCATCCCACCTGCCTCGGCCGCGTGGGTCCGAGACGCTCCCTCGATCACCAGTGCGATCGCCAACATCCGGCGTGCTTGCGCCACATCGCCCACCCGGCACGCCTGAGCCCGCAGGTCAGCCGCCGACAGATCCAAACGTGTGATGGCCACTGGCATCTCTCAATTCTCCCCACCGATCCAGTTGCTTGAGAGAATCACAACCGAACCGGCCAGGGCAAGCCCACGCCCAAGCCCAAGCAAGAGTCATCAGGTCCGGTCGCTGGTATTATCCTGGCTTGGCTGGCACATTTGTTTGCCAGGATCCTTGAGATGGCTCTGATCCGTTACCGACCCCTCGGAATGAAAAGGGCGCTCCATGCCTCCCCTTGAAGCGATGATCAGCTCCCTTTTTCACAGGCGACGGCGTCCATTCCGTGGAAGGGGAACAGTCCCATGCGGATGGATTGGGTCATATGCCGGGCTTTGGCCATGGCTCGGGCCCGTTGTTCCGGAGTGAGGGTCTCCTCCGCAGCCTTCTCAAAACGACCGAGCCAAAGGTCGAACTGGTCTGGCGTGATGTTCCGGTTCATATGGACGGCGAAAACACTGCCTTTGTAACGACCCGTTCCCAGGATCTGGTGAGACCAGAAATCCACCACAGTCTTTTTATGCTCGGGCATATCAGGAATGGCGGCCCGGAAGAACGGGCCGAGATTTGGATCCTGGTCGCATAGGTCATAAAAGCGATCAACCAGCGCGACCATGCGCGCTTCATTCTCTTCGGTCATCTTACCCCCAATCGGAAAAGCTGTTCCCCAGCCCCATTATTCCCCATTCTGCGTTGCGGCATAGGGAAAAAAGGGAGCGTCCGTTTGGTTAGAGTGTTCCGAGATCAAGTTGGGCCATTTCAGGGCCATGGTACACGACAGTGCACCGTCTTTTTGGGCGATATAGCCCAAGCCCATTTGGGGGCAAATGCCCCCCCAAACCCCCAATTTTTAATGGCCCGTGGTCTGGGGCCTTTCGGCCCCAGCCTCGCCAAAGAGGGGGGGACGGGGCAAAGCCCCGTGACGGGAAAACACTCCCTGTCACGTACCATGTTTCATGGCCTAACTTGGTCTCGAAGCGCCTCCAAAATTTATAGATTCAGAGTGAAACTGGGCCAACTTGACTTAAGCTGATCCCGTTTCACTCTAGATCCGTTCGGAAAGCCATATGGCGACCTTGGTTCCGGCTTTGATGGCACCGGAGAGCAGGGGAAAGGCCGGCGCTTCCTCGGCACCATTGGCATAGCCGATGTCCCGGTGTTCCAGTTCCTCTTCCCGGAATTTGGCAATGGTCGCCTTCAGGGGAAGCTCGTCGTCGCCAATCTGCTCATATTGGGCTTGGTAATGTTCGTCGATGGCCTCTTCCACCGCCGTCGTACAAGCCATTGCAGCTTTCTCACCGATGAGCGCTGTTCCGGCACCCAGAGCGAAACCGGCCGCATGCCAGATCGGGGTCATCAGAGTCGGCCGGGCACGGCGCTTGAGCAGTTCCTTGTCAAAGGTGGCGAGATGCTCCTCTTCTTGCTCGAGCATATGCCGTAGGACGCCCACATTGGCGGATTTGTTGCCCAGGACCGCGAGTTGCCCTTGATAGATACGGACCGCTCCATATTCACCGGCCTGATCCACGCGCGCGATTCGCTTCAACAGGTCCTCTCGCGACAGGTTGCCGGCATAATGGCCCTGACCGGTGCGTTTGCCCGTGACGTGGCGGGCGGTGTCCTCCTCTGAGGGGAGATAGACGGGCACTTCGGACCGGGGGCGGGTGTCATGCGGACGCGTGCGGGCACGCGGGGACATCTTATGGGTCACGGGCGGCTTCCTTTTCGACTGAATCCGCTGGCTTAGGAGGAACCGGTGGGCTCGGCGGGAGAGCGGGCAGCGCCTCCTATGACGACGCCTGTCCTGACCACCACCGACCACGCCACACCAGGGCGGCGGTCAACAGACCGAGGCCCAGGCAAACAAGCATATTATATCCGGCCATGGTGATACCGAACAATGACCAAGCCGGTTCATCGCAACGGGGCAGGTCTGGAGCGGGTGCGGACATGACGGCGCGCAGATCCGCTAGACTGGTCACGCCACTGGCCGAGGGCGCTGTACCGCAGGAGGCCGTTCCTTGCCACCAATGGTATTCTACGCCGACGTGGAAGAAGGCAATTCCCGCATTGATCAGAAGGGCGAGGGCACAAAGGGCTAGAGCACCACCGCGCCACTTGGACGATAGATTGGGTTGGAAGGCCAAGGCAGCCAAAAGGGCTACCGCCACATAGGGAATTCGCTGATAGAGGCAGAGAATGCAAGGATCCAGACCCAAGGCGAATTGGGCATAGAGGGCGGCCAACAGGGCGCTTGCGCTGGCCAGGAGCAGGCCCAGCGCGACCACACGGGGCGACATGGGACGGGAAGACTGTGAGACCGGCATTTCGGACATGAGGCGCTCCAGCGCATGGGATCGGCGACCCGATCTGGCAGATGGTTTTGGACTTGCGGTGTTTAGTGCACCAGGACCTTCAGGGCAACAAACCCACCCAGGAGTAGCACGAAGAATACGGCTGTAAGAAGGCCAAGTCTCTTTTCAATGAAGGTCCGAATGGGCTCTCCAAACCACCACAGCAGGCCCGCCACCAGGAAGAAACGCACCCCCCGGGACAGGATTGAAGCGACCATGAAGACCATGAAGTCCAGGTGGACCGCGCCGCTGGAGATGGTGACCACCTTGTAAGGGAAGGGGGTCAAGCCCGCGCCCCCCACAATCCAGGCGCCCCATTCCTGGTACCACTCCTGGAACATCGCGAATTTATCGGCATAGCCATAGAAATCCATGACAGGCGAGCCGATGGACTCCCAAAGAAAGGCGCCAATCGCGTACCCCAAGGCGCCACCGAGGACGCTGGCGACGGTACACAACCCTGCGATCAACCAAGCCCTTTTGCGGGCAGCGAGGACCATGGGGATGATGAGAACATCCGGAGGAATGGGAAAAATAGAGCTTTCGACGAAGGCGACCACCGCCAGGATCCAAAGGGCGTTAGGACCACTGGCCTTCTCCATGGTCCAGTCGTACAGGCGGCGCAGCGGCGAGGCGTTCGGCTGGGGGGAGGCGGCGGTCATGAGGGGGCCTGTTCCTTGAGCGACGTCCGTGCCCCATTGGCGCGGCTCGCTTCGTTTACCAAGCGGTCCGTCTAGACGCAAGGCGCCACAGCCGGTCTTAACGCAAGGTGTTCCAGCCCATTTTGAATACCGGTGTCGTCTCTCATCCTGAAGCAAAGCGTTCCAGCCCGTTTTGACAGAAAGTGACAGAGGTTTGCGGGGGGCTATTCGAAAACACCGAGGATTCGTTACAAACTGGAAGCGACATTTCACCGAATTGTCGTCTTCTTGTCGAAGCGTCGGGTGATAGCGTTCGCCGCTGCGGAACAGGGGTGAGCGACCTCTGGTTCGATCTGTTGGAGGAACTATGACACATCTGGGCTTGGAACAAGGACGGGACGCGGATCCTGGCTTGGAATGGATGGGGCGGACCGATGGAGGGGCGTTGGTTTCAGCCCTGGTGTGGGTGCGTCGAATCGGCCAGGTCCCCATCGGCGTTCGGATCGTCGTTTTGGTGCTGATTGGCGTTCTGGCCTTTGGCGGCGCGGTGACCATCCACTTCATCAGTGACAACGCGGGCCAAGTGGCTGCGGAACGGCGATCCGTCTTCCGTGATCTGGATCTGATGATTAAGCAGACCGAGCTCTATCTGATGGAATTGCGTTTGGCCAAGGCCGGCTACGCCCAGAAACGGGAGGCCTCGGTTGACCGGTTCTCTGATCTGATCGATGGAACCCGGTCCTATTTGGACACAATTGAAAGTTTGTCGGAGGAGGCGGGCCTGGGTGCCGAAATGACCGGAACCTTGGGTCGTCTACGGAAGGCGACGGGCGCGTTGTCGACCCAAATGGCAGCCTATGTGGCGGCGACCGATCAGGTTGGGCTGACCGATGACGAAGGACTGCGCGCGGCTCTGAAGGGAACCATTCGCGACATCGAGGTGGAACTGGCTCAGTGGCCCAATGTGGGTCAGATCATGGGCAAGCTTTCCGGTCTGAAGCGGTTCGAGCAGGCCTTTCTGATGAGCCCGGATGATGAAACCCTGGGACGCTTGCGAAAGGCGGCAAATGAATTCGACTTCGCGCTGATGGGTGGTCCCTTTGATGGGGATACGGGGCTGCGCTTCTCCACGGCATTGTCGACCTATGTGAAATCCTTGAAGGGTTATATCGAGGCAGTGAACCTCAAGACCGCTGCGTCAGACGCCATGGAGGCAACCTTCACGGACTTCGCGACCTCCCTACAGTCGTTGGCCGACCTCTCGGACCGGGACTTGGGGATTGCCCAACAGGCCTATGAAAAGGTTCGGGCTGACATGCTGCTGTTCCTTTACATCGTCGGCGGTTTGCTTCTCACCCTGTTGATTGGCGCCTCCATTCTCGTGGCGCGGTCCATCTATCGGCCCATTGGTCGTATCGAGACGGCCATGCGCGCCTTGGCCGAAGGTGCACAGGATGTGGAGGTGCCCGGCCTGGGGCGGCGGGACGAAATTGGTCGTATGGCCGAAGCGATTTCTGTGTTCAAGCGGAACGCGGCAGAGGTGGAGCGTCTTCAGGCGGATCGCATCCGCCAGGAAGAGGAGTCCGAACGCAAACGCCGACAGGTCCTTCTGGAACTGGCCGATGATTTCGAACGCAGCGTGCGCGGTATGGCCCGAGACCTGGGTGAGGCCGCGACGGTCATTGACCAAAAAGGCAAACGCATGGTTGGCGATGCCCATCAAACCCATGCGGTGGGGCGGGGCGTATCCCAATTGATCGCCGAGGCCGCTGGGACCATGGCTGAGGTGGTTAAAAACGCCGATAGCTTGGCCCATACGGCGGGGAAGGTGCGAGAGCATCTGGCGGAATCCGAGACGGCCATTGACCGGGCTCTGGTTGGCGCGCGGGATTCCAATTCCCGGGTCTCGGCTCTGTCCGACGCGGCGGTGCGAATTGGCGAAGTCGTTGATCTGATCACTGCCATTGCCGCCCAGACCAACCTTTTGGCGTTGAATGCGACCATCGAGGCCGCCCGGGCGGGCGACGCGGGCAAGGGGTTTGCGATCGTCGCCGGCGAGGTCAAGGGGCTCGCGTCTCAGACCAACCGGGCGACGGAGGAAATTGCCACCCAGGTCCAGAGCATTCGCACCGAGATCCGCCGCACCGTTGATGGGATTGCCACCGTCGCCGAAGAGGTGACCAGAGCCCACGACATCACCGAGGCCCTGTCAGAGGCGATGGGCAACCAAGAGCAAGCCATGGGAAGCATTGGCCGGGCCCTTGATGGGGCGGCAAGCAAGATGGATACGGTGACAGGAAACCTTCAGGACATGGGCGGGTCCATGGCGCGCTCTGCGGGGTCTGCGGAGGAAGTTGGGGAGACCGCTGCCCGTCTCAGCGGCCAGACAGCGAGCTTGGAAAAGGAACTGGATGCCTTCCTGGGGCACATTCGGGGCGAGGATCGGCCAGCGGCATAAGGGGCAGTCCCGACCCATTTACTCCACGTCCTTACTCCATGTCGATGCGGACGACCTTCCAGATGGAGCGTTCCTGATAAAGGTCGGTAATCAGGATCGGATTGGTATCATAGGGATAGATCACCCATGCGGGGCCATAGGTCGTTGGGTCCAGGGGGGCGCCGTCCATTTCGATGGCCAGGATCACGTTCCAATCCGCTGCGTCCATGAAGGGAATTTGCACCGAATAGCCGTCCTTGGCGGTAACGGTCAGTCTGCGACCGGCTTCTTTCGCTGCTGCGAGGACATCCCGAAGCAGGGGGCCTGTGAATGTGGGGGTTTCATCACCGGTCCATGGTGTCGTCGTGGTGATGGTCTGCATCCCCAGGGCTTTCAAATCAGCCAAGGAGAAGGTGGCGGGCTCTCCCTGGTCGAGGGGACCCGCGACACTTAGAATCGGTTGGTCGGCCCAGGCCGGGGACAGGGGGGCGCCCAAGCAAAGCAGGCAGGTCAAGACCAATCCCGAAGCCAGCTGCGGAAACAACGTCAGAAGACGGGCCATCGTCTGGAGCATGGGATGTTTCTTTCCAAGGCGGGGATGAGAGACCGGAAAAAGGGAGTATGAAGGCGGGGCCTGTCCGGCGGTACAGTTTTCTCCGCCCCTCTGCCAAGAGGCTGCTTTGCGGTGCGGCGCAGGAGACGTTCCGCCAAGTGGGAAAAAGAGCGCTATTTTTCGTGACTTAAAGCCTTTTTGGCCTTGCGGAGGCCCAGGAATACCAGGGCTACCACGATGGGGACCGCGATGCCGGTCACCAGTCCACTGTCCACCTTCGCGCCGCCAATGGACAACCCGGCGGCCTTCGCGCCTTTGGCGAGATAGCCCACCAGTCCGACCAGATAATAACTGATGGCGACGACGGACAGTCCCTCGACGGCTTCTTGCAGACGCAATTGCACTTTGGCCCGGCGATCCATGCTGGCCAACAGATCCTTGTTCTGGGCCTGAAGGTCGACCTCCACCCGTGCGCGCAATAGGGCTGCGGACCGGGCACAGCGCACAGAAAGTTCCTCCAGCCGCACGGTGACCGATTGACAGGTGGCCATGGCCGGGGCCAGGCGTCGCTCCAGGAATCCTGAGAAGGTGATGAGGCCTTCCAGTCGTTCGGCGCGCAATTCCTCCAGTCGCCTTTGGACCAATTTGTAATAGGCGCGTGACGCGGCAAGCCGGTATCCGCGGGAGGCGGCAATGGCTTCGACCTCCGCCGTCATGGTGGACAGCTCGGACAGCAAATGCGCGTCTGATTCGGGCGAGCTTGGATCGGCCATGCGGGCTGACAGGTCAGCCAAGGCCGTATCGACCTTACGCAGGGCTGCGCTGGCGCTTCGGGCTTCGGGGAAGGCGAGCAGAGCCAGAGCTCGGTAGGTGTTCACCTCCAACAGGCGCTGGACAATGCGTCCGGCATGTCGGGGATTGAGGTCGATATCGCGCAGGAGGATCCGATTGCACCGGTCCCCGTGCATCCGCAGGTCGGAATAGGCCTTCCCGGCACCGCCCCCGACATAGGATCCGATCACCTGGTTGCCCGCAAAGTGGCGCAGGCTGAGGTCTTCGGGCGGATGTTCGATTTCATGACGGCTTTGCAGAACCAGATGGACGCCGGTCAGAACTTCTCCGGGCAAACTGGCGAGCCATTCCTCGGGCAGTTCGGACAGGACCGGTTTTTCGAAGGGGAATTCGCCGCCCATGCCACGGCGGATAAAGGTCAGGGAGCAGAACTCCGTATGTTGCTCATAGCGGACCCGGAGCGCCCCGATATCCCCTGCAAAATGGCTGGCCCCGGGGGCAGGCGCCGCTCCCCCCAACCTGGCGCACAGGGCTGCCAAGTGCCTGGCCATGGCCTCCGGGTCACTGAACATAACCGCCAGATGGGTCAACTGGGCGGGGGCCTCTATGGCCTCCGAAGGGCGGGTGTGTAACTCGTTGGCCAGGGTCTCCCTGAGGGGATGCTCAGGAAAGGGGGGGGCAACCATGGTATCAGGCGCTCCGAATGGCATTGATGAAGGCGGAGATCCGGGCGGGGTCCTTGACGCCCGGTTCGCTTTCCACGCCGCTGGAGACATCCACGGCTGGGGCTTTGGTGCGTTTGATCGCCTCGGCCACGTTCTCCGGAGTCAGTCCGCCTGCGAGGATCCAGGGCAGGGGAGACTCCCAACCGTCCAGCAGGGACCAGTCGAAGGCCGTGGCGTGACCGCCGGGACGATCGGATCCGGCGGGCGGGCGGGCGTCGAGCAAAAGCTGATCGGCACAGTCGGCATAGTCCTTGGCCCGCTCCAGGTCCTGGGCGTTGGAAATGGGTAGGGCTTTTATGATGGGGAGGCCATATTCCAGGTGCGCCCAGTCCAAGCGTTCGGGAGGCTCTTGACCATGGAACTGCAGCATATCGAGCCGCACGCGGGAGATGACGGCGTCAAGGGCGGTATCGTCGGCATCAACGAAAAGCCCCACCCGCAGGGGGCCGCCGTCTTCGGCATGAGGCACCATGTCCAGCAGGTCCGCTGCGGCCTCTATGGAAATGTTCCGGGGTGAGGGGGGAAAGAAGACCATGCCGATCATGTCCGCTCCCTCGGCCAGGGCGGCATCGAGGCCGTCCTCCGAGCGGAGGCCGCAGATCTTGATCAGCGGGCCGGACTTTTTCTTGCGGGGGCGGCTCATCGGGATGGCTCCATTTCGGGGTGGGGGCCTTCCAGCTCTCCGGCGATCAGGCGGGCGGCCTGGATGGGATCGTTGGCGCCGGTGATCGGGCGACCGATGACCAGAATGTCAGCCCCATCGGCCATCGCGTCATGGGGGGTGACAACCCGTTTCTGATCCCCGGCAACGGCCCAAGTGGGGCGCACACCTGGGGTCACCAGCAAGAAATCCGAACCCAAATCGGCGCGTAGGGTCTTGGCCTCTTGGGCGGAGCAAACCACCCCATCCAGTCCGGCATCCCTGGTCAGCGCGGCCAGTCGGCGCACCTGATCCACAGACCCATGGGTAATACCCGTATCGGTCAGGTCCGCGTCATCCATGCTGGTCAGGACGGTGACGGCGATCAGCTTGGGGGGAGCGACTCCCAGTACATCAGCCTCCTCCAGCGCGGCGGCACGAGCCGCTGCCATCATGGTCCGTCCTCCTCCGGCGTGGACATTGAGGATTGCGGGTGCCAGGGGCATGACACCCCGTACCGCACCAGCAACGGTATTGGGGATGTCATGGAACTTCAGGTCGAGGAAGAGGGGAAGGCCACTGGCCTTCTTGACTTCCTTGACGCCCCTATGGCCGTTCCGGGTGAAGAATTCCAAACCAAGTTTGATTCCTCCGACCTCCTCTTGGAGGCGGGAGGCCATCGTTGTTGCATCGCTGACCTTGACGGTATCCAGCGCGACGAAGACCGGGTTTTCACTGAAGCGTGCCATGATGGTGATATCGCTAACATATTGCTGAGAAGATCGTTATTTGGACTTTAGTCTATCGAGATGGGGATCTCCAGCGAAAGGCCCGTGAAGGGGGCATCCCATGTGCAAAGTGAAGGAGTCTGCTCCTATCGAATTTCGTCTTCAAAAGCACTCTAGAAACTGTCTGTATCGCCTGTCGTCGAGAGCGGCTTCGCAGTTTCACATTGTTGCATAAGTCAGGCGCCTCAAGAAGTGCCAGGAGAGCACAAGATGCCGCCCTGTTGTCCAACATGTGCTCAGTGCTTCGACTCTTCTTCGGACTCGACCAAGCAGACGCTTGGCCTGTTTTAAGGGTGAGGCTCGAGAGCGCCTGGAGCCAGGAACAGTCTTCCGTCGAACGGTACCCCTCTCCGGTTTCCGGTAAATTTGGAGGGATTTTATCTTTTCCGATTGACGGGGTGGGTTTGGGTCTATAGAACCCGGCCTCCCGACGGAGCGTTGGTTTTGTTGGGGCCGGGTTTTCTCCCTGGCTGGTTTTGTTTAATTCCTTGAATTGGCATTATTTTCGGATGTGCCACCGCTTCCTTCGGGGACCGGAAGAGGGGTTGGGCGGGACAGAAAAAAGGGAGT